>CATLBR010000010.1 GCA_949879795.1 uncultured Hungatella sp.
TACTCAATCGGCTTCGCCGCAAATTTTGAGCGATTTGTCAAGCGTTTTTTGAAAAAAAGTGGGTGATTTTTTGAAATAAGGGTCTGAAAGCCTTATAAAATCAGGGCTTAAGATTCCGAAAAGTTATCAGGCGGGAAAGGAGGAATAGGGTTTGGACAAAATCTTTCTTCAATTACTCAATATGAGCGTCTCCGCCGGATGGCTGGTTTTGGCTGTCATGGCTCTGCGCCTTTTTATGAAAAAAGCTCCCCAATGGCTCACCTGTGTTCTCTGGGGAATGGTGGCGGTCCGGCTCTTATGTCCCTTTTTCCTGGAAAGCCCCTTAAGCCTGATTCCAAGTTCCCAGCTGTTAAGCCCCTATGAGGTCCAGTATGGGGAGCGCCCCACCGTCACCACCGGTATCCTCGCAGTCAACAGTATGGTGAATCCCATTTTGAGCGAGACTCTTTCTCCTGCTGCCGGGGCCAGCGTCAATCCCCTGCATGTCTGGATCACGCTCGCCGGTTTCCTGTGGTTTCTGGGATTCGCCATACTCCTTCTTCACAGCCTCATAAGTTTCCTTCGGATACGACAAACCGTGAGAGAAGCTATCCCTTTTCAGAAGAATATCTGGCTCTGCGACCAGGTCGAATCTCCTTTTATCCTGGGAATCTTCCGTCCACGGATCTATCTGCCCTCTGATATCATAGAGCAAGAACTCCCCTATGTGCTGGCCCACGAAAAGGCCCACCTGAAACGGCGGGATCACTGGTGGAAGCCTTTGGGGTATCTGCTTTTGTCTCTGTACTGGTTCCACCCCCTGATGTGGGTAGCCTATGTCCTTTTCTGCCGGGACATCGAAGTGGCCTGCGACGAGAGCGTGATCCGTGACATGAGTCCGGATGGAAAGAAGGCCTATTCCCATGCCCTGGTATCCTTAAGCCTCCACCGAAGGCTGGTCAGCGCCTGTCCCCTTGCCTTCGGGGAAAGCAACATCAAAGAACGGGTACACAAAGTGCTGTGTTATAAAAAACCGGCATTCTGGATGATAGCCGCTGCCGGGACCGCCTGTGTGGCAGTGGCCATATGTTTCCTGACCAATCCGGCAGAAAAATCCGGCAAAGACCTGAGCAAAGAAAGTGATACCGCGCAAGTCAGCACGGACGAAACCTTGTCTGTCTCGGAAACCCCTGGCGATGACGGCACCATGATCCAATCTCTTGACCAATGGTACAAAAGAGAGGATCTGTCAGAGGATACCATCAGATGGCTGGAGATGTTCAACAGCCTGTCGCCTGAGGAGCAGATGGCTGTCAGCTACGTCCCCTGGGATCTCCACGCTCTCCGTTACGCAGACCGTTTCCACATGCCCATTGCCCTTGAGACGGCTCCTGAGGCTGATGAGACGGAGGAGATTTTGACTGAACCCGTCCGGTCAGCACTGGATCAAGCCATCCACAATGCCATTATGGAAAGATATGGAAATTCCTATATGGAAAGTTACGATTTTGCCTGCTGTGATTTTGTCATGCTGGAAGAGGTGTCAGGCACTCCAAAGGAAAACAGTCCGACAACCCATACTGTCACCTGCTACGGCTGGGTCTTCTATCAGCAGTATATGGTCACGGAAACCGGACTGGAGTGTGTGGGGGGCTGCCATATCCCCACCGCGCTGACCTTTGAAACAGACTTAAGCCTCTATGTTCTGAAAGAATACTGGGAGCCCAGGGGCGGCGGTGACTTTGGTCTGGATATCCAGGATAAGTTTCCCGGCCACCTTGTAGATGACGCCCTCAACAGCCAGAAATTCATTATCCGGCAGCAGCAGAGCTGCTACAGCCAAGCTGTACAGGCCACGGGGCTGGACACAGACGCTGTCATCCAACGGCTCTTAGATGACCTTTGTTCCCAAATGGGCGATTCCTTTGACCCCCGGACCATCCCCAGCCAGCAGAATTCCCAGTATCGGGAGCTTGTCAAATATGGGGAATACACCCTTGCCTGTTTTCTCCACCGCCTCTCCCAGGGCGGGGAACCAGAGCCCAAGGGAAGGATTATGGCTCTCATCTGTGAGGAACTATTACAGACCAGGGACAGGCTTCCTTTAAACGCGGCGGATGCGGATACCGGCCGGCTCTGGTATGAAACCCTCCTGGCTCATGCCTCCAATTTGGTGGAGCCCTATTTGAAAGATAAGTGAAACAAAAGCATAAGAATTGGGCGGCTCCCGTCTAGGACAAGCCGCCCATCTCCCTGTTTCTGTTCCTGTCCACGATTCACCAGCCTTACAGACCGGCCAACCGGCAGCCATTTCGCGCCTATTAACCTTGGGGTTCCTCTTCTGTGTCCGCCCACCTGGCATCCTTGAAGATGGCCCGCCCCCCGCGGCTCGGTATCATGTGCCCAAAAAGGTCTCCCGTAATATCTAAAAGGTCCACTCCCGCTTTCTCCAACAACCCACAGGCTTCCCCCATGGTTGATATGGGCCATGTCTCTACGTCCGTCTCATGGACAACACAAGTCAATGTCCTCATCGCTTCCAGTATGTCATCTGACGCCATGGACAGCTGGCCCCTGCCGGCTTTTCCCTGAGGACTGATATTACAAGACGATTCTTTAAGTGATTGATGTGGATTGACTGACTGATGATGTCCATAGCGTTTATCTCCTTTGACTTTTTATTTCCTCTGAAAGATTCTTCCTCAAGACTTCCAGTGCCTCTGCCACCGAATCCACCACATAAGCCACCTGGTTTTGAATGTCCTCCGGTGAGTTGTGGAACGTAAAAGAAGGCCATGCCGCCTCAAGCATGGGCAGATCATTAAAAGAATCGCCGATTCCTGCCATAACCTCTATCCCCAATCGCTCCTTCACCAGCAGAACTCCCTGGCCTTTGGAACAGCCTCTTTTCACGATGTCCGCGGAATTTTTATTCTGGAAAGCCTCCAGCGCGGGACAATTTTCATTGATATGCCGACATGCCTCTTCGGTCATCTGACTGTCTTTAAAAATCAGGGACACGCTGTAGAGCTTCGCTTCTCCCAGGTCCTCCAAAGATGTGACCAGCACCTCCTTCACATCTGACCGTCCGCTGTGCCGGGTCCTGTACAGCGTGTCTCTGCTGTCTGTGTGGAAGGCATCAAAAATCGTGGAGTCTTTATATTTTTCAAACAGTTCTCTCACTTCCTCCTTTTCGATCACCGCCTCATAGACCGGCTTTTTGTCCTGATCAAAAATCGCCGCCCCGCTGCACGCGATATAAAAATCCGGCCGGATCCCCGAAAACAGATTAAACACACTGGCCACAGGACGTCCGGAACAAAGACCGAACAGGCCTCCTTTAGCCTGCCACGCCCTGATAGCCTCCAGATCCCCTTCTTTCGTGTAAGTATCCGGTTTTCCCGAGTCCTCTGAAAAATTTTCCGTTCGGTGAAACACCAGGGTTCCGTCAATATCGCTTGCCAGCCCTATCCTCTTATTCGGCACTGTTCCAACACCTCCATCACTGTCAAACTGTGTTCCAGGGTCTCATAGCAGGTTTTGTAATCTTTTTCATGAAACTGCCTGGCAAATTCCTGAATCTCCGGTTTCAGCCGCCCTCTATCCGGGTTCTCCCCGATGACCTCTGTCTCACCATCTGTATGAAGGACAGCCCGCAAACAAGAGCTTATGGGCCCCTCCACCTTGATCCAGCCTTTTTCTCCCTGTACCATACAGAAATTGTCGCCGTTACAGTCCATGGCCGCCGTACAGACCGCCTGAAAGCCGTCATACTGAAGAATCGCTGTGCCGGAGGTGTCCACGCCGTTGAATCCTCTGTTTGCCGGGAAATACTCTGCCCGCTCCGGCTTTCCAAAAAGCCATACAGCGAAATGGAGATTGTACACATTCACGTCGTACAGACTTCCCCCGGCGCTCTTGGGGTCAAGGACCGGACGGACCAGACCTGACCGATACTCTTCATAGGCCTTCCCTGTCCGGCAGTAGCCGCACTGAACCAGCCGAATAGGCCCCAGCCTGTCCAGATGCTTTTTTACCACCGGAACCACGGGCCCGTAAGGCAGCTTAAAGGCCTCCCAGAAAAACAGGTTCCTCTCCAGGGCCAGACCGGCCAGTTCTTTGGCCTCAGCCCATGTGACCGTCAGAGGCTTCTCGCAGATCACATGTTTTCCGGCCAAAAGCGCCTGTCTGGCATAGGGATAGTGCTGGGTATTGACAAGTCCTATATAAACCCCGTCCATATCCTCCTGTTCCAGAAATTTTTCGTAATCCGTATGTACCTCCATGCCATAGGCAAGGGCCAGCTCCTCGCCCTTATGACGGCTTTGCTCCCTCACGCAGACCCCCCATTGTCTCCACAGCCTCCACTTCCCAGGTGTCCTTTAAAAATCTCTTTACGATATTGCCGTTTCCCACAACTCCGATTCGCATAGCAAATCTCCTTCCTTTTCCCTGCTATCACTATTGTAACCGGAACGATGTCTTTTCGTAAACAGAAATTTTTCAGGACCATCCAGCCATTTTCATAAACAGCCGGCTTTCAGCTTATAACTTTCCCCTGGATTTAAAACCACCACACGCTGTGGATTGACAATCCGGCGGCACAATTCTTCTGGATTTCCGTTAAATTCTTTCCACTCCGGCGCGTCCACACTGCCCCAGTGCCATAGAATCAGCGGCGTATCCGGGTAAGCAGCCGCGAATTTCACCGCCCCTTCCAGACCGATATGCCAGCGGCTGTCTGAAAAATCAAACAAGATGGCGTCTGGCTTCGGCATATGAAGCTGCTCTTCCAAAAGGCGGCTGTCCCCTACGGCCCAGATGCTGCCGTCCGGTGTGTCAAGCCAGAAGCCGCAGTAATCCTCCCTGGCGAATTCCCGAGTATGGTGTTTCGGCGATTCGTTCTGCCAGTTATGCCACGCCGGGGTCAGGGTAACGGTCACAGAGCCTACCGTAAATTTATCTCCTATGTCATGGCCCGCGCCGTCGATGTCCAGCTCCTCCTTCATCAGCCCCGCGACATAGCGGGGACCATGGAATTCCTTTGTAACAGGCGCCAGTTTCCCGCATGTCTCCCGGCTGTAATGGTCATTATCACAGTGAGTAATCAGAATCCCGTCCAGGTGAGGCACCTGCTCTTCCGTCAGCGGCACCTCAATCAAAAGGGGCATATCAAACCCGGAAAGCACCGGATCGATCATCACCGTCGTTCCCCTGCTGTTGATAAGAGCACCCGCGCCTCCCAGCCATCGGATTTCTGTATCTTCCGCGGCTTCAAAAGCCTCCTTGCCAATATGTACCGTTTTCTCCGGCATCGCCTGGCCTGCCTTGCTCATTTTTACTGACATTCTGTTTTTCTCCCTTCTTTAAATCCCTTCTCTGGCAACCTATTGAGAATCCGTCACCGGATTGGCGATACATTCTACGAGCCGGAATCCGCCGTCCTCATACTCCAGCACAAAGACGCAGCAGTTGGTAATGCCCCCTGCGTAGGGCCTCATATCCGCTCCGATTCCCCTGAGAAAATTGAAGCTGGCTCCCCCATGGCTGACAGCCAGGACGCTTTGATGATCCTTCCGGTCCATGATTTCTTTTAAAGCGGAAACCATCCGGTCCCTGACCGCGTTGGAAGACTCTCCTCCGAATCGGACATAATAAGTCTCACATTCTTTTGGATCCCTGCTGCCAAGCCGTTCACTCTCCGCTTCCAGCTCCCCATAAAACATCTCTTTTAATTTTTTGGTCCGGGTATAAGGCATATCCGTGATCAATTCCAGGGTGTCACAGCACCGCTCGCTTGTGGAGCTGTAGGCATGGTCAAACGAAATTCCATGGCCTTCAAAATAATCCTTTACCGCCATGGCCTGACGTTTTCCCACCTCTGTCAGAGGGGAATCGCACCACCCCTGAATTCGATGCTGGTGATTAA
This sequence comes from uncultured Hungatella sp., assembly GCA_949879795.1. Taxonomy (GTDB): domain Bacteria; phylum Bacillota; class Clostridia; order Lachnospirales; family Lachnospiraceae; genus UBA3402. Next base: position 5,909 of record CATLBR010000010.1, read on the forward strand.
ACATGGTCTGTCCGTGGCGGACAAGATACAACCTTTTTTTCATGACAAATCTCCTTCCTTTTTACTTTCACTTGTCATAATGCTGAGAAACCGCCTTCAAATGCGTAATGATGGGCAGATGCTGGGGACAGATCCTCTCGCACTGTCCACATCCGATACAGTCCCCTGCTCTGCCGCCTTTCTCCGCCAGCATCTGGTAGAACGTCTGGTTCGCGGTCCAGCCTTTCTCTTTCGCCTCCCGCATATCTTCATTGTACAGAGAGAAGAACTGGGGGATAGCGATTTTTTTCGGACAGCCGTCAGCGCAGTAGGCGCAGCCCGTACAGGGCACCGCTGTCGTGGAGTTGATCATATCTGTTACTTTCTCCAGAATCTTCTTCTCTTCTTCTTTTAAAGGCTTAAAATTCTCCATAAAACTTACATTGTCCCGCAGCTGCTCCACATTGCTCATGCCTGACAGCACCATCATCACATTGTCCAGGGAAGCGGCGAACCGCACAGCCCAAGAAGGAACCGACATCTCCGGGTCCTGGGCTTTTAAAAGCTTCTCCGCCTCTTCGGGAACCTTGGCCAGTGTCCCGCCTTTCACCGGCTCCATGACAATCACCGGAACCCCATGTCTCGCAGCCACCTCATAACATTCCCTTGACTGAATCCACGGACTCTCCCAGTCCAGATAGTTGATCTGCAGCTGCACAAATTCCATCTCCGGGTGCTTTGTCAGAATCTCGTCCAGAAGCCGGGCGTTGCCATGGAAAGAAAATCCCATGGTTTTCACCAGGCCCTGCTCCTTCTTTTCCCTAAGCCACTGAAAACAATCATATTTCTCAAACTTTTCATAATTATTTCCGGAAATTCCGTGGAGAAGGTAGTAGTCAAAGTAGCTCACCCCCGTCTTTTCCATCTGCTGGTTAAACACCTTGTCCCGATCCTCAAAGCTGTTGAAAAATCCTGAGTGAAGCTTGGTAGCCAGAGTGAACGCCTCCCTGGGATAGCGGTTTACCAGAGCTTCCTTTGCCACATGCTCACTGTTAAATCCACAGTACATCCATGCTGTATCAAAATAAGTGAATCCCCTCTCAATAAAAAGATCCACCATCTTTTTTACCTGCTCTACATCAATACTTGCCGGATCCGCTTTGTCCAAAAGGGGCAGTCTCATCAGTCCGAAACCTAATTTTTTCATGGTTTTCCTCTCCTTCTTTCACAATAAGCCCGCGGATATGGCAGACATACCCGCGGGCTCTGTTTTCTGTATCCTGTGAACATTGTAACTGATTTTTCCGGACACCGCAAATACTTTGGTTCTATAGTTCTATATACCTGGAAGGCATGTAATCTGCCGTTCATATCCATGAGCCTGGAATCAACTCTAATTTTTTTCATAATACACAATGGTCATTTTCTCATTGATGACCGTTGACTTTCCCGTTCTGTGATAACCCATTTTCTCATAGAGAAAGCAGTTTCCCTCTTCCTGGAGGATCGTGTCCAATTCCCAGTTGTCCTGTCCATGGATTTTCTCGGCCTCTGTTATGGCAGACTGAGCATAGCCTTTGTTCCGGTATTCTTTCATCACAAAAAGCGGGGAAATCCTCTTCCTGCTGCCGTCTTTTCTGTCCACCACCCGGATAGCGCCCACTACTCCTTCTGCCTCTTCCATAAAATAGAAATAGGTAAAGGGCTGTCTGAGTTTTGTTTCAATCCTCTCCATGGTTTCACTGCCCGGGCTGGTGTCATAGTCTTCATATCTGGCCAGCAATTGGGCAAAGGCCTCTGTCTGCAATTTCCAGATCTCATCCACGTCTTTTATACCTGCCCTTTTTAATTCCATCATACGTTCTCCGGAAACATCAGATCCATCACATGGATTCCGTTGACTTTCCCCTGGATCAGTCCTCGCAGGCAGGAGTTACAGTACACGGCCACCCGCTCTGTGTCATATCGCTTCCCGTTTTCCTCCATGAGAGCCTGCTGCTCCTTGGGAGTATGGAATTCCAGCTTTCCCTCCATATGGTCCACAAAATAGTGAGGGGCGATCTGGATATTGGCCTCCTGCATGGGATTGTACCGGAACACGCCGCAGAACCGGCTCATGTCCCTGTTCTCCTCAAGCTCCACCACCTTCATGTTCATTTTCCTTAAAATGCTTCGGACCGCCTCATGGAGCTCATGCTTCCCCTCAGCCCTCCAGCAGTCCTGCAAGGTGATCTCCTCCCCGTGATAATCAGGCCAGGGGAAGCGGCTGTCCTCATTGAGGAACTGGAAAATACTTACGTCCTCCACTCCTGTGTTCTCACGAATAATGGCGGAACAGGACTGACAGATGGTCAGGGGAATCTCCCCCTCTGACAGCTTCTTGTGGCCCGGGCGGCAACAGCCGATAGTCCGGATCCCATGGACGTCTGCCAGATACTGCCTCACTTTCTTACTGGTCTGAGGCGAGGCTTTCGTAAAATTACAGCTTGGAAAATACGCGTACATATCTTTTCCCTCCCTTTTTGGAATCGGCACGCGCCGCTTCGCGGCACCTGCCAGGTCGTCGGAACGCGTTCCAGTTGTGAAACTTCCGTTTCACAAGCGTTCCTCCTCTGACCCTATTATACGAAAAAGGGGGAGGCTTATCAAGATTTTCCTTTTGACACGCAACCTTCAACTAAGGCAACATGTCTTGCTGCTATTCAGGTATCAATGTCATTTATTTTAGGCTTTTAAAAACGATTTCTTGCCCGAAATGGCAAAATAATGAAATCGCTGTTTTGTTGAGCGAGCGAGGGCGGCGGTTGTCGCAGGCCAGCGAGGGGAGGGAGGCGTAGTGCCGTCCGGGTTCAGATATGCCAAACATTCCGATGAGCCCTAAAAACGGAAAACACTCGGGGTTAGGCCCTCCTGTTTTCCTGGTCTCATCTCCATGGCATAAATTCACCCGACTGGCACTACGCCTCCCTCCCCTCGCTGTCAAAAGCAAAATTCGCTGGCCAAGACTCGCTCACTCAAAGCGCTTCCTATAGGGGGGTCGCTGTTTCAACTTTCTATTGGTCAATGACGGTGTTGCCCGCTATATTTTTGTCATATCAAAAGACTGTGTTTACGACATCTACGGACTTTCACACCATATTTTTTATCCGCTACGCTTTTGGATAGAACCGCTAATCCCCAAAAGCCTGAGAAATCGAGAAATTCCAGAAATTCATAGAAGACTGATTCGGTTGAATCAGGCAGTATTCGCGCGTAAGTGTATCAAAACCCGAATACGCCAATTTGCAGAAGAATCCGCGCCCTGGTATGGTCTTCGATTCTACAGGGCAGCGATTCCCTAACCAGTCCGGAATCACATTTAGCCAGCTATATTCAGGCTAGCGAATTCTGATTTTGCCCGAGAGAAAGGGTCTCCAGTCTGGGCGAATTTGCGCTATGGAGATGAGACCAGGAAAACAGGAGGGCCTCACCCCGACTGTTTTCCGTTTTTAGGGCTCATCGAAATGCTTAGCGTATCTGAGCCTGGACCGGAGACCCTTTCTCTCGGGCACCACCACGACATCGCTCACTCAACCAAACAGCGATATGACGAAATTAAACTTCCGCTATATCCGGTTTAGGTATTCACGGAGGTCCCCACGAATACCTAATCTAACTTTCTAAAACTCAGCCTCCCACAAACATCCTCTCAACCTTCCCTTCCACCCGTCCGCCCAGCCCGTACACCACATGGCTGATCACATACTGGCCGTCATTGACAAAGATTTCGATAAGATTAGGGTCCACAAACACGTCCAGTTTATGGCGCTTAAGGCTTTCGGGAGTGCTTCCCACCAGACTGTACCCTTCCAGATCGGGAAACACCCGGCTTCTGTCCCCCTTCACAAATCCCTGTTCCACCCAGATCCTATAACCTCCGATATCCAGGCTCTCCCCCTCATTCAGCTCCGTCTGGATTCGACAGGCACCTTTCCCGGCGATACACTCTCTGTCTTCGGTTTTCTCTCTGAAATACCCCTCCACCTCCGGGTGGACCCGGAAACAGATATGCCCCTGTTCCACCTCCACAACTCTGGGAAGGCACATCATTCCGATCCAGGGATTCCTGTCCTCCCCCTCTACAGCTTCGGCCATCCGCATCCAGGCGATCATAACCCGTCTGCCGTCCTGGTCTGTATTGGTCTGAGGCGCGTACAGATCCATGCCATAATCCACATATTGAAACTTCTCAGAAAGCTTCAGGCCGCAGGTCTGCCTGTCAAACTCTGCCAGGGCGCAGACAGCATGGTGCTCATATCCCTTTCCCTCCTCATTGATATACATGGGAGAACCCATAAACACCCGGTTCTCCCCCACCTTAAACAAATCCGGACACTCCAGGATTCTTCCGAACCAGTTACATCTCAGCTGATTTTTGTATTCCCAGTTCTCTCCGTCCCTGCTTTTGAAAAAAACCGCCCGGCCTGTCTGGCCCCTCCAGGTACTTCCCAGGAGCATATAGTATTCTCCCTGTTCCCGCCACACCTTGGGATCTCTCGTGTGAGTCGGGTCAGCCACCGCCTCATCTCGTATGACGGGAATAATCTGCCTTTTGTCTTTCCAGTTGTCGAAGTGAAACCCGTCTCCCGAGATCACCATGGCCTGGCTGGTCTCATAATGATCATGTTTCGCCCTGTGTATATCCTCCTCGTCCGTCTCCAGATACCGCACTGCCGAATAGTAGAGACACAGCTTTCCATCCTTTTCCAGGGCACTTCCCGAAAACACACCGTTCCTGTCGTATCCCTTGGTGGGAAACAGGGCGATTCCCAAGTGTTCCCAGTGTACCAGATCCCGGCTTACCCCATGTCCCCAGTGCATGGTCCCCCAGGAGGTCCCATAGGGGAAATACTGATAAAACAGATGGTATTTCCCCTCATAATAGATAAATCCGTTGGGATCATTGAGCCAGTTCCCCGGAGCTCTCAAATGCAGAACATCCTTCATTTACTTCACTGCTCCCGTGACCACGCCGTTGATGATCTGTTTCTGCAACGCGATATACAGAATTAAAATCGGAATCACACACAGCAGCAGCCCGGCCATGATCGTGCCGTAATCGGCAGAGTAAGTGCCGTAAAAACTGTAGGTAGACAAGGGCAGAGTCAAAAGCTTCTTGTCGGTCAGAACCAACGAAGGCAGCAGGAAATCATTCCAGAAAGCCAGGGCGTTTAAGATCACCATAGTCGAGATGATGGGCTTCAGCAGTGGAAACACGATCTGAAAAAACGTCTGGAAGTGGGTACACCCATCAATATAAGCCGCCTCCTCCAAAGCCATGGGAATATTTCCGTTGATAAAGCCGTGGAACATAAATACGGACATGGCCATGGAAAATCCCGTGTGCATAAAGATCAGAGTCGCTCTGTGGTTCAGCACATTCAGAGTTCCCCCGTAAATGCTCACAAGCGGAATCATAATGGCCTGAAAAGGAATAATCATAGATGCCACCATGAGAGCAAAGGTAATATTGGAGATCCAGTTCTTATGACGGACAATATAGTAGGCCAGCATGGCCGCCAGGATCGTCACCAGAACCGTGGCCGACACCGTCACAATGAGGGAATTTTTAAACGCGTTCAAAAAATCCATCTGGACAAAGGCTTTCACAAAGTTGTCAAAAGACAGGCCCTTGATGGTAAAAAGCCATGAAAAGGGGCTCTTGATAATATCTCTTTTCTGCTTGAGAGAATTGATCACCACCATGACGAAGGGAAACATATAAGCAAGAAATACCACCACAAGACCGGCCATAGCCAGAGCATTGTTTACCTTTTTCTTCGTTCCTCCAACTGTTGTCTGTGCCATTACGCCTCAACCTCCTTTTTCTTTGTCAGATATACCTGAATGCCGCTGATACAGGCCGTGATCAGGAACAGCACCAGGGCCTCCGCCTGACCTGCCCCGAACTGACGGGACGTAAACGCCTTTTCATACACATGCATGGCTGCCATCTCCGTGGTTCCGTAAGGTGCCCCTGCCGTCAATGACAGGTTCACATCATAGACCATAAATGCCCGGGAAAGAGTGAGGAACAGGCAGATGGTCACAGAGGACATCATCAGGGGCATGATGATATGCCTCATCTTCACCCAGCCGGAGGCGCCGTCAATGCTGGCCGCTTCCATAACATCCTCACTGAGCCCCATAAATCCGGCTACATAGATCAGGATCATATATCCTGACAGCTGCCACACCGACACCATGACCAGGGCTGCGAAGGCTTTTGCCGGGTCTGAAAGCCAGGAAGCCTCAAACAGGCTCCAGCCTGTGGAATCTCCGATACTGACAAACACTCTGGAAAACACAAACTGCCAGATATATCCCAACACGATGCCGCCGATCAGGTTGGGCGTAAAAAAGCCTGCTCTGAAAAAGTTCTGGCCTTTCATTCCTCTCGTCAGAAGGTAGGCGATACCGAACGCCATCACATTGACGATCACCACCACGAAGATCACATATTTAAAGGTGAGAAGCAGGGAAGTCCAAAACTGTACATCTTTTATGACGGCTCCGAAATTCCGGAATCCTACAAAATTCTTCACCTGGGACACGCCGTTCCAGTCCGTCATGGTCAGGTACACACCATAAAGGAATGGAACGATCACCACTGCCAGAAAGCAGAACAGTCCGGGCAGCGCGAACATACAAAAATCTTTTCCGTTGCTTTGGGATTTCATGTGGTATCCTCCTGTTTTTTTATAGTCTATTTCTGATCATCCCAGTATTTCTGGATGGAGTCAATCAGTTCCTGCCTGTCGCTTCGCCCTGCCAGATATTTCTGCATGGCTGCTCCCAGCACGGACCAGTGATCATTGGGCACAATGGCCGAGGCGTTAAACGCCATGCCCTCATGGACTTTTTCATAGATATCACGGCTCAGCGGATCAGCAGGCTCGTATGGATTATTCTGAAAAGGTGGAATCAGGTTACAGGTCTTTACCAGCATCTGCTGCCCGATCTCGCTGTAGACCATCCAGTTTAAAAATTCCCTGGCCGCCGCCTGCTCTTTGTCCGAAGCCATCTGCCCGTCCAGCATCACCTGTTTGGACGGAGAGCCCTGGATCTGCCGGTTCACAAAATCTTCCGGATCATTGTTTAAAAAATAGGGGAGAAATCCGTACTCATCCTCATTTTTGGCTCCCGCTTCCGCCAGGTTGGGCCATGCCCAGTTTCCGTTGAACCAGAACGCCGTCTTTCCATCTGCCAGATCGATGGCCATCTCATCATAATCCGCTCCCAGAGGATCCTTGCGGGACACATTGTACTGCTTCAGCACGTCAAAGGCATCCAGAAATTCGCTGACCCTGTTGTAGGAAGCCATGTCCAGAGTCCCTGCCTTGATCTGGTCGATGACCTCCCTGGCCCCCTGGGAAGTTCCGTCGTAAGTTTCATAAATGTACTGAAGGTGATGAGCCCCCAAAGACCAGTCCTCCTTTGCCAGGGACAGAGGCCGCTCCATACCTGCCCCCACCAGCCTGTCTAAAAAGGCGTGAAACTCTCCCAGAGTGGTAATGGACTGGGGATCAAAGGGCTCCCCAAGAGTCTCCTCGATGACAGCCTTGTTATAGATGATCCCTCTGCCCTCAATACACAGAGGCAGGCTGTAAACTTTACCGTTCACCTCTGTCAGATACCCTCCAGCCTCCGCTGTCCAGGGCTCCTGACTCAGGTCAGCGCCCTTTTCCTCCGCCAGAGCGATCACATCCGTGGTGTCCAGAATGGACATGGTAGGCGGATTGCCGGAATTGTACAGGCTTACAATCCTGGTATAGGGCGAATCGTCTGTAACAGGCATGACGTCGATGTGAACCCCGGACTTCTTCTCATACTCTGCCCCCATCTTCTCCAGTGCCACCTGAATCTCCGCCTTGGAATTTAAGAGCGTGATCTTGGTTCCCTTCAGAGACGGATCGTATTGGAACGTGTCCACGGAAGTATCGATCGGTTCCTCCACGACCTGCTCGTTGGGATCGTCCGGGTCGCTGGCGAAGCCGAACCTGCATCCCGCAAGCCCTGCTGACATAAGCGCCAGAGAGAGTCCCAGAAAAATACATGATACTGTTTTCCTTTTCATTGCTCATACCTCCTGTTTGTTTTTGTCCCGCAGCCGGGTCCTTCTCAGATCCTGGCTGTCCCGGGTGTGCTTACATAGGTTCCCTCTTTTTACTTAACCAGTTACATAACTAGTTAAGTAACCGGTTACTTTATGATTATAGTACCACATCATCCCCGTTTCGTCAACCATATTTCTTCCGTTTTCATGGGTTTTATCCTGTTTCCTGAACCCTCGGGAACCAATGTCGCGATATTGTGTCACTTAGTTAAACGGATTTCGTTTTTGCCATCCGCAAATATCTAATCTGGATAAACCGGAACTTTAATTTCGTCATATCGCTATATTGTTAAGTGAGCAAAGTCAGATTTAGTCGTAAGCCAGCAAGGGGAGGGAGGGTGCCATCCGGGTTCAGATATGCCAAACATTCCGATGAGCCCTTAAAGCGGAAAACACTCGGGGTGAGGCCCTCCTGTTTTCCTGGTCTCATCTCCATGGCATAAATTCACCCGGCCGGCACCCTCCCTCCCCTTGCTGGCAAAAGCTTAAATTCGCTGGCTGAGATTCGCTCACTTAAAGCGCTTCCGATATAGGTCGCTGTTTCAACTTTCTGTCGGTCAATGACGGTGTTGCCCGCTATATTTTTGTCATATCAAAAGATCGCGTTTATGGTGTTGGCAGGTATTCACACGACATTTTTAACCCAAAACACTTATTCGTTCGGCGCGCTAATCCTCAAAAAGCCAGAGAAACCGGGAGGTTCCAAAACTTCATAGCAGCCTGATTAGGTTGAGTCAGGCAGTATTCGCGCGTAAGCGTATCAAAACCCGAATACGCCAATTCGCGGAAGACCCCGCGCCCTGATATGGTCTTCGATTCTACAGGGAGCGATTCCCTAACCAGTCCGGAATAACATCTGGCCAGCTATATTCAGGCCAGCGAATCCTGATTTTGCCCGAGAGAAAGGGTCTCCGGTCCAGGCGAATTTACGCTATGGAGATGAGACCAGGAAAACAGGAGGGCTGATACCCGACTGTTTTCTGTTTTGGGCTCATCGGAATGCTTGGCGTATCTGAGCCTGGACCGGAGACCCTTTCTCTCGGGCCCAACATCAGCATCGCGGTCACTTAAGCGGATAACTCTTGTATCACTGTGGTGTTTCTGATATACTTGTGAAAAGGCATTTTTGTAAACAAAGAGAGGTTTTACCCATGGCGCCCAAAAAAAACGTAACATTCAGCGATATCGCGAAATATACCAATTTCTCCAAAACCACGATTTCCCGGTATTTTAACAACCCTGACTCCCTCACGTTGGAAAACCAGCAGATCATCGCCGACGCTCTGAAAGAATTGAACTATAAAGAAAATAAGGTGGCCCGGATCCTGGCCAACGGAAAAACAGAATTTGTAGGCATCATCATCCCGGACCTGTACCACCATTACTATTCCGAGATGCTGAGCCGGATTTTGTCTACCTATGAAACCTTCGGCTATAAATTCCTTGTATTCGTAGGCGATAAAAGTGAGGAGACGGAACGGCGCTATATTCAGGAGCTTCTGTCTTACAAAATTGAAGGCATGATTATCTTGAGTCACACCATCCCTTCGGAAGAACTGGCCCGGCTCCCCATTCCGATTGTGACCATTGAGAGGGAAGACCAGTATATTTCCAGCGTCAACACGGACAATTACATGGGCGGATACCAGGCCACAGGCCTTTTGGCCCGGCATCACTGCGATATTTTGATCCACATCAATTCCCCTACACCGGAAACCGTCCCGGCCTATGGACGTCTCAAAGGATTTTCTGATTTCTGCCGGGAATTTCATCTGAAACATGAGGTTATCCTGAAAGATTTCGGCCATTCCTATGAAGTCGCTCAGTCCCAGCTCGTCACGGTCTTAGAACACATTGACGCCGCTTACTCTGGTCAGAAAAAAGGGATCTTTGTCTCCAACGACACCCATGCCAATGTGCTGCTTAATCTTCTGGTTCGCAGATTCGGACATTTGCCTGACGACTACCTGATCGTGGGTTTTGACAATTCCCCCATATCCAGAGAAGCCATCCTCCCCATCAGCACTGTGGGCCAGCAGATCGACAAGCTTGCCTACGAGGCCACGGCTCTCCTTGTGGAACAGATGAATGAAAGAAAGAAAAGGAGACCCGTTCCCCTGGAGCATCCGGTTCACAAGGTCATAACTCCGGTGCTGTTTCGCAGGGAGACCACGGAAAAATGACAAGTCAATACCCATACCTCCCCCTGTACCTGAAAAACATTCCCGCTGACAGGCAGAGGGCCATCAGCTCCGCCGCCGGTGTGGCCAGCCAGATCCCGGTGACTCCCAAAACCACCGGCAGGACGATCATGGTGATGAGCATAAACACAAAGGACCTGGAAAACGCCAGGACAGCCGAGACCATCCCATTAGACAGAGCCGTAAACATGCCGCTGGCATAGATGTTAAAGCCGATGAAAATCAGGGCTAAAGTACAGATCCGGTTGCCCGTCACCGCCAGCTCATAGACCGGGTGGTCCGGCCTGGCAAAGACCGATACCAGAGGCTCCGTAAATAGAAAGCTGGCCGCCGCTGTGGCCAGAGAGATGACTGAGATGACCTTCATGCTGATCACGGTCATTTTCTTCAGCTTCTCCCGGTTCTGCTCTCCATAATAAAAGCTGATCATAGGCGCGACCCCATAGGAATACCCGGTATACAGGGAACTGGCGAACATGAGCACATACATGATGATGGTGACAGCGGCAACCCCGTCCTCCCCCACATATCTCAGCATGGTCCAGTTGAACATCATGGTGATGATCCCGGTGACAAGGGCCGTGGCCATCTCCGAGCACCCGTTTGCTGCCGCGTTCACAAGGACCTTCCACCGAAAGACCGGTTTCTTAAAATGGAGAAGGCCTGTCCTTTTTCCAAACACAAACAATCCCACAACCGCTGTCACCGAGTATCCCAGACCCGTGGCTATGGCCGCTCCGCCGATCCCCATGGAACACACAGAGATGAGTACATAGTCCAGAACCATGTTCAGAACTCCGCCTGTGACGGAACAGATGAGAGACAGGGCGGCCTTCTCGCTGGCGATCATGTAGAGAGTAAAATTGTTCATCAGCAAAATGGGAACCGTGAACACCAAATAGCGGCTGAGATATTCCACGCAGTACTCTGTCACCTGTTCTGACAGATCCATACCTCGAAAAATCGGCTCCATGATCCCATACCCCAGGCCCCACATCACAAGGCCTGCTGCCACGTTGACCAGAATCAGGGCCGTGAAATCCTCCTTTGCCTCCTCCTGCTTCTGCTCCCCCATTTTTTTCATGATCACCGCGCTGCCTCCTGTGGCAAGCATGGTGGAGATGGCAGTGACCAGCTGAATCACCGGCGCTGTCAGGTTGATGGCCGACAATGCCTCGGTTCCGATGAGATTGGATACAAACAGGCCGTCCACCATGGTATAGAAGGACATGAACACGGTCATGGCGATGGTGGGAATGGCAAAGGCCAGGATATTTCTTAACGTTACCGGTTTTTCATAGACGTGTTGATTTTCCATAAAAATTTTCTCCTCTCGACTTGTATTTGGTTCCTGTATATCGTATGATAGACCATACAGTAACTGTACGGTCAAGAGGAAAATTTTTATGGCGGAGAGATGGGAATGGATGATAAAAACAGATTGCTGACCATTGGTCAGTTCGCGGCCCTTCATGGGATCAATAAGAAGACTCTGATGTGGTATGATGAGATCGGGTTGTTTCGGCCGGCTGCTGTAAACCCGGTTAACGGATACCGGTGTTATAACTATCACCAGAGCGCCCTTCTGGAGACGATTCTGCTTCTGCGGGAGCTGAATGTGTCGATTGATGAGATACAGAATTTTATGAAAAATCGTTCCGCAGAGAGTATGCGCAAGCTGCTGGATGAGAAGATCCAGAAACTGGATCTGGAGATGGAATATCTGCGGGCAGTGAGAAAGACTCTGGGCAACTACCGGCAGAACATGGATACGCTGCTGAATATGGATCTGTCGGAAATCACCTTAGTTGAGAAGGAAGAGCGGTGCCTGGTGACGGTGGACATTGACCGTTACACTTCTTACGACAAGCAGGTGGAAATGATCACGGCGGAAACCAGAAAGCGCCAGCTCCGCCGTCTCCACGACGCCTCCTACGGAACCATGATCCCGGTGGAAAACCTGGAGCGGGGGGATTATGACAGCTACTCCAGGCTATTTATCGAGATCCCCTTTCCCACAGCGAAAACCGGGCTTCATGTACAGCCGAAAGGGGCTTATGTGAGGGCGTTTTTCAGAGGGGACTGGAAGAAACTGCCTTCCAGGTACGAGGAAATTTTTGATTATGTGAAAAAGCATGGTCTCCGTCTGTCCGGGTATTCCTATGAAATGATCATCAACGAAAACGTGACGGACCGCATGGAAGACTATATCGTGCAGATCGAGATTCCCGCAGGCGCAGACCAAATATGATCTCCATGAATTAATATAATCCTCCAGCCCAAAGGCCCTGGCCTCCTCAAACCGTCCCTGCTCTCTGTAAAGGTCGCAGAGCCGCTGGCAGCTGAAGGCCAGATTCTCCGTCTCCTTTTGACCGGCTTCCTCATCATAGAGCCGGCGGTCGGTCAGAAGTTCCATCAGATAGCACTTCTCAGCCAGATCTTTTTGCCCCTGTCTCTCATAAACACGGCCCAGAAGGTCGCAGCTGTAGGAGAACTCCCTCCTGACTTCCCGGCTCTGTGGCTTTTAACACAGCTTAGCCCCCACAGACTGGGCTCTCTGGAAAAATCCCCTGGCTTTATCCAGTTGTTTTTCCTTCTCATATTCTTTTCCCAGGGCAACACTCATGGCCATCAGATCCTTCTCCACATCCTCCGGCGGAACCGGGTTTTTCTCGTCCTGGGAATCCTGTTTTTCCATCTCTGTCCGGTATATCCTCTTGATCTCCTCTAAGGTCTCCCGGAAGGTGAAAAAGCTCATGTCCATGTTTTTCAGATGCTCTCGGATCTTCTCCTGTGTCACACCCTGTTTTCTGGGTGATTCCCGCCAGTCTATGAGGACTCCTGTCTCCTGGCTAAGCTGGCGACAGATCCGGGAGGCTTCCCAAAAACATTGGTTGGCGTCTTTCTCCTTGCCCATATCCAGGTAGGAGTCCCCCAGTTTTCCCCTGCCCAGGGCCAGATTCCTTCGTTCCCCAACCGCTCCTCCCTCCCGCGCCTTTGCCTTTTCACACAGATCCTGGTCTATTTTCACGGCTTCCTGGTAATACTCAATGGCCTCATCCCATTTCCCCTGGGCTTTTCGCAGATCTCCCATCCGGTCCAGGCTCAGAGACAGGCCCCAGGGATTTTCCCAGTCTTTTCTTGACTCTGTCAGGCCTTTTAAATAATACCATTCCGCCTTTAGCATCTGCCCCTGTGCCATGGCCACATCCCCCAGGCTGCTCCAGGCCAATGCCGCAGTGTCAGACAGCTCTGGAAATCGATCCTGAAATTCCCGGTCCTGGCCCATCATTTTTTCATAGTATTCCTCCGCCTCAGAGGGCCTGCCGGTTTCCAGGCAGAAATTTCCCATATTGTGGTATCCTATTGTCATCACAAGCTGGGTGATCTCCTGTCTGGGAGCGTTTCTTTTCAGCTTCTTGCCCCCCTTGAGAAGCCGCAGATAATGTTCTTTGGCCTCCTCCCAATTTCCCTGGGCCATGCTGATATCCCCCAGCTGTCCATAAGTCAGCAGATTTCGGACCTGGGCCCTGGTGGCCTCCTCCGCCATCTTCTTAAAACTTTTGATCTGGGCAAGCTGCTCCATGCCCGTTTCCCTGGCCAGAGGGAGCACCGGGATGTGGCGCTCCATGACAAAGGGAAATTCCACATCAAAGGCTCTGTTTTTCTCACAGAGAAAACGCTTTGTCACCGGGATGACAAAAAGCCGCATCTGGGCCAGCCCCGCCGTCAGCTCCTCCCTGTCATACTCTGCCAGAGGATCCCCGTCATGGTAAACCGCGCAGTTCTCCAATTCCAGGATCTCATCCTCTATCTCCTGGAGAAATTGTCTGCAGTCCTCTGGATGTCCGGTGACATAGACTTTTGGCTTTCCCTGAGGCTGGGTGGTCCCTCTGGTCTTATACTCAAACTTCATAGGTCCCCTCCCTGGAATATTTCACATAAACTCCTCAAATCTCTCCCAACCTCCCAGCATTTGGGCAGGTATGATTCCCATCAATTCCTCCGGCACGCCGATTCCCTGGGAAATCGGATTCCCCAAACTCTTGTTGTACCATCTGCCTTCGTATTCCACAACTTCCATAAAGAGAATATAGGGATTTCCGCCGATCTCAAAACCTATGGCCCAGGATTCCAGTCCGTCCGCCCCCATGTACACCTTCTCCATCTCAACGTCAAGGCTGCTCCGAGGCATGTTCACGCCTCCTGAACCGGCAAAAGCCTTTTCCGAAACAGAACCAAGGATTTCAAGAGATCCCCATTCCAGCTCTTTACCCAGTTCTTCCCAGCTCAGGGCATTTTTCCCTAAATCCGCCTCGGGTGTCTTCAAATATCGGTCCAGCAGACAGACCATCATCCCCTGCCTTTCCACCTCTCTTTCCAGTTCCCCCTCCTGGTCCAGGCCCATGGCATCCCGGGCAAAGTCATTGGCAGGAGGCAGGCCGATATCCTGCCAGCCGAAAAGGCGGGGCAGCTGACACTGAACATAGGCATCAAAACTGTACTGCTCCAGATATGTCCGCAGATAGAAAGTCCCGACAGCCTGTTCCAGATCATGGGATCTCAGGCTCTCCAGATAGGCCGACACCGCCTCACGGGGGCTGTCAAATCCTTTTTCCCTTTCCGTTCCCCCTTGACCTTTTTCGTCCTTCCTCCTGGTTTCCGGCAGACCTTCCCCGTCATTTTCCAGAAGCGGCCCTACGGCGGCCTCCCCGTCCGCATCCAGTCTGAGTGCCCCTGTGCCGCCCGTATCCAGCCCCAGCAGTTCCGTCAGAACATCTCCCGGCCTGTAGATGTACCATCTCTCTTCTTTCTCCGCCAAATCAAAAAACAGCATGTACTGGCATTCGTTTACCCTGACCGCCGCCGCCCTGCTCTCCAGTTCTATACCACTTTCACTCTCTCCCACGGTTTCCAGGTACTGCCGGCAGCTCTCCGCGTCCACGTCTTCACGCCCCGTCAGCTCCGTGACAGGAACAAAGCCCATAAACTCCAGGCCGTCAAAGTCCGCCTCCTCCATGTGCCGTCTCACCTGTTCCAGAAACTCCCCTGCCTCCTGGCTTCCGTTTTCCATCTTGCCGCCCAATCCCCCAGCAGGAATCCTGTCGATACCGCAGAGCATCTTGTACTGGCCGTAGATCCGTTTTACCTCGCCTTTATCCAGAAATGTGTCTCTCACCCGTCCGAAATCACTGTCCCGCAGCCCTGCCAGATAGCTGAGAACCGCCTCCTCAGGAGTCTCAAAACCCGTTTCCTTCTCAGATGCTGCCCCCTCGGATTCTTCCGGGACTTTCTCCCGCTCCCACTGGTTCAATTTTTCCAGAAACCCCTGAACCTCCTCTAATTCCGGCTTTGCCAGCAGCTCCGGCAGCTTTTCCAATTCCTCTGCCAGCTGTGACTCCGACATCTGAGGCTGCCTCCAGGGCGCATCCTTCCAGTCATACTTGTCCAGACGGATCACAAGGCGCAGCGCCACGATCAGCAGCCCTATGCCCCAGAAAATTTTGCCCTTGCTTTTTAAAATCCTCATCCCCGATACCTCTCATTCTTTCCTCCAACCACCTCGGTTCCTCCGCGGCTTCTGGGCATGGTCCCCCATGATCACGTTCCTCTGCTCAACCAGCACATGCCCTCATGAAAAAATACCCACAATAACTTCTCCTCAAAATTAACGACAATAATATCCGTAGAATAGAAAGCCTCGCCAAACACCGCCGGATAGGTATCTACAAAATATGTAATCTCCTTTGCTTCCACAACAAAAGGACCATGCCGGCACACATAGCAATGATCCGTAATCACACACAACTCGCCCTCCATATGATGTAAAGCCCGCAGATACTCCAACACCTCGCGATCTCCAAAACGTACTCTCTCCCCGATTCGGATTTCCTTCTCGACATTAAAATATAATTCATCTACCTTGCGAAAACTCCTTCCAAAAGCAGCGGCCATCTTCTCCTCAAACTCATTCCACGACATGATTTGATTCATTCAACATACTCCTTATCCATCTATTTTGTATGAGCTATGGTATGGTTAGAATAAGTATCCCATGTTGGCTCATAATCTTCCGTCGCTTGATTTCCCCACATATCCCAACCTTCTCGAACTCCTCTTGCAAAAAGCTCAATCCTGGGTCCTTGACTACACGCTTCGATAATAGGAATAATTTCATCTGGCTTACGGCTGTGCTCTCGTTTCATCGCCCGAATAATATTAACTTGTGAGCGTGCCGGCTGTAGTGTTCGATTTGGAGCGCTTTTTTTCTTAATGCCAAATAAAATCAACTCTGTAACATTTCTAAAATAAAATCCAACCCCTCTGCCGTCAGGACCTCCGTCTTTTCGCACTTTTTCCCACACAATATTTCCCTTATATTCAAACCCCCACGCATCCATCACTTCCAAACCATCAGGGAGCAGAGCATTGGGAACCCACAAGTACAAATGCGCTTTTTCTCCCGCGATATCCGAAATCGGCAATTCCTTAATATCCGCAATTGTCATCGTCTCATATCTGGTCAAACGCTTATGTTCTGGAGCAACCTTCCCTGTTCTGTTCTGGAATTGCCACGGTGGATCTGCGTAAATTGTATTATACTTCTTTCCGTTTGTAAATTTCATTAGGCTCTGTATAGTATTTGTTAAATCTGCCATATTCTTCAACACATTCCTTTCCTATTCCCACCGCTAAAATAGGGCAGCCGCCATTGCGGCGAGAATCAAGTCTATAAAGCAGCTTCCCTATCCATGTAGTACTCGCTCCATACTTTTTTATTAATGACTGACCACTATCGTCTTTTTCCTGTTTAAAAATATCATTAAGGGCTTCTGCTCTCGTCACGATAACTCCTACATCAATTAATCCACAATCAAAGTATGTCCTCATCGCCAGCAAATCTCTGTCAAATGTTTGATCTTTGCTGTTCCACTCAAGGTCAAAAGCAACTCTGTTTTTCAAAAAATCTATATTGTGGCCATCAATATATCCCTCAATTGTTTCAACCTCATAGGGTTCGTCCGCAAAACGTCCCCTTCTCTGAACCGTCTGACGAGGATATTTTTTTACAATCAGGTCGCCGCTTATCCTAATTTCTCTCCACCCATAAGGATATAATACTTCGTCAAACTTTTTGGGTATCGGGGATTCGTTACCACCAGATTTCTTTATATCCGCCAAAGTAAGTTTTAATTTTCGCAAACACTCTTGCAGCTCTTGCCATTCTGTTGGAAAAGCATCATGGAGTATCTCTAAGGCATGACCATAATTATAAAATTCAAATCTGCTTAAAAGATCATTATCAACATATTTTTTCAGATCCATATCTTATCCCTTTTCACTTTTTTCCTGCTTCACATCCCCCGCCATCTCCCCAACAAGCATCTCCTGATACCCCGCCCGCCTCTGTTCTCGTATCCTCTTTGCCGTCTCTTTCAGCACCGGGTGGGTCAGATTCCTCATCATCTCCATCCTCCGCTCCGACACCGGTTCCTGGGAAAGGGCCTTCTCATAGTCCTCCCCGCTCATTCTCCAGATGTACACCCTGCCCGGGAAGCTGGCGTAAATCCTCTGGGCGATGTCCAGGCCCTCCGGGTCCATATCCCCTGCGTACCAGAAAGAAGTTCCCTCATTACCCTCACACAAAAGCTCCATCAGCCTGTAGGCAGCGGTTCTCGGCTGCCCTGATGTACACAAAAGAGTGACCGCTGTGTCGGAAAGCCGCCCGGCCAGCTCGCTGAAAACCATCTCATTTTCCACCACATAGATCTTCTCAGACTCCCCGAAAGCACGGATACCGCAGGCCAGATTGGCCAGAGAGATGATACATGGCTCCCGCCTCAGACAGTAACCCTCATAGGCAGGATGCAATCCCTCCTCCGTCATCAGATGAATGCCAAAGGCAGCCACGGTGCTGGACAGTTCATCCACCCATATCCCGTTTCTCTCATACAGCTCCTTCCACTGCCTGGCGTTTTCCGGAAATTCGCTGCCGTCACGGCGGCAGAGGACGTAGGATAAAAGGGTTCCCGCCGTATTCTGACGGTCCAGGGCATGGGGATTGCCTGTAGCCTTTGCCGCCAGAACCGCCAGACGGATTCCCCGCCATCCATAATCCCCTGTCTCTCCCAGCCTGCCCCTGGACCCGCTTAATCCGAGGCACCGGGCAACCTCCCGGATCCGTTCCCTGGCAGACTCCTCCGACTTCTGATACTCCTTCATCACAGTGGTGTATCCCTGGTTTTTCTGTTCCCTCATCTGCCGCAGCCAGCCGATGACCTCCTGGGCGGCGGTATCCTCCCCCGATTTCTTCCTGTCGTCTTCTTCTGCCTTGGGCCTCTCCTCCCCTGGCTTCTTCCCCTCCGTCGGCCTCTCTCCTTCCTGCCATATCTCCCTCTCCGTTGGCTTCCTCTCTTCCTCCCCCCACATCTCCCTCTCCAGCCCGTCCCAGAACTCCCTCTCCCTGTTCCGTTTCCGCTCCCTCCTCTCCCGGTTTCCCACCACCGGTTCCCCAAAATACTCCTCCAAAAGCTCCCTCAGCGACACAGCGCCGTACCGGCTCTCCCTCAGGGCCTTCTCAAACTCCCCCAGAGTAAAACGAATCCTCTCCGTCTCCATAGGCCTGCCCATAAACCGCTCCAGGGCCCTTCTCTCCTTCTCGGTCCCCCCAGTCAAAGTCACCGTGCCCGCTGTCCGCCCCAGGCTCTCCCACTTCTTTCGCATCTCCTGAAAGATCCGCTGATACTCCGGCTGACTCTTAAAATACAGCCCCCACTCTTCTCTACTGCTCATCTAATATCCTTTCATGTCCGTTCCAGGTATAATGGATCACCGTCACGGTCCGGGCGTCCGCGGGGCGGTAAAGCTCCGAGATCCGAAGGGCCGGAACCGTCTCATAGCATCCCCAGATTGCCTGGGAATTCATAATATAATCAAAATCCAGGGTATTTACCAGCTTGAACATGCTGCTGATATTCTTGTCGTCCACCCCGGCAAAGGCCTCGTCCAACGCCATCATTCTGGGAAAATCCTGTTTTGACGACTTCTGATACTGGGCGCTGACAGCGGCAAACAAGGGCACATACATGGCCATGGCCTTCTCCCCGCCGCTGAATTTGTTAAAGGCGCCGTTGGTGAGAGGCTTCTTCTCCCCCTGGTTCCGGTAGTAAAACATCCGAAACTCAAACCATTTCCGGTAGTCCAGGGCATCCCGGACCATGTCGATATAATTGATCACACTGCCGTTTTCCTCCAGTTTCGCCTTTTCCGCCTGGATCTTGCTGCGGAAATGGCGTGCCACCCGCTCGATATCCTCAGAAGTCAGAAGAGACTGATCCCTTCTCAGCAATTTTTCCAGCTCCAGGGTGTCGATCTCCTGCTCCCCCTCAGCGCTTCTGGCCCTCCACTCCAGAGAAAAGCTCAGTCCCACGGAAGTGTCCATGTCCTTCATCAGGGCCGACATATTCCGGATCCACTGACGGCTCTCCTCGATCCGATCCGTCAGCTGCTGGCTCAGGGTCCGGGACAAAATGTCCACGAAAATCTCCCTGTCCTTCTCCTGGATCAGAAGCTCCGTCTCCTCTATGGAATTTTTCAGAGCCTGGACAAACTGGGCAAAATACAGTTTCTTCCCGTTCCAAACCGAATAGATCCGCTGACGTTTTCTCAGGGACAGGCCGTCTGAGGCCCCCTCCTCAAAACAGTCCTCCATGGCAATGCCGTAGCCCAGAAGGCTTCCACTGTACTTATGGTAGTTCTCATGAAGAGCCCCTACCAGAGCCCCCGCTTCCCGGTTCCGGTCAACCTCCCTCACAGAAGCCCAGGCCTCCACGGCACACTCCTTCAAAGTCCTGGTGCCCCTGTCAAGCACCAGCTTTAAGTCCAGCTCCTCCTGAAAATAATCCCGAAGGCTGGTCTCCCGGCCAATCTCCTTCACCAGGTTTCCTTTCATCTCCTCCAGCCGTCTGATTCCCTGGTCTTTCTGGCTTCTGATCACAGCCAGCCGTTCTCCCCATTCCCTTAAGTTTTCCTCCAGTCTCTCTTTCTCCGTCCGAAGCTGCTCCAGACGCATGGCCAGCTGACGGTTCTCCGGCCGGTTTAAAAATTCTTCCGCCTTCCTGATGGCCGTCTCCGTGATCTCCAGCTCCTTCTTCTTCTCGGAAAGCTCACGCAGAGCCATGTCCTGGCTGTCCTCATACTGTTCCGCCCGCTCACGCTCCCGCTCCAGCAATTCCTTCTGATGGCTCAGATCACGGAGTTTCGAGCAGGTCCGGGACCAGAGATCCAGATACTCCTCCGACGTCTCTGCCGCCTCCTGGTAGGCACTTAAGGTTCTGCCGTAGGGAAGCTCCCTGGCCATGCGGATCACCTTCTGAAGACAGGCTTCCTTCTCCGCCTTCACCCTCTCCTCCTTCCCGCGGGCCTCCTCCAGATTCCTCTGCTCCTGTTCCAGATACCACCGGCATTCCTTCTCCCTGCCTAAAATCCCGTCCAGGATCTCGCTGTCCGGCACCTGGGTCAGCTCCTGTTCCAGCCTCTTTAACCGCTCTGCCAGAATCCGAATTTCCCCGTCCAGAGCCTTTTCCCGCTCCTCAAGAACCTTCAGCTCCTGTGACACCAGCTCCATCTGCCGCTCCAGCCTCTGTTTTCTCGTCAGCTGTCCGATAAAGGAAGCCTGTTCGCTCCCCAGATTCCTGCCCTCCAGGATCCCGTTTCTGAAAAATCCGTCCTTCCTCAGAGAAATTCCCCCGGAAACGTCTTCCTGCCCCTCCCCCATGGCCTTCAGCACAGACTCTGCCTCAGACTTAAGATCCCCAGGCAGGCCGGGAGCCGGGACCAGCCTGTCAAAAGGCTTCCCCCGTTCCGATTCCTGCACGCATATCATCACATCCGTGTACTCCGGAAACTCTTTCCGAACCCTGTTCCAGTGACGGCGGCTCACGATCAGGGCATCCAAAAGCCCTGCCTCCTTAAGCTGCTCCTCCAGAAGATTTCTCTCCGCCTCCCCAAGCCCCGGAGAAAACTCCATGGCCTGATAAAAGGGGATCCAGGAAATTCCCGCCTCTGTCAGCATGTCCCTGGACCGGACCCGGCTTTCCGGCCGTTTGGGCTCCCAGTCCTTCTGCTCCCTGAGACTCTTTAACTCCTCCCTCTTTTCCTTTTCCTCAGAAATGATGTTCTCCCTGTCCTGTTCTTTCTGCCCTTTTTGTCTCATGAGAAGATTCTGCCGGTCAGCGGACAGCTGCTCCCAGCTTCTGCGGATAGCCATCCGGTCCCCCGGCCCCTCATAGGCCAGGATCCGCCCCTCCAGTTCTTTGAGAAATCCCGGATCCGGTATAAGCTCCTGATTCTTTCTGGACAGCTCACAACAGCCCTGGATCCAGCCGTCCCTGGCCTGCTCCCTCTCCTCCTCCAGTCTCTCAAGGTCCGCCTCCCGTTTCACCGTCACCCCCAGACATCTGGCGCTCTCGGCGGCCGCCTCGTCATACCGCCGCTCCACCTCCTCCTGCTCCCGGAGTATCTCGATTCCCTGGGCGATCCTGCGGTTCCACTCCCGGATTTCCCTGGAAATGTCGTCGATCCCCTCCACCTGCTCTTCTGTCATCTTCTGTACCGCCTGTCCGTGAAGGCTGAACTCCATAACCTCCTGAAGACTCTCCATCTCATCCCGGTTCTCCCCTATGCGGTCCCGGCAGTCCTCCACATTTCCCTCGTACTCCCGGATCCGCCTGTCAGTCTCCACCAGGCTCTCTCTCACGGAATCCGCCTTCTCCTGCCATCTCTGCCTCTCCCCTTCCAGCTTTTTCTTCCGGTCACGGCTGTCCATGAGACGCTTTGTCACCTGATCCAGATCCGTCTCCCTGAGGCTGTCCAGCTCCACGTCCACCAGAATTTTCCTCTGCTCCCCCTCTTCCTTCAGCCTTCCCTTCTCCCTCTCCTCCTGGCTCAGCAGCTCCTGCCTGGACTCCTCTTCTTCCAGCTCCCGTTTCAAGTCCTCCGTCCTTCTGCTGGATTCCATGTAGGCCCTGGCCTTCCGCCCCAGCATAAACTGGTTGTAGCGGGTATACTCCTTCTGAATATTCTGAGCGTCCTTCTGGGCCGCCTTCAGGTGATCCAGATTATTCTGGATCGCGTCCATTTTCTCCATGGCGTCAACCATGGCCCGAAGCTCCTCGTCCGTGAGAGTCTGAAGAGACTCATTTAAAATGTCATAGACCTTTGTGGGCTTAAACTCCTTGGACAGCTTGGGCGCCCGGACCTTCACCAGCAGCCGGATAAACTGCTCATACTGCTCCATTCTCCGGAACCCAAAAATATACTTGTTCACCATGGCCTTGTACTCTCCCTGCGAGTCGGTAAAAGGCACCTCCTGCCCCAGAACCTTTTTCAAGTCCTGTTTCGAGTAGGGAATCCTGACACTCCCCACCTCCTTATAGAGATTCACATCATAGCCGATCCGCCTCCCGTCCATGAGCACAAATCCCCAGAAGGCCATGGGAGCACCCTTTCTGGCTCTCTGCCCGATCCCGATGGTTCGGTACTGATCCCTATCCTCTTTCTTAAACTCCAGAAAAAGATAGCCCGTAGATTCCTCCCGCCCCTCTTCCCCCAGAAAATAGTACTCCATCTTCCGGTCGCTGGAGCCGAACGGATCCAGACGGCTGGGAGTCCTGTCCCCGTCCAGGATAAAAGGAATAAAGCTCTGGGTCGTAATCGATTTTCCAGAGCCGTTTTGTCCCCGAAGCAAGAGCTTCCCGTCTTCAAATGTAAAAATTTCCTCATCGTATAACCAAAAATTTACGAACCCCATCCGGTTCATCCTAAAGCGGCTGCCCATGGCCCTTTCACTCCTTTTATTCAAAATCCGCCGGGTAAAACCCCGTCTGCTTCCCCGCTGCCGGACAGATGACCACTTCCTCATTTGTCTCCCGGATCATCATCCAGTCCTTCATATATGCTTTCACCGCTGCCGTCACCCTGTCCGGGGCCATGTCCCGGTACTCTTTGCTCCAGGCGCTCTTCCATCGCTTCTGACAGGAAGTAACAAGGGCCGCAAATTCCTCCTGGGATATGTGGAGCGTCTCGTCCCCCTCCCGCAGCCACTGTCCCCCTTCCTCCTTCTCCCGAATCATGGTCCCAAGCAGCAGAATCACCTCCGGAAGCTGGGCGTCCCTGGGGTGAACCTTCCCGTAGGAATCCTCCTCTTCCAGCACCCAGAAAGCGGCATTCCTGTGAATATCCAGCCGTCCCCCCAGATGTTCCCTCATATTTTTCTCGATCCACTGCCTCTGGTTTTTCAGGTACAGAGAATCCGCATCCTCCACCGTGTCCCAGTACATGGCAGGACAGGCCGTCAATCGCCGGTAAACACGGTGGACACGGTAACGTCCCCGGTCCGTCTCCTGATCCTCCAGCCGCTCCTTCTCAAAATCCTCCCATGAATCGCATTCTTTCAGGTCAAAGGGAAAGCTGGTGGCAAAATACCGGGACAGACCCGTATTCTCATACAAGACCTCCTGACCCATCTCCTGGCTCAAAAGCTGGCTGTTGCCCTCGTAGACCCGGAGCATTCCCAGGTTCTCCACATACTGGAGGACCCGGACCATGGATTTCCTCTGAGAAAAGGAATTCCAGTCCACCTCCATCCATTTTCTCAGCCGCATCCCCACATAATCGATGAGCTCCGACAAAAGAAACTGCTCCTGCTCCTCTTTGTCCTCCAGAAACATGAGCACAACGCAGAGGATCACATAATCCCGGACCTCCTGGAATTCCCGAATCCCCATAAAGCTCTCCGCGTGGGCGGGTATCTTCTCCAGCTTCAGGAAACGCTCATGGTTCAGCAGCTTCCACCCCAGCTGTTCCCTGGCAAACTTCTGAAACCCGGGGATATCCCGTTTCACTTTATTGTACAACTCCCGGTCCTGTTCCCTGCAGATCCAGTAATTTTCAATCAGCGACACAATCCCACTCATATCATCAACCCTTTCCGTGGCCGCCCGGGACAGTATTTTACCCTGACCAAACCACAAGATATGCCCTCCGGGCACACCGTAACTCATGCCGCTTCGCGGCCGGAGGTCAGCTTTCGCTGAACCACAAGGTATACGCCGGAAGCCTCAGGTCGCCGTCTTCACATTTCAGGACACAGTCTCCCTTTCCCCTCTTCAAGACAAATTCCTGGCCATACTCTGTCCTTCCCCGTCCCGACGGGCTTAAAGCCGCCTGGGAGATCCACTGAAGCAAGGTCTGCCTCACCGATTCCTGCACAACTTCCGTGATCTTGCCCACTTCCAGCTTCCCGTCTTTTATGTAGCCCATCATCTCCACCCGCTCATGTTCAATCCTCTTTAAGTACTGCATCCTCTGGGATAATTTCTCAAGAGATTTATCGGGAAAGCCTGTCCTGTCTTTTTTCTCCCGGTAGGTGCGGGTGTGAGGCTTTAGGTAAACCCGGGAAGGAGATTCCTCATACACGCTCTGGTTAATGCTGTCCGTCTCCCTCTCGTCCCGAATCTTAAAATGCTCAATCTGCTGGATACCGAACAGATGGGCCGACAGCTTGTGGGCATCCTCCATGGTCGCGCAATTTAAAAACATCCGAACCATATTCCGGTAGTCCTCCTTCCGGCTGACTCCCCAGTTCTGAAGCTGTACGATGAGGGCAGCGTTCTGGATCATACTCCGGATAATGTCATTGGTAATGGCCAGAACCTTGCTGCTCTCACACTCCCGCCCGTCTCCCGCAAGAAACCAGCCCTTAAGAGATTCCCATTTCCCATAGACCTGATCCCGGATCTCCTCCTCCCTGCCTTCTCTCTCCTGAGACAGGGCACGAGGAATCTCCATCTCACTTAAAACCACTTTCTCCAGCAAAGAGTTCTCGATAACCGATTCCCTTCTCTTTATGATCCCGGCGATCCTGCCGGAATGAACCTGCATCTCCTGCACAAACTCTTTCAGATAGGCGATGAAACGATCCTTGTGAATGATAAACTCCACGGACTTTAAAAGTTTTTCCGCCCGCCCGGAGTAAAATTCCCGCAGATAATCCTGATAATTCTGATTTAACCGTCTGAAATCCTCCTGAAGGTTATTCCACCATTCATTGATCTCTTTTCCCTTCCGCCTGTCCACGGCTTCCGCTTCTTCCAGATTATCCGCCAGGCGCCGAAATAGGTTGGTGGACAGGTTTCCCGACTCCAGAAACAGAGTTTCCAGGCGCGCGGTCAGACGCTCGATCTCCACGGCATATTCCGACATGGTATAGCGGTACTGCTTATTCTTGTAATCCGCGATGGTATAAACCTTGCGTGGATCCTGCAAAGGCGTCAGGTTCTTCCAGCCCACCAGGGCGTCTAAATCCTGGATCAGCTGGGCCATAGTGTAATCCGCGAATTCCTCCTGGCGGTGGAGAAGATCCAGAATATCCTCCTTGTACAGCTGAAATCGCATCTTCTCGTATTCACGAAAAAAAAGGCGCATGATGGCCCGGTATTGCCGGACATTCTGTGCCGTCAAATAAGAAGTCTCCAAAACAGGGGACAGATCCATCTTGTGGCCCGCCTGCTCCATAAATAAGTTCCTCCGCTCTCGGTCATACCGGGCCTTTCGGTCCCGGTGTCATCATATTCTTGATTATAGGATAAAAATGGGAGGAATACAATGTCTTTCGAGAAAATCATAAAATCTTTCTTCTTTTAACACTCCGCTAAATAATCCTTGGGGACAACGACTATACAGGGGCGGTTCTTTGAGACGATATGAAAAAAACCGCTCCGCCTCCTGCCTTCCGGCCATCGGCGGGGCGGTTCCCCTAATCATACAACATATCAAGTTATCTGTTTCCTTACTTGATCCACACGCCCTGGGCGTCTGTCGTGTATCCGTCCGGTGTGGTTCCGTTCACCAGCAAGGACCCAAGAGGGCCTTCCCCGTTCTCACGGAAATAGTACCAATTTCCGCTGATCTCGTGCCAGCCGGTGTACATATATCCCTGGCTCCCATCGGATACGTCGTGGAGGTAATAACGGCTTCCATCGGTGTCCTGATACCAGCCGGTTACCATGTAACCCTCCTTGTTAAAGCGATACCACTGAGTAGTTCCGTTCCAGGCAAGCTGGATCCAGCAGTCCGCGGGCCATGTGCCGTCCGCCTTTTTGTACCACCAGCCAACGCTGTCCTGGACCCACTTGGAGGTGTCGGTCTTCTTTGCGGATGCCGCTGATCTGCCTCTGCTGTTTCTCAGCCCCGCAGCTGGCTTGGACGGCGCGAACTCAAGGACAAAGGGGCTGAAGGAAGTAGTCTCGATCATGGTGTATCGAACCTGGCCTTCCTGTTTCATATCCGAGTAGGTCACGTCTCCCTTGTGAGTAGCCTTTACATAGTTGGCCTTGGGGTCGATACCTTCATTTGGAAGCACAATGGGGAAGTGGATCTTCTTGGTATTGCCTGTCAGTTCCACCTTCTCGTCGGTCTCCACATCGTAGAGGCTCACGTCATAGACCAGTTTCTTGATAAGTACGGTGGTGGTCACGGTTCCGTCTTCCCCTACAGTCACCACCGCCTCTGTCTCCACGTCCTCGACGGTCTGTCTCAATTCCACATCCCGGTCTTTGGAAACCACGTCATCCAGGCCTGTTGTGTTCCGATTTACAAAATCTTTGTCTCTTATGGCCTTGTTCACCGCTTCCTCTATAGCCTTTGTCTGATCCCCAATCTGCTTTCTCGCTTCCTCCTCCTGCTCTGGAGTCAGATCATCTCTGCCTATCTCCGGCACTGGGATAGTGATCCATGGAATGTCGGGCTTGGATGGATCGTCGGGTTTTGTCCCGGCCTTCTCCACCTGGACTTCCAGAGTATCCTTAAACATCTTGGCCTCGCCGTCCTTATCTGTGGAGGCGTAGGACACGGTTATGGTACAGGTTCCTTCTGTCATGAGAGTCTTGGGAGCGATTTGATAATTTTCAATCTCTTCCTCCTCCGTCTCCCCGGTCTCCATGTTCACCTGGTAAGCGGTCACTACCATACCTGTTGGGTCAAAGGCATCGCCTACCTGGTAGGTCATCTTATCCGGCTTTGTGGTGATGGCGATCTTCTCTGTGTAGAACCCTTCCTGGGCAGGTTCGGCCACTGTCACTTCCAGAGTGACGGTAAACATCTTTCCTTCCTGGTTCTTGTCAAGGCCCGCGTAGCGGATCTTCACGGTCTTCTTTCCTGGCTGACTGAAATCGTAATCAAAGTCCAGGCTGTCCAGATCCAGCAGCTGTTCTTTGGAGCCGCCTTCTCCTGACAATGGATCCAGGACCGCGGTCACTTTCAGCCCTTCCGGATCAAAGTCTTCTCCTGGCTGATAGATCAGCTTCTTGGGCTTGGAGGTGATCTTGATACGGCTTACATAATACTTCTCTTCCTCAGGTTCTTCTTCTACCTTTACCTTGACTGTAGCGGTGAAGGTCTGAAGCTCTCCCTCATCATCTTCCTCTTCGTAGATCACTTTAACCTCAGCCTTGTCGTCAGCCTTTCCAAAGTCATACTCAAAGTTAAGGTCTTCCGTCTTCAGAGGCACTTCTCTTGTGGCGTTGCTCACAGTGGCCTTCTGCTCTGCCGTAACCTCCATACCCACGGGATCGAATTCCTCACCCACATAGTAGCTGGTCTTCGTCGGCTTCTTGGTTACGTTGATCTGCCGTGTGTAGAACTGTTCCTTCAGCACCTCCACGGTGAAGGTGGTCTCCAGAACCTTTCCATCGCTGTTTGTATAGCGGATCACCACGGTCTGGGCGCCGATGGTCTCCGGGTCAAAACCGCTGATCTCACAATCTGACGGATCAATGACAGTGGTGACACCCTTATTGTTCGTCAGGATGATCTGGATGCCTGTTAAATCAAGCTCCTCTCCCTGTGTGTACAATTTCTTTACGGGTTCCTGTTTCAGGGAGATTCCTTCTTCCCAAACCACCGCTTCTCTTCCTTCTCTGGAGAAGAGCATGGCCAGATACCAGTTCCAGTTCTCCCCTACCTCATTTTTAATCTGTCTTCCTTCGCCCCGGAACTCATTCTCTACCATCTTCTGGAGAATATCCAGATCTTCCTGGCTGATGCCGTTGCCATAGTGTTTATAGTGCTGATATACAATCTCAAATACTGTGTGGGTTTCCCCTCTCTTTTTGTCTGAGATAAAGGTTACCGAATCTACATCCTCTCCCATATTGTAGAGAGCGTGATACACAACGCCCTTTAACAGACGGCCGTCGTAAGCCTCAAACATGTCCAGACCCTGATTCCAGGCGATATTGCACTGGTGGGCCAGACCCGTAAGTCCCATCTCCACATGGTTCTGGTCACGGCTGCTCTCCTGGGCCTCACCGCTCTCGTAGATGTAACTGAGCATGGAACCCATGGAAGCGGTATTGCCTCCCTGCGCGTTTCCAAGATAGAACTGGGTCAGACATTTGTTAAATAACTCCACGTCTTCCAGGTAAATGGCAACAGCCATATTGTAGGTGCCGATAAGGGCATCCCAGTTTCCATTGGCCTGGGGATAGAAATTCTGGGTTTTTGCCAACAGTTTTTCACGGACATATGTATCAAAGGCTTCCATCTTCTCTGGCTGCCATCTCTCCTCTTCTGTCACATCAGGAGATTCATTGTACACATGTTTCAGGATTTCCGCCGCGTTGATGGCCTCTATGCCCACCAGCGGAATACGGAGAAGCACATCATTTCCATTACCGATATTTTTTACGGTTTCCACCATATTGTTGAGAATCTCAATGGATTTCTTCGCGTGTTCTTTATCCCCGGTGAGATACCACATCAAGGCATTGTAGTGGGAAGCCATCATATCCCGATTAAACTGGTCTGCCTGAATCTTGGGATTATTATAAGGACCTACATCATAAGTATCCCCTGTAAGCTGTACCTGGTAGTCTTTCTTCGCGTACTTGGAACTCTGGAGCTGTTCAAAACCTTTGTTGTAAAGAGTGCCCTCCTGATCTTTTCCGGCTTTCATGGCTTCCAAGTCTTCCATGGTGTAATAGATACCGGGATGGTTAAACCGGAACCCTTCGTCAATATAGGGAATCTCGCTCTCACCCGCGTACTCGTCGCCCACATAGACGATATCAAAGCAGTCCAGATTGGGGCCGTCGTACACGCCCTGTCCTGGAGGCGCCTCAATGGCAAGGGTAAGTTCATTCTCTCCTGCTTCCAGCCACATATTCATGTAGTTGGTGTTCCAGCGGGTATTCCCACCGACAGTAGACAGATTCTGGGTGGTAGACTGTTCCGCGCTTGCGCTGCTATAGCCGGATACGTTAAAGATCATCCAGCCCACCCACTTATTCCCACTTGTCATCACATCATCTTTACTGTTGACAACAATGCGGCAGTTGCGCTCATCTCTCGCGTTGCGATTTCCGTCCCACTTAGTCGCCGGGTTATTATACCGGAAAGCCACCCGATAGAAACCAGTCTGGGGAACTTCTATCTTCCAGGTAGCGGTATCCTGTCCCGCGGGAATTCCGTTATTCCAGTCATTGCTTGCGGCAACCGGATCGGAGAAATCAATAAACCTCCCTCTGTCCGCCCCCTCAAGAAACAGATCACTATCCGTTCCCGGCACGGCATCTCCGTTATTTCTAATATAGATATGTCCTGTTGCCTTGGAAAAGTCTTCTGCCTGAACTCTTCCGATGTAATTGTCATCGAATTCCACGGTAAAGGTTGCCTCATGTACTGCCTGGCTTTCCGGATCCTTTACGGAAACCGTCACAACCTGCCTTCCCTCCTTTGAGGAATCCCACTTTGAGAGGGTGTAGCCATCTTCGCTTACGATATTATTCAGGCCGTTTTTGCCTTTTGCCAACACCACAAGCCCTGTGGTATCCAGTTCCTCTCCTGTCTTGTACAGGGTACGGCTGGGCAGGCTGGTAAGCTCGATGCCAAGGAGTTCAGAAGTGGCGTTCTCCTTTGCCGCCTCTTCCGTATTATAATAGATATTCAGTATCTCATTATTTTTCAAGGCCGAGATACTGGTCTCCTTATTTGGGCCAAGGCGCATGGTCAGCACAGCGTTATGAGGATCTGTGGTGTTTTCCGCGTAAACATAGACAAGCCGATTCTCATAGGCAGGAGAGCTGAGGAAATAACGGGCCGCTCCTGTGGCCTTATAGTTAAACTTCTCGTTGGGGCCAATGGTCTGGGCATCCGCCTTAATCACATTGGCATCCCCCACTTTTTCGTCCTTCACTGAGAGATAAAGTCCCGTGAGAACACATTTTATGGCGTAAGTATCATCCTCATTGCGGACTAACTGGAAATAAGGCGCTGTGATCTTCTTGCTGGAAGCTACCAGTTCTCCGTCAGAAGAAATGGTAAAATAGGAATTCAGGGTTTCATAGGGGCTGTTCTCATCCGGAGTGCCGTATTTGTTTACATCGGCTTTTTTCCTCTGGTACCACGGCTCCAGCCTGGTCCGAATCTGGAAGTAGGGCTCACAGGCCTCTTCCTGTACCTCTCCGGAATAAGCGGTCATGGTTCCGAAGTTCAGGTTGTCATTGTGGACATAGCCCTGAGCCCGCATGGCCTGGGCCGCTTTCTGGGTCCATGTCAGATCCGCGTCCGTGCCGGCATAGAGAGCCAAAGGCACTTCGTATACCGGCCTCAGTTCGCCCCGGTTGATCTGATCACTGTCCATGCTGGTCCAGTAGCCTCTTTTGCTGTCCCCGAACACATTCATGAGGGGCTCTGTTTTTACCTCATCATTATAGAGGTTGTACTGGGCCGCCCAGTTAAAGGCTTTGGCCAGACGGTTATCGAACAAGCTGTACAGGTTTCCGCCCTGGTGCTTATCCACCATGCACAGATCCGCCATGTAGCCGATCCCCAGCTGCGCGTGGGCCTGATCCCGCATGCTCTCCACAGACTGTCCCCAGTCGCTTACGTATACGTCGATGGAGCCGTTTACGTGGATATCATGGTAAAGGCTCACTGCCCGATTGTAGATCTCGCTGTTGTCGCACACAACACCTATGGAAATCATGGAGATCATGGAAGCCGTATCCCAGTTTCCGTTGGCGGCCATAGGCGCTGCCAGGTCCTCGATCACCGGGTAAATCACATTGATCAGCATATCCTGGAATTTCTTAAAGTCCGCATCCGAGTAACCGCTGTAGCCGCCGCCATAATATTTCACAATCTCAGCGGCATTGATAAACCGGCAGCTGTTAATGGCAGCGCCCAGGATACGGTCCCGCCCATCTACGATCTTCAGGGTATTGGCCCAGTCGTTGAGGATCTCCACAGTCTTTTTGGCATAAGCCTCCTCGCCTGTAACCACCCACTGAAGGGCGTTGAAATAAGCGGCGTTGCCGGACTGCTCAAAGGCCTCAATGTTGCCAGAGCCTGCCGGGTTTCCTCTGCCTACCCCCGCGAGGGCCTTGGTGGCGAAATTGGGATTGGCCATATTGCTGGGCACTGTGTCCCTCAGTTTCAGGTAGTCGGAGTACCATGGCTCTTCCTTTTTCCCGATATGTTCCTTCATGGCGTCCAGCTCTTCCTGGGAATGCATAATCCCAGGGTGAGTGAACTTGCGAACCTTTACTTCCTGCTCTGCCCCGCCTGTGTGGGACACGGTTACCAGGTTCTCACCGTCCGAGAGATTGCCCAGCACCGCCTGCAGCTTGTTTCCATCCCCGCTGGCCGCCACTGTGGCTCCTTCCACAGAATAGTTGCCTGTAGCCTTATCTCCATTTACCGGATACCAGGACAGAATCACATTGTCCCCGTCCTTTTTCTGTATCACCTCCAGGGGATCCTGGCCGGAAACATCCTCAAAGGTAAACTTATAAACACCACGCATAGAGGTTGTCGCGTACAGCTGATCCCCCATGCGCACCGGAACCCTGTCCGCCCCCGCATCCCTGTTTCCATTTAAATCATAATGGGCTTTGATGGAATAGGTTCCCGATGTCTCATACTGCTCAATATAGAAGCGCTCATTCCAATTGATGTCCTCAGCCTCCGCCTGGATCTCCAGCCCGTAATCCCGGGTATTCCAGTAGGTCTTATCCTCATCATCGGGGCCAAAGTAGTTCTGGAGGGAAAGGTAACGGCCGTTGGTCAGGCACTTAATCCCGTATGTAGTGGGCGCGTAGGTCGCATCTTCTTTCGCCGTGTAATCAAATACATATAGGCTGAATACCGCCGCCTCATCCCCGTTATCCGTCACCGTGAATCTTCCGCTTTCATCGTCAACAAGTTTTAGGTATTTGCCGTCCTCCCCTTTCATCCTGAACACCTTCTGGGACACAAGACCGCTGTCCCAGTAATTGGCCTCCCGCTTTTGAGGCTCCACAGGCGCGGAGGGCTCGGTCTCGGTTTTTGTAACCTCCAGATAGGGGCTGTTGGTATATTCCGCCGCGTTGACTTTGGAGTCATCGACTTTACTTGACGTAATATGCAGGCTCAGTGTTTTCATGTTCTGGTTCTGGGCCCACCGCAGCAAACCGGCAATGTCCAGCACCAAAGGCTTCTGGGTATTTGGCACAAATTCCTCTGTCTGGTAATCCTGGGCTCCCTCCAGATCCAGAGGGCGGTTATTATACTTGATATTCTCTTTTGTCCAGGTATCTGTACTGTCCGCGTTCCCATCGCGCAGATACTCGCTGCATGGCTTTACAATAAACGCGAATGCGTGGTCTCCGCTTTTCGCATAGGGAAGTTTCAGCACAGCCTTGTCTTCCTCCCCCAACGTGAGCTTGGTCATATCGAAACGGATGTAGGTATGTCTCCCTTTTCCGATAATCAAATTGCCGTTGCTGGCATAATTGTTATTGTCCTGGCCGCTGAAATTCGACACGAACGCTGAAGTTACGATAGGGTTTACCTCTTCCCCGTAGGCCTCAAACGCCCCGCCCGGCATCCCCGGCGCGCCCAGCCCTAAGACCATGGAGAACACCAGGAAAAACGCGGTGATCCTCTTCATGAGGCTTCTCGTTATTTTCTGCTTCATCTATAACCTCCTGATTTGCTTTTTCTTTAATACCCGCCGTCCCCCTTCTCCCGCTTTACCCTCTTGCGGTAGCTGGCCGGCGTCTCCCCATAGGTTCTCTGGAACAGTTCCGAGAAAGACCTGGCATCCCGGAATCCTACCTGGTCCGCGATCTCGTAGGTCTTCTTGTCCGTGGTCACCAGAAGGGCCATGGCGTGTTTCAGTCTCACTTTATTTACATAGTCTTTAAAATTCTCCCCGGAGTTCTTCTTAAAGAAGCTGCTGAAATAGTAAGCGTTCATGTGGATCTCCGAGGCCAAGACCTCCAGGGTCAGGTTCTCCCTGTAATGCGCCTCGATATACTCTTTGGCTCTTATGATATCTTTTTTGTCGCTTCGGATGATGGAGTTCTTCACCTGCTCCAGATACCGCTCCAGGTAGGAGCCATAGAGGGCGGACATCTGTCGGTAGTTAACCGTCTCCCTCCCCTGCTCCAGGATATCCTTCACATCATAATCCAGAGGAGGCACCCCCAGCTGGGACACTCTCTCCCCCGCCATGCGGATGGTGGTGCAGAAATGGTAGCAGGCATCTTCCTTCTTGCCCTCGGAACGGATGCACACGTAGCGGACAAACTGTTTCAGGCATCTTTCAAAAGCCTCCCGGTTCTGGCTGACTAAGGCATCTAAAAGCTGGGTCCGGCAGGTCTCAAACTCTTGATTGCCCACTTCCTTTCGAAAGACTTTGCTCTGGGTAAACAACACGGGAGTCCCCAACTGGTCCTCAAAGAACAGGTAGCCTCTCCACTCCAGGCATCTCTGGTAGCCTTCTGGGATCTGGCTCATGGAATCCACCTCCGGCCCCACCAGGACTCCCGTCCGGTGGCTATAAGTTTTTTCAATGGAAACGGCCATATCCCGCAAAAATTCTCTCGCATCCTGTCGGTCCATGCCTTTTAAGATGACCACCAGGTTCTTATTCTTTGCGAAGACAATCCCCTGGTTTTTCTCCGCCAGGTACTTTTCCACATAGCTGATGACGGAAAAGCGGATGAGCTTTCTCTCCTGCCGGCTCTCCTGGCCGTTCCACAGAATATCTACCAGAGCGGGCACGTAGACGGTTTCCTCCATGTCTATGAGCCTGCCATAGGGCGGCTCTTCCTGGGCTCTCCCCTCTGTCTTCTGCCCGTCCTTTCTGGCCATCCAGTTCTCCTGGAGGGCAGCGCAGCACCGCTCCAGGGCTGCCAGAAGTTCTTCCCGGATCACCGGTTTCAGCAGGTAATCCTCCGCCCCATAGCGCAGGGCGTCTTTGGCGTACTGAAAATCCTGGAACCCGCTGATGAAAATGATCTTTGTCCTGTTTCCCACAGCCTGCAGTTCTTTGATAATGTCAATCCCTGATTTTCTCGGCATGTGGATATCCAGAAGGGCGATATCCGGCTGCAGGGCCAGGATCCCGTCCAAAGCCGCCCCGCCGTCCTGGTACTCTCCCACCACCTGGATCCCCAGGCTGTTAAAATCCACCAGCTTTTGTATCCCTCTGATTATGACGGGCTCGTCATCTGCCAGAACCATCCGTATCATCCCGCTTCTCCTCCTCTGTCTCAAGATCCGGCATCACGATTCTCACCATGGTGCCTACTCCTGAAGTGCTGGTGATCTCCAGCCCATACTCTTCCCCGTACAGATACCGTATCCGGTCGTGGACATTTTTCAGTCCGATACTCTGCCAGTTGTGCTGATTTTTTACGCCGATCTCATCGCTGTCCAGAAACCTGCGGAGCCTTTTGAGGGCCTCCTCATCCATGCCTACCCCATTGTCCAGAAGGGAGATAATGAAAACTCCCTGGCCTTTCTCCACATCGATCATGATATTTCCCGATCCTGCCATGGGCTTGATGCCGTGGACATAGGCGTTTTCCACAATGGGCTGTAAGATCAGCTTTGGCACCGTCCGCCCGGACATGCCGTCCAAGTCTATGGAAAGCTGAACCTTTCCGGTGATACGGCAGTTCAGAAGATACACATATTCTTCCACCATGTCCGCTTCTGTCCTCAAGGGAACCAAGTCCTGCATGGGGCCGATCATATAGTGGATCTGCTTGGACAGGGCCTCAATCATCCGGGACACCCTCCTGTCCCCCTCTTCCAGTTCCAGGGCCTCCATGCGGATGATCTCCAGAGTGTTATAGAGAAAATGAGGATAGATCTGAGATTTTAAGGCCGTCATCTCCGCCTCGTTCTGGCGCAGCTGGGCAACATAGGATTTATTGATGTAGGTTTCCAGCTCCTGGGACATCTGGTTGAACCGTTTGGACAGGATGCCGATCTCGTCGTTGGACACATCGGTGAGTCTAACTTTAAAATTACCGCTCTCTATCTGGGACATCTGTTCCATCATGTTCCGTATGGGCTGGGTCAGCCTTTTGGAAAACCACAGGGAACCTGCCAGAAGCACTGCCAGAGAAACCCCCAGGATACCGTACATGACGGTCTGCAGATTCCAGATCTTTTGGAACGCGTCCGCTTTCTGTATAACCGCGATCACCTTGAGATCATAAGTGTCACAGTCCCTTTCGATGACCCACTGGCCCTCGGACCGTTTCAATTCCTGACATATGGTCTGGATATTCTGCCCCGTCATGTCCAGAGCGTTGGAGTAAAAACATTCTCCGTCTTTATCCACCACATAGATCCGGTCTCGTTCTCCCAGCCGGATCCTGCTGCACAGATTCTCGATCCGCTCAATATCCACATCGATATACAAGGTTCCGATATAATCCGTGGCCCCTACTGTCTTGGTAAGGTCAAAATAATTTCTGCCGATGGTAAATACACAGCCCGCGGAACGGGTATAGTAGTCCGCCTCATGGGAGGGGATGAGCATCAGCTTCTTGGAGGTCTTATCCAGCTTATCCCACCGAACCCGCTGGCGAAACAGAGGGTCATCCCGAAGAAATGTGTTCTGGCCGCTGTAGTGAAAGCTCTCCCTTAAGATGTCGTTGTCAGCGATAAAGTGGCAGGCTGTGATCGAAGAATCCACGCTCTGAACGTTCTGCAGAAACACATTCATGCCCTGGGTTCTTCGGTCCCCCTGATACTCCGCCCCCTCTCCGTAGAGGATCTTGCGCAGATTGTCATAAGACATATAGTTCAGCTGGAAAGCGCCTTCATTGGAATAATTGTAATAGTAGGGCATCTTGGATACGTCATTGTAGGATTCCAGCATACTGTCCAGACCCAGGCTCACATACACAGCCGCCTGCTCGTAGTTAGCCTCCAGGGAATTTCCATATTCTTTCAGCATCCGGTTCATGATCACCGTGGACAGAAAGCCCATGGGGATCAGTCCTACACAGATAATAACCAAAGCGAATTTCTGGTACAGGCTCAGGTTTCTTCTCATCTTCATCACATTTACCTCATCCATATTGATATGGACATTTTACCTTGTAAGATTATTTTCTACCACCCCTTTCCCTTATGTTTTTGTCATCCTTTCGCCGCTCCCGCGGTGATTCCTTTCACAAAGTACTTCTGCAGAAGGATAAAGATGCACAGCGCCGGCACGATGGAACACACGGTTCCTGCAAACACGATGTCCCATCTGGCCGTGTACTGTCCCACGAAGGAATACACCTCCACGGTAATGGTTTTCGCCATATTTGACGGAAGGGCCAGGTAAGGCATGAGGAAATCGTTCCAGATATTCAGGCCGTTGAGCACCACCATGGAGGCGGTACAGGGACCCAGAAGGGGGAACGTTACCTGCCAGAAGGTCTGGAAAGGGGTGCAGCCGTCGATCTGGGCCGCCTCCTCGATCTCTAAAGGAACTCCCTTCAGGAAACTGCTGTACAGCAAAGTACCAAAAGCCACGGAACCGGATATGTAGCAGGCGATAGGACCAGCCAGAGTACCGTAGATTCCAAAGATCTTCATCTCCTTGAACAGCGGAAACATATAGAGGTGAAAGGGTATCATCATGCCTGCCAAAAAATAAGTGTAGATCAGCCTTGTAGTCCGGCTGGACCGGCGCTCAATGGCATAAGCCGCCATGGGAACCAGGCACACGATGAGGGCTTCGGACACAATGGTCAGGATCAGA
The DNA here is from genome assembly GCA_949879795.1 of uncultured Hungatella sp. GTDB lineage: Bacteria > Bacillota > Clostridia > Lachnospirales > Lachnospiraceae > UBA3402. The sequence goes on from CATLBR010000010.1 coordinate 43,344, forward strand.
CTGTGCTTGATGGCTGTCACAAAGTCCGACTGAGCGAACAGATCCTGAAAATTCTTCAGGTACAGAGATGTAGGCAAGGCCACGGGACTTTTCAAGATATCGCCGTTGCTCTTAAAGGCCGACATCACCGCGAAAAATACGGGCCAGAGAAAGAACACCGCCAGCACCAGGGTCAGGGCGAAGAGAGCGACCTGACTTGGCCGGAATTTCTGTTTATTTTTCTTAATGGTCTGATCCTTCATCACAGCTGCACCTCCCTGCTCTTTAAGAATTTCTGCTGAAGGGTATTTAAGATGATGATGATGAACAGCAGCACGATACCTACCGCAGTTCCGAATCCCTGACGGCCTTCATTGAAGCCCACCTTGTACAGCAGATAAACAATAGTCTCTGTGGTAAACCCGGGACCGCCATCGGTCATGACGGAGATCTGGTCAAACACCTTCAGCCCATTGATCAGTGATAAGGTAAAATTGATGGTAAAAGCCCCCGAGATCAGCGGCAGAATAATGTGCCGAAACCTCTGCCACGGGGAAGCCCCGTCGATAGACGCCGCCTCCACTACATCGGTAGAGACACTCTGGAGAGAAGCCAGGTAGATGATCATATAATACCCTGCCCCCTTCCACACCAGCACCACCCCCACCATGATCAGCGCCAGACTCGGGTTGCCCAGCCAGTCCTGCTTAAGCCCCCCCGCTCCCATGGAATTTAAGATAGTATTGATAGCCCCAAAATTATAATTGTACATAATCTTCCAGATAAAACCGGACACGATACCACTTATAAGTACTGGAATATAGAAAGCGCTCCGGAAAAAATTCTTCCACCACTTCACATTATCCACCATAAGAGCCAGACACAAAGCCATGGTATTCTCCAAGATGGAGATAAAAAAGGTCAAAATAAAGGTGTTAATAAGGGCATTCCGGAACCTGGCCCCTGTAAGAATCTCCTTATAGTTGGCCAAACCCACAAACTTCACCGTAGGACTCAAGCCATCCCAAGAAGTAAAACTATAGTACACACTGGCCAAGGTAGGCACGATGATAAACAACGTAAAAAACAGGAACGCCGGGGCGATAAACCCAAAGGCCACTGTATCAAATTTCTTTTTCTTCCCTGCCATAGATTCTCCTTCTTTTATTACTGCCCTCCCGGAAAATGTTCAGGGAGGGCAGCAGTGAGTTGGTTATTGCGTCAATGTCTGTTTAGTTCGTTAAGCGGATTCCTGCTTTTGCCCCCAAGGAGCCGGCTCCTGTCAGGGCGAATTAATGCCGTGGAGAAGAGACCGGCTTTTGGGGCTCCTTTGGTAGCGTCCCCTCACCTGCGGTTCGGCGGCAGGTCGTCAGAAGGCATCCTAAAAACGATCTGCGTTTGCCTTCTTCCTCGGAACGTCCGGCAATTCTGAGCCATGACAGGAGATGGCTCCTTGAGGGCCTCACGAATACCTTAACAAACATTACTGAGCGGTTAAAGGATTGAAACTTTCCATAGAGACCTTCCATGTCTTGTTAAGCTCCTCGCAGGCAGAGTCGATATCCCTCTGTCCCTGGACCACTTCCACCACGGTCTTGTATGTAAAGTTTCTGAAATCCGGCGGAAGCTCGTTTTCCCCCACCCGCACATTCCACATGGGGCCTAAGTCGTCAGCGTTTCTGGTGGCCTCGATCACTTCCTGGAGAACCGGAGCCGCATGGCTGTCGATGCCCGCCACCGTGGTGGGGATAAAGTTCAGGGTATCACAGTACACTACATAGTTTTCCGGAGCGAAGAAGAATTTGATAAACTCTTCCGCCGCGGCCTTCTTGTTGGCATCCTTGGCGGATTCCGCGGAGATGGCCAGGCCGCCTGCCCCGCCGCCGCCTACTAACCGCAGCTTTCCGTCAGGGCTGGGAACCGGGAACCAACCGTACTCAAAGTTTGGATCCGCCGACTCGATCTGGGAGAACATGTGGGTGCCGGAGTACATCATGGCCGCCATATCGCTTACCAGGAAGGTGGTGATCTGCGCGTCCGGGGTGGACACCCAGCCGTCCTGCCCGTATTGGAAGATGTCCTGCATCTCTTTCAAAACACCTTTGAAGGAATCGTCGGCGAAATTCTTGCTGCCGTCATAGCAGTGCTTGATAAAGTCCGGATCCTTTGACAGCACCTGGTCGTTATAGGCCTTGTGGAACCAGAAGCCGATGTGCCAGATATCCTGGCCTCCGATAACCAGGGGAGCCATGTCGCCTTTGTCCTTGATATCCTGACAGAGCTTCATAAACTCGTCATAGGTAGCTGGCTCTGTGAAACCGTTATCGTCAAAATATTTTTTGTTGTAGATGATGCCGTTGGTGTTCTCACCGGACAAGGGGGCAGTGTAGGTCTTGCCGTCAAACTCCGTGGTGGTCTGGAACAGAGCTACCAGCTCGTCGGACAGGGGCTCCAGCATACCTGCTCTGTAGTACACAGCCGTGTCCCTCATCTCCATCACATCCGGGAACTCTCCCACGCTCTCCTTGGTCTTTAAGAACTCGCTGTAAGCGCCGCCGTTGCCTGGCTCGATCCTCACGGTAATGTCCGGGTGGGAGTCATTGAACCGGTTAACGATCTCGTTCATGGAAGACTTGGCTCCCTCATCGCCGTCGGCGAAGATAAAGGTCAGCTCTGTGGGCTCTGTGACGATACCTCCCGCCGCCTGGGTACTCCCAGCCCCGGCTCCTGCTGTAGTTCCCGCTTCCCCGCTGCCCCCTGCCTGGGTTCCGGCTCCTCCTGCCTGGGCCGTTGTGGAAGTTCCAGCGTCGCTGCCGCCTCCGCATCCAGAAAGCAGGGTTCCCACCATGGCCGTACACAACATGGCTGACATCAGTTTCCGTCTCTTCATAATCATTTCCTCCTTCTAAAAATATCTGTTTCTTTTTGATGACATAAGTATACTGTGAAATTCATCTAAAAGAAATTTGACTTTTTAAGATAAATATGTAGATTTTTAAGTTTTTTCAGAGAACCACGATCTGCTCTTTCCACACTCCGCACCCTTCTATGATGTAAGGCGGCCTCTCATCCATTTCCAGGTTCTCAAGCACAATATCCTCCCCGTAAAACCCATCCACGTTGCGAATATCCATAAAACTGGTTCTACTCCAGTCCGGGTAATAGTTTTCCGAGGTCTTCCCGGTTTTTTCCTGTCTCTGATCCACAACCTGAGGATACTCCTCCGGAATCTCCTCTCTCTTCACTCCCCCCGCGCTGACATATCGAAGGCCCCGGATAGCCAGATCCCGGATCTTGTGGTTCTTCTCCGCATCCACACGAATTCCCTTGAACCAGGGCGCTCCCATGATGTCTTTTTCAAAGCGGTAATGAATCTTTTTCATCTCCTGGGTATCCGTCACCTGAATATTGGAAAATGACACATGCTCCAAAGTGCCAATTTCCGGCATATGGTCAAGTTCTAAGGAACTGCCCAGCCCCTGGGGTTCAAACCGGTTGTTCAGCAGGACGAACAGAGGCCGGGACACATCTTCCATGACCACATTCTCCACTCCGATGTTGGCGATGCGGCCTCCCTCGGTACACTCAATCTTGATCCCTTCCCGCCACACATTTTTCATGGTACAGTTGCTGATAACCACATTTTTAATGGTTCCTATGGACCGCAGCCCGATACGGATTCCCACGCACAGAGACTGGAACGAACAGCCGCTGATATGGACATCCTCCACCGGATACTCCCGGCTCCCTGCCTGAAGGCAGAGATTGTCATCGGTTCCGGAAATAAGGCAGTCCCTGACAAACACATGGGCGCAGCCGTCAAAATCCAGGCCGTCTCCGTTGTAGCGCTTCTCATTCCGGATTACCAGATCCCTGGCCCATATATAGGAGGAATCCAGAAAAGCCACGGTCCAGGCCGCTGAGTTGTAAAGCCCCAGACCGGACAGCTTTATGTTCTTACACCGCAGAAAGCGCAGCATCATGGGCCGGTACATGCTGCCCTCATTGGGAAAGGCCTCCCCGTTCCCGTCCAGAACACCGTTTCCCATAATCTGGATATTCTCCTCGTCACAGCCGTAGAGCCAGCAGCGGTCCAGATCCTTTTCATTTCTGTAGCGGTTATGGTGGGTATCCTGACCGTAATCGGAGATATCCGGGCTGGCCAGAAGCCTGGTCCCCCCACCGATAAAAATCGTCACATCGCTGGGAAGATACAGGGTTCCGCACACATAGGTCCCTCCTCCCCCCACGTACACTGTGCCGCCTTTCTGTCCGGCTTCATCAAGGCATCTCTGGATAATCTTCGTATTTTTATAGATACCGTCCCCTACGGCTCCCCATTTTCGAATATCAATAATCTCATCCACAGTCTCCATATTCCTCCATATTCTCCTGAGAGCGGTCTCGGAAACTCTTTGTCCTTGCCTTCCTCATCAGCCGCCCCTAGGTTTATTCCCAGCCCGCGACCACATAACGCTTCTTTGCTTCCCCAACCCGGCTTACCTGTATCTCCCCATCCCCTTTTCGGGTAACGCGGACTTCATTCCAGCAGCCCTTCTCGTAATCAAATGTCTCGAAATCATCCTCATACAGCACGCAGCCCTCCCCGCCGCTTCCGTACACCTTCGGGTGTATGGTAAACACCGTCCCCTTGCCAACGGCCTCTATGGGCTCTGCCAACGGCAGAATACAGTTTTCCCTGACAAATACAGGAATCTTATCATACTCCGCGTGAATCACATGCTCTCTGCCGCCCTCATAAACCTGGCCATCCCAGAAATCATGCCATTTTCCCCGGGGCAGATAAACCCTCCGCTCCCTGCCGTCTTCCAGAGTCATGGGCGCTACCAGAAGATCATCGCCCAGAAGATACTCATCATCCACATTCCGCGCTTCAGGCTCCTCTTCATAGTCAAACACAAGCGCCCTGACAGGCGGAATCCCTTCCCGCTGATATTTTACGAAAGCGCTGTACAGATACGGCAGAAGGGACATCCTGACCCTGTGGTATCTTCTGCAGACATCCGTATAGTAATCCCCGTCCTCCATAAACTCTCCAGCGAGGTTCTTCCCGATATCCACCTGCTTCCAGGGAGGGTTGGGAATCCGCCAGCAGTTATAGATGGCATGGGCGGAAAACATAATCGTCTCCATCCGCCTGAGCAGATCCGCGCCATTCTTACAATCCCTTACCTCCGACGCCCAAAGCAGCCCCGAAAAGCCTGCCGTGACCATGCCCCGAATAAACTCCTTGTGCTGATACAGATCGGAATACAGCACAAAGGGCAGGGGAGCCGCCAGGGCCCCGCCGGAACGAACCTGGGAATATGTCCTTATGTTTTCTTTATGAAAAACGCCGTAGATCAGATTCTGGTATAACTCTCCGATGGCGGCATGCATTTGCTCCCCGTCCATGCCCGAAGGAAAACTGGTCACATCCGGGAAAGACCAGTTGGACGCGTTTAAGTCTGAATTGTCGCACTCATCCAGCTTAAAGCCCGCTATCCCCTTTTTTACCAATTCTTCCCTGTGATAATCCGCGAAAATCTTCTCCGCCTCCGGCGTACAGAAATCCGGCACCAGTCCGTTCCATACCTCGTATTCCCCGGCATAAGGTTTAAGCTCCTGGTAAAAAGGCGCTGCCGGGTATACAAAAAGATGCTCCCACAGATTGATCTTGTAATCTTGTCCATTCAATTTCTCTATCATCGCCTCCGGCTCCGGAAACAGGTATGACCACTGATAGGTACAGGAATAGCTGTGGGAATGCCATCCCGGCTCCAGTCCCAGCACATCCACAGGAATCTCTTCCCTGCGGAAGCTGTCCGCCAGGTTCTCCACCGCCGTCTGATCACTGCCCCCATAAGAGCGGTACCAGACCCCCAGCCCCCACATGGGAGGCAGGCAGCCGCCGCCTGAGAACAGGTTGTAGCGCTGCACCGCTTCCTTCACCGATCCCGCGAACAGATAGAGATCCACACCGTCCACAGCCTTAAGGTCAATGATTACCTGGCGGGTTTCCGAATTCTTTTTCAGCGCGTAAAGGGCTGACTCCGAAAATTCCTTATGAGCCTGGTTTACCTCTCTACGCTGTTGGGAGCGGCCCTTTTCCAGGCTTGTCCCCATATAGAATTCTAAATGCCGGAAGGTGTCCACCAACAGCCCATAGCCCCCGGTAGAAACATAAAACGGAACCGGTGCGTGACCCTCCCCCGTATCCGCTATGGGATCGGAGTTCACCCGAAGCGAACGCTTCCTCCCGCCTGATTCATGCTCTTAAGCTGCAGCCCGAAGCCGTAGATATCCTCGCTGCTGTCCATGGGCAGCGTAATCCGCAGACCCCTGCGGTTCTGCCGCCAGACAATCTGTTCCGCCTGCTTTGGCAGCCCGGCGGAAGGCAGTTTCTCCAGCGCTTCCTCCTTCATGGGAAATCTTCGCAGCGCCACCGGAGTATACCGCTCCGGCGCGCCGATACGGGTTTTCCATATACCCTTCGCGATTTGTGTAAATTCCATCTCTCTGCCTCCAAACCCTTTCCTTCCTATTCGCTATCACGTTTCCGAGACTCCCCCATATCCTCCTGATAGAACTCCGTAAACAGGGCCTCCGTGTCTTTGTTGAAAGTGTCCACCGCCGTGATTCCCACCACAGCTCCGGTGTAGGCCCAGCCGGCCGCGTGCTCGTCGCTGAGGATAGAAGCGTCCAGCACAGGCCCGACGGGCTGCCACTCTCCCTGGTCCGCGGCCCAGGAAAACTGAAGTTTCTCCTGTTCCACCTCCACTCTCAGGTGAATCTCCTCCGCTCCCTGGGGAAGGTACGCGTAATTTCCCCCAAGAGGCTCCCGGAACTGGAAATTGTCGTTGGTCAGAATATTGACCATAGGCTGTTTTTTCTTCTCGTCATATCCCACGTAGAGATAGTGAAATACCTTGGTATTGTAATAACAGACCAGCCCCGCTGTCTGGTTATAGTGACAGGGCTGAAACTTAAGGCTGGTTCCCGCCCGGAATCCAAAGGCTGTCCAGCGCCTGGCCATGAGGGACTGGTCAAAGAGGGAGGTGAGGGAATCTCCGCCTTTCAGCGCCAGCCCTCTGCCGGTAAACCTTGCCTTCTCCTCAAAAGAGTACCGCAGAGACAGCCACTCCTCACTTCCCAGGTTCGTCCCCCGGGTGAAGCGGGTGTAATAGCTTTTGCCGCCGTCCTCTGTCTTCCTCTGCCGTCCCGCTCCCCGGGGGCCTTCCACTTCCAGGGCGGGCACACAGGTTTTCTGGACCATCCGGGGCCACCCATCTGTCCACTCTATTTTTTCCATAGCTGTCTCCCTGCCAAGGACACTGTCCTGGCTGTTGTCCAGATACCGGGCGCAAAGGTGAAACAGGTACCACTCCCCGCTGTCCGTCTCCACGAAATTGCCATGCCCCGCCTTTCTCAAAGGGGTCTTCTGTCCCTTGGACGTGATCAGCGGGTGGTAAGGCGAGATCTCATAAGGCCCCCACAGCTCCTTCGACCTGGCCACGCAGATGGCGTGATCCACCCCCGTTCCCCCTTCCGCAGCGATGATATAGTAATACCCGTCTTTTTTCATCAGATGAGGGCCCTCTGTGACGCCGATGCTGCTTCCCTCAAAAACCACCTTTCCCTGCCCCACCATGCCCTTCTCCATATCAAACTCCTGGAGAATCAGGCCGTTAAACTTCCTGTGGCCCGGCAGAGGCCTTGGATCCCACTGAGGATTCAGCACATAGTGACGCCCGTCCTCGTGAAACATGGAAGGGTCAAACCCGGAGGCGTTGAGAAACACCGGCTTGCTCCAGGGCCCCTCTATATCCCTGGCTGTGACCACATAATTTCTCACATCCTTAAAATATCCGTCGATCTGCCTGGAAATGGTGTACACCAGGTAGAAGGTCTCGTCATAATAAGACAGGGCCGGAGCCCAGATCCCCGCTGAGTCCGGAATCCCCCGAAGATCCAAATCCTTAAGGAGCCCACCTCTGGATACCCACGTAACCAGATCCTCCGACTCGTAGAGAGAAACCCCCGGATACCACTCAAAAGTGGACGTGATCAGATAATATTTCCCCCTGGCCTTGCAGACACAAGGATCCGGGTGAAATCCCGTTAAAATCGGATTGGGAATCATGATTTTTTCATGTTTTTCCATACTATTCCTCCAAATTAATGTCACTTTGTTAAGCGAATTCTGCTTTTGCCCCAGAGATTCCATCTCTTGTCAGCTGCCTTTCGGGCTCTTCTCGGGTGTCGCCCCCTCACCTACGGTTCGGCGGCAGGTCGTCGGAAGGCGCGCAAGAAACGCTTCGCGTTTGCCTTCCTCCTCGTCTGGCAATTCTGAGCCCAGACAGGAGATGGCTCCTCTGGGGCTTGCCGCGAATTCTCTTACTTACCAAATGAGAAACTCTCTGTCCAGCAGTCTTAAAACCGCCTCAATAAAGAAATAATCTCCGTAAATAATGGGCACATGCCGGTCATTCTCCGAGTGGTAAGACCCGGTTCCCATCTGCACGATGGAGTCCCTGGACGGATCCCAGTCACAGAATCTCTCGTCCGTAGCCTTTAAGATGCCAAGAGCCCCGTCCACATAGAAATCCCTCTCCGCCTCCGGCACATGTCTGGCGATCTCCAGCATGCCGCAGGCAGCGCACACCCCCGCGGTGCTGTCCCAGTACACCAGCTCTTTTGGCGCTCTGAAATCCACCAATGCCACATGGCCTGTCCTGTCCGTCTGAGCCAGAAAATAGCTGGCCACCTGTTTTGCCGTGTCCAGGTAATCCCTCTTTCCCGTGTGGCGGTAGCTGAGGGCGAAACCGTACACTGCCCAGGCCTGTCCCCTGGACCAGGAAGAGCCGGAACCATAACCCTGTCCCCCGGGAGTCTCCAAAAGTTCTCCTGTAGCCGGATCCAGGACAATGATGTGGTTGCAGGAGCCGTCCCCCCGCACCGTAAGGTTCATCACCGTGTCCCCGTGGTCCATGGCGATGTACTCAAACCTGGGATCCCCGGTCTCCTCCTTAGCCCAGTACAGCAGTGGGATATTCATCATGCTGTCCACGATGACCCACCCTGCCCGGTCCTCGTTCCATGAGCGGATAAATTTTCCTCTGGGATTGTACCTTCCCGCCAGCAGGTTGGCAGCGTGGAGGCCTCTGGCCCTGGACTGCTCATCTTTGGTGAGCCGGTAATCAGCCACCGCGGAGTGAAGCCACATGAATCCCACGTCATGGTGAAGCCCGGTATACTCATGGAGAGCCCGGTCCAGCTTCTTCTCCACTCCCCTTGCCGCCTCCTTAAAACACTCGTCTTTCTCGGCGTGGTACATCTGCCACAAGATCCCCGGCCAGAATCCGTTGGTCCACCAGGCGATGTTGGTCTGGTCTTTGTCCTCCCGGTAAACCCCGTTCTCAGCGATATAAGGAATCTTACTTCCCATCCTCTCGCTTTCCGCCTTAATCTTTGTTTTGATCTTCTCGTAAGTCTTCTCAGCCCACTGGCGGTCACTGTCTGTCAGCTGGTATTTCATCTGTTTCTCCTCCTGATATTATTTTTTTTATCATAAATTTTTTTAGAAAATTCCGCAACATGTCACGGATAAGCTGTTAAATTTCCGCGTGTTTTTCTTAAAAATCGCCAGGCACAACAGATGCACAAGCGCAAAAAAAGCGCATGGACTGTAAATAAACTTACTTTCCATGCGTCTTTTGGCGTGTCAAACTGTGAAAAGCGGTTATTCTGATTGTTCCAAAGAACTTGCCGCGCGTTTCATTTAGTGGTAGTATATTCCTATTAAGGAGATTTGGCTATAATGAAGACATTAAATATTACTCCCGGACAAAAGCTGCCAAAAGAAGCTGTTCTGTTAATCGGACTTCAGGCCAGCGGAAAGTCCACCTTCTATCATCAGATGCTGGCCGAATATTATGTACATATCAATCTTGATACTCTCCATACACGAAACAAGGAGAGGCTTCTTTTGGAACACTGCCTGCAAAATGGATACTCCTTCGCGGTAGATAATACGAACCCCTCCATGGCAGAACGGAAGAAGTACATTGTGCCTGCAAAAGAATATGGATATGAGATAAAAGGATACTTTTTTCAGTCTGTAATAGCTGACTGCGTAGAGAGAAACCGTACCCGGCAAGGAAAAGCCCGGGTTCCTGATAAAGCCATTGTATATACCTCAAACCGTCTGGAACTGCCTTCTTACCAGGAAGGGTTTGATTATCTTTATTATGTATGGCTGGAACAGGGCAGATTTCTCATAGAAGAATGGAAGGAGACCAAATGAATTTTGAAGAACTGGATAAAAAAATGAGAAGTTTCGAACAGTCTTTGGACCAGGTGATACTGCAGGAACTGTATCTGGCTGTCCGTCTGGACGGAAGGAATTTTACAAAGCTGACAAAAGAAACCTGCCGCTTTGAAGCCCCTTTTGATACCCGGTTCCGAGACGCCATGGTCGACACCACAAAGCATCTAATGCAATGTGGTTTTCGCATTGTGTATGGTTATACGGAAAGCGATGAGATATCTCTGCTGTTTCATCCTGAAGACCATACATTTGGCAGAAAGACCCGAAAGATCAACTCGGTACTGGCAGGGGAAGCAAGCGCCTGTATGTCACTTAAGTTAGGAACAGTTGCCTGCTTTGACAGCAGGGTGATTCCCCTTCCCAACCTGGAGCGTGTGAAAGACTATTTTTCCTGGCGGCAGGAAGACGCTCACAGAAATTCACTGAATGCCCACTGCTACTGGATGCTGCGCAAAAAAGGAGTCAGCGCCAGGGAAGCTACAAAGCAGCTGGAAGGCCGGTCTGTTTCCTGGAAAAATGAACTGCTTTTTTCCGAAAACATCAATTATAACAATCTTCCTTCCTGGCAAAAAAGGGGGATCGGTCTGCACTACTCTGTCTATGAAAAGATTGGGTACAATCCCTTAACAAATCAGGAACAACCTGCTGTTCGAAACAAGTTGATAACAGAGATGGAACTAAAAACAGGCGGTGAGTATCAGGAATGGGTTATATCGCTTTTGCAGAAAACCTGATCTTAAAAATTTCAAAAGCCGTGCCGGGCTGCAGTCTGACACGGCTTTTTAATATTTCAGCAGCGCTTAGTTAAGATCATTCCCCGTTTTTCAAATTTCAAAAACATATTTATTTAAGCCATAATCAAATTTACTTTTTATATTCTTAATTTCAAAGCAAAAAACATGGGAACACCAGTTTAACATAGCTACAACCATGGCATCCTCCTGATAGTAGCATACATCATATTGCAAACTACATATTTGAATAACTGTTCCGTCACAAAATTGCGTATGCGTTACAATATCCTCCGTCACCATATTGAGCGCCCTGAAAATAGCATTTCTATCTTCTTCACAAAACAGTTCATTTTTTAACAAAGGATTTTTAGAAAATGAAAGATAGACATTATCCTTTACGACAATACATTCTTCTTTAAAATGCTTTTTCTCAAACACTTCACCATATATAGTTATACTTATTCCCCATCTGCCTTTAAACAATTTATAATTACATTTTTTCATACATATTTTTCATCTTTACTATGTTTTATTCCTTTAGCCATTTATTTAGGTAATATTTATTAGCATTATTACTAATTTTATTCCTGTAATCTAATATTCTCCCTCTGTTAATAGAACGATAAGACTCGATATCTGTTGTTCCATCATCTTCCCAACCACAATATGGGCAAATATCATATCCTGTTCCTTCCTTTAAATCAAAACGCTCTGTCAATGTTTTAAATCCGCAACAAGGACATGGAAACAGCTCCTCCACCTCACCATAAACTTCAACCTCATATCCTGTGATCGTCCGGATAACTTCGGATAAAAAGCCATTGCTTACACCTGACAAATTTACTTCAAATTCCACCTTTTCTTTCGTCAGATAATCTCCCAAATACATTGATAAGTCTCTTGTATTTACAATATCTTGTATTAATTTGATTAACTTAAACGCCTTTTCTCTTGTTATAATCATATCCTTCTTCATCAAGCCATCCTCCCAGCACTCCCTCCATACATAAAAAACAACTAGTATCAATTTTATCTTAATTTTATCAAAAATTCTTCAAAGCTGTCCGCTACCCTTTCAATTACTGGTCTAAATTCCTCACTTTTCTCATGAAACCATACACAAACACTTCCCTTAGAATCTCTTAAATCTAAGCAAAGATAATCCCCGGAAAATAATTCCGCTATCGGTAATATTTCAATCCCTATTAAGTCCATGTTATCCGTCAAACGTTCCCCTATTTGCGATTCAACAACATCTATGTCGTACCATCCTGCCCCTTCAATAGACAAATCTTTAATAATTCCTAAAAATCTTACTATCATAAACTCACGTTCTCTATGGTAAAAACAACATTCTTGCGGAATACCCCCATTATATTTTTTCAGGAATTCTCTATATGAATTTGGCAGCTTCACACGCCATTTGTTTTCTTTTTCTGCAATTAGCAGATCATCAGGTAATGGATTAATAATGCTTTCATTTTTGATATTCATTTTATGACCTTCCTTTCTTTTCCGGCATAGTTGTCTGCCTCCCAAAGGCCTATATATCTATTTTTTATATGGGTATTTTATACACATATATTCCTCCCCCCACTGATCGATGTGATCTCTCCAGTCGGGAACCTCCTCCCCGCGGCCTTCATTCACACGGGGAATCATATAATCCCACAGTTCATTGCGGAAGTCATTATAGGTTTCCGGCAGCTGCCCGTTTTCCAGTTTAATTTCTGTATGGTCTCCATCGGTATACACCACATGGATCAGTGTGTCATACCTGCTTCTCAACGCCCTCTCATTTTTATCCTCTGCCAGTTTTGCATTTTCTATATTATAGAATTCGCCCTGACGCGCGTACTCCGTCCCGCCTGCCCTGATCGCCCACTGATCCACCTCGTATCTCTTGATGAGTTCCGTCAGTTCTTCCTGCACGCCTGGAACCTTTCTTTTCGCCTCCACGCCTTCCCAGGGCAAAGACTGCTTCCCGCAGTAAAGTACCGGCTGTGCCCATGAATTCACCGAATATGTTTTTTCGGGAGAACAGACCTTATACCGGAGACTCCCCTCACCGCCGTCGTACACAATGGACACCGCCAAAGCGGATTCCTTTCCCCCATAGCTTTCTAAAAGGCTGAAATACCGGATCTCTCTCTCATCTTCGTCCCCCAGCATATAGGGATACTTTTCATACAGGTTCTCCTTTCCCCAATCTCCCAGCTCAAACCTCCAATCAGAAAGTCCGGTGTGCCCGATGATCAGATCCCAAAATGCCCTGCGGAATTCCCGGTACTCCCCCGGCAGCCCGTAGGATCCATAGGATCTGTCTGTATACAGGATTTCATCCTCGTTGATATACACCTCGACGTGGCCGCTGTAATCACCCCGGAACCGTTTTTCATTCTGGTCGATCCCATAATAATAGGGAGGACTCTCCTGGGTAAAGTCAGAACCAGAGTCCGCTATGTTAAAGAAGTCGCCCTCCTCGAAAAACTCCACGTCCGGGTACTCCGCAAGCAGGTCGGAGTCCTGGCTATAGTGCCGGTTCTGATAATCTTCCTGCGCCAGCCAGCTAAAGACATAGTTGTGGTTGTAGATCGACACCAGGTCCCACCAGGTGTCATGTCCGCAGCTGAAGCTCCTGGTGATCACTTCCTGCTCCGTTTTTCCTAAAATGTCCTGTTTCGAACACCGGTACTGGATTTTGTCTTCTGTAGCGATAACCTCAACCTCAAAATACTGCCCAAAAGTTTCCCGAAAAGAGAGTTTTTTGACCTGTGTCATATCTCTCAATGTCACTGCCTCCGCTGCCTCATCGGGATCATTCTTTTTTCTCCCGCAGGCCGTCGCTCCCCAAAGGACCAGCAATAAAACCATAAGAGCAGCCCATGTTTTCCATCTGTTCTCTGCCATATTCTTTCCTCTCCGTTAAGCCACGCCGTCTATCTTGTATATGGGTATTTTTCACGCAGATACTCCCTCCCCCACTGGTCGATCAAGTCCCGCCAGTCAACAGCCTGCTCTTCCTCCCCTCTGTCCTCGTTTATATAAGGGATCATGTAGTCCCACAGTTCGTCACGAAAGTCATTGTAATTTTCCGGAAGCCGCCCGTTTTCCAGCCGGATCTCCACATGGTTCCCATCAGTGTACACCACATGGATCAGAGCGTCGTATCCGCTTCTCAATACCTGCTCATTTTTATCCTTCACCTTTTTCGTCTTCTCTATGTTATAAAACTCACCCTGACGCACGTATGCCGCCCCGTTGGTCCCCGTCTCCCAGCTGTCCACCTCATACTGTTCGATGATCTCCGGCAGTTTTTCCGGTACATCGGGAACTTCTCTTTCTGTTCCCACCTTCCACATAGGTACAGGATCTCTGTCACAATAAAGCACTGGTTGTCCGAACTTACCTGCCGAATAAGTCTTTACTCGAGAATAGCATCCATAGGAGACACTCTGCTCTCCCCCGTCGTACACAAGAGATACCGCCACAGCCGATCCCTTTCCTCCGTAGTTTTCTAAAAGGCTGAAATAGCGGATCTGCCTTTCCTGACTTTCCCGAAGCATGTAAGGATACTTTTTATACAGATTCTCCCTGCCCCAATCCCCCACTTCAAGCCTCCAGTCAGAAATCCCTGTGTGTCCGACAATCAGATCCCAGAACTCCTTGCGAAACCGGTTATAGCTCTTGGGCACGCCATAAGACTTATATGATCTCCGGAGAGATGCGCTCTCATCACTATAGGTGTATAACTCAAAGAAACCGTCATAATCACCTCTGAATTTCTCTTCATTCTGATCGATCCCATAATAGTCGGGAAGAAATGACAAATTATACATGCTATTGTTGCATGTTATATTGAAAAAATCACCCTCCTCTACAAATTCCGCTTCCAGCCATTCCACAAATAAATTCGCCTGCTGATTAAAACATTGGTTTAGATAATATCCCTGTTCCTTCCATGCATTAACATGATTATCATCAAGAGCGGACAGCAACTCATCCCAGACATTCTGTCCGCATTCAAAAGTTCCATTTATGACCTCCGGTTCACATTCTCTCAAAACGTCCTGTTTAAAAAGCTGATACCGGATCTTATCTTTTGTCACGATAACATCAATCTGGAAAAAACCTCCGAAGATTTCGTTGAAATGAATCTTTGTGACCTCCGAATAGGAGATCGGCGGGGCTGGCTCTGTAGGCGTATGAGGACCTGTAGCAGTGATCTCTTCCGGTCTTTTTCCACACGCAGCCACTCTGCATACGATCACCAGCAAAATCACGAGGACAGCAATCCATCTTACTTTTCTGTTTATCATACTCCCTCCATCATTTTATCTTCCACATAGAATATACAATCTGATTTTAAATTCCTTAAGACACGACCGCACAAGCCTAATTTTCCCTTATAAACGTTATAATAAGACATGAGAAAAGCCTTTTCCAAATTCATCCCCGTCTGGTCCCCTGCATCTTTCATCAAGATAATTTCCACTATTTTTATGAGCGATTCATTATATTCTTTTGCTTTTAGTCGTCGAATCACATGCGGAGAAAACAAAAACTTTTCTGCTTCGGTGATTGATAACGCGCCCCCTCTTTAATTTCGCTCTCTGATAGATTAGAAGAAGAACTTCGTATCATAATTGCCGCAGCTGAATTTTTATCGCTTATTCTTTTAACAAATTCTAATATCCATCTACCTCTGTCCACATCAAGGCCTTCCTCAACTGCAGACTTCTCCCAGCGCGCCTGTTCTTTTCCAACCCTGATATATCTACATTTTTCCGTCATGAGTTTATTATCCTCTCACATTTCACCTGAATTATTCACCGCCTTACAGTGAAAACAACTAAAGGCCGCATTGTTGCTATAGTTTCAAAGTTTTTGCTTTCATCTGAAAAGTGAATAGAAAAAGAACCTAATCTTTGGTAAAATTAAGGTGACCAAGCCATAAATAAACCAAAGAAAGAGGTTCTATTTCAATGGTGGTGATCTTTCTTCGGATGACGGGCTACTTCTCATCAAGGAGTTCACCGCAAAAATTTGGCTTATTAAACTGGTCAAAAACTTTTCAAGACCAATGACCACGCAAACAACCGCACACATACCGATCCAGACAACCTCATACCGGTGATTTACCAGCTCATTGCCGCATATTTTGAGGATGATTGTGCAGATGAATTGACAAATGATCCAGTGATGACGGCTATTTTAGATAAGGATGCTTTGGCCTCGCAGCCTACTTTATCCAGATTTTGGAACTGAATGGATAAAGATACACTTGCTCAGTTTGACGAAATAGACAGAAAAATGCGTGAGATCGTTTACTCCATCAAACATCCTGAACATATACTTTTTGACCTCGATTCTACCTTGCTGAACACTTATGGCTATCAGGAGGGAGAAGCCTTTAACTACCATTACCAGACACATGGCTACCACCCGCTCCTTTATTTTGATGGCCTTACCGGTGGTTTGCTCAATGTAGAATTGCGGGATGGCACACAGTACTGCAGCAAGGACGCAGATCGTTTCATGATTCCGTTAATGCAGGAATACCGAGAAAAATACCCATCACTTCCGATCTACTTGCGTGGTGACAGCGGCTTTGCCTCCCCAAAACTATATAAAGCATGTGAAAACAAGGACTGCAAGTATGCAATTCGCCTGAAAGACAACTAGGTGCTCCGAAAGTTCGCGAAGGATTCCCAAGAGGCACTTTATCGGGCTACCCGTAAGAATCAGATCGATTATGCCGTGGAATTCGGGGAGTTCATGTATCAGGCCGCCAGTTGGCCACATCCAAGGAGGATTGTTTTCATGATACATAAATCCGTAAGCAATCTCTCCATCCAGATCATCATAAGCGCTTTCTCCCTCACCGAACACGCAGGGCTCCACATATCCCTGACATTCCCTGGTCCCGAGAAACACATCGCGCCTTCCTCCGCGGGCAATCATCCGTCTGGCTATATTATGATGCTTATGTTCATTCCTGTCCTGTCTCAGCTCCGGCCGTTTTTCATTCCATTCAAAATGAGCGCATACCTGATAACAGACATTTTTCAAATACGTATAATAAGCCAACTCATTTCCTCCATTATAGCAAATCGGCCGGATTCCTTTCGTCTCTGTCCGAATCGGATTCATAACACGCACAGCATCAATGATCCATACAAATGTGGGTTTCCAGTAAACACTCTGTAAAATTCCCTTCAGTGCCTCATAGGTAGGAATATGGTAGGAACATTTTTCACCTCCCACTCTGGTGACAGGATCAGAAAACAGTGCATAATCCCCGCTCACCTGAAACTCAACCGCATTCCGATACTTCAAATTGATTCACCTCCTCATATATTACATACTTAACAGCTCCATACCAACCGGTTCTGTGCTGACTCCGGTTTCCTTGCTGTAATAGCTCATGCTCAAAACATTGACAAGTCCTCCGCACACCGGAGTAATCGCCCTGCCCAACTCATTTTTCATCTGTTCAGAAATTCCAACTGACACCAACTGCAGCCTGCGCAGAATTTCCTTTTGCCGCCCATAGAGAATATATGGATCTTGAAGTTCTTCCAACATAAAAACAACATCATTGTTATACTCGACCACTACATTTATTTTTCCTTCTTCGGAAATCACCTCAAACTTTTCACCGGCAGTCTTAAAAGACTGTTTCATCATGCATTTCAAAGGTTTCCCCATATGACGCCTGTACTGGCGCCTCGCTGTTTCATTCTCTGAAAGTAATTCCACCAGAGTCGTATCCGCACCATGTACATTTACGCAAAATTCCGCCTGTCTCGTCTGATCGCGCAGATATCTGAGATAGTACTGCTCTTTTGCTTTTGCCGACAGCAAATCATTTCCAACCGTTTCCGGCGCCTCTCTATAGCAGCGTAAAATTTCCTGCATGGCAGTTTGTGCGGTTTTAATTTCTGTAAGACGGGAAACGTGTTCTGCCTCACCTGACATTTTTACAATATAAACATTTCCATTTGCCCATTTTCCATGACGGTTGCACCGTCCGGCGGCCTGTATCATACTGTCCAGTCCGGCAAGGGAACGAATCACACATCGAAACGATAAATCCACCCCTGCCTCAATCAACTGTGTACTGACGCAAATCACCGGCTTTGCAGGATTCTCTGTCTCTAGACACAGCTTAAGACTGTCCAGGATTCCCCTGCGATTCAGCGCACACATGTTTGTGCTTAAATGAAACAGCTCTCCCTCCCGGTCAGAATGCTCTTTCAAATAAAGATAAAGTTTCCTGGCACACGCCTTGGTATTTACAATTACCAGGATCTGTTTTTCCACGGCAAACTGCTCCAGGACAAAATTCCCCAGTTCTTCTACTGTCAGGCCGCCTGGTTTTATCTCCGTCCGGTCAATCAGCGTTACCCGCCGGAACTCTTTATCGTAACGAACATAATCTTCTACCAATTCCTTAGGGGGAAGCAGCCGATTCTTCGGAAGTTTATCAAATACCGGCTGAGTAGCGGAACATAAAACAACGGTTGTATCGCAAAACGTCGTAAGATAATTTACTGCCAAATTAAACAGGCAGATGGTGCGAACAGGAAGCGCCTGTATCTCATCAAAAATAATAATGCTGCCACATAAACTGTGCATACGGCGAATGCTGCCTGTTTTCGCTGAAAATAAAGCATTCAGAAGCTGCACCGCTGTCGTCGCAATCACCGGACTCATCCAGTTTTCTGTCAAACGCCCATATCGTTCCTGTGCTTCTTCTGTGTCAGGAATCACATTGCAGTGATGTTCTAAAACAAGCTCCGCCTGTCCAACAGCCCGACGGATAATTTCCGAATTTTGCTCCAAAATACTCGTGAAGGGGGCCACATAGATAATCCGCTGCTTACAAAATTTTTTTGCATGATGAAGAGCAAAACGCAGACCGCTCAGCGTCTTTCCCGAACCTGTAGGCAATGTTAAACGGTAAAGCCGTGTCTTCTCAAAAGCGGCACGAAGACATGAGTCAGATATTTCTTTCCGAAAAACATCAATTTTTGTTTTAACCTGAAATCCTGTTATGTAATGTTCAAAATGAGTAATACACTGCTGCCACAGCCGAGTTTTGGTTTCCTCCGTCTGCTGTTCTCTCTTAGGCGTACCGTTCATAAACTCCGATGTATTGCTGCGGTCCGCGTCAATCAGAAGAGACAAAAGCATCCGTTCATGCATACCCATATAAAAGTCCCTGCTCCCAAAAACGCCTGCCGGAGTCTGCTCCATAACCGTTTTAATTTGCCGCATCAGCGTTTTCATGGACTCACACGCCGTACTGCACACTGCATTCAAGAGATTCTTGTCCGTATACTGATAAAACCGCTGTCTTACGCGATCTATTTCAATTTTTTCATGTTCCTGATACTCCTTACTCTGACGCCTTTCAATCAACAAACTGCCTGTCTCCAAATCAACTGCATCCTGAATCCCATGATGGGAATAAACTGCTATTTGAATTATCTCCGAAAGACTGGTCTTCGGTGCCAGCTCTTCCATGAGTATCCCGCCTGCCGTCGAATGATTTACTTCACCTCTCCGAAAAACAGACATCTCTCCCTGCCGAATATATTCTTGAAAACGGTCGCTGTATTTACCACAGTCATGGAGCACTGCTGCCAGATAGCTGATGGCAGTCAGCTCCTCCACCATGCAATAAGCCTGAGCCAGCTGTGCGGTTTCCTTATTATGTGCAGAGACAGATTGAGTCTCGTGCAAATCATCCTTGCAGTGTGCAAGATAAGGATCGTCTTCGATATGCTTTATTTCCATGCAATTTCTCCATTTTTAGTTAATTTTTCGACTATTTGATTTTAAATTTAATTTTATTATACTATTCTATGATGTGGATGTCAAAAGTTAGTTTTTCTGATGACTTCTGGCACATATACCATTACTTTTGTCCTTTGACAACTGAATAAAACCATGTTTTGAGTAAAATGAATTAGTTTACTGAAATTTAGGGTATTAACTTTAAAGTTAAAGAACTACTTTGTCTTCAACTTTCCTCTTAACGGTATTTTATCCACTACATATATATTTCTGAGAATGGGTGGCACTGTTTCCACTCCGTTGTGGATCCCCCAAATATGTACTCGGATTTCATCCTGCTTTTTATAAAAAGATACTCTTAGGACTCCTGCATCACCATGATCATGTTCATCACCAGACTGAACTCCTGGTATCCTCTGTCCGGCATCAGAAGTTCGCATGTATTAACATTATATGTCCCGGTTTTCCTGTTTCTACTGAACTGTAGTCTATGTCTTCCCCACAGGCATCCGTAACCATTCCCGCTTTATATACTCTTCCATAGTCAAGTTCATAAATAAAAAAAGAAGGAGCCACTGTGTGTCATTAAAACTGCGGTATAAAATGGTATATCTATTATCCTGTC
This sequence comes from uncultured Hungatella sp., assembly GCA_949879795.1. Taxonomy (GTDB): domain Bacteria; phylum Bacillota; class Clostridia; order Lachnospirales; family Lachnospiraceae; genus UBA3402. Next base: position 63,817 of record CATLBR010000010.1, read on the forward strand.
GCCCTTAATTCCTGGCATTTCTTATAGTACATAATGAAGCGCTGATACGCGGGATGACAGCAAAAACAGAACTCTTTTTCTCTGTTTCCACATACCAGGACATCCATCGGGACACCAAACAATTCACTCAACGCGTACAAATTATCTACGGTTGGAAGGCTTCTTCCGGCAAACCAGTGGTAAACGCTCTGCACAGCGGCCAGCCCCAGATACTCTTGAATATCCTTAACAGTCATTCCCTTCATCCACGCGATATGTTTGATATTCTGACCTGTCTTGTATATATCAATTTGGGGAACTTCCTTTTTCATTTGATCACTCCTAATGATATAAACTCCATAATATTACGGAAATCTTTTAACTCTTCCAATTCATAATCTTACGAATTTAAACAGGATAAAACTTCCGTTAACCAATTCATAATTCTCGATAATTTTAATTTTATATACACCTGGGATTAAATTGACTTTATTGTAAGGCTCAGAAAAACCAGGTTTCAAATCACATGCTGGAAATAAATATAATTCACGATCACAAACTTTATATTCTATTTTCGTCTCAAGGTATTCGTTATTAGGAATCTTTCTAATCTTTTCAACAAATTCTTCTTCATTGAATCCCTTTTCCTCATATATTGATACAACTAAAATACCACCGTCACCATTTTCATCAGATACCCACGTACTAGGCCCTTCCTCAGCAACAACAATACAACTTCCATCTCCTAATGCCATTTCTATGATATACTCACCATCTACCTCTCCAGTTTTATAATAAAGCTCTTGTTCCTCTGTACCTGCATCTGCTTCCCAAAGGTCTATATATCTTTTTTCCATCAATAAATGAGGGCCGCCAGTTCCCCAGACCCAAATTCTTCCCATAAATAATCAACCGCCTCCTTTACCTGCTTTTCCATCCCGTATCCCACAGTTTCCGAATTATATCCTCCCGGCCTTCGGCTCACATTTTGGTGATTTTATTATAGGGTAAAAATCATCAAATTACAATAAGAGCAGAGTGATTAACGATTTTGCTCATCACTCTGCTCCATAACACATATCTATTCGGACATTCCTTAACGTGTGCCTTACGGGCACGATTTCAGGCTACGCGCGAACAGCCATCTTATCTTCACATAATACGATCTCAGGACAGATAGGGCAACCTCCCATACACTGTTTCCGCATGCCGCAGTCTGGACAGGATGTAAGGAAATTGCCACGGAACTGTACAAATTCAGGACTGTTCCACGCTTCCTCGATGGTATGATTTCTAAGATCCACAGCCCACCGCTCTTCCTGGTTATCAAAACTGCAGGGAAGAATCTTCATATCCGGCGTGACATAAGCCGACCACCGTGCCGCTTCACAGGTATCCAGAAAATTAACATTCACATGCTTCATAGACCGAAGCAGACCCGGAACTGAACAGCTGTCAAAACCTATCTTAAACGGAAATATCTCTTCATCAATATACCGGAACAATTCCCGCAGATCACCATTGTCCCATGAAAGAAGGCTCTCTTTGCGCCCAAGGCCTATGGGTTTGTGCAGAAGAAAAATAACCGCGTTTACTCCTGCCGGGACCTTATCCCAAAGGAAATTCTTTGCCTTCTTCACAGACTCTCTGCTGAGAACAAAATGAATATTGGTCTTCACCCCCGCGTCAATCAGGCCTTTAATCGCTTTTTTCGTATAGGGCTGCCCATACCAGCTGATGGCTACCGCGCCGCAATATATCCCGCACAATCTGATAATCTCTTCATTAAATCCCAGACCCGAGGAGGTAAAGTTCGGTACGATCTCATACTCTCTGCATATCCGCAATATATTCTCAAATTCTTCGTGCTGATCCGGGTCTCCTCTCCCCCCAAGGGCAAACTGATAGCTGCGGCCCTGACACTGCCTCGCGATCATCAGAAAATCATCGGTATTCATGTTCGGCTGGCTTATATTCCAGCCATCCTGGTAGCACTGGACGCCGCTTTCCCTGCACAGACCAGACAATCCATGAGTACAGTGTCCCATAATCCCTACATCCAGCAATTCGGGAAAGCCGGCCATAAATGGATCTTCGGCTGTCTCTTTTCCATCTCTGAATATACCGCTCCGCATATAAAAACCAGAATCCTCGTCAAAAAGAGAGATATATTGTCTGGCTCTGTCAACAATCTTTCGCATAGGCTCCCCAATCAATAACTCAAATCTGTATCAATCTGTCGAAAATTGGAGCCGTCATCCTCATTTTCAATAATATCCCAGATTCTCTGAAAAATCTCCGAATAATGATAATCACAGCATTCAAAATCAACCGTTCCGCCGTATAATGTCATACCTTCCTGCTGCGCCTTTCTCAGTTCCTCCATATCAACACTATATGAGACCCAGCATCCGGCTCTGTCACTATAATCCTCCCGGTCCTCCCCCTCTTCAATAAGCGGCAAAGGGTTTCCCATCATCTCCTCCTCAATATAGCGGATAATGGCCTTTTTCTGTTTGTCGCTTAATTCCCCTCTCTTGGCTAATATAAAGGAAGATGAGGAACTGTTGGATACAAAATCGGTTCTTATTTTCATTGCTTCATGACCTCTCTCTGTTTTTATTTTAGTATACATGTTTGATTCATTGCTGTCATTGAAGCTGTAATATAAAGCAGTACGGTTTATTCTGTATTGTCTTTAATCATTTCGATTTCTCAAAATGCTGATCTTAGCGGCACTATTCAATATTCTTCCTCCCTGTATCGCCTATCATGTGTCGTCTTTAGCCATGTGTGACCAACCCTCATTTGGGGTAGAAATTAGCGTAAAACTGGGGTAGTAAAAAGGGCGGTCTGAGTGTGATTTCTGCAGTATCTCCGGCAGTTATTGTTCCAAGAATGATTAAACTGATTGATGAGGGATATGGAAAGGAATACAGTACACCACAGCTTTTGCTGGCAGGCGCATTGATAGGAAATGTATTGGTTCTGTTTTTCAAAAAAATTCATATGCGTGATTCTGTTAAATTTTTAATTATACTAAGTTTTTCCTTTTTGCTTCTTGAACTGCAAAACTGCTTAAAGGGAATTATTCCCATTTCCGGGCTTTTAGCCATTATGCGTTTGGGAATTATCATAAAAAACGTTATTCCCTCTTAGCAGAAAGGCTATCTGTTAAATACAGCAAACTATGGGTAGCGGCAGAAATTTTTCTGTTTGTCCTTGCAAGCCGAACACGGTACGCTTCTGTTCATATTTTTTGGCGTCAAAGGTCTTGGATGCCTCCACCCTTGATCTTCTTGGAGCCATCCTGTCCGATCGATCCTCTGAACGAGGCTGGAAACGGTGTTCTTTGAGAGGGCGGCACCGGGATAATCCCTGCAGACAAATGTCCGGCTATAGTGTGTTGACATCCTCGTCGCTGTGACGGACGTCTTTATCATGGGGCCGTCAGTAGCAATTGCCGGATTATAGGCAGTTTTCTATAGTCCGACAAACTGGGAAACTTTTATTTAATCTGTGCTTATAAATCTATACAATGCCTCTTTCCCCTTATCACATTCCATCTCACAACATCGAATCAGAAACTCATTCGGTTCCAAATAAAGTCGAGTATCTGCATCAAGTAACAGTTCGTATAATTCCATCTCCATAAGCCGCTGATACGCTTCTTCTTCTGACACACTATATTTCTTCATCAGAAATTTACTCAGCGCAACAACACACAAACCGATTGTCGTTTCAATTTTACTCTCCTTCACAATATCATCTCCAATCCACTTCCTTTATACTCTTTATTACATGATCTACAACTTCCTGCTTCCCAATAAAATACTGAATTCCTAAATTTTCTGTCTCCAAATTGTTCAAGAGAATTCTTTTTGCTTCATTAGAACCAACTGCCCCATACAGGCCATCCCAATATGTTTTCAGACACAGCATAGTATCATCATCCGCTGTCGGCCCAATTACCATATCATAATCATGCGGTGTTCCTCCCTTTTCTCTGCACATGAGAACAAAATCCAGCCAATCCTCATCTGCCTGTTCAAAAAATCTTATCTTTAAAGTTTTAACTGCCAAAGCATCCAATTCAAATTCATAAAGATGTTCTGTAAAATCAAACTCCCTTTTATTCCTGCTCCGTCTGACTGCCTCTTTATACTTTTTATGCATCATGCCTACTGCCTGGGTGCGAGAAACAGCCATATAAAATCCTTTTCCAAAATCTTTCCTTCCTTTTCCCTGATTTATATCAATTTTCTCAATGGTGGCGATTGTCCCATGATATAAGACATATTTAAGATTCTGATACATATTGATCCACCTCCGCCACCATTTCTGTCTCTGTCATACTGTCGAAAACATCCGGGCATTCTGAAATATAATTTAAAATTCTATATTTCTTATCCAACTGCAAATACTCCTGTCTGGAGAGGCCATATTTTTTACGATAGTTTTCTGTCACAAGATACATCAAAAATATTGTATTATTTAGCCTTTTTTCCGACATAAAATCCATCTTCTCCCTTGTCTACAGTTTATCTTCTTACGTTATCTTCCATATTCCTTTAATCCATTTATATACAATCTTTCTGTCTGCGGTTAAAATTTTTAATGGCTATATTTTCGTAATTCTATCTCTTTATTTTTCTTCATAATAATAATCCATACTTCAAAAGCGGACAAAAACTTTTTTGATTCCAGCATAATCACATCCACTCATCTTTATTACTTGTTTAACTGATAAATTCTGTTTCTATTGGTTCCCTATGCTTCAACATCATCCTTCTTGACAAGTATAATTCTAGCCCTCGCCACATTTAATCCCAACAATTCTGCAATATCTTTTGTTTATGCTGTTTCATATTTCCAAACATAAGCATTTCGGCCGCAGTCGGACGAATCTTTTTATCATCTTTAGAAAAGCCTGCTACTCCGATTATTCTCAGATACTCGTTGTCATCCAGTCTCTCGAATCGATATTCTGGTTTAAACGATTACATCATCTGTATTGTTCATTGCGTATTTTATTGTAGCTGTATCACATTCTCAACTTTTGTATCCCGTATTACAATAAGGATGTGTTATTTGTCCATTATCTCTATTACCAAATCCTCCCTCTCTTTTCCGTACAATATGATCTACAGAAGTTGCATTTACATGTATTATTTCACCGCAAGTCGCACATCTTACCACAGATTTCAATGCAGTTGAGATAATTGTTTCACTCTTTCGATTTGTATTAAATGCAACACTTGTAATTTCTTCAGATACCAAATTCACATTGCTATATTTGTCAATAATAGATATTAAAATATCTTTTTCTTCTGTCTTTTCATCTAACTTCTCCATTATTAAAAAAAATTTTTAATAGCTTCTGCGCTTTTTTTGAAGAGCGCAAATTACGATTAATTTGATCAAAAATATAATCATTTTTATAGATAAATTCTTCAAATCTTCGTCTGACACAAATAAATTTATCAAATTGTTCTTTCATTCTCAACTCTTTAACAAATAGCAATGTTGCATAGAAATTAACAGGCTTAAAATTTCCTTTCTTAGAATAAAAATAAATAATTGGATGTAGTCCCAGAGATCCCGCTTCTTTTGAATTAACAAATTGTAAAATACGTCTGGTCCTTGATAAAACCTTTATAGTACTTTTTCCATCTTCATCCTTTTCATCTGGTAAATTATCATTTGTATACATAATCAAATCAAAAATCAACTGAAGATCTAATTGATTTTTACCTGCAATAGCAACATCCAATGTCGTAATAGGACTTTTAGTTTTAGGTTCAAACAACATACTATTTATATCTTGTGAAATTTCTTCAATTTCTTTTTGTATTTTCTCATCAAAATTTTTCCAATATTATATCCGCTACCTGAATAAACTATTGCTCTTGCTGCTATTCCAATTGGTTTATCTCTAGCTTCCAAGATTTTTATTTCTGTTGGATTAATTGGAACTGCCTTTTGATTAATGTTAAAAAAGGGGGGTTCTGCTACTGATACATCTCCATCTATCTATTATATATCAAATGCGAATGTTTCTAATCCCATTGCCCTTTTCACTATATCTGAAGAATACTTCTGTCTATTTCTTATTGCGTCTTGATACATGGAATACTTTCCTATTTCTTTCTCAATTTGATTCCTTGCTTTTTTTGCTAAATCCAATTGCTCACCACTAATTTTTGAACTATAAAATTCGGTTGAAATTTCCCCATCCCCATAATCATCATTTATCCATGCTATAAATGCACTTAGACGATGAGCGTCATCTATTACAAATGTCAGTGCACCTGAATTTTGCCATAATATGATAGAAGGTATAAAATGTCTCTCTAATATACTCGTAATAAAATTTGTAATTTGTGGGACATTCCAATCTCTTGTTTCTCTCTGAAAATCTGGTTTTCTTAACATAGTTCTCATGGCTGATTGAAGCTGCAAATCATTTGTTTTTAATTGTTTAAAACGATTTGGAACAGAAAATCCAGTTTCTACCTTAAAATCCCCGCACGTTCAATCATTGCATCTAAATTTACTGTTTTTTTCATCCGTAACTCCTCCATAATCATAATGCATCTTGCCCTTTCTATATTTTAAGGTATTCTATGCATTTATAAGTATATTTATTTATAAGTAAGCTACTATTAAATTTAATTATAGTCTATAAAAAGTAAAAATACAATAAAAAGCAGAATAATGAATAATTTTATTCATTATTCTGCCCATAAAGAACTTACCAGCAAATTATTCTCTTATATTCTCTTAGCTTCCTATTCTGTCTACTAGATAACTCCCATCACTCCCCCAACCCAATAAATCACGCCAAGCACCCAACTACTCAAAATCCCATACAAAATCACCGGCCCCGCAATGGTAAAGATCTTACACCCAATCCCGAACACCTGCCCCTCCGCCTTATACTCAATCGCCGGCGACACCACCGAGTTGGCAAACCCCGTAATGGGCACCAGGGCTCCTGCGCCGCCCCACTTGACGATCTTGGGATACACATTAAACCCGGTCAGCACGATACTCCCCAAAATCAGCACCAGCAGATTCCAGGCTCCGGCTGTCTTCTCATCCATCCCATACGCCTGAAACCAGTTGATCATAACCTGCCCCACGGTACAGATCACTCCTCCCGTCACAAAAGCCCTGAGGATATTTTTCCACACAGGATTCACGGGAGTTACTTCCTTTACATAAGCATTGTACGCGTCTTTATTGATCTCCATAAATCTGCCTCCTCACAGTAAACTCACAGTAATTCCGCCTGTACCCTGCAGCGCAGCCGCCTGTGCACATGCGTTAGTTACTGTCAGTATGCTCCTGTCCCGGTGAAAAAATACGGACTCCCGACAGATTTTTCCGTATCCTCTCTAAAATCTTCCCTGAAACTCTAAAACACCACCTGATAAATGCTGTAAAACCCTGTCAACGTGACGATTCCTACCAGAATGGGAGTCAGATAGCGGATACAGATGACCCACAGCTTTTTCACCTTAAATGGGATACCGTCTCTCTCGATTTCATCCACCAGGTATTCCGGATGCCATTTCCAGCCTACATAGTAGCACATAGCCAGGCCGCCTAAGGGAAGCAGCAGGTTGTCCGTGACCATCCCCACAAAGTCAAACACACTGTAATTGAGTATCTGTACCTGACTGAGCGCGCCGAAGGACAGGGCGCTGGGAATACCTGTAATAAAAACTGCCGTCCCGATTATGACAGTAGCCTTCTTTCTCGTCCATCTCAGAGTATCTATAGCAAAAGACACCGGTACCTCCAAGAGGGCGATGGCGCTGGTGACTGCGGCAAAGAATACCAGAGCAAAGAAGAGACAGGCGAACACTCCGCCTCCTGCGATGGCAGAGAACACCTTGGGAAGAGTCCCGAAGATCAGGCCAGGTCCCTGGCCAGGCTCCAGGTTAAAGGCGAACACAGCAGGAAAAATAGCGATTCCCGCCAAAACGGCAATCAATGTGTCCAACCCTGCCACAGACACACAGCTTTTCGGTATATTCTCTTTCTCGCTGAGATAACTTCCATAGGTGATAGTGATTCCCATGCACAGACTGAGAGAATAGAACACCTGTCCCAGGGCACTGCTCACTGAATTCAGACTGAACGCTGAGAAATCCGGGGTGAACATGAAGGACAATCCTTTCCCCGCCCCAGGGAGAGTCACGCTGCGCCCGATGATCACCAAAAGAAGCGCAAATAAAAGAGGCATCATCACCTTGCTGGCCTTCTCGATACCGCTGATTCCAAAGTAGCAGACTGCCGTGGTGATGGCGATAAACACCAGATGCCACACCAGCGGCTCTGTGCTGCTGATAAAACCGTCAAAATCTGCCGGAGCCTCCATAACAGTTCCGTAGCTGACGATATATTTGATGATCCAGCCTCCTATGACACTGTAATAACTGAGGATGATAAAGGCAGCCATGACCCCGAAGACTCCCACGATTCCTGCGTGAGGGTCGATGTCTCTGTATGCCTGCACCGGATCGTGGCGGGTCTTCCGCCCCAGCGACATCTCCGTAATCATCACGGGAAGTCCCAGCACCACGATGAAAAACAGGTAGGCTATGAGAAAAGGGAAACCTCCGTTTCTTCCCATAAGATAGGGGAATTTCCATAAGTTTCCCAGTCCGATAGCCGCACCTGCAGTGGCCATGATAAATCCCAGTTTGCTTGCCCATAGATTCTTTGTCTTCATCTTCTGTTTCCATTCCTTTTTTTTATATTTAACATAACCGTACATTATATCCGTATGATTATATCATACCTTGCCGCCTGGTGCAAGCCAAATGTCCGCCCCACAGAGGCATCCCACAAAAATATACATTCAAGTATTGCTGCCATACACAGGCCTCCTGCGGATACAACCTGGCATCTTCCCTTCATCCCCCTATCCCCGCGGAAAAATACAGAAGAGAGCCCAGCATTTTTCCCAGGCCTATAGCCAGTATCACGTACTGTATACCCACAGACAGATGAATTCTCCGGTTGATCACCGGCAGCGTCTTGAGAGTCTCTGCCAGAGACATGACCAGGCAGCCCACGAAAATTCCCACAGAGCCCCCAAATACAGCCAGAAACCACCTGCCTGCGAACCTGATAGGAAATTCAAACAGATCCAGGGCATTCCCCAGGGAGCCTCCCAGAATGATCACTGTCTCGTAGAGCATGATATGCCCGCCGGTCTTTGTCTTTCCTATAATCCTGGGGAACACTCCGATGATGGCCAGAAAGGCAAAAATGCCGGCAGCGATCACACCCCCGGCACAGAGTCCGAATACGGCCAGAGCCGCCATCTTAAGTGACATCTACTCCAGACTCCTTTCTCCCGTCATTTTGGATCAGGGTTTTGGAAATGTTGTCCTCATAGAGTCTCATTTCCACTTCCAGAGGCGTCGGATCCGTGTTCAATTTCCATTTGCTGAAATGATTAAAGAACAAAACTACGCCCACAGCAAGTCCTATAGAGTAGGACAACTCCAGTATGGTAAAATCGCCTGCCTCCTGGCCCAGCACCAGCCGGTAGACCTCCCTGAACACATCGGTGACGCTGGCGTCATTATTGAAAGTCATGATGGCAAATGCCGCGCCGCAGAAGCAGACGACACACACAAAGATGGTTTTTGCCCACGCCCACACATAGTTTGGGGATTTGGGGGGCTTGTAGTCGATTATAAAATCTGTCTCCCCTACATTTTCCACCTGGACAGAGGAATCCTCATCGGCGATAAGCTGTATAATATCCAGAACACTGCCCACATACCGGTGATTCCTGTCTGAAGATATCTTCTTCACTTTTATGACTTTACACTTGTTGAGAACTGCGGAATCATCGCTGTACAGCTCCCCTATGTCTTTCAGATATACGTCTTTTTCGTGGATCTCAGAAATCTGGTTCAGCTTCAGATAAAGGGTTTTTCCCATATCACATCATCTCCTCTGCCATGTCCGCAAGATGGACCAGCATCCCTCCTGTGTAATCGCCGGTACCTCTGCTGAACCAAAAATATCCCACCACGCCTGCTCCTATGAGTACCAGGGCAAGGGCAAGAATATACCCCCACTTCTCTTTTAAAAAATCCATACGTTTATCACATCCATTTCTCTTATTTTTTGTCTGCGCAGCGCATTCGGCTTTTAAAAATAGTCTGCCCTGTTCTCTGTTCCGGTATACATCGCGACCTGTCAGAAATCCACTAAAATTTCTCTCTCATCTGTCTCAAAATTTTTTTTTCCAGCCGTGACACCTGAACCTGTGAGATATTGAGAGCTTTGGCGATCTCCGTCTGAGTCTGATTTTCATAGTAGCGGCGCAGGATGATCTCTCTCTCTTTTCCGTCCAGCTGACGAATAAGTCCTTCCAGAACCATATGGTTCAAAAGCCGCTCCTGATCCTGATTGTCGTCCTCGATCTTGTCCATGAGGCACAGGCCGTTGTCGTCCTCCTTCTGGAGAGTCCTGTACAGCGACTCCACCTCGGCCCCCGCCTCCATGGATACCGCCACCTCCTCCTTGCTGGCTCCCATCTCCCTGGCGATCTCCTCCACGGTGGGCTCCCGCCCCAGAGAACAGGTGAGGCTTTCTCTGACAGCCCTGGCCCGCATCCCCATCTCCTTCAGGGACCTGCTCACCTTGATCATTCCGTCATCGCGGAGAAACCGCTTGACTTCCCCCATGATCATGGGCACCGCATAGGTGGAAAACCGCACTTCGAAAGACATGTCGAATTTATCGATAGCCTTCATGAGCCCGATGCTGCCTATCTGAAACAGATCCTCCAGCTCGTACCCCCTGCCCTGAAACCTGCGGACAATGCTCCAGATCAGCCCCATATTGTCCAATACCAGCTGATCTCTCGCCCCTTTATCTCCCTGGTGTGCTCTGTCTATAAGGGTCATGGTCTCGTCCACGGAAATCACCTGCCTATCTGTTTTCTCATAGTCACCCTGGTCCCTTCTCCCGGCGCTGACACTACCTCCACCTGGTCCATAAATGCTTCCATGAAGGAAAATCCCATGCCCGACCGTTCTCCGGTGGTGTCTGTGGTGTACATAGGCTCCATGGCCTTTTTTACGTCCGGTATCCCCGCTCCTGTGTCTTTTACGACCACAGCCAGTTCCCGCCCTTCTATGGTGACTTCTATGTAAATGATTCCCTCCCCTCCTGCATACCCGTGAATCACTCCGTTGGTCACAGCCTCCGACACGGCGGTTTTCACATCCTCCATCTCCTCCATGGTGGGATCCATGCGGCTCATAAACATAGCCACCGCAACCCTGGCAAACTCTTCATTTTCGGACCTGCTCTCCAGTTCCATCCTCAGAGTCTCCTTTTCCCGCTTTTTTTCTTTTGCCGCCATTTCCATATCCATTCCCATGATCTTCCTCCTCCTATTCTGCGATCGCCGCCTCTTTAGAATCATACCGGGGCACTAATTTTCCGATGCCTCCGATAGTCAGCACTCTCAGGATCCGCGGACCCGCGCCGTAGATAGCCACCTCTCCTCCGCTTCGATCCATCTGTTTGTAACGGTTCAGAAGAATCCCTATTCCTGAGGAATCCATAAACTCTGTCCTGGAAAAATCAAAAACCATCTTTCTTATATAGTTTTCCGCCAGCAGAAGATCTGTCTCATATCTCAAATTTCTGCAGTTGTGATGATCCAGCTCTCTGGGCAGATGAATCACAAGTACCTGGCCTTTAGCCTCATAGGTAAACACTGGTTCTGCCATAGTTTATTTTGCCTCCATTTCTGTCAGTATCGAATATTTCCATCAAAAAAGACACTACAAAAATAATTTCTGCAATGTCTTTTGTCCTCTCAATATCCTCTTGCCTCTTTTGCCAGAGCGGCCAACTCTGTTCCCGAGTAATTCATGATAACCTGTCCAAACAGTTGGTTTGCCGTATCTTTCTCGTCTCTGGCCTGGTAGATGAGAGCCATATCGTAGATCACCTGAGGGTTGTCCCCTTTCACGGCCAGGCTCTTCTGATAATAACCCAGGGCGCTGTCCTGGTTGCCTGCGTCTCTCGCCTCATTCCCCAGGTTGGCCAGAACCTGATATCCTTCGGTCTCCATGTAGGATCGGATCTCCTCCACTATGGCCGCCATGTCAGGGTCCGTGATCAGGCTTCCGTCCAGATCCGTGTAGGTAACTGCAACCGTGTTCATGTCCCCTGCTTCTCTTGCCTTCAGCATCACAACCAGCCTCTGATACTGCCGGACCACTCCCTCCTCGTCAGCCTGCATGGCCTGGAGATCTGACATGACACTGTCCCTGTCTGTCTCTGCCGCCGCCAGCTGCTCTCTCAGTGAATCCAGTTCCATGTTCTTTTGATTCACCTGTTCCAGCACTCTGTTCAGCTCCTGATTGTGCCTGTGGTTCAGCTCCCTCTCCAGGGCGGGCATCACCAGAAACCAGATAACCGCAGCCCCCAGAAGCAAACCGGCCGCTATGTTGATGATAGTCAACCACCCTGTGGTCTCCTTGTAAGTGGGCGGAAGAATCACGTCATCATCCTGCATCTGGCGGTGGGAAAACGCGGTATCCATCTTCTTTTTCTCCACCTCCGCCCGCCCGGTGTTGGCCTTGACGATGGACATGTACCACAGAGCCTTGGGATGATTCTTGTCAATCTGCAGAACCTTCTGCAGAGATTTTCCCGCCTTGGTGTAATCTCCGTGTCCCATGTGAAGCAGGGCAAGCACAAGATGAGCCTTGACAAAATGAGGGTTGAAATCTACCACCCTGCCCAGAAGCAGAATCGCTAAATCATCGCTTCCCGTCTGAGCCTGATACAGCGCCTGATTGTATTTTCTTATATTCTGGTTTTCCGCCTCCAGCTTTCCTCTTTTCCCCTGGATCTCTCTCAGATACACTTCTGCCCGGTTCCCTTCTGGCTGCAGATTCATACTGATAACCCACTGTACCAGACTTTCACCGGTTTCTCCCATCTCATAGTAGATCAATCCCAGAAGATTTCTGGCGTCTGTCTGATATTTATTAAAATGAAGACTTTTTTTCAGACATTCCGCCGCGCCTGTGAGATCCCGTATCTTCGCCTTCTCCAGCCCCTGATTGTAGTAACCGTTGGCTATCCGCTGGCATCTTTTCGCGTAATCCATAGATCTACTCTTTTCTCTCTTTGATCAAATCCATCATAATATCTGTCATATCTGTCAGATCGCTTTTCCCGATGGCATCTTCCACCTGATCGATCTCCAGGCTGGGCTTATAATGGTTCAATTCTTCCTCAAAATCAATCATATGTTCCTCCTGGGCTGTATCCGCCCTGTATCAGCATTTGCAGGCAAGCAGTGCTTTCACCTCTCCTACCAGGTAGAGAGAGCCTGCGCAGAACGCAAGCCCCTGTCCTTTCGCGGCAAGAAAATGTTCCCACGCCTCACGGACTGTCCCAAAGGTCTCCACCGGACAGTTAAGCCTCTCTTTAAACTCCCTGGCCAGCTCTCCTTCGCCTGCACTTCTCTCTGTATCCATGCGGGCGATAGTCACATGGCTGATATCCAGATGGCGGCACAGTTCCTGAATCATCTTATGATATTCTTTGTCAGACACCACACCGAACATGAGAGATACCTGCTTCCCCGTCTCCTTCTGCATTCTCTCTATGGTACAGGCCAGAGCTTCCATCCCTCCCTGGTTGTGTGCTCCGTCCAGATAGACATCCGGAAGCACTTCCTCCATCCTCCCCGGCCAGAAGCTCTCCTGTATACCCTGCACTATGTGCCGGGGGCGGATGGCTGCTGCACCGGTTTCAAGGAGAGTCACAGCCCCAGTGACTGCCAGAGTGCTGTTGATCATCTGGTAATCGGCTTTGGAGGGAAGTCGGATATCCAGGCTGCCTGTCTGTGTCTTTACTGTGAGCTCTGTATATGTCTTATGGCGTTTTATAAGGGTATAGTTGTTCCGGGATACAGGATAAGCGCGGCAGCCAAGCTCTCTGGCCCTCTCCCGGAATATCCTGCTGCTCTCCGGGCAGGTGTCGTCGTAGACCAAAGGCACCCCCTGCTTTATAATGCCTGCTTTTTGACGGCTGATCTTCTCCATGGTATCCCCCAGATACTGCATGTGGTCCATGCTGATGGAGGTGATCACCGTGAGAACCGGACGGCGCACCACATTGGTGGTGTCCAGAAGGCCCCCGAGGCCTGTCTCCAAAACCGCAAAGTCTGGTTTTTCCAGGGCGCACATCACCATGAACATGTAGAACAGAAACTCAAAGTAAGTGGGAGGCTCATAGCCTCTGGCTGTCATTGTAGACGACAGCTCTCTCACCCTCTCAAAGGCCTGGCAGAAGGCTGTGTCGTCCGCAGGCTCGCCGTCTGTCAGGAAACGTTCTTTTGTGGTGATGAGATGAGGGGATATGAAAGTGCTTACTTTATAGCCTGCTTTTGTCAGTATGGACGTGAGATAAGAACAGACAGAGCCTTTTCCGTTGGTCCCTGCTATATGGATAATCTTAATGGACTCGTCGGGGTTTCCCAGTTCCCCCAGGAAATCCCTGACAGCCTCCAGGGTGTTCTTCTTTGATGCCCACATAGGGATGTTGTTGAGAAATTGTTCTGCCTCTTTGAACATGGGGTGTGGTCTCCTGTTTTGTGGTGTGGGGGCGGGAAGGGCTTGATCCTGCTTTTTTTATCCTGCGGGAGTGAGGGCTTTTGTGAAAGCGTGATGTGATGGAGAGCAAAGGGGCTGGGAGCGTACTTCAACGCCGCAGCGGCGCTTGATTCCGCTTCGCTCCCTCTCGCTCACGGGCCTTCGGCCCTATGGAAAAAGGCAACCAAATTTTTGGTCGTCTTTTTCCGCACTGCTCTTCGCTTACGTGACATTATATCACACCCCCTCCAATATGCAACCGGATTTTTTCGCATAATGTGACAAACTGCGGGGGCCGGCCGAGGGTTATCTTTTTAGCTGGGAAAGGCGTTCTTTCACCTGCTCCATCATCTGGCTGTATTTTGCCTGTTTTGCCTTCTCTTCGGCGATCTTGGATTCGGGGGCGCGGCTGACAAATTTTTCGTTGTTCAGCATCTTATTTACTCTCTCCAGCTCTCCTTCAAGCCTCTGTTTTTCCTTCTCCAGCCGCTGCGCCTCTTTTTCAATGTCAACCAGCTGGGCAAACGGCATATAGATGGAGGCCTGGTGGATAACGGCAGACACCGCGTCGTCGCCGATTCCGGTTTTATCCTTCTGGAGAACCACCTGGCTGGCATAGCCCAGAGTGGCGAAGAACACACGGCTGTGCTCAAATATATCTAAAAGTTCCTGATTCTCGGAAACCACATACACCTTCGCCTTCTTGCTGGGCGGAACGTTCATGGAGGTGCGCACATTGCGGATGGCCCTCACTGCCTCCTTAATCACCTCCACCGACTTTTCCTCCTGGGGGAAGTTCCACTCATCTCTGTACTCCGGCCATGAAGATATCATGATGGATTCTTCTTCCTCCTGAAGGTTGCAGAAAATCTCCTCGGTCACAAAGGGGATATAGGGATGCAGCAGCTTCAGAGACTGGATGAGCACGGTCTTCAGCGTCCAGATGGCGGCGGCCTTGGTGGCGTCTTCTTCCTCCCACAGTCTTGGCTTCACCATCTCGATGTACCAGTCACAGAACTCCTCCCACACAAAGTCATACACCTTCTGGAGAGCGATCCCCAACTCATACTTCTCCAAGTTCTCGGTGACCTCCCTGGCCAGGGCGTTGGCCTTGGACAGAATCCACCTGTCAGCCATGGTCAGATCCCTCGGCTGTGCTCCTGCCTCGGGGGCCTTCTCCATGTTCATCATGATAAATCTGGAGGCGTTCCAAATCTTGTTGGCGAAGTTCCGGCTGTTCTCCACCCTCTCCCAGTAGAAACGCATGTCATTGCCCGGAGCATTTCCGGTGATCAGAGTCATGCGCAGGGCATCGGCTCCGTATTTTTCTATTACCTCCAGAGGATCGATGCCGTTTCCCAGGGATTTGCTCATCTTCCGTCCCTGGGAGTCTCTCACCAGTCCATGGATCAGAACCGTGTGGAAAGGACATTCCCCTGTCTGTTCGATACCTGAGAATACCATACGGATTACCCAGAAGAATATGATGTCGTACCCTGTCACCAGCACATCTGTAGGATAGAAATACTTCAGATCCTCCGTCTCGTCCGGCCATCCCAGGGTGGAGAAAGGCCACAGGGCAGAGCTGAACCAGGTGTCCAGTGTGTCCTCATCCTGGGTCAAATGACTGCAGCCGCATACCGGGCATGTCTCAGGCATCTCCCTGGCCACCACGATCTTCCCGCATTGGTTACAGTAGTATGCGGGAATCCGATGTCCCCACCAGAGCTGCCTGGAGATGCACCAGTCTCTGATGCCTTCCAGCCAGTGAAGATATGTTTTCCCAAAACTTTCCGGGACAAATCTCAGTTTTCCTGTCCTTAATGCCTCAATAGCAGGCTTTGCCATCTCGTCCATCTTCACGAACCACTGGGGCTTGATCATAGGCTCAACCGTGGTCTTGCACCGGTCATGGGTTCCCACCGCGTGGGTATGGGGAACCACCTTCACCAGAAGGCCCAGATTCTTCAGATCCTCCACCATGACTTTTCTCGCCTCATATCTGTCCATGCCATCATACTTGCTGCCCGGAAGATTGATGGTGGCATCGTCGTTCATGATGTTCAGCTCCGGCAGATTGTGGCGTTTCCCCACCTCGAAATCATTGGGGTCGTGAGCCGGCGTGATCTTCACACATCCAGTTCCGAACTCCCTGTCCACATAGGAATCTGCAATCACCGGAATCTGTCTGTCCGTCAGAGGAAGCGCCAGCATCTTTCCCACCAGATCCTGATACCGCTCGTCCTCCGGATTTACCGCCACCGCCGTATCCCCCAGAAGAGTCTCCGGCCTGGTGGTGGCTATCTCCACATATCTTCCTTCCTCTCCCACGATGGGATAGTTGATATGCCAGAAATTTCCCTCCTGATCCTCGTGAATCACCTCCGCGTCAGAGATGGACGTTCGACATACCGGACACCAGTTTATGATCCTGGATCCCTTGTAGATATATCCTTTCTCGTGAAGTTTGATGAACACCTCCTGAACCGCCCGTGAACATCCCTCGTCCATGGTGAACCGCTCTCTGTCCCAGTCGGCGCTGGAGCCCAGCTTGTGCAGCTGATTGATGATCTTTCCCCCATACTCCTTCCGCCAGTCCCAGCACTTTTCCAGAAATCCGTCCCGTCCCAGATCCGCCTTCTCGATCCCCTGTTTTTTCAGGCTCTCGATGACCTTCACCTCCGTGGCTATAGCCGCGTGGTCTGTCCCTGGCTGCCACAGAGCCTCATATCCCTGCATCCTCTTGTATCTGGTCAGTATATCCTGCATGGTGTTGTCCAGGGCGTGCCCCATATGCAGCTGTCCCGTGATATTCGGCGGCGGCATCACAATGGTAAAAGGTTTCTTGTCCCTGTTTGGCTTCGCGTGAAAATATTTTCTCTCCAGCCATCTCTCATAGATCTTTTCCTCGATGGCGGAAGGGTTATAAGTTTTTTCCAGTTCTTTCATCTTCTTCTCTCCTTCAACTTCTTGTTGGTCACTCCTGAAACTGCATCTCACATCTGGCGGCGGACAACCCGGTATTCGTCGTCCAGGCAATAAAACGGGCAGTTAAATGTCTGGCTGCTCAGAAACCTCACCATATCGTCCTCGTCCAGATTGGCCTCACATATATAGTATCCCCAGTCCTGGTCATACACATAGTTGACACAGCTGTCACAGCTGCTCTTTGTCTGCACACTTTCACCTGCCTTTCCTGAATACCGCCAAACCTCTTGGCTTTTGAACAGCCGGGCGGCACGAAAAAAGCCCTCTGCATGATCTCTCACACAAAGGGCGAATATATTCCGCGGTACCACCTTTTTTACAGGATGACTCCCTTCTCAAAACGACTGTCCCCATCCTGTCACTCTATGGTCTGCTAACGCTGACCAGACGAAGACGGCTACTTTTCTTTCACCGCCCCGGCTCCAAAGCTACCTTCTGCTCCTTCTTCCCGAAACTGCCTTTCAGCTTATAAGCAGTCCTCTCTGTCAGGTTCCGAAACCTACTCCTCTTCTTCACAGCCATTATCTGTTTTCTTAACTTTTATGATATCATAGCCAATTTTCTTCTATTTGTCAAATGATTTTTCACATCAGTCAGTCTGTGATACCTTGGGCCAGCCACTGCCTTTTTATCTTTCTCAACCCGATAAGATATGTGAGCACATGAGCCGCCAGCGTGATGCTCCAGGACACGGGATAGGAATAGTACAGCACCGGCATGGTCCGGTTGGCGGCAAAAACGGTATAGAGCCACAGCACACGAAAGGCACATGCCCCTGTGAGGGACACAAACATGGGAACTATAGAGTACCCCATCCCCCTCAGACCGCCTACCATACAGTCCATGAGACCGCAGATGTAGTAAGTGCTCCCGATAATCCTGAGACGGTTCATGCCGTACTGAATCACCTGGGGATCGGAAGAATATATCCCCAGCAGCTGATTTCCGAAATACAGGGCTCCGTCTCCCATGACAAACCCTACGACGGTGACCAGCAAAAGACAGTAAACCATGATCCGTTTCATTCTGGAGTACTTTTTGGCACCGAAATTCTGGCTGGTAAAACTCAGGGCGGTCTGATAGAGAGAGTTCATGGCGTTGTACACAAACCCTTCTATATTCTGAGATGCCGTATTCCCCGCCATGGCCACAGAGCCGAAGGAGTTCACCGATGACTGGATGAGCACGTTGGAAACGGAGAAAACCGCTCCCTGGAGTCCCGCCGGAAGACCGATCTTGATGATGGAGCGCATCTTGTTTCTCACAATCCGCAGCCGTTTTGGTACCAGACGGTAGCCCCCGTCGGATTTCATAAGACAGCGCACAATCAAAAACGCTGAAATACACTGGGAGATCACCGTAGCCAGGGCAACCCCCGCCACGCCCATGGACAGGGCGATGACAAAGAACAGATTAAGCACCACGTTGACCACTCCGGCAAAGAGCAGAAAATATAAGGGGCGCTTGGTGTCACCCACCGCCCGAAGAACCGCACCTCCGAAATTGTAAATCAGATTGGCGGGCATTCCCACAAAAAAGATCTGCATGTACAGTACCGACAGGGGAAGCACATCCTCCGGGGTCCCCATAAGCCTGAGCATAGGCCCGGCCAGCACCACACCCAGGACGATGAGAAGCAGACCTCCTCCGCCCGCCATCACCATAGCCGTGTGCACCGTCTCCTCCAGGTCACGCTCCTGCTGGCCTCCGAAATACCGGGCTACCAGCACATTGGTTCCCACGGACAGGCCGATAAACACGTTGATCAGCAGATTGATCAGCGATGATGTGGAACCTACCGCGGCCAGAGACTCGCTCCCGGCAAACCTGCCCACCACGATGATATCCGCCGCGTTGAACAACAGCTGCAGTATCCCCGACAGCATCAGGGGAATCGCAAAGATCACGATCTTCACAAAAATCGGCCCGCTGCACATATCCATCTCATAAGACTTGGACTTCTTTCGTAGTTCCATAATTTTCTCTCCCCAAAAGGCTATGGAGCCCTTTTTCCCATGTGTAAGCCTGCCGTCAGGCGGCGCCATAAGGTTTAGGATTTAATATATCATGTTCTCCGTCCGATTGCAAGAGGTGTTTTATATCAAATTCAGGATGCCCGCTCATGCCATGCTCCGATACTCCTGTTTCCACTCTTCCACCAGTCTGGCGGCCCCTTCTCCCCGTTTAACAGAATCCTTTCTGAAGAGCTCCTGAAGATTTTTCAGCTGCGGCGACTCCCCCGCCTTCTCCCTGGCCTCGTCAAAGTCCCTGTCCCACTTTTCCTTCAGCTGCGGGGATATGAGGGACTTATACCGCTCTTTCAGTTCCAACCCTGAATCCAGAAGCGTCAGATGATACATTTTCTCCAGAAGGCCCAGATCCTTCTTTTTCCCGTAGGCTCTGTCGTAGGCCTCCATAGCTTTCTGGAACTGAAAGATCCGGGCATAACAGGCTCCCAGGTTGTTCCATACCAAGCCGGCCAGAAGGTCGTCTTTCTTGTCCCCTGCCGCCTCCAAGATAGCCTGATAACCTGCGATGGCCCTGCCGTACTGTTTGCACTCCACAAGATAATCAGTCTTTCTCTTGGCATATTCCAGAGGCGGCAGCTTCTTTAAAGAAGTCACCAGCTGACGGAACCGGTTCAGCTCCGCGGCGGTATAATAATCGCATTCCTGCATAAACAGAAACATCAGCTCCACTGACTTCTCCCCTGCCTTCATCCGCTGTTCCATCCTGGCTGCCGCAAATCCCATCCCAAGCTGGTCCCTTATGAAATCTATGAGATTCTGATCGTCAAACCTGTCCATAAACAGCATGGGGTGGTGATAAATAGCATAACAAAATTCCTGGGAAGAATAGATATTCACTCCCAGGTCTTCCACATAATATGGACGAGTCACCTTCTCCGGTCTGCACACAATCACGCTCATAACATAACCTCTTGTCTCATGGACGCTCCCGTAGACGGAAAAAAGTCTCCAAATCCCTGATCCCTCACTGTCACCGTCATGGTACGCTCATCCAGGAACCCTATCTTCAGCAGCACTTTCAAAGTTTTTCCGTCTCTCCTTGGAAATCCCTCCAAGACAAGCCTCACGGCCTTTTTCTTTTTAGGATCCATGGCGGTGATGATAAACTCCAGATAGTCCTGCTGATCCAGAATCAGTTCCACTTCCTTCCCCGCCTCATGCCAGCTCTCCCCTGCCTCCGCCAGCACCAGCTGATTCTCCTGATCCTTGTGCAGCACCTTCATGGTCACGCTGGAGTCCAGGCGTCCCTCACAGATACACACATAGGGGTACCCCGTTTTTTCACGGGTCAGATCTACGGCCCTGTAGGCGGCCCCCTGGGCAAACAGGGTGTTCTCCCCGTATACTCTCCGCCGGGTACAAACCAGCTTCATAAACTCCCTGGCCCAGTCTGTCTCCTCAAATCCTTTTCCTGTCAAGAATATGGAAGAAAACGCCTTTTTCTGCAGAAGGCGGCTCCCGCAGGAGAAGAGTATTCTGTCTGCCAGTTTTGCCCCAGCCCCAGTCTTGAGTATGTCAAGGCTGAAACTTTCCTCCAGTTCCTCCCGCTCCGCCAGGACCGTGGTCTGGCGCATCCCTCTCTGCACCTTCATCTCATAGTAGCACAGACCGTCCGGTGACAAGTCAAACATACCTATCTGATTGTTCCACACTTCCCGTTTTTGGCTCAGCACATAGTACATGAAACTTTCCGTGTGGCTGATGACGCTCAGAGATCTCTCCTCCACTCCCAGATACTCCCCGCATCCTTGCAGGCATGTCAGAAGTCTCTGATCCACCCTGGCCACCGAGATCACAAGCCTCTTGATCATTTCCGTCCCGTACTCCTCCCTGGCCAGCTCCAAAACCTTCTGGAGAAAATGTGACAAAAGCTGCATGCCACCGTATTTGATTCCGCCGATGGTAGCGGTGCCGTCCTTTTTCACAAGTTTCACCAGCTTGTCCACAATCACTCCGTCCCCCGCCAGGGCACTGGCATAGGCAGCCTCGCCTACCAGCCACAGGTCTTCATCCTTTTTCTTGCAAACCACAGTAGGCAGCGTCCAGGATTTCTCTCCCTGGCCGCAGACCATCTGGGTATATGCGTCGCACAAATCCAAACCCACTATCAGTCCGTCCATGCTTACTCCTTCTTCCACTGACCCCTACTGCAGTTGAAAAAGCTCTTCCACCGCCGCAGTTTTCTTTACATATTCTTCCATGGCCTCCTTTAGTCCTTCCTCCTCCTTCAGATTCAGGCACAGCGCCATCTGATTCAACAGGCTGAACCTGCTGTTTTTGTTTTCCCTGTCACGAATCTCACAGGCTACACTTCCCTCTTTCACCAGCACCTGCTTATTATCTTTCTGCTCATATATCTCATATTCCATGATCTCTCCCTCAAACAGAACTTTCTGTTTGACGAAGATCCCCTGATACACCCGTCTTATATCATCCTGGTGAAACTGTTCTTCATTGGGGAGAATGCGGACTTTAAGCTCCACCCTGGAATCTTTCTGACCCACATACTGAATAATGGCCTTGTCCAATATCTCTTCCGGAATCCGTATCTGGCCCGCCAGCTGTTTAAAGTATGGAAATACCATCCCATCCTCCAAAAGCTGGTCGATGATCAGCTGACACAGCTGCCTTTGGTTCTTGCTGAGAGCAGGCAGTGTGCTGTAATAGCGGCTCAGCGCCAGAAGATAGATGGTGGAAACCCGCCCTTTCTCAACGACACCTGAAAGCATGGTCTCCAGATAATCGAACACCTTGTCCGCCGCAGGCACGTCATGAAGAAAATACTCTGCGCTTTTTATGGTAAAATACGCTTTGACAACACTCTCCCCCGCCTTCTTCCGGGTGACATAAAAGGCGAATACCTGATCGATCCGGGACACCTGCCCCGTAAACATCATCTGAGCCAGAAGACGCTCCTCCATATCGCCGGTTTCCACCTGCTCCTTGACACTTTTCACCAGGATGCCGTACATCTGTTCACAGGTGCCGTTAAAATGTTCACACAGATAATCCAAAATAACCTTGTCCGCCTGTTTTGCCTCATAGACCTGAAACGCCATGGAGAGAAGACGGTCATTTTCGTCAAACATCCTGCCCAGAATCATAGATACACACAGATCTTTCAGACTTTCCTCCTCCACCTGACAGCCAAAGCTGTCAACAATGTGATAAGCCTCTTCCATATATCCGTGGCGTACAAGAGCCTGGCACAGACCGCTTCTCTGCTTCGCGCCCAGCAGAGGCGCATCGGCGGCCAGAAGGGGAAGTATCCTCGCCTCCTCTTTCGGACAGTTTTGATAATACTGAATCAATCTCCATGTGAGCATCCTGCGGTACAGAGGGTGGAGGGAAAGCTGGCTTAAAGCCTGCTCCAGAAGTTTCTTTCCCTTCTGGTCAATACTCTCCTTCGTCACTTCCTCTTTGCAGGCCTCCAAAAGCAGCATGGGATGCTCCGGGTCAAGCTCAAAGCACTTTTTCTCCAGCTCCGGCTTGTCCATAGCCCTGGTCTTCACATATCCTATCTCAGTGTATCTGTTCCCGTATGCATCCTGAAAAAGAAGGCTCACCTCCCCGGAAAAAATAGGCACGTAAGCCACCCCATTCTCCAGAGGGTGCACGGTCTCCTCCGTCAGTTCCTGATAGCACACCACCACATACTTCATCAGAGGATTCCTGCAGCTGACCCTGTAGGACTTTAAAAGAGAGGGCAAAACCCTGGCTATGGCGGAATCCACCATATCCGGGTAGATCATCTCGTTGTAGATCACCGCCAGACGGCGGTTGATCCTGGACTCCAGAACCTGTTCCACCGCAAACCGGCTGATATCCATCTCGTACGCCTGATAGATCGTGCTCTCCTTGCTCACATAGCGGATCATATTCTCATAGAGTACTTCTCTGCTTTTCCGGTCCAGATCATGTTCATAGGAAAAATAGAGAAGAACCTGTCTGGGTATGGCGTGGCTGTAATCTCTGGGCAGGGAATACAGAAAATGCTCATACAGGCGGGTAAGGCTCAACTGCTGCTGCACCGCCCGGTCGTACCATACAAAATCAGCCTCTTTCTGACAGCCGCCGCGGATCATCAGGCTGCACACCGCCTCCAGTATCTCCCTGTTTTGAAATTCCTCATACAGTCTTTTCAACATACGGCAACACAGAGGCTGAGAATGTCTGCTGACGCCTGACAGCCGGGCGGCCTTCACCGCCAGTTCCTGTCCTACCAACTGTTTTTTTGAGCCGTAATTCAGAGCCTGCAGCTCCATAGCCCCGATTCCGTACAGAAGCTGGGGCATCTGATTCCATATCTCCAGAGCCTGCTGATAGAGGAAAGGACTGCGGCAGCCCTCCCCGTACAGCACTTTCATCTGGCTCAGAACATCGGCGGGATTCTCAAAACACCAATTTTCGTCGCACATGGTGTACAGGTAAAACAGAAGGTAATCGCTCCTGCCCTCATCCATATACTTGCCCAGGAGGCGCCTCAGGGCTTCTCTCCTCTCCTGGTCCGGAAAAACCTCCGTGAAAGCATACTCATACAGACAGTACCAACCTGGATTTTCCATCCGCTCCTGGTACACCTGGTCTTTGCATTCTTCCAGATAAGGTCCAGCCTCTTTATATCTCCCCAGAGCAGTCATCAGCTCCCCCTGGAGCAGCGACAAGAGAGCCGACTGTCCTCCGCTCATTCGCAGCTGTTCAAGCTCCTCTGCCATCTGGCTTTTCAGTTCCTCTCTGCCCTCCCTCCCGGCCTGGTATTCCAGACGCAGGGACAGATATCTGGCATAGCGCTTCTGCACCGGCATTCTCTCCCTGGCTGGCATTCCGTGGGCTTCGACCACGACCTTGATGGTCTCGTACATGGTCTCCAGAATGATACTTCCGTAGTTCTTTCCTCCATGGAGTGCCGCAGGGTTGATCTCATAGGGGAAACGGCAGATACCCCCGAGAAAATCCTCATCGCTTATGGTCTTATGGATGCTCTGGATAAATCCTCCCTCTATCCTCACAGTGACGGGCAGATATCCCCATCCTTCTTTTTTAATCTCAACATAATCGGAGATGACTCCATCCGGGGCATAGTACTCCCGGTTCAGATTCTCCACCTCAAGTTTTACCGGTTTTTTTATACCCAGAGCGATAAAAAACTGTTCCAGCTGTCCGAACCGGCTGCCCTGGCCGTGAAGACCGTCGTAGACTGCCCGTATATGTATATCCTGCATAAAAGGGGCCTCTGTGAAATCTCTGAACTCAAACAATCTGAGAGCCAGGTCGTAATCCTTTTTAGCCAGGGCAGCAAAATCCCCCTGCTCCTTCAGCTGACTCAATATCTTTCCTGAATTTCCCGCCCCCACACGAAAAGAATAAGGAATCTCTTTTTCTCCGCTGTTGGTCACCAGATAAAAAGATCCCTCTATCATATCTCCGTATTCCAGATACCTGCTGTCTATCTCGTACCCGATATGACTGCGAAGCCCTCCGAAAGAAGGGGCCAGAACCCTGACTCTGGGGTTTGAAGAGTACACCAGTCCTTTGCCATGAATCTGATTGTCACAGGTTGCCAGCAGTTCCCGCCTGGTTCTCTCTCCAGCCTTGATCTCCTCCTCCACCACGGATGGCTCCACAGTCATAACCGGCATTTCCATATCGATGATGCCTTTTGCCAGGCGGTTGATCCGCTCTCTCATGTCTCTTCACCCGTTTTCATTGGTCAAATTTATCTCTGGGATTTATTCTAGCACATTTTTTTCCGTTTTACTACACGAAAGTTATTGCATTTTTCAAAAAACGTGGTACAATATAGTCACTGGGGCATTAGCGCAGTTGGGAGCGCGCAACATTCGCATTGTTGAGGTCACGGGTTCGAATCCCGTATGCTCCACCATCCAATTTCATTTTCACCACTATGGAAGCATAGCTCAGCCGGGATGAGCGTTCGCCTCACACGCGAGAGGTCATGGGTTCGAGCCCCATTGCTTCCATTTTTTTTGCCTGCGGCATACTTTGCTTATCAGCTGTAACAGTTCGGACTGCCGGGATGTTACTATTCAGCTTATAGGGAGTGCAGATGATGTTGTCAGATCCTATGACATTATACAAGTTGATGAATCTTTACATGTTAAAGCAAGTTAATTTTCCGCTGACGAATTCCCAGTTAACGGATTTTTTTCTTGCCCATGAATATGCCACCTACTTTACACTCCAGCAGGCTCTGAACGAACTGTCCGAGGCAGGACTCATCCGCGTGGAGGCCGGCCACAAAACCACCCGCTATGAGATCACCCGTGAGGGGGAAGAGACTCTGAATTTCTTTGGAAACAATATCCCTCCCGCCATCGTGGCCGACATGGCACGGTACCTGAAGGAACACAAGTTCCGCATGCGCAACGAGGTAGGCCTTGTGGCAGACTATTACAAATCCACCAACCAGGATTACATTGTTCACTGTGGGATCCGGGAAGGCAAAACCTGTCTCCTGGATTTAAGCGTCTCCGTCCCTGACCGGGAGCAGGCCGAGTCCATGTGCGGTCTGTGGGAAGAAAAAAGTCAGGAGATTTACTCAAGCATTATGAAATCTCTGCTGAGAGATTCCGATTCCTGAAAGAAAGGACTTAACTCCATGAAACTTAAGGCATTTTTCCGGGCAAAGCAGCAGGAGCTGGCCCACCAGAAGAAACTGCTGAAGCGAAAAACATTTATTTTGAAGGTGAAGATTTTTTTCCTCGGGGTTCTGCCGGTAGTCATTGCCCTGCTGGCTGTAAAAACCCTCCAGATATTGCTGCAAATCAAACTGAGGGAAGCTGCCTCGGCCGCCCTCACCCCGGATTCCCCGGAGAATTCTCTTTCAAAACCTGTCATAAAGCCTGTATCTCAGACTTCTTTCAAACCGGAGTTTATCACCCCCGTACCGGTGCCCGGAACATCCGCCTGCCCGCAGCCAGACAAATCTGTGTCTGCTGTTCCCGCCATGTCTGATGATTAAATCAAAAAGAGAGACTTGAAGATTCCTTTCCGTTCATCGTCTCTCTTTTACTTTGTCAGACGGTAATTTCCGCCTTCATCAAAAAAGTACATAGTGTCTTCTATTTTCAATGCCGTCCTTTTCACCATCTGGTGGTCCTTGTAATAATACGTTTTCCCGTTGATAGTCCTCCAGCCTGTTCCCGGGTAAGTCTCTTTATAGTTTTCAAAGACAAATTCCAGACAAACGCTTCCCTCGATTCCAGGTACCGTTCCGTTGTCCGTACACCGCCACAGTGTTCTGTTCTCAAATGTGTGCGCCATCCCGTAACGGCAGTACCAGATATCATATGAAATCCGCTTTGTCTCCATGTGCTGTGTCAGCCATTCATTGTCCCCCAGCACCGCGGCTCTGTAGCCTGCGTCCTCTATAACTCTGCAGAACGCCTGAACCTGATCTGTGATCTGGCTCTTTGTCATCCCCCTGTTCAAAAGTTCCTGGGACTCCACATCATAGGCAATGGGATAGGACACTTTGTAGTCCTTTACAATATCCAGAACATATCTGGCTTCCTGTTCAGCGCCTTTTACATCCATGGCGTTCCCGTAAAAGCAGACTCCTGTGTCCAGGCCCATACTTTCCGCGTTTGAAATATTGGTTTTGAAATAAGGGTCCATGTCTTTGTAATATCCAAGGCTCACCATCACAAAGGACACATCGCTTTTCGCTATCTGTTTCCAGTTGATATCCCCCGCCCGGTTCTGATACTTGGTTATCGTGATCCCTTTTGCCAGGGCCCCCCTGACCACCGCCTTGCCGTCGGCGGAAATCCAGTACCCATTGACATTGGACCAGGGCTCGAAGCCCAGAGCCTGAACGGGACTGCCCAGCCCCAGCAGAACCGCCATGGCCAGTGCGGCAAGTTTATCCTTATTCTTCATTAGTCACCTTTACGAAATCTGTTAATCTCATCTGCCAAAAGTTTCATCTGTTCAATCAGGGAATCAAACATACCATATTGGTACAGTTTAACTCCCACCATACCCACAGGAACCGCCAAAATCATCCCTGAAAGCCCGTGGATCTTAAACCCCACATATAGAAAAACCAATGTCAGCAGAGGCGGAAGCCCTATGGAATCCCCCACGATCTTGGGCTGTATAATCTGACGTACCACCTGAGTGAGCACATACAGAAGAATCAGCCCCACCGCAAAGGCCGCCTCCCCCGACAGCAGCTTCACCAGAGCCCACGGAAACAATGCTGTCCCTGTTCCGAAAAGGGGAAGAAAATCCAATATGGCAATGAGTACAGCCAGCAAAACCCCATACCGGACTCCCAGAACTATAAAGCCGGCCGCCAGCACTCCTGCCACTATGAACATGATCCGGAACTGCGCAAGAAAATAGCCTCCGATAAGATTTTTTAAATCTTTCCTGAACAGTGTGATGTAGGAATCCAGGCTTTTTGGCATCAGCTTTCTGAAAAAAGTCCTCACCTGATCCTGCTGGGCGATAAAAAAATAAGATGAGAGAATCACTACGATGGAATAAACCAGCGCCGCTGGAATTCCTCTGGCTACATTTCCCGCCACCGTCACAGTGGGGAACGCCGCCCGCTGCATGATACCCCCAAACAGTTCTCCCAGATTCTCGTTGATCTGCTTAAATCCGTCCTGAACTGCTTTTGGCATCCCAGCCATCAGCCGGTTCAGAGAATCCAACGCCTCCAGAATCTCCAGTTTCATGGTCTCATAAATTTCCGGCAGATCTCCCGCCAAAGCCTTGAGCTCCGTGAAAAGTCTCCCCAGCAGAAGATAAAAGCCGCCGATAACCAGAGCCAGGACCGCCACGATCACAAGAACGGAGCTGTGCCTGCGCACCAGTTTCAAACGCTTTTCCAGAAATTTCACCAGTGGGTTGGCCACCATGGCTATGAGCCACCCGATGACGAAGGGCATGAAAAATTTCAAAAGCCAGGGGCCCAGAATACACACCAACACAATTTCTGTCACGGGAATCAGAATATTTAAAAGAATTCTAGGTATCCTTCTTCCGTCTTCCATTCAATCACCAGCCTTATAATCTTTCCAGATAGGACTCTAAAAAGTCGTACAGTACCTCCATCTCTTCATCTGTTCCCACAGTCACCCTCAGGTAATTGTCCAGTCTGGGCGCCCGGAAATATCTTACATAGATCCTTCCCCTCCTCAGCGCCTCAAAAAGCTGTGCAGCTTTCACTCTCGGATGAGTGATAAACAAAAAGTTGGTCCGGGAATCAGTGCAGGAAAAACCCAGACGGGAAAGTCGTGCCTTGGCATTCTCCCTGGTCTTCATAATCTTACCTGTGGTTTCTCTGAAATACGCCTCGTCCCTCACCGCCTCCGCCCCGAGGATAATGGAAGGCATATTCATAGTGTAGGAATTGTAGGAATATTTTACATTTCCCAGAGCCTGAATCAACTCTTCCTGACCCATGGCATACCCGACGCGCATCCCCGCCATGGACCTGGATTTGCTGAATGTCTGCACAATCAGAAGATTGTCATACCGTTCAATAAGCGGCAGAGCGGATTCGCCTCCAAAATCAATGTACGCCTCGTCCACAATCACCACACTGTCCCTGTTGGCTTTCACTATCTCCTCGACCTGGTCTAAAGGAAGGAACACGCCTGTAGGCGCATTGGGATTTGGAAATATGATTCCCCCGTTCTCTCTCCTGTAATCCTCCGGCTTTATACGAAAGTCTCCGTCAAGGGCGGGAGTCTCATAGGGAATTCCAAACAGCTGTGCCCACACCGGATAAAAAGAGTATGTCACATCCGGGAACAGTATGGGTTTCCCCGAGTTAAAAAAAGTGAGAAACGCCATGCCGAGCACATCGTCAGAGCCTACTCCCACAAAAATCCTTTCCTTGGGCAGGTGATAACAGTCTGCCAGCGCCTCCACCAGGATATCTGCCGAGGGGTCGGGATATTTACGAAACCAGGCAGGATCCATGTTTCTCAGCGCCTTCTCCACCGCAGGAGCAGGCGGGTATGGATTCTCGTTGGTATTCAGCTTGATTATGGTTTCTCCCTGGGGCTGTTCTCCCGGCACGTAGGGCTCCACCTCTCTTATATATGTTCTCCAGCTCATAGGCCATTCCTCCCTTATTCTTGGACATTATCTGCGGCTCATGCCGCAGTAGACGGCCACAGCCCCCGTCACAGCCAGGTAGAACCAGGTTGTGGGATTGCTGAACCATGTGGTAAAAAATGACAGCATCATGTACACGGCAAACTGGGCATAAAGCAGATAACCTGCTGGATTTTTCATATCCTCGGATCTTTTTACCAGACAGTGAGCCGCCGCGCCCAGGATACATGCAAAGATCAAGACCCCCGGGATGCCGAAATCATAGTAGGCATCATAAAACAACGTCACTGTGGTCAGTTCCGTCTTGGTCACATAGGGGGGAAAACTGATCAGATAGGGGAACAAAAACTTGAGACCGGTCAGGGCCCACACCGGAAACAACATTCGGATACCGAAAGTATGGAAGGGCAGAGCCTCCACCAGACAGTCGAAGTTTTCGTAATTATTGGCAATATAAATATAGGGCTGTGAAATAAAAATGGGGAGCTGGCTGTTCTTCATCTCAAAGATTCCATTGAGATACGCGATGTCATGGCTTCGGGCTACCGTCAGGATTACATAAAACGGAAGCAGAGCCGCCAGTATGGCAGGCAGTATCCATGGATTTAATCTCTTTTGATATGCGCCAAAGGTAAAGCACGCCACCAGTACTGAGAAAATCAGTTGAAATCTGGAAACACACAACAGTGGTATGACCAGAGCCGTCACCGTCATGGCGATGGCCATTACATTCCGGTATGTCCGTCTGCTGCCTCCCTCCAGAAAAAAAATCACGGCGAGAGAAGGTACCAGAACACAGGACACCGTAAAGTAGTGGACACCTGTAATGTGGAACTCCGAGTAAGCATGGGGAACACCTCTCACAAACAGAGGGACATACTTAAGTTTTACTGCCTCAAAAAGGAATGCAGCCAGTGAAACCAGAGTCAGGACCTGCATACATCGAAAAACTGGACGGGCAAAAGATGCTTTTCTGCGCCTTCTTCTGCCCTGCTTTTCCACCTCAAGGCGGCCGGCAAATTCATAAGTCAGCCAGAAGCCCGCCTGTGCCAGATAAAAGCACACCCACGTCACCATATTCCAATCGCTCTGGAGATTGCTCAGTTTTAAACAGGCCATGGCCTGCCCTCCCACCCAGAAGGCTGAGAACACTCCCCGAAGATGAATCAGATTGCCTGACCTATGATAATCATAATAATATAGATAACCGGCCGCTGCCAGGAGAACCCCGCCGGACAGATAGTACCATCCGGCGCGGGAGCATCCATAGCTGACGGCGTAGCAGATACTGTAAACTAACATACGCCTCTGTCCTTTAGCTGCTTACTGATTGATGAACTCCTTCATGTAAGCCTCTACTTCCTTTGCTGTAGTAAAGCTCATGGCTTTGTCCGCCACTGCCTGAAGCTCTTCGGTGCTGAATTCTGTAATCATCTTTCTGGATCTCAGTATCGCCGAAGAACTCATGCTGAACTCATTGAGTCCGAAGGCCAGAAGAAGCGGGATCATCATGGGATCACTGGCAGCCTCGCCGCACATACCCACCATGATGCCTTGCTTTCTTCCGCAGCTGATAATGTTGCGAATACTGCGCAGCACCGCCGGGTTGAAGGTTGAATACAGATAGGAGATCTTCTCGTTTCCGCGGTCTACGGACATGGTATACTGAGTCAGATCGTTGGTTCCGATGCTGAAGAAGTCCACCTCCTTGGCAAATACATCTGCCATCAGAGAAGCGGCTGCCGTCTCCACCATAATACCCACCTGAATCTCCTTGTTATAATCGATTCCCTCCGCATCCAGCTCTTTCTTCACATCTTCGATGAGAGCCTTGGCCTCCCGAATCTCGTCAAGACAGGTAATCATGGGAATCATGATCTTGATCCCGCCGAATGCGCTGGCCCTGAGAAGTGCCCGCAACTGCGGACGGTAAATGTCTTCCTTGCGGTCCAGGCACAGGCGGATGGCGCGGTAGCCCAGGAACGGGTTCTCGTCCTTCGCCAGTCCCATGTAGGGGATCTCTTTATCACCGCCGATATCCAGAGTGCGGATGATCACCGGCTTGCCTGCCAGTCCTACTGCAACCTTTTTATATGCCTCAAACTGCTCCTCCTCTGTAGGCATGGAGGTGCGGTCCATAAACAAAAACTCTGTGCGGAACAATCCCACGCCCTCGCCGTCATACTGAAGAACCTTGGCTACATCCTCGGGATTGCCAATATTGGCAACCAGTTCGATGTGCACACCGTCTTTTGTCACCGTGGGCATACCGATATATTTTTCAAGTTCTTTCTTCTCTTTCAGGAACACATCTCTCTTGGCAGTATATTCAGCCACCTCTACGTCTGTAGGATTCACAATCACGATGCCTTCGCTGCCGTCAAGAACAATGAAGTCACCCTCCTGAATGTTGTCCATCACGCCATTCACCGCCACTACTGCCGGGATCTCCAGGGCCCTCGCCAGGATGGCGCTGTGAGAGGTTTTGCCTCCCAGCTCCGTGACGATACCGGTCACGTTAGCAGGATTGATCCCTGCCGTCATAGACGGAGTCAGGTCTTTTGCCACAATAATACTTCCCTCCGGCAGGGAGGCGATATCCACCGGCTTGATCCCCTGCAGCACCTGCTGCAATCTGGTCTTGATATCTCTCATATCTGTGGCTCTCTGCTGCATCAGCTCGTCGTCCATGGACGCGAACATATCCGCATAAGTGGTGCAGGTGGTCTCGATAGCGTACTCGCTGCAGACACCGTCTTTCTTGATGGCATCCTCAATTCCGCTGGTCAGCATGGGATCCGCCAGCAGCATCAGATGTCCGTTCATGATCTCTGCTTCCTTCTCCCCTACCTTGGTGGCCAAATCGTCCCTCAGCACGGTTGTCTGAGCAACAGTATCTGCCAACGCTCCCCTAAAGCGCTGAACTTCTGCCTCCACACTTGCCACCTTGTCCGGACGGATCACCATCTCCACTTCTTTGATAACTGCCGCTTTGCCGATGCCGATACCTGCTGACGCATTAGTTCCCTTAAACATAATGCTTCCCCTCCTTAAAATTAGTGTAATTATTCACCCAGGCCGTCTTCTACGACCTTGATCATGGAATCCAACGCCTCCTGCTCATCTTCTCCCTCACAGATAAACTCAATCTCGTCACCGGACTTTACACAGGCCCCCAGGACGCTGAGCACGCTCTTGGCGTTGGCTGTGGTGTGTTCGGTCTGAAACTGTATCTTGGATTTGTAAAGAATCGCTTTATTACAAAGAATCCCTGCCGGTCTCAAGTGCAGGCCGGTCAGATTCCTGATCACTACTTTTGCTCTTACCATATAAGTCTACCTCTCCATCACTCTGTCGCTGCTGTGTCCGTTGTATCCGTTGGCTGGCTTTCCCCTCCGTTCTCTCCGCTCTCTTCAGACGGCTCCTCCGGGGCAATCTCCTTTATGCGGATCCACATGGGTTCTGACCTGGTCTGTTCAAAGCCTTCCGGCAGTTCCACCTCTACACTCACATTTACATATCCCGGCCCCAGCATGGACACATCTGCATGTCCAGTCAGGCTGCCCAGATCCAGACGGTCCAGGTCCTCCGTGAGACCTCTGATCCACACCGTGACCTGACTGTCGTCAAATTCATATTCGTACTCATCGGACATTCCTGTCACGGTCAGCCTGCGGGTATTAAACACGACGCTTCTATCCTCCAGCTTTTCCACTCTCAAAGTGATCATGGCTTCTGTGGCAGACGCGGCCGCCATACTTACATTATCAGGCAAAAGCTCATTTAAGTCAACCTCTACAGTCACATCTCCTGTAGCGCCGTCCACATTCAGCAGTTCCCCCGGAACCGTAATCATGCTCAGGGAGGCCAGCGCCGACTTCATTCCTTCCACCGAGATGGTCCTCACGTCACTGTCCACTCCCGTGAACCGGTATCCGTCAGCCACCTCTCCGCTCACCTGGAAATCAAGGCTCAGATTCTTCACTCTCAGAACGCTTACCTGGTAATCCACCTCCGTGCGGCTCAAGCTCACCTGGTCTTTCAAATCGGCAAGCTCATTGCCGTTGGCATCATACAGAATCACCCTGCTGCTCCCTGAAACGTCGGTCTCAATACCCGACACATCGATCTCCGTTCCTACCGAGCTGATCTGTCCTACCACCGATACAGGGCCGGTGATATAGACATACTCCGGCCTCACCATCACGTTTCCGATGGCATAGCCCTCCTCCGCCTCACCGCTGACATCGGGAACCACATCAAACCGCTTTCTCTGCAGCTCCTCCGTCTGAATCCGAACTACTCCCGGCTTCACTGTCACGGCGCCCTCGATAAGACCTCTGGCATCCCGGTTGATGATCTCCACATTCACCGGGATAGAGCCTGTCACGTCGTAGAGATTGGCCAGATCCGCGCTGGCGTAGAAATCGCTGGATGACACTTTATACCGGTCCCTGGTCCTCACCTCGTAGGTGACAGTCACTGTCTTTTTCCCGATAATCTCGTAAGTCAGGTTGGCCCTGCTCAGAATGTCTTCATTGATCATCTCCACAGGGACTTCCTCAGAATCCACCACCAGGGGGTTCACCACATTGACTACCATAAACCACGCGAAAATGGCAAGGCCGATGGACAGAAATTTCAGTCCCAGATTATTTGTCAGTTTTTCTTTCATCTTTCAGCCTTCCTCTCCAAATCCTGAAACGATTGGCAGATGATTCTTCCTGGACAAAATACTCAGTCAGAATCTTGTTGAGAGACTGGGCGTCGCCGACTGCCCTCAGGTTCCCGTGTTCTGCCAGTGACACACGGCCTGTCTCCTCGGAAACCACGATGGTAAGACTGTCTGCCACCTCGCTGATCCCCACCGCCGCCCGGTGCCTGGTTCCCAGGGCCTTGTTGATGCTGCCGTTGTCAGAAAGGGGCAGATAACAGGTTGCCGCCGCCACACGGTTGCCGCGGATGATCACCGCACCGTCGTGAAGAGGCGTATTGTGCTCAAAAATATTGATCAGAAGCTGGCTGGTGACAATACCGTCAACCACAATCCCCGTCCTCTCGATATCCTTCAGAGGAGATCCCTTTTCAATGACCATCAAGGCTCCTGTCTTGACCTTTGCCATCTCGAAGGAAGCCCTCACCAGCTCATTCACTGTCTTTTCCGTAAATCCCGTGTCTCTCTTGCTGTCGTCAAAGGGCAGAAACACGCTGACTAAATTCTTGCTCCCCAGCTGCTCCAAAGCCCTTCTCAGCTCCGGCTGGAAAATTATAACCAGAGCCGTGGTCGCCAGCAGAGCCGTCTTTTCCAGAATCCACATGATTGTATCCAGTTTTAATATATATGTGAACATGGCGAATCCCAAAATAAAGACAATTCCCTTCAGCAGTGTCCATGCCCTGGTGTTTTTTATCCAAAGGAGAATCTCATAGATCAAAAACGCGATAATAATGATCTCTACTATATTCATGTATGTAATCTTTGGTAAAAAAGACATCCAGCTGTGCAGCATGGTAAGGATATCTGCCATATTCCCACCTCCTTTTCTTTCACTTTCCACAGCTGTCTCTCGATCTCACAGCTGTCTTCCCTCCCGCCTGCCCGCGGTTACCTCTCCGGAAACTCTCTGACTCTCCGGTTCTTGGACGAATTGATCTTCTGCACCTTCACATCCGGCGCCGACACGGTAATCTTCGGAACTGCCTTCACATAATAATAGTAGTCGTCATCCTGAAACTGAAGATACTCTGTCCGGCTGTAGTCTACAGCAAAGATAAAAAAATTATACACCAGCGCTATCAGCACCGAAACCATACTCCCTGCCAGCAGTTCTATGACGGACGTAGAAATGTCGAATACAAAATCGCCTATAAAGATCACCGCAAGCTGTACCAGTGCTCCTGTCACAATCGCGATATGCCACGCGTAATCCACCGACAGGATCCGAATCAGATACACCGCCAGAATCCCCGCCGCACAGACGGCAATCATCAGCAGCATCTGATTGTTGGAGATGATATTTTTTACAAGCTGAACATACTTCTGGATAATGTCAACCGACGCGTCGTTGGTCAAAACCCCCACATTCTGTTTGACATACTGCATAATATAGTACACAAATACGCCGCAGCTCACGGGAATCACCCCCGACAGCCCGCCGGAAAGCCCCGCAAGAATAGGAATGGCATAGGGAATCCTGAGATAGAAAAAAACAGGTGTCAGCAGCAGCAGGTAGCTGTCTCCCGGCTGAAAGGCGTAGTACAAAATCGACACCATCACCAGCAGAACCGCAAGTATCAGCGTCATCTCCATGGACACACTGCTTACATGTCCCAGGAGCACCAGACCTGCCAGAAACGATATGACCCCGTAAGGCAGAAAAGAACAAGCCAGAGCCAGCACCACAGGAATCACCGGATTCTTCAGCTTAGCCATAAATCCCACATTGATATTCAGCATAAAAAACACAGCCAGTCCCAGTCCGAACTTCACAAACGGGATGATAAACGCGTCATATTTCCCGTAAAACGATCTCAATTTCTCCCTGAACACCAACAGAGCCATCATAGCCTTCTACCTCCCTGCCCAGTTTTCCCCTGCAGTTCATAGCGCTTCTCCAGTCTTCTGAGCTTTGCAGCATACACCTTCATCCCCCTCTTAGCATACTCGTACCTTCTCCAGTACACCACGCAGGTAATCAAAAGATACACCACCAGCCCTGCCACATAAGCCGTCACATACAGGCTGAGATTGTCCTGAATCTTGCTGAAATCCAGCGACTCCAGGAGAGCCTCCGCCTTATAAAGAACCACCAGCCCCGTCCCCAGCAGCCAGCAGAAAGTAAACCCCAAAAAAGACCTCAAAACATACCGCCCAATATAGTCCTCCCTGAAAAACCGGTTCACCAGAAAAATCTTCCGCCCCTCCCGCTTCTCAAACATTCCTATACTGGTCATCAACTTTATCTTTTCCTCATTCAACATCTACATCTCACCACCCACAGCCAAATACAAAAAAACAATATCTAAGTAAGTATAGCACAAATTTTCCACGCTGGCAATGAGCAGTGCGGAAAAATAAAAGTACAAACGGTTGTCGGGAGCTTGCTCACGTAAAACCATTTGTACTTTTATTTTTCCATAGGGCGAAGCCCGAGGAGCGAGATGGCGCTACGCGCCATCTCGCGGCACTGCGGACTCCCCCCTCCCATCCCTCCCCTCCCCAAAGCGCCGCTCGCCCCTCCGGGGCCGAGCCAGCCCGCCCCCCAATTCCTCCCTCCCCGTCCTCATCTCATCCTTCTACTCATACCTCAACGCGTCAATCGGATCCGCCTTAGCCGCCTTAGACGCAGGATACAGTCCAAAAAACACTCCCACCGCCGCCGAAAACGACACTGCCAGCACCACCACCGACGGCCTGATCACTGCCCCGATTCCAAAAGCCATTCCGATCCCCGACACAAGCCCGACACCGATCAAGATCCCGATAATCCCCCCGCAAGCCGACAAAATCGCTGACTCCGTCAAAAACTGTATCAAAATATCTCTAGTCTTCGCCCCCAGCGACTTCCTGATTCCGATCTCCCTGGTTCTCTCCGTCACCGATACCAGCATGATATTCATAATCCCTATTCCCCCCACCAGCAGAGAAATCGCCGCAATTCCCCCCACTGCCGCCGACAGTCCGCCCATGACCGTATCCACGGAGTTCATCTGTTCCATAGCCGTCTCCATATACATATCTTCCGGATTTCTCCCCTTAATGTTGGCCACATAAGCCTTCAGCTGATCAAAAAATTCATTAAGTTCCACATCCTCGCTGGCAAACAAACGCAGATAATAAAAATAGTCATTGGGCCATGTGAGCAAAGTGTACGGAATAAACGCGGACCCCCGGTCCGACCGTCCTCCCATCATCAGCGCCTGGAACGGGCTCATCTCCTTTTTATACACCCCCACCACCGTAAACTCATCCACATTTCCATACAGCTCCGTCCGGAACGTCTGCCCCACCGCATTCTCCATCCCAAACAGCAGCATGGCGCTGTCCACATCCATGACCACACTCTTCTTCCGTCCCAGCACGTCTCCCTCATTCAGATACCTTCCATAAACCATATCCACAGGCTGCACATCGATATAATTGTAATCAATCCCCGTAAAGTCAAAATTCACCTTGGTTTTCTTGTTGACCGCCTCAGCCCCTGTGGAGGCAGCACTGTCTATATAAGTTACAGAGTCACCGAACACCTCTCTCACTCTCTCCAGATCATCCAGAGTAAAATAGTCGCTCATCCTCCTGTCGTCGATCCAATACCCCACACACAGATAAGCCTGGGTCACCCCTACATCTTTATACAAATCTGCAAACAGACTTCTCATGGTATCTCCGATAGAGACTATAGAAATAACCGCCCCGATGCCAATGATGATTCCCAGCATGGTCAGGAATGACCGCATCTTGTTGACCCGAATGGCAGAAAACGCCATACTCATATTCTCAAACAGCACTTCCCTCTCCCCCTCTCGTCTCGTCACTGATCACCAGCCCGTCCTGAAAACGGATAATCCGGTCCGTGAACTCCGCGATATTCTCCTCATGGGTGACCACCACAACCGTGGCACCCTCCTTGTGAAGATCCGAGAACAGTCCCATGATCTCCTCCGACGCCGCCGTATCCAGATTGCCCGTAGGTTCATCTGCCAGGATCAGCGGCGGTTCATTGGCCAGCGCCCTGGCAATGGCCACCCTCTGTCTCTGTCCTCCCGAGAGCTCGTTAGGCTGATGCTGAGCCCTGCTTAAAAGCCCTACCCTGTCCAGCAGCTTCAGAGCCCTCTCCCGCCTCGCCTTTTTTCCCACTCTGGCATAGGTCATAGGCAGCTCTACATTTTTTAGAGCCGACGTCCTGGAGATCAGGTTAAAAGACTGAAATACAAATCCGATCTTCTTGTTTCGTATCTCCGACAATTGGTTTGGCGTCATGGACGCCACGTCAATGCCGTCTAAATAATAGTGCCCCATGGAAGGCCGGTCCAGACATCCCAGTATATTCATGAGTGTAGATTTGCCTGATCCCGACTTCCCCATGATGGCCACAAACTCTCCTCTGTTGATGGTCAGATTAATCCTCTTAAGTCCCAGAACTTTAATGGCCCCTGTATCATAGATCTTCACCAGATCCTTCAGCCGAATCAATTCCTCCGCCATAATACACCTACCTTCCGGCCCTGTTTTCCACAACGCTCATTCCTTCGGCCAGGCCCTCATAAGGCGCTGTCACGATTCCCATGTCTTCCCGGAGAGTTCCTTCCTCCACAGGGATCACCTGCATCTGAATATCGCTCTCCACGCCTTTCTCCACGGCAATCCACCGGATCACACTCTGCTCCACCGTCAGCACGAAAGTTCCGTCTCCCGTCTCCAAAACTGAGGAGATGGGAACGATCCACGCGTCCTCGGCCTCATCCAGAATAATCTTCGCCCTGGCTGTGATCCCTGCCATCAGACGGCTCTCCGTCTCCGTAATCTCTATGGTAGTGGGAATCACTCTCTCTGTGGAACCTCCTCCCTTCTCCTCCCCTGTGGGGGAGATGGCTGTCACCTGGCCGGCAACTGTGCCCCCGTTTAATATATCGGCGGTGATCACAGCCTCCTGCCCTACCCGAATATTGCCGATAGAGTACTCGCTGACACTGACCTTCATCTCCAGGGAATCCAGATTCTCAATGATGAACATGGGCTTGTCGTCCTCGATCTTGTCCGCGAACCGCCCCACCTTGGTATTGACACGGACCACGGTGCCCGCTATAGGGCTGGTTACCTGCGTATCCTCCAGCTGCTCTTTCTTCTTTTCCAGCTCGAATTCAGCGTTCTTCATCTGCAGAGCATAGGACTCGTTGGCTACCGCCCTCCCGTTTTCCACTGTAAAAGTCTTTACCTGTCTCTCGGCTTCCCTCAGCTTATCTCTGGCCGTCTCCCATTCCAGCTGGGACATACTTCCCGATTGATAGAGCACGCTGGTCCTGTCGTACTCCCTCCGGGCCGCCTCCAGCTGCTGCTGCGCCCCGGCATAGCCGTTCTCCGCAAGAAGCTGCTGTTCATTGTATGTAGAAACCGCAAGGTCATAGGCATTCTGAGCCATATCTACCTCTTTTCTCACATCACTGTCATCGATGACCGCCAGAAGCTGCCCCTGTTCCACCCGGTCGCCCTCCTTCACCTGGATCTCAGTCACCTCTGCGTGAAGGTTGGACACCACGTCTACGCTGTCAGTTCCCGACACAGGACCGCTGATAGTCAGCTCCGACTGTATAGTTCCCCTGGTGAGCGCCGCCGTGCCCACCATAACCGGCATCTCCTTCTTCCCTCCAAAAACCTTAAAGGCCCCCGCGGCCGCCAAAACCACCACGGCCGCCATGACAACAGTTCTCTTTCCGCTCCACCGTCTTCCCACTCTCTGCTTTCTCTTTTTTCTCCTCTTGCCTGGCTGATCAGGCTTCATCAATTCCGCCAGCTCCGCCTCGAACTGCTCTTCCTCCTGTTTAAGTCTGATTTCCTCTTCCGTGTCCTTTATCTTCTGGCTCTCCTGCATCTTATTGTTCTCGTCCATTTTGCTCCCCTTTCCCGCGTATACGTCTGTCTCTGACTACTATAACGACAGACAGACTCTTTCAACTTCATAATTTTTTGCGGTTAGTGTATTAACTGTACTAGTACAGTTTACCTCATTTCATTCTCATATGCAACCCCTTTTCCCATAAATATAATGTTTTCAGGATAATAGAATCGAAAAAAGGCGGCCTTTTTTGGCCGCCCGTACTGCTTTTCTGTCACACAAAGTCTTCTCTCATGGGATTAAATATATCCAGGAGAACGCCTTCTTTCAAACAGACACATCCGTGCTCCACTCCGCCAAGTTTGAGCATAGTGTCTCCGCCTTTGACGATCCGCTTCTCCCCTTCGATCTCAAACTCAAAAACCCCGCTGACCACATAGGTGATCTGGGTGTGAGGATGATGATGCAGGCTTCCCACGGCTCCCTCGGCAAATGTGTTCTCCACACACATCAGATCTTTGCTGTAAGCAAGCACTCTTCTCACAACGCCCTTTCCCACACACTCAGTCTTGACGTCTTCTCTAAAAACCCACCGATCATTTAACATAATTTCTACTCCTGACTCTTGATACTCACCCTGCTTCCCGCCGCCACAGACCTGGTGATAAACGAGTTTCCGCCGATGACAGAATCTCTGCCGATGACAGTCTCGCCCCCAAGTATGGACGCGTTGGAATAGATGGTCACATAATCCTCTATGGTAGGATGTCTCTTTTTGTTCTTCAGACGCTGTCCACCGCTTGTGGACAACGCTCCCAGAGTTACACCCTGATACACCTTCACATGTTCCCCGATGACCGTGGTCTCTCCCACCACGATGCCGGTTCCATGGTCGATAAAAAAGTATTTTCCTATAGTGGCTCCCGGATGGATATCGATCCCTGTCACGCTGTGGGCGTACTCGGTCATGGTTCTGGGAATCAGAGGCACCGACAGAAGATGCAGCTCATGGGCCATGCGGTACACCGTGATAGCCAGCATCCCCGGGTAGGACAGGATGATCTCATCCTTGCTAGCCGCCGCAGGATCTCCGTCGAAAGCCGCTTCCAGATCCGTCTCCAGATACTCCCTGACAGACGGTATCTTTTTTAAAAACGCGATAGTGATCTCCTCACTGTCCCTCGTCCCATCAGAGCTGTACTTCAAAACCTTGGCTATCTCTCTGTTTAAATAATACATCACGTCCTCGATCTGCAGCGACAACTGACTGGCCGCGTTGTAGACCCGGTATGTGCGGTCTCTGTAATATCCCGGAAAGAGGATTCTCAGCATCTTGTTTACAATGTTGATAATCACATCTTTATCCGGCTGATCCAAGAAATCCTCCATGCGGTCGATAGCCCGATTTCCTTTATAATCCTCCAGAATATCCGTCACCAGCTTCCGGACTTCCTGTTCCAACGATCTTTCCATAGCTCCACCTTTCGCTCAAAAACATCTCACAGCCTTTCTGCCTTCCCACAAAAAGACCGTCCTGTCCGGCTGCTTTACGGATTAAAGAGAACGATTCTCTCCACGGTATCGTCGTCTCCCAGCCACACCAGAAGCCGGGACTCCTCTGCGATGTCCTCCAGAGTCACATACTGCTTGGTGAGGAAGGGTATGACGGACACTTCCTGAGAAAGGGCGTACTCCGTGCCGTCTTTTGCCGTAAGAGTCTTCCCGCCGTCCTTATCTTCAACCGACTCCGCGGCGATGACATACTGAGCCGCAGGGGTATCCTCGGGAATATTCACAATCACCATCACGGGCGTGGTCTGGGGCGGCAGAGACATGGTCATGGCAGGTCCGATATAAGCCTCGAAAGTTCCCGTCTCAATCTTCTCAAGCTCTACGGGAAACCCGTTCTCCCCGTCCAGAATCAGTGTATTCTCCGGGTCAATGGTGAGGATGATCTCTCCCTTGGAGGAATTCTCCGACTGATTGTCCACATGGATAACCCCGTCGCCAACCTCCGTGATCTCTCCCCAGATCTTCACAGGAATTGTCAATTTCTCCGATATCTCTCCTGAGCCGCTGTCCGACGCCTCCTCCCTGCTCTCCTCTTCCTGCGCCTTTGTGTCTTCCTCCTGATTCTTAGAGGATTCGGTCTCCGGGGAAACGGTAGTCTGTGCCGGAGTCTCGGTCTGTGCCGACGTCTCCTGGGTAGATGTATGATTGTTGTCTGACTGTCCCGCGCAGCCGGCCGCGATCAACATGGTCGCAACGACCCCCGCCGTCAATACTGTAATGTTCTTTCTCATAACTGTCTCCTTTACAATTCTCTCATTTTCACGCCTCTCTGTCTCCTTCAAGGCGCAAAACCATTATATCCTATCTGGAAGGAAATAACTATTAAAGAACCATAAAGATTTCTTACGATATCAATTCTGATTATGTACTT
Organism: uncultured Hungatella sp.; assembly: GCA_949879795.1. GTDB lineage: Bacteria > Bacillota > Clostridia > Lachnospirales > Lachnospiraceae > UBA3402. Next base: position 106,571 of record CATLBR010000010.1, read on the forward strand.
AATCTTAAACCTGATCGATCAGCCTGGCGGCCCTAAGAGCCTGCCCGATAATGTGCTGAAATTCTTCAGAGAGGACCGTGCCCTCCTCCATAACAAACTCCCGGTTATCCAGAAAGGCGTTGGACAGCTGATATACATAGTACTCTCCTCCCATATGCTCCCGAGCCAGAGCATCCCCCTGGATCCTCATCTCCTCCGTATTCCGCTCTCTGCCCAGAGCCAGCTCCGTCAACACCTCCAGTATGATGGCAAAATGTTCTTCGTCCCATGCGGACAGATACATGCATTTACAAAGCCCGCTGTTGAAAAACGGGTACTGGCTGTAGCAGTCCAGCAGTTCCTTAAAACGTGTCCTGTGCCCCGGGTTCTCAAATAATCCTTCACTGTTCAGGGCTTCCACGTATTTTTCCTGTCTGCTCATATGTCCCTCCCTTCCAGAAATATAACCTTCCCAAATCAATGATACAACGAATTTCTCACCCGCGCAATCACAATTAACTGCAAAGAGCCGGAAGATTTTCCTCTTTCGGCATCTCCCGGCTCTCCTGCTTCCCTATCTCATCTGAAATGTGGCGCACTCCGTATGGCTGGCATCAGATGCCCCGTCACCTGCGATGCCGATGTGGTCCGCCTCGCAGTGGCGGTCTCTGTTGTAGACACAGTTTACCGCCTCACAGTCAACTTCCAAACGGCTCTCCGGCGTTTTAAAAAGATTGTGGAAAGATCCGTCCTTGTTCTCGTCAAAACTTCCGCAGCAGGTGTCGCAGCAGTCTTTCGCCTTGCTTCCGTCCACGATGATAGCCTGCTTGCAGCAGCGGTTGTCACAGTTATGGAGACAGTTTGTTACATTACAATCCAATTTTGTCATGATAATTTCCTCCTGCAATATTAAAGTACAACTTACAGGCTTATCATGCCCAGGATGACGCAGATTATTTCTTAAAAATATATTTTATTTTTGCCCGAATCGGCTCTACGGGGAAACCTTTGAGATGTCCTCCTCCAAAAGGCCTCCGTATTCCGTAAACCACTGAAACAATTCCTCCTCACCTGCCTCACCAAACACATCGCTTTTGATCATCAGCCCGGAGGCGTGGACAATACCGTCTTCGTAAGGCAGAAACGTCACCGCGCCCCAATATCCGTTGTCATAGATATAAAAATAGGTCAGATTCTCCGTCAGGCTGCTGTCGATAAAGTGGTCACTGGACGCCAGTACGCTGGCGGCCGCCAACATCTCCGTTCCCGCCATGGCGCTGAACCTGGTGGAGATGGATGAGGCCAGGCGATCCTCCAGCTCTTCCCTCAGTTCCTCCGGAAGTTCATCGTACGAAGAGTCACCTCCCAAAAATTCTTTCAGAAGATCCATGCTGTTTTCAGACAGACTTACCTGGTATACCGCCCTGGGAGCCGAGTAATCCTGAGCCCCGATCTCCTTTATAACCGCAGCCATCTCCTGGGAGGATGTCATCATGTTCCAGTAGTTCTCAGACTCCGCCATGGTATCCATCCGCTCCACAAGCCGAAGCCCTCTGTCATAAAGGCTCACCTGTTCCTTCCCTTTTTTGTTCTCCTGTCCCGAAGGTGTCCCGCATCCGCTGATCAGACTTAAGGACAGCACTGCAGCGATCCACTTTATTTTCCCTAATCTCTTCATCATATTCTCCTCCCTATATTGTCAAGTGATTTTCCTTAAAAAATCAAGGAATTTAAAGTTTATATCTCAGGTGAATGAGCCAGGGAGATGGACATTTCTCTGTATCTGGTACGAAAATAGAGGGTGCAGGGT
>CATLBR010000011.1 GCA_949879795.1 uncultured Hungatella sp.
CTCAATCGGCTTCGCCGCAAATTTTGAGCGATTTGTCAAGCGTTTTTTGAAAAAAAGTGGGTGATTTTTTGAAATAAGGGTCTGAAAGCCTTATAAAATCAGGGCTTAAGATTCCGAAAAGTTATCATCTTAGATAGGAGGATTTTCCCTTACTCAACCCGCGGCCCCCGCCCACAGGCGGCAATACCCCTTTCGGAGACCTGCGCGTAAAAACGGGACGCCCCACCTGAGACATCCCGTTGTCCATACCTTATTTTTCATTATTTCGCAATTTATTGCTGGCCCTCTGAATTCGTATAAAACAACTGCCTTTGGCTCTTAGGTTTTTCCGGTATGCTCATGGACATCATCCCTTGCTCCACCAGAGGCATCACATGCCGGCCGATGGCATAGGAAACGGAGGTAAGACCCAGATATTCACAGATCTCCTTTCTGGTCCTGGGAGTTCTGCAGAATAGCAGCAGATTTTTCACATCCTCATACTGCGGGTCGGAAACAGAAGCCTTTTTCTCCGGCTCCCTGTAAAACCGAACCACAAAGCTGCCTCTTTGATCGGAAAATTCCGGCTCTCTCAAGCCATACTCCTCCATAGCTCTCCTGATGGTGGGGATCCCCGAGTACCTGTTCTCCGTGACGCCCAAGATCTCCAGAGCCAGGGCCAGCACCGGATTACGAGTATCCGGCTGTACTTTGCCCAGCTGATCGCACCGGATCCTGCCGTAGATTCCGCCGGGATTACGGATCTCCAGCCTGTCCTCAAACATAAGAATCTGGATCGGCATGCCCTCAGTCTGAAAGCTGTAATCCCGATGTACCAAGGCATTGATCACCGCCTCTCTCACCGCCGCCATGGGATAGTCCGTCCTGTCCTCCCTCTTCCCGTCGAACTGTCTGATAATAGTTCTGGTTCTCATATTTTTTCTCACAAATGCCAATGCTCCTTCCAGCATCTGAGGGATGGTTCCCTCAATCCTCTGATTATCCAGAAACCGTTCGCCCAGAACACCTGTCTCTCCCAACTCAGTCCCCGGAACCACGACTGCCGTCACACACAGCTGGGGAACATAGGCCTGGGGGAACATGCCGAACAGCATAACTGCAGCCAGTGTCACCTGTCCCTTCCTGGTGATGCTCATCAATTCACAGATATCTGTATCCTGCAGACCGGCCAAGTTGGGTTTCCCCCTCTTCAGCTGCCGGATATAATCTTCCACCGCCTCCTGATTCAGAGAAGAAAAGGCTGCCCTGGGCACCTGCCTCACATCGTCCTGATATTTCTTCCGGAATGCCTCATAGCTGTAGATCTCATACTCGGTCATAGGCTCATCGCTGTCGCCAATCCGCACAAAAGATCCCTTTAACCTTCCCGACCCCCTGTAATAGCAGGGCCGCTCCGCCAGATCCATGCCTGGGATCTCTGCCGCCACAAAGCTCTTTCCCTCTTTTTCCAGTATTGTCAAAAGAGGCCTCACCGCCGGTTCCATCTGCAGGCACTGGGCATTTACCTTCTTCTGAAGATCCTGGGCATCATAAACTCCGTTTTCCTCATAATCCTGCTCTTCATCAATGCCAAAGACGATAATGCCTCCGTCATCCTGATTGGAGAAGCCGGACAAGGTGTCGTAAAGTTTTTTAGGGCATCCCCCTGCCGCGCTTTTTAACTCCAATGTCTGTGTCTCACATTTCAGATTTTGGATTTTATTTAATAATTCAGCAAATTCTTCTGATGTCATTTTAGTTTCTCCTCCTATATATTTAACATTTTACCATTTTATTTGAGTTTATGCAAGAAACTAAAATCAACAATTTGAGATTCTGCTTTAAATTTCACTTTCTGTTTTATGCCGATGTTTCTCTGTGAAACACTGCGTATCTCCTTGATTGCCTCACTGCAGGGCCTGCCTGGTCTGTTCATTGCGGCTCTGCCTCCCCGGCCCCGCAGCCATATGGCTGTATCAAACATCCACAGATTGTATCATAATCGGTTTCCCCGTAGTCTGGTACAGATGCACGACGGAACTCCAGTCTCCATAGTAGGCGTCGCTCACGGCGATGGCCCTGTCCATATCGGGAGAGTCGTCATAGATGCCCCAGCCTGCTCACCCGATCCAGCTTCGGAGAGCCCAGCCCCAGAATTTTTTTCTTCCAATAGGGACGGCTGGCCTCCCCCGCATTCTTTGTCAGCACATCAGCTCCCCTGCCAGCCCCGCAGCCGCCCTGGCCAGGCTCTCCAGCTGCCTGTCCCCGTCCTCTTTGCTGTCTCCCCTGACTCCCATGTAGATCTTCATCTTCGGCTCTGTCCCCGACGGGCGGACACAGCACCAGGCACCTCTTTCCAGGTCAAAATACAGCACATTGGAGCGGGGAAGCCCTGCGCCGGCCGTCTCTCCTGTCCTGCAGTCCAGCACTGTCCCCTTCTCATAATCCCTGAACTTCTCCACCTTGTACTCCCCGATTCTCTCCGGCGGATTCCTTCGCAGTTCCTCCAAAAGACTCTGTATCTTTCCCGCGCCTTCCACTCCCTTCATGGTCACCGTGGACAGGCCCTCCCGGAAATATCCGTATTTCTCAAAAAGCAGGTCCATCTGCTCACACAGGGTCAACCCCTTTGACCGGTAGTAGGCGGCCGCCTCGCACAGCATGGCCACCGCCGCCACCGCGTCCTTATCCCTGGCGTGAGTACCCGTCAGGCAGCCGTAGCTCTCCTCATAGCCGAAGAGAAACCGACGGTCGCCGTTTTGCTCAAAAAACTTGATCTGTTCCCCTATGTATTTGAAGCCTGTGAGAGTCTCGATCCGCTCCACGCCGTAGGCCTCCGCTATGGCCCGGGACATCTTTCCCGACACGATCGTGGTCACCACCGCCCCGTCCGGCGGAAGCCGGCCCAGTTCCTTTTTCTGAGACAGAATGTATTCCATGATGATCATACCCGACATGTTTCCCGTAAACGGCCGGTATACCCCGGTGTCCCTGTCCCTGGCGTAGATTCCCAGCCGGTCCGCATCCGGATCCGTGGCAAGAACCACATCCGCCTCCACCTGCCCGGCCAGCCCCAGAGCCAGGGCAAAGGCCTCTGGATCCTCCGGATTGGGATAGCTGACCGTGGGGAAATCTCCGTCGGGATGTTCCTGTTCCGGAACCACAAACACCTGCTCAAACCCCAGCTCCCTGAGGATCCGCCGCACAGGCAGATTTCCCGTGCCGTGGAGGGGGGTGTAGACGATTTTCATGTCTCGCCCCTGCTCTGCAAGGATCTCTTTGTGAAGCACCAGCTTCTTCAGCTCCTCCATGTACCGGCTGTCGATCTCGGGCCCGATCTCCTGATAGAGCCCCCTGCTTTTTGCCTCCTGAAAATCCATAGTTCTCACCTGGCTGTAATCGGCAATGCCGTTGACCTCCCGTATGATCTCCTTGTCTCTGGGGGCGGTGATCTGCGCCCCGTCCTCCCAGTACACCTTGTAGCCGTTGTATTCCGGCGGGTTGTGGCTGGCCGTCACCACAATCCCCGCCGCGCACCCCAGCTCCCTGAGGGCAAAGGACAGTTCCGGCGTGGGCCGCAGGGACTCAAACACATATGCGCGGATACCGTTTGCCGCCAGGCACAGAGCCGCCTCCCGGGCAAATTCCGGAGATCCGTGTCTGGAATCGAAAGCGATGGCCGCCCCTCTCTCTCCTGCCTTCTCCCTGTTGATATAGTTGGCAAGACCCTGGGTCGCTTTCCTCACCGTGTACACGTTCATCCGGTTGGTGCCTGCCCCCAGCACTCCTCTCAGGCCTCCGGTTCCAAACTCCAGCTCCCGGTAAAAACGGTCCGTGATCTCCTGCTCATCGCCCCTGAGAGCCTCCAGCTCTTTTTTCGTCTCCTGGTCAAACACCGGCGACCCCAGCCATGCTTCATACTCCCTGGCCGCCCTCTCTTCCAATCCTTCCATCATATGCCTCCCCTTATCTGCGTCCGGTCTCCCTGTCGCTTTCCATGAGCCTGCTGTGCTCCTTGATATAAGCTCCGATCTCATCGGCTCTTGTAAATGCCAGCGCGATGTAGCTGTCAGCCGCGCCGTAGTAGATGGCGATTCTCCCGTCCGACGGATCGCAGAGTGTGGCGCATGGGAAACAGACATTTGCCACAAATCCTCTCTCCTCGTACCACTCCTCCGGAGTCAGGAGGAAATCCTCGCACCGGTATCTGACGATCGAAGGATTGTCCAGATCCAGGATGGCGCCGCCGATGCTGTACACATACCCGTTGCAGGTGCTGCTGACTCCGTGATAGAAAAGCAGCCACCCTTCATCGGTCTCGATAGGCGCCGCCCCGCCTCCGATTTTTAAGGACTGCCACCACTCCTCCCCTTTTCCCATGACATGGCGGTGTTTCCCCCAGTATGTCATGTCCGGGCTCTCGCTGAGAAAAATGTCTCCGAAGGGCGTATGGCCGCTGTCGCTGGGGCGGGACAGAAGCATAAAATTCCCCCCTACTTTTCTGGGAAACAGAACCGCGTTTCTGTTAAACGGGAGAAACGGATTTTCCAACCGCTGAAACGACTTAAAATCTCTTGTCACTGCCATGCCGATGGCTGCCCCGTAAAAATCCTGACACCACATAATATAGTAGGTGTCCTCCACCTTCACAAGCCTGGGGTCATAGGCATATGGGGGCATAAACTCCCGTCCGTCTTCATCTGTAAAATGAATTTTCTCTTTCTCAAAATCCCAGCGGATGCCGTCTTTGCTTCTCCCCAGATAGATGTAGGGCACCCCGTTGACCTGCTCTCCCCGGAACACACCGATAAATCCGTCTTCAAAGGGTACCACGGCGGAGTTGAATATCCTGCTCACTCCCTTTATTGGGTTTCTCCCCACCACAGGATTGTCCCTGTATCTCCACACCGGCGCATTCTCAGGCTTTTTTTCCTGCTCCTGCCACGGCATATTTTTAATCTCGGGCGCAATAAGTTTCATATCCATATATCCTCCTCATCTTCTTATTTTCTATATCATCCCACCCTGGTAAAATGGTACATCACACTGACAAAATCGCCTTTCATCCGGGGAACCAACAATCCCCCGTACATCAACAGGGCCCCTTTATATATCTTCCCGTCCATCGAAGGCAGGGTAACCTTCTCGTCAGAATCCAGCATGGAGAACTCCTCCTTCCTGCATTCTTCGTCTTCTTCCTCCAGCCGGTACTCCGCCTCCGGGGCCAGTCCCTTCAGGTATATTTTCCTGCTTCTCTGGTTGGGCTCCGCGAGGACCTGGACATATGTCACCAGGGCTTCATCCTTTTCTTTGGACACCACCTGCCAGCAGTCATACCGGTGATTCTCGGACCAAGAGGCGATCCGGTAATAATCCCCCTCCCGAACCAAAGGCTGGAAACGGTGGTACATCTCCACCTGCTCCTGGATCATATTTTTCTCATCTTCCGACAGCCTGGTGATATCCAGCTCATACCCAAAAGTTCCCGCCATGGCCACATGCCCACGGGTCTCAAAAGGCGTGATGCGCCCCACAATGTGATTGGGGCACGCGCTTACGTGGGCGCCCATGGCCCCCAGAGGATAAAGAAGGGCTGTTCCCTCCTGTATGGCCAGGCGTTCAACCGCATCCATATCATCGGAGCACCAGATCTGCGGGCTGTAGTAGAGCATCCCCGGGTCGAACCTGGCTCCCCCGCTGGCGCAGTTTTCCAGCAGAAGATCCGGAAATTCCCTGTGAAGCCTCTCCTGCAGCTCATACACTCCCAATATATACCTGTGAAACAGTTCGCCCTGATGCTCCCGCCCCAGACAGCAGCCTCCCACATCGGTCATCTGCCGGTTCATATCCCATTTTACATAAGAAATAGGAGCGCTTTTCAATATTTCCGAAACAGACTGCCAGACATAGTCAACCACCTCCTGCCTGGAAAGATCCAGCACGTACTGGGCCCTGCTCTGGACAGGTTCTCTTCCCGGTATATGCATAGCCCAGTCAGGGTGCTCCCTGTACAAATCGGAGTCCGGAGACACCATCTCAGGCTCAAACCAGATGCCGAACTCAATTCCCAGCTTCTTTACCTCCTCCACAAGACAGGGAAGTTTTTCCGGGATTTTCTTTTCGTTTACCTTCCAGTCACCCAGAGAGCCTGCAGGCTCATTGCGTTGTCCAAACCACCCATCGTCCAAAACCAGCATCTCGATTCCCCGCTCAGCCGCTTCCCTCGCTATCTCCAGAAGCCTGCGGGAATCAAAATCAAAATAAGTTGCTTCCCAGTTGTTGATGAGAATAGGCCGCTTTTTGTGAAGATATGAACTGCGGATCAGATGCCCCCTGTACAGATCATGGAAAATACGGGTCATCTTCCCAAGTCCCTGGTCTGAGTAGACGCACACCACCTCCGGCGCCGTAAAGGACTCTCCCTGACCCAGCACCCACTCGAAGCCCTCCGGGTTGATGCCCATGAGCATCCTGACGCTGCCGAACTGGCTCAGCTCCGCCTCCGCCACAAAATTGCCTGAATAGACAAAATGCATGGCGTAGACGTCGCCCCTGTCCTGTCCCGCATCCCGTCCCATCACCGCCAGAAACGGGTGATCCTGGTGGCCCGACTCTCCTCTGCAGGAAGAAACCATCTGCTTCCCAAAACACAGAGGTCTGCGCACCATGTGGCGCTCCCGCGCCCAGGAACCTCCCAGGGTAAGCAGATCCACATCTTCCCCGTCCATATCCATGCAGGCTGTCAGCACTTTCTCCAGGTACAGGGGCTGCTGCCCTTCGTTGATCAGTTCAACGCTCCGAACCACCGCAGGACTGTCCGCAAATACGCTGTACCGCAAAATCACCTTCAACCCCAGAACATGGTCCCGGCAGTCCAGCTCCAGCGTCGCGGCCTTTCCCTCTTTTCCCCCGGCTTCAAACGTGGCGGGCAGCCCCGGCAGTCTCGGCTTGCCGTCCAAAATCCGATGTCCCTCATAGTGCAGCTCGCATCCTCTGTAACCGTCGGCGGAGCGCACCCTCAGACAGCTCTCCCGGTAATCCCCGACTCCCCATGTGGAGTATTCCCACGGAAAACAATCGGCAAAAGAACCTTTGTCTTTGATATTGTTGGAAGGGACAAAGGGTTTCTCATCCGTCCTCATAAGATAACCGCACCTGCTGTCGTCTATCTTTCTGCCATAGTAAACATGGCCCACATACACCCCATCGGCAATACCGATGACGTATTCCGTATCCTGGGCAGTCAGCCGAAATAATCCTTCATTCTTCAAATATTCAATTCCCATGCCTCATTTCTTCCTTTCTATATCTCGGGCTTTTACTTTATGAGTCCGCAGCCGGGCGCATGCAGGTTTGGTTGACAGCTGTAAGAAATGTCAAATCTGTCTGCCGCTTTCTAAGAAAAGGGACGCCGCCCCCGCGGCGCCCCTTTTTAAAACTTTATTCTTCTGCTTCTTCCTTTTTCCTGGCGGGACGTTCTTCCGCCAGGGCCGCCTCGGTTCCCGACAATGTTCCGGCTTTTGTCTCACCCTCATCCTCATCGTTTTTTTCTTCTGCGCTCATGTAATCTATGATTACCTGGCTTCCGTCCATCTCCAGCACTGTCACCGCGATCAGGCCTGACCTGGGTTTTCCTGTCCACCGTATCACGGCCATATCGTCCTGGTCACTCTCGTAGATTCCGTCCCCGCCGTCTCTGACAGCATCGGAGGCCGTGGCCTTTCTGCGCCTGCGCAACGCATTGGAACCGGTGGCGTCTGTCTCATCCGCCTCCTCAATCATCACCAGGAAATAGCCGTCGGAGAACAGTTCCATATCTACTGCCACTTCCTGGCCTTCCCGGTAGTCCTCACAGTAGTCCGCCAGATCCAGAATGATGGTTTCCGGTTCTGTGAATGTGTGGATTAAGTCATCTTTCGAGATAAAGTCGGTCAGGGATATGAGGAAGGCAGGTTCTTCCGCCTTCTCTACCGTGATGCTGTCAATGTCCACTCCCGTGGAATCATCCGCCATCCACCAGATGGATACGCTCACCGCATCTCCCGACGGCATTGTGCTCCACTCGAATGTGGCTTTCTCTCTCTCGTCCGTCGCGTTGGAGCCAAAGCTGTTTCCGTCGTTCGCCTTTTTCCAGCTGTAGCCGTTTTCAGACGCCGGGTCCACCACATTCCCTTCCAGGATTCCGTTAAATCCTTTATCAGAACTCAGCTCCACCCTAATCTTTACCTGGTCCTGGCCAGCCGCGTAGTCTGCTAAGTACTCTCCCAGCTTCAGGGGATAACTGTCATATCCTCCGCCTGCATTCTTCTCGTTCACAAAGGTATGGATCGGAGTCTTCTCCGGTTCCTTCTCTTCCCTCACTACCGTGATGCTGTCAATATCCACTCCCGCAGAACCGTCTGCCATCCACCAGATAGATACGCTCACCGCATCTCCCGACGGTATCGTGCTCCACTCGAATGTCGCTTTCTCTCCCCCGTCCGTCGCGCTGGAGCCAAAGCTGTTCCCATCATTGGCCTTCTCCCATCTGTAGCCGTTTTCGGACGTTTCGTCCACCACATTTCCTTCCAGGATTCCGTTGAACCCTTTATCCGAACTCAGTTCCACCGTAATCTTTACCTGATCCTGGCCAGCCGCGTAGTCTGCTAAGTACTCTCCCAGCTTGAGGGAATAGCTGTCATACCCGTCGTTTGCGTTCTTCTGGTTCGCAAAAGTATAGATCGGGGTCTTCTCCGGTTCCTTCTCTTCCCTTACTACCGTGATGCTGTCAATATCCACTCCCGCAGAATCGTCCGCCATCCACCAGATGGATACGCTCACCTCGTCTCCCGACGGTATCGTGCTCCACTCGAACGTCGCTTTCTCTCTCCCATCCGTCGCACTGGAGCCAAAGCTGTTCCCGTCGTTCGCCTTCTTCCAGCTGTAGCCGTTTTCGGACGTTTCGTCCACCACGTTTCCTTCCAGGATTCCGTTGAAGCCTTTGTCCGAACTCAGCTCCACTGTAATCTTTACCTGATCCTGGCCAGCCGCGTAGTCTGCTAAGTACTCTCCCAGCTTGAGGGAATAGCTGTCATATCCGTCGTTTGCGTTCTTCTGGTTCGCAAAAGTATGGATCGGGGTCTTCTCCGGTTTTTTCTCTTCCCTCACTACCGTGATGCTGTCAATATCCACTCCCGTGGAATCGTCCGCCATCCACCAGATGGATACGCTCACTGCGTCTCCCGACGGCATCGTGCTCCACTCGAATATCGCACACTCTCTCCCGTCCGTCGCGCTGGAGCCAAAGCTGTTTCCGTCGTTCGCCTTTTTCCAGCTATAGCCGTTTTCGGACGTTTCGTCCACCACGTTTCCTTCCAGGATTCCGTTAAATCCTTTATCAGAACTCAGCTCCACCGTAATCTTTACCTGGTCCTCGCCAGCCGCGTAGTCCGGCAGGTAGTCTGACAGCTTCAGGGAATAGCTGTCATATCCTCCATCCTGGTTCTTCTGGCTCGAGAAAGTATAGATTGGTTTCGTCTCCTGCTCGCCCTTCTTCACAATCTCCACCGTCACGCTCACCAGCTTCAGCGGCAGCTTGCTGTCGTCCCCTGCCTGGATACTCACGTTGTCCGCGGTCGGCGTCGTCTCCAGGCTGATGCTCTTTCCTGTGGACAGGATCTCCTTCTCTTCCTCCACATCCGAGTTCACCATCAGCTTCGCCTGGGACTCTTTGTCAAATGTGGCCGTGATCCTCACACGATCCCCCACCTCATAGCCTTCACAGTGACTGGATATGGCTGCGTTGTACGTGTCGTTCTCCGCCCCCCATGCATGCTCAAAGGTGTAAATCGCCTCCACCGGCTTCTCCTGCTCGCCCTTCTTTATAATCTCCACCGTCACGCTCACCAGCCCCAGGGGCAGCTTGCTGTCATCTCCCGCCTGGATGCTCACACTGTCCGTGGTCGGCGTCGTCTCCAGGCTGATGCTCTTTCCTGCGGACAGGATCTCCTTCTCTCCCTCCACATCCGAGTTCACCATCAATTTCGCCGTGGATTCCTTGTCGAATGTGGCCGTGATCTTCACCCGGTCGCCCACTTCATATGTCTTGCAATAGTCAGATATGGGCGCGCTGTAGGTGTCGTCGTTCTGACCCCACGTATTTTTGAAAACATAGATGAGATCCGGTTTCGGTTTCTCGTCCGGCTTCGGTTTCTCGTCCTTCTTCTGCTCCACTTTCACCGACAGCAGATTCACCGCCGCGTTCCCGTTCATATCCATAATCTGGATATTCATGTAATCGTTGGCCGGCGTGATGGTCTTTGTGAGGACCTTCACCGCCTGGCTTCCCTCCGCGTTGGTGTAGCCGTTCTCCCCGTTGTAGCCGATCTGCGCTTTCACATCATTGTCAAAGGTCAGCGTCACCACAGTCTCCAGACCCGGTTCAAAGCCGCTGTTGTAAGCGCCGAACGATGTCTCAAATCCGGTCCACTCGGCCATAAACCTGTGGATTCCCTTCACCGGTTCCGCCTTCTTCACAATCTCCACCGTCACATCCAGAAGCCTCAGAGGCAGCTTGCCGTCGTCTCCTGCCTGGATGCTCAGGTTATCTGTGCCGGGAGTGGTCTCCAGAGTGATCCTGGGGCCTACGGCAGTGATCTCGCCTTCTCCCTCCACGCCGGAAGTCACCATCAATTTCGCCTGGGAGGCCTTGTCGAACACCGCTGTGATCCGCACTCTGTCTCCCACCTGGTATTCCTCCTTGCAGTGGCCGGATATGGGAGCGCTGTAGGTGTCGTCCTCCCCGCCCCACGAGTGGGTAAAGGTGTAAATCGCCTCCACGGTCTGGACCGCCTGGATTTTCAGAAGGTTCGCCGCCGAATTGCCGTTCATATCATGCATCCACACAGTCAGTCTGTCGTCTGCAGGAGTGATTGTCCATGTAAATGTCTTCCCGGGTGCATTCCCCTTCTCTTCTGCCGTCCCTGCGCCCTCCTTGCTGTACCGGATGCCTGCCGTCACCTCTTTGTCAAACGTCAATGTCACCGTCACAGGTTTTCCCTGGACAAATGTATCCAGATACTGGCTGAAGCTGAAATTCAGTTCTTTCTTATCTCCCGTAAATGTGCCCAGGATTTCCTGTTCCTGTTCCACTTTCACACCGACAAGTTTCACCGTGCTGTTTCCGTTCATATCGGCGATTCCTATGGACAGGCTGTCGTCGGAAGGCGTGACGGCTGTGGTAAATGTTTTACCTGTGCCTTCGCCCTCCGCCCGGGTCCAGTCCGGAGAATTGTAGTCCACATAAGCCTTCACATCCGCGTCAAAAGTCAGCGTCACTTTTGTCTTCTTTCCTGCCCTGTAGTCTTTGTTGTAGGCGCTGAACGTGGTGTCAAAGCCGTTCCATGCCCCCCGGAACACCTTGACGGCGCCGCTCTGGCTGTCAAAACATCCTTCTTCGCCGTACACGATGACAAATTTGGAGAATTTGCTGCTGGCAAATGTGACCGTGTTGGGATTTCCGTCCAGATCCTCCAGGAAATCCGCCGCTTGGTCGTGGAAACGCACCACCGCGAACTCATAGCCCTTTCCCTGCAGTTCTCTCGGAACAGGCATCTTAAACTTTATGGGGTCCTCGGTCTGAGTCACCTCCGTCCTGCTTTCGCCTTCCTGCTTATATATGGTAATATCCGATGCCCTGGCAATTTTTATGCTCCCCGGTTCACCTTCTGCCAGAGCCTGTATCCTGCTCTCCTCCTCCTGGGAGACCTGACTGTTCTCCACGGAGATTGCCACCCTCACGCCTCTGTCGATCTCCTCCTTGGTCAGCACCGCGGTTCCCGCTTCCCTCAGAGACAAGGCCAGCATGCCGTCTTCGTACTGTCCTTCCACGGACACGATATCGTTAAAGTTGGGTTTTCCCTCAATCTCCACCTTGATGTTCAGGATCTTTACATGGCTGACTCTTGAAGGCAGCTCCCCAAGCTGGATGCCCACGTAATCGTCGTCCGGCCTGCCGGTTCTGGAAATACTTTCCGAACTCTGATAATCCGTCACATTCCATTTCCCGTCTATATTGAAAGCAATGGCAAGGGGCGCCGGCTTATCAAATTCCGTCGTAACCTTCACCGTATCTCCCACCTGGTAGTCGGAATGCCATTTGCTCAGTTTGGTGCTAAATCCGCTCCACGAGGAGGTGAGCACCGCGATGGGCTCCTCTTCCAGAGTCTTATCCTGCTTTACCACCTTCACCTCGGTGACTTTCATCTCGCCGTCGCCGGAGCTGATCTGCATGTTGCTGATCTCCTGGGGAATCAGATAGAACGCCAGAGCGTCCTGGATATCCCTGTAGGAAAATACTGCCTTCCCGTCTTTCACATAGGTGGGCGCCACTCCCTGCTGCTGTCCGTCGCTGGTGGTAAACTGCAGGCTGGGTTCCACCCCTTCTTCTGCCTCATAGGACACAACCAGATAGATTCCCTCTTCCAGTTTTTTCACGATCTCTTCCCAGTTTTCCACGTCTCCCCACTGCCATGAATCCAGGGTGAGGTTCTGGGGATAGATATCTCCGGTCTTATCGGCCACATCCTTATAAACAGTCCGGTTGGGTGAGTTGTAGTCGCTCTCCTTCTCCACTCTGGGTTTTTTCTCGTCTCCCGGGTCGCTCACCTTCTTATCCGAGATCCATATGTTGGTGATCCTCACATCATTGTAGGCGGAGAGCTGAATGGAATCCACTTTGGCATCCCAGCTGATTCCCATCATATTCCGGAACACGTCCATGCGCATGCTGACAACATGTTTCCTGGTGCAGTCTTTCTCCGAAAGTTTATAGCTCTTTCCGTTTTTCCACTCTCCGTTCACGGAGGCTCCCCATGTGAGCACCGTCCAGCCTTCATGGCCGTAGGAGGGTCCCATATACTCCACACACAGGTATTTCTCGTCTGGCGTATCCAGCATCCGCTCGATATCCCCGCAGACCCAGGACTGGTTGGGCAGCCCGTCCTTGAACATAGACTCCTCTCTGGGAATCTCCGAACCTACATGCAGCGTCAGTTCCTCGATCTTTCCGTCGCTGTAAGCTCCAAGATTCAGGTAGGATACATTGCTCTCGGAGGTTATCTTCATCATCCTCCTGAGATATTTGACGCTGAAGGTCTGTGTCACCTTCTTAGCAGAGTCCTCGCTGTCCGCGCTGTAGCCCGGGCCGTTGACCCACTCTCCGTCCACGCTGGCTCCCCATCCCAGGATTCCCCAGTTCTCATGCTCTGCCGCGCTGGAGTAGGTCAGGGTGATCCAGTCCGTATCCGCGCAGTCCAGAATCCATCCGTCGTCAGTCTCATACTGCTGGTTGGCTTCCCCTGCAAACAGCAGGTAGTCCCCCGGCTCACTGTACCGGGTACTTGCCAGACGCCCGCCGCCGTGGGCCGATACGCCCGGTCCCTTTTTCAGGATATCCACGCTGACAGAGACTACGCCGATCTTATAGTTGGCCCACATATCCGTGATCTGAATGTTCAGATAGTCATTGTCCGGCGTCATCTCCCTTGTTATGGACTGACCGTCCCCGGTGAGAGAAGTCCACTGGCCGTCTATATTCATGCCCAGCTGGCTGGACACGTACTTGCTGTAGTTTACGGTCACCCGCACCTGATCACCCGGCTCATAGTCCGGATTAAAATCAGAAAATTTCGTCTCGTAACCCTGCCACAGCCCTGTAAACTTGTGGAGATAGGTTCCTGTGTCCGCCTCCCCTTTCCTGACGATCTCCACGGAGATATGGGTCAGGTTCACGCTGGGAAGCCCTTTCAGATCCGATATCTGAATATTCAGGTAATCGCTGTCCGGCACCAGGGTGATATTCCTTTTCTTTCCCTCGCCTCTGAAAGAGTTCCAGGCCCCGTCGATGTAAAGTCCGATCTGGCTGGTGACTGATTTGTTAAAAGAAAGCTGGATTCGAACCTCGTCCCCCGGTTCATACCCTTCTATATAGTCGGTGAGTTTGCACTCGTAACCTACCCACAGACTTGTAAACTCGTGGAGACAGCGGGTGTCCTCTTCTTTCTCATCCTCCGCGAGGATACTCTCTGTCTCTTCCTGGCTTTCTGCCTCACTCGAGCCGCCGCTCTCTTCTGCCGCGGCTCCCGACTCGTCGGCTCCTTTCGCCTCACCGGATTCCTGCATTTCCCCAATATTCTCTGATGCTGTCCCGCCGGCGGGCTCTGCCTGGGTTTCCGCCTCGGCTGCCGCTCTGGTCTCCTCGATCAGCTGTCCGGCAGAGGCCATGCTGACCCCTCCGGAAGTCACCGCCAGAGCTATACAGAGCGCCATGGACATGGACCGTTTCGCCACCATGCTCTCCCAAAGATTTGAGAAATGCCTCATAATTTTTCCCTCCTCACCTTTTTTTCTTCTTCCCTTCCATGATCAAGGCCATCAGGCATCCCACCGCCGCCAAAGCCACCATTCCCGAAAGTATGGGAAGCAGCCAGGATGCGGCAGAAACCTTCTTCACTGTTCCGGAGGCAGTCTCCGTCTCTTCTGTGCTGTTATTGCTTTCTTTTTCTTCCCCCGCAGCCTGGGAAGCCGTATCCGCCTCGGTTTCCGTGTCGGCCTCCCTGCCGTCCCCCGTGTCCTTTATCAGGAACTCCGGTTCTGTCTTTCCCCAGACCACCGCGCGGATATCGTCGTAGTACAGCGCCCCCTGAACCAGTCCGTCGCCGTCTATGGCAGGTGAATCCCCGATGGCATTGACCCACAGGCCAAAACCGGATACCCCCGCCGCTGCCTCCTTTGACAGGACTCCCTTTCCGTTTTTATCCTGGAACTCACTGAAAGGCAGGGTCACCAGGATAGGAGATGTGGTGCCTGCATACTCCGGGTACTCCTGGAGATAGGCCTCATAGGAACCGCCGCCTCCGGTGTTGATCTGCACCACGGTCTTCTGGTTTTTCCCGTCGGGCTTCACCCAGAACTGCAGCGCGTCGCATCCTGACCAGTCCGCCTCCTTGGGGAATTCGCAGCCCGCCCATCCGGTCCGGGTCTCCTTGTAGTCAAACTTCAGGGCATACTCCCCGTCATTTCCCATATCGTCAGCCAGGCTGATGCTCATCTCGCACCCGCTGTCCTTGTTGGTGCTCCAGCTGTCCAGGAGAAGATTGGTCAGCCCTCCGTAAAAGTCGAAGGTATCGATCACCAGGGGATCCTCGGCCATAGGCTCTATATTGCAGATAACCCGAATCTCCTGAAGTTTCTCCCCGTCTCCGTAGAGTTCGATCTTACCGTCCGCGTCCGGCTCCAGCTCCCCTGCCGCAGCCGCGTCCAGAACAGCCTCCACATATTTCCCGTCCACCGCGGCCGGTATAACCGTCTCCTTGCCGCCGGCTTTCAAGCGGAATTCCGCCTCCCCTGCTTCCCGGTTCAGCCTGGCCGCCAGCTTGGTCTCTCCCAGGACTCTGCTGCCCGCCACAGGCTCCGTCATATATCCGCTGACCTGCTCCGGGGAAACCAGAGTGGTGTCTGTCAGATTGCCTGCCAGGATGCTTTTCAATACCTCTGCCTGGTCGCCGGCAAAGATGCTCCCTTTGTGGTTGTACATGGAGATAAATGAATCCAGCAGCTCGTGTCCGAACACCTTTCCGCCTTCTCTCCTCTCCACCACGAAGGGCGTATAGTATCCGCCGCTTCTGGCATAGTTGGACCACAGCATAAAGTAACAGCAGTCATATTCCGGTTTCACCATGATGTCCAGCATCTCCGTGTACCACCGGGGCCTCCGGTTTCCTGTCTCCGGGATTCCGCCGCTCTTCATGGATGACATACCTGTCTCCGTCACCGCCATGAGCTTGCCGTGTTCTTTGGCAAATGCGTCGGTCAGTTTCAGAGTATTCTCAAAGTTCTTTAAAAACGTGTATCCCTCCTCATCGGGAGCAGGATTGTTGTCATAAGTGTCAAAACCTACCAGATCTACATACTCGTCGCCGGGATACCGCTCCTCGTACTCTTCCAGGCTGGCCGCCTCCGAGCCTGGGCCATAGAGATACAGCAGGTTGTGGATATCTCTCTCGTCCCTGAGATACTCCACCGTGTATTTATACATACTTTTGTAAGTCTCCGCATCGCAGAAGGCTTTGCCCCACCAGAACCAGCTTCCTGTATTCTCGTGGAAAGGACGGAAAAGCACCGGCCCCTTTACCTGGCTTACATAATCTGCTATGAGATCCAGATGGGCTCTGAACGCCTGGTGAAAGGCTCCTCCCGGCAGAATCTGGTTCATGCAGTCGCCGGTGAGCACATAGGAATCCGCCGGCGAAAAATCGAACCCGTCATAGCTGTTCTCAAACTCTCCTTCCAGCTTCACCGTGCCTGAAAAGTTGGGCATGTGGCTGGACAGCGTGATCACCGCCCCCCGGTCTATAGCCTCGTTGCTGAACAGGGCCGCAGCCCTGATATTCCCCTGGTTGGTGTCCGGCAGCTGTTCCCCCGGATGGCGCTGATTGTATTTCTCTGCAAACCCTGCAAACCCTCCTCCGCAGTCCATACCCACGATGGCGGCCAGTGAACCTGTCATATCCTCTGTATCCGAATCTGTCAGGTCCCCCGCCCCCGCCTTCAGCACTGTGTCCTCCATGTGTCCGTAGAGGGTGGCGTCCGATTCCCCCACCGCCTTCAGGTACTGGTACAGCGCAGCCGTGGAGGCGTCCGCCTTCGGATCCGCCAGCTTTATCTCCCCCGCGTAGTCAATCGAATCTCCGTTGACCGTAAGCGCCCCCCGGCCGCTGGAGACCGCCGTCTGGGTCTTGGCCAAAACCGTGGACTCTACCAGAAATTTTTCCTTTTTCACGTTGCTCAAGGTGATGTTGTCGATCCACACGCTTCCTCTGTAATCCGTGTATTCGCCCACAAGCAAAATCATCAGTTTTGCCGGTTTCTCCCGACCGGTATATTTCTCGTCACAATTCAGCGACAGATTCACCAGCTTCAGCCCGTCTGCGTCCTCCGCGGGTATCTCCTGGATGTTCACGCTCTGATCCCCGAAAATATTGTCGGAAAAGGCCCTCACCGACAGTTTCCCCGTGGTAAATGCCGACGGGTCATAGTACAGATCAAAATTCAGCGCCTTGTACGGAGAATAGTCGATCCCCTCCGTCTCTTCCAGGCAGATCCCTGTCTGGCTGTAGCTGTTGTCCGTGTTCAGGGAATAGTCCAGTTCCAGCTTCAGCATCCCCTTAGACGGGTCGTGCTCACAGCTTCCCTCTCCCTCATAGCTGTCCCCTGACCAGCTGTCGTCATATACCCATCCCTGGGCTCCTTCTTCAAAATCCCACACTCTCGCCGTCTCCGAAGGATCCGTCCCCGGCTCCCCGAAAGCACTCATCGAACCTGCGGGAGAAGCAGCCAAAATCACTGCCAGCATGGCGGCCGCTCCTCGTGGTCTTAAACGTCTCTTCTTTACCATGCGCACCTCCGCTATTGTGATACAGGGGGGCAAAACGTGTTTTGTCCCCCTGTATGTCTCATTACCCTTTTACAGCTCCTGCCGCCATTCCGCCGTACACCTGCCTCTGGAATATGAGGAACAGGATCAGGATCGGAATGATGGTGATGATAACGCCTGCGCAGATGTAGTTGTACTGATTTCCATAAGGCCCTGTGAATGTGTATAGGGCCGTGGAGATTGTCTTCAGCTCCTGCGACTGAAGGTACAGATTTGAGGCATAGTACTCATTGTACACGCTCACGCCCTTGAGCAGCAGGGAAGTTATGATGGCAGGCTTTAAAAGCGGGAACAAAATCTTGAAAAACACCCCGAAATATGTACATCCGTCCATGATAGCCGACTCGTCCAGAGACACCGGCAGATTCTCGAAAAACTGCAGGAAGATGTAGATGGAGATAATGTCCGTTCCCATAAGCACGATCATATACCCTACCAGACGGTTCACCAGACCCAGGGAGTACATGATCTGATAAATCGTCACCTGCATGGCGATTCCCGGCAACAGCGCCGCAAACATAAACAGATTCTGCACGATCCCTCTTCCCGGAAACTTAAACCGGTTCAGCACATAGGCCAGCATGGAACCCATGAACACCGAGGCTGTCAACACTACCACCAGCACCATCCCGGTGTTGAAAAATCCCCGAAGCATGTTGGCCTTCTGAAAAGCGATGACAAAATTCTCAAAGTTGAAAAACGACTGGGGCAGATCCAGGACCGATGTGGAGGCGTACTCCTCATTGGTCTTAAACGCCGTGAGAATGCACACACAGACCGGGATCAGGGCGCACAGGGTGGCGCATATCAGGGACGCGTATTTCAAGATCTCGAACAATACGGAAATAGGTTTTCTTTTTTTCAGCTTCATTATACTGCCGCTCCCTTCTGAGCGTTTTTCCTGCGCTCTTCTCTCTTTCTCTTTCTCACTGCCGCCTTGGACTCGTCGTCGGTCCCGTTGTCAAACACATAGGCAAAGAACAGTTTCTGAGCCACTGTGCAGATGATGATGATCACCAGAAGCACGATAGCCATGGCGCAGGCCAGACCTACTTTCTGATTCTCATGGGCAAGGCGGTTCATAATTACAAAATAGGTTCCTGTACCCATGGTTCCGTTGGTGATAACATAGGGCGGCTCGAAAGCGCTCAGGGAACCGCTGATGGAGAGGATCAGATTCAGCACCACGATGGACTTGATGCTTGGCAGGATGATGTAGATAAACCTGTGCCAATTGTTGGCGCCGTCCAGGGCTGCCGCCTCGTAGAGGTCGTTGTCCACGGACATCATGGCGCCCAGAAACATGATCATGTTCTGCCCCGTATATCTCCAAACGGAGGTGGCTGCCAGAGCGAAGTTGTTGATACTCTGATCCTGAAGCCAGTAGGGAATGTCCTCCAGGCTCATCCCGAACATCTGCAGCAGAGAATCGAGGACGAATCCCCTGGCGTAGAAAAACTTAAAGATAAATCCCACGGCAATACCGCAGATCAGATAGGGGAAAAACATGGCCGCCTTGAACACGGACTCGCCCTTCACTTTGAACACCATCATGGTGGCGAAGAACAGGGCCAGACCCAGCTGCACCACCGCGCCTCCCATGTAGTACACGCTGACAAGGAGGGCCCTGAAAATCTCCGGCCTGTTGAACACATCCACATAGTTGGCCAGACCCACAAATTTCTTGGGGCCGATATACTTCATATTGTAGAAACTGAACTGCACCATCTTCATAAACGGCAGATATGTAAATACGATGAGAAGCAGCAGGGGCGCAAACAAAAATGTCACGATCACCAGCATCTGCTGTACTTTCCTGCTCTTAAACTTCTCCGCGAATGTCTTCTGACCCACAGCCGTGCCTGCACTTTTACCCATCACGTGTCCTCCTTAGTTTTCCAGTATGCTCACTCCCAGATTCTCTTGAGCTGCAGACCACTTGGCATTCCATTCACCCATGATGGTGTCCAGGTCCTTTGTCTTGTAAAGGGCGGCCTCCAGGATCTCACAGTCAGGATAGTCGTTGTTGTTGACTCCCACCTCGCTCTCGTTGTTCACCTCGTCAAACAGGGTCTCCTCCCCTTCCGGCGACGGGTTGTTGCTCAGGATCTCCACGCCGTCAAACTCAGACAGGGAATCCGGAAGCGGTTCGGATTTCAGAGCGGGGATCGTTCCCTCATCCTTGAATATGGGAGACTCCTCCAGAAGCCACTTCAGATATACCATAGCCGCGATCTGGTTGTCGCCCGTGGCCTTGTTGTTGATGGCGTAGGCATAATTTCCGTCTCCGGAGGCGTAGCGCTTGCCGCCCACCGTGATGGGGAACGGCATGTAGCCGATGTCCTCAGGGGTGGAACCTGAGGCCTTGCACTGATCCACGGCCCAGGAGCCAAGCACCATAGACGCGATCTCACCCTTGTTGATCAGACCCTTGGAGGACTCCCAATCGGTGCTGGCCGGGTCATCCTCCACCAGCCCTCTGCTCACCGCCTCATAGAGTACATAGTACACGGCGTAGGGGCCGGTCATGTCGTCTCTCCTGGCAAATGGGTCCTTGGTGTGGACGATAGTATTGTTCATAAAGTCCGGGTCGCCGGTTGCGGAGATTCCGATGTACTGATCCCAGGCGCCCATGGGCCAGCCTGCGGAGAAGTTGGTGTACAGCGGCACCGCGTCGGTGTTGTCCTTGATCTGCTGCAAGCAGTCCAGAAACTGGTCCGGCGTGGAGGGAAGCTCTGTGATCCCCGCCTCCTTCCATATTCTCTTGTTGTAGATGACACCTCCCGCTGTTCCGCCGTTGGGAATCCCGTACTGGAGGCCGTTATAATTCTTGTCCGCCAGGAAGTTGTAGATACCGTCCAGTGTCTTGTAGTCTCCCAGGGGAGAGAAGTACTCAGACATCTCACTCTTGCTGACAGATGTGGGAATATAGCAGATATCTCCCCAGTCGCCTGTGGGAAGGCGAAGGTTGAGAGACTGCTCATAATCCGTAAGTCCCTCATACTCCACGGTAATGTTGGGATAAAGTTTCATAAATTCCTCCGCGTACCCCTTGTACACCGTGTCCACCACGTCGGTCCGGTTGGTCAATATCTTGATGGAAGCCGTGATATCCTGATAGTCCTCCCCCAGTTTGATAGCGTCTATGGTAGGCAGTTCCACTGCAGTTCCCCCTGCCTCTCCTTTTCCTGAACCGCCGCATCCTGCCGCCAGAGAACCTGCCAGCACTGCTGCCATTGTCAGAGCAACCACTTTTTTAGTTTTCATAACTTTATCCACCCTTCTTTTTTAATGTTTATTTAATTATAATATCATATTAATTTAATTTCAACAGAAAAGTGGTATAATTTAAATTATTGTTAAATACATACAATTCTATTTTGATTTCTTGTATATTTTGCCCGATTAATTTTTTTCTTTTTTGTTTATTAAGTAAATTTTTATATATTATTCTCCTTTTATTAACCTCATCTATAATTAAACAAATATTTTTCTGTTTTATTTCTGATTTTACCCGATAGCAGGCCGGCGCCCCACCCTGTGTACAATCAAACATAGAAGACTTTTCTCCCCCTCCCGCCGCACGGCTCCCGCACTGCCGACAGGCGGTAATACTGCTCCTTTCGGGGACATGGGCAAAATAAACAGGGCAGGAAACCTGTCTCCAGATCTCCTGCCCTCAAACTCTGCCCGACTATTCTTCTTTTTCCCTGCCGCCTCCGCCGCTCTCTTTTAAACACTTTACACTGTCCTTCACCACCACTCTCCCCGACACCACTCTTATATCAGAGGGAGCGCACCCGTGTTCTGCAAGGGACACCACAATCTTGACTGCGCACCGAACCATCTCCTTGATGTCCACCTCGTAGCTGGTGATCTTTACATCACAGAGCCCCTCGTAGAGATAATTGTCAAATCCCACGATAGACACATCCTCGGGAATCCGGTACCCCCTGCTCTCCAGCAGATTGATCACCTCGCTGGCGGTCAGATCGCAGTTGCAGGCGAAAGCTGTGGGCATCCGCTCCGGCAGACGGATATTTCCGATCTGCCCCGCCATGGTCCGGTCGTCCATCACCCAGTCCTGATTCACCTCAAGACCACTCTCGAGGAGCGCCTTCCTGTAGCCAAAATACCGGTCTGTGATGCTGTTGCTGGCCAGGAGCGTACCTACATAGGCTATCTCCCTGTGTCCCTGGTCGATAAGATAGTTGACCATCTTGTACATCCCATAGTAATTATCCGCCATGACAGAGGGACACCTGAGGCCTTTCATCATAAAATCCACCAGAACCACCGGTATATCCTGCTGCCTGTCCAGAAATTCCAGATACGCCCTGCCGATCTCCCCGATGACGATCAGTCCCTGAATCTGCTGCTCCACCGCGAACAGAGGCATCTCCAGGGCCGCCTCCCGCTCATGGCGCAGCACCTCAAACAATATGACGCAGCTGTGAGAGCCCGCTATCAGCGACAATTCCTGATATACTTTCCAGTAATAGGAAGGGTAGGAACCCAGATACTTCTCGCCGATGATCACCCCGACGTTGAAGATCTTTTTTCCGCCTGACGACATGGCCCCCTTGGTCTGATATCCCATCTCTGCCGCCGTGCGCTTGATCCTGGCCCTCAGCTCCTCGCTCACACCCTTCTGCCCAGCCAGCGCGTTGGACACCGTGACTGTACTCACCTGCAGTCTCTCCGCAATATCAGACAAGCGAACCGTCTTTTTCATCTTGACCCCACCTTATATTAATCCATTTTTAAATTTATTATATTAATTTAACTTAAAAATGTCAATCACTCTCTACGCATTTGTCCCAAATACCTGGATCTGCGTCAATGCGGGGAACGGGGACGGGTCATCGGCCTTTATCAGCTCACTCAGTTTCAACCATGTAACCTTCTTTTTCTGTATATTAAACACGTGCGGTTTCACACTCTTCTCCATCTTAACCACCTCCGTGCTTCCGTCGGAGAAGGTCAGGGTTGCCTGAATCCACCAGTTGTCGTGTGGAAAATCGGCCCTGGTGTACAGACAGAGCCTGTCTATGTCCACAGCGCGCCCAAACTCCAGGGTAATCTCCGCGTCATCCTGCCGGTTGATGCCCCAGGACTCATAGGGCCACTGCCCGTGGGACTCGTTGGCCACCACTCCGTCGATGGCGTTCCTGGCGGCAAACACCGCCTCGCCTCTGGTTTCCACGTTGGCGTAAGCATGGGGATAGCACCCTGTGTCGCCGTGCTGATCCATCACATTCTTTGCCAGTTCCCTGTAATTTCCGTTTTCAAAATCCCAGGCCCCCCGCATGGTGATATAGTGCCGCTGTCCCGTGAAAGCCGCCGGGTTGTAGGATACCTTTCTCTCTCCAAAGGGGATCACATACTCTACGCGCTCTTTTGTCAGATACACGTAGGCCTCATCCATAGAGCCGTCCACGCGGACCACATAGAAGGCATCCGTCTGGTCCGTGTCAAACAGAATCTTGTCCCCAGGTATGTACTCTCCTTCATAGACCGCGGCAATCTGGTCCTCTCCCTGGACCTGATATTTGATTTCCCCCCGCTCGCCGCATACGGTAATGCTCAGCTTTGCCATGACAATTCTCCTTTTTATTTAAAGTCCGCCGCCCGACAGGCGGCATTAATTCAGGGATTCCCTATGCGCCCTCCGGACTTCCATAGGTGGTGCGCCCACAGCCGGACACATGCAGGTTTGTTTTCCCCTATTATGTAACACATGTGATATTATAATAGCATGAATTGGACAGATTGGCAACAACAGCCTGACTTCTCATAAACATCAGGGCTGTGTCCCCAGGTATCCCGGCAAACACAGCCCTGATGTCTAACTGATTTTATTCAAAGTAGTCCACAGGATCTACCTTGCTTCCCTGATGTTCCAGCTGAAAGTATACATTGCTGCCCTCCACGGAATAATACTTGGTGGGCTCCGCCACATAGCCCATGACTTGTCCGGCCTCCAGGTACTCATTTTCCACCACCTGGATTTCCTTAAGCTGGCCGCATGTGGCCGTGTACTCATTGCCCAGATCAAGAACCACAAAGTTCCCCAGTTCCTCGTCCGCGCTGACCGCCACTACTCTGGCGTTGGCAGGCGCCACCACAGGCTGGCTCACCTCAGCCTGGATCACTACTCCCGGATTTACCTGATACTGATCCAGCGTGGGGAAATAGATGGTGGTGTCCATGCTGTAATCAAGGAGAATATTGCCCATAACCGGCCAGGCCATACGGCTGGTATCGGAAAAGTCAAGCACCAGGGATACGGCGTTCTCCAGGCCTGAACCTGCAGGAGCCACCTGAACCTCCCCTGTCCCGGCCGTCGTCTTCTGACCGGTCTGTGTCTGCCTGGACGGTTCGGTTTCTGAGATTTTTGTACCTTTCTCCTGTACATCCGTCCTGCTGTCGGAAGCCGTAACCATCTGCTCTCTCTGGGCATCCGCGGTGCCTGCCACCTGGTCGTCTGCCTCTGACGGGTTCTCTTCTGCAATTATGGTCCCCTGTAAATTTTCCATGTAGGGATTTTCTTCCCCGGGGACATTTCCTCTTTGAATCGTAACGACTCCTGCTGCGGCAACAATAGTCAGCAGGCCCAGTACCAACATGACAAGAAATAGTTTGTCCTTGAACATTTGATTGAATCTCTCTTTCACCGTTTATCACCTCGGTACTATTCTTACCAAAGGTTCCGGAGTTATTCATTGTTCTTCCCAAATTATTTCGATATTCTTGTAATAGGCGGACAATATCTCTTCTGCCGTCATTCCTGCCGCGGCTTTCCTGTGAGCTCCGTACTGACTCAGGCCGTATCCATGTCCCTGGCCCCGGCAGACAGCCCTCACCCCTCCCTCATAGTCTTCCAGCGCAAAAGCCGACGACGGAAGACCCAGGGTCTCCCGAACGGATTCCCCGTCAAAGATATGGGTGCCGATCTGAATTTCCGTCACATATCCCGCCGCGTCTCTCCCCACAGTCTGAATGGACTCCGGAATCTGGTCTTCAGTCAGGCTCTCCCCCTCCTTGAGCCGGTGAATCAGATCCGTGAACTGTCCTGCCGTCCACGCGTTCACCGTCAGGTAGCCC
This sequence comes from uncultured Hungatella sp., assembly GCA_949879795.1. GTDB lineage: Bacteria > Bacillota > Clostridia > Lachnospirales > Lachnospiraceae > UBA3402. The sequence continues at coordinate 24,560 of CATLBR010000011.1, forward strand.
TCTGCCTCCAGATCTTCCTGGCTCTCCACAGATGCCAGATAGGGATGGCCTTCGTCTCCCTCCCTGGTACAGCCTGCGCTGAGTCGGTGGAATAAAGGTTCTATATATTCTCCATCTGAAAGGATCACGGCTCCCCTGGTCTCCTCCACTGCCTGGCGGACTTTTTGATAATACTCCAAAAACCGGGGCTTTCCCCACAGTTTTTCCATCTGCTGCTCTTCCAGATACTCTATACTCAGTTCTGACTGGGGAATCTCGGTTCTCCCCTCCATCTGACGGTACACATAAGTTCTGGCGATGACCGCCTGTGCCTTCAGCGCCTCCTTCTCATAGTCCGCCGGCATCTGCCTGGCCACCACCCCCACCAGATACTCTTCCACATCCACATATCCCTGCCCCTGCCTGTCCAGGCGAATCCTCCTTCTGCCCGCCGTCTGTCCCTGATCCCAGTAGCTGTCTGAGGTTCCTTTTATGGTTCCACTGAAAACCAGGGTCCCTACATAGGGAAACAAAACCGCGATTACACAAAAAAACCAGAATTTCCGCATAAAAATTCCCCCTCTTCTCTATCTCTATGAAGAGGGGGAACAGATTATTTCTTATCTTTATATATTGACCTGAATCTTATCCAGATGCCACAGCTCATCCACATACTCCTTAATGGTTCGGTCGGAGCTGAACTTGCCGGAGCAGGCCACGTTGAGTATGGCGGCCTTTGCCCACCATTCTTTGTCCCGGTAAGCCTTGTCCACCCTTCTCTGGGCGTCCCCGTAAGACACGGCATCTCCCAGGATAAAATAGGTATCCGCCCTGTCTATGGAGTTGCCGCTGAGCAGAGAGTTGTAGATGTCCCGGAACAGCCCCGGATTGCCCGGAGAGAAAGTGCCGTTGATCAGCTGGTCCATGACTCTGCGGATATTGCCGTTGCTGTTGAAGATGTCGATGGGATAGTAACCGCCGTTTTTCTCATAATTGATCACCTCATCGGCGGACATGCCGAAGATAAAGGCGTTCTCCTCTCCCACTTCCTCCACGATCTCCACATTGGCTCCGTCCATGGTTCCGATGGTCAGAGCGCCGTTGAGCATAAACTTCATGTTTCCTGTTCCGGAAGCCTCCTTGCTGGCTGTGGAAATCTGCTCGCTGACATCAGCGGCAGCGAAGATGATCTCCGCGTTGCTCACCCTGTAGTCCTCGATAAATACCACCTTCAGCTTGCCCTGGATCTCCGGGTCATTGTTGACCACGTCGGCCACGGCGTTGATCAGCTTGATGGTCAGTTTAGCCCTCTTGTACCCGGCTGCCGCCTTGGCTCCGAAGATAAAGGTCCTGGGGATCATATCCAGGTCGGGATTATCCTTCAGCTGGTTGTACAGATGGATCACATGAAGGATATTCATCAGCTGCCGCTTGTACTCGTGAAGCCGCTTTACCTGCACGTCAAAAATGGAGTTGGGATCCACGTCGATGCCGTTGTTCTCCTTGATATATTTGGCCAGACGGAGCTTGTTCTGGTACTTGATCTCCATAAATTCTTTCTGAGCCTTGGGATCGTCGGCATACTTCTTAAGGCCCGCGATCTGAGGCAGGTCTGTGATCCAGGCGTCGCTGCCCAGCTTCTTTGTAACCCAGTCAGCCAGCAGCGGGTTGCCGTGGAGAAGGAATCTTCTCTGGGTGATGCCGTTGGTCTTGTTGTTGAACTTCTGGGGCATCATCTCGTAGAAATGCTTCAGCTCCTGGTTCTTTAAGATCTCCGTGTGGAGCCTTGCCACGCCGTTGACAGAGAAGCTGCCCACGATTGCCAGATGGGCCATGCGCACCTGGCCGTTGTAGAGGATGGCCATCTTCTCCACCTTCCGCTCGTCTCCCGGATACAGATGACGGATCTGAGCCTCGAAGCGGCGGTTGATCTCCTCCACGATCTGGTAGATACGGGGAAGGAGCTTGGAGAACAGGTCGATGGGCCACTTCTCCAGGGCCTCGGACATGATGGTGTGGTTGGTGTAGGCGCAGGTCCTGGTGGTTACCTCCCATGCCTCTTCCCAGGTCAGGCCCTCGTCATCCAGAAGGATCCTCATGAGCTCCGGCACTGCCACGGTGGGGTGGGTATCATTTAACTGGAACACCACCTTCTCGTAGAGCTTGCGGACATCGTCGTGGTTTCTCTTGTATTTCTTGATGGCTCTCTGTACGCTGGCGGAGATGAAGAAATACTGCTGTTTTAACCTCAGCTCCTTGCCTGTATAATGGTTGTCGTTGGGGTAGAGCACATCGCAGATGTTCCTGGCCAGGTTCTCCTGCTCCACCGCCTTCTGGTACTCGCCCTTGTCAAAGCTGTCCAGAGCGAAGGTGTTCACCGGCCTGGCGTCCCAGATCCTCAGGGTGTTGATCACATTGTTGCCGTAACCTACCACAGGCAGATCGTAGGGAACCGCCAGCACGGACTGGTAGCTCTCCTGGACAAACTTCTGCTTGCCATCCTCCCAGATGGTAGACACTCTTCCTCCGAACTTCACCTCCTGAGCGTACTCGGAATTGCACACCTCAAAGGGGTTGCCGTCCTTGAGCCACTCGTCAGGGATCTCGATCTGGTAGCCGTCCTCGATCTTCTGCTTGAACATGCCGTAGTGGTAGCGGATGCCGCAGCCGTAGGCCGGGTAGCCCAAAGTGGCCAGGGAGTCCAGGAAACAGGCAGCCAGACGGCCCAGACCGCCGTTGCCAAGAGCCGGATCCGGCTCCTGGTCCTCAATGATATTTAAGTCCACTCCGATCTCATCCAGAACTTCCTTGATCTCCTTCTGGGCGCAGATATTGATGATGCTGTTGCCCAGGGCCCTTCCCATGAGAAACTCCATGGACAGGTAGTAGACCATCTTGGCATCGCTCTTCTCCGCCTCTTTAAAGGTGGCGATCCAGCGGTCCATAATGACATCTTTCACCGCGTGGGCCACGGCCTGGAACATCTCCTTGGGAGTCGCCTCATCCAGGCTCTTGCGGTAATTGTTCTTAATGTAGTAAATGATGGTGCGCTTGAATTCGTTTTTGTCAAACTGGGGCTTTTTCACCTCGGCCGCCACAGGGGCTGTCTCTGTGCTCATAACTGCTATGCTCCTCTCTTTATTCTGTTTTCTCAACTCCAAGTGTAACATGTTCTCCGTTAATATTCCAGTCTTTTGTGAAACCGTTCATCTGGCCTGTAAGGATCTCTTCTGCCAGAACGTCGGCCCTGATATCCGCCTCGTAGGTTTTCATGAGACCGGCAATCTTTTCATTGCCATCCTCATAGACCCGGATATGGTCAACCACCTCAAAGCCGGCCTCTTTTCTCATGGTCTGGATCTTGCTGACCAGCTCCCGGACAAAGCCTTCCTCCACCAGTTCCGGCGTCAGATTGGTGTCCAGAACCACGGTCACGGTGTTGTCCGCCTCGGTCACATAGCCCTCCTTCTGAGCCATGTCGATGAGAAGGTCTTCCTCGCCCAGGACCACGGAGGTTCCGTCAAAATCAAAGGTCAGGTTTCCTGTCCTCTTCAGGGTATCCATGGCCTCATTGCCGTCCACCTGGGACAGGGCCTTTCGGATATTGTTCAGCTGTTTGCCGTACCTGGGTCCCACGGTCTTTAACTGAGGCTTGAAGGTGTAGGAGGTAAATTCCCTCACGTCATCGGTAAAGGTCACCTTCTTCACGTTCAGCTCTTCCTCGATGATCTCCACATAGAACCGGGACAGTTTCTCCGGAGCTTTCACGAACATCTGGCTGATGGGCTGGCGGTTCTTCATATTGGCGTTGTTCCTGGCCGCCCGGCCCATGACCACGATCTTTAACACCTCGTCCATGTCGGTCTCCAGCTCCTTATCGATCCACTCTTCCCGAACTTTCGGGAAATCGCACAGATGGATGCTCTCCGGCGCGGTCTTATCCACTTTACACACCAGGTTCTGATAGATGGACTCTGTCATGAACGGGATCATGGGAGCCGCCGCCTTGGACACATCTACCAGGGCCGTATACAGGGTCATGTAAGCGTTAATCTTGTCCTGCTCCATACCTTTGGCCCAGAAACGCTCTCTGCTCCTTCTCACATACCAGTTGCTCATGTCATCCACAAAATTCTGGAGAGCCCTGGCTGCCTCGGGGATCTGGTAATTGGCCAGACAGCTGTCCACATCCTTCACAACACTGTTCAACTTGGACAGAAGCCACTTGTCCATGACCGGAAGCCTGTCATAGTCAAGACTGTACACCGTGGGATCGAAATCGTCGATGTTGGCGTAGAGCACGAAAAAGGCGTAGGTGTTCCACAGGGTACCCATGAACTTCCTCTGGCCCTCCGTCACAGCCTTCCCGTGGAACCGGTTGGGCAGCCAGGGGGCGCTGTTGATATAGAAATACCAGCGGATGGCGTCGGCGCCGTAAGTCTTTAAGGCGTCAAAGGGATCCACCGCGTTGCCTTTGGACTTGCTCATCTTCTGGCCGTTCTCATCCTGGACATGGCCCATAACGATGACATTTTTATAGGGCGCCTTGTTGAAGATCAGGGTGGAGATGGCAAGGAGGGAGTAGAACCATCCTCTCGTCTGGTCCACTGCCTCGGAGATGAAATCCGCCGGGAACTGCTCTTCAAACAGCTTCTGGTTCTCAAAAGGATAGTGGTGCTGGGCAAAGGGCATGGCTCCGGAGTCGAACCAGCAGTCGATCACCTCCGGCACCCTCTTCATCTGTCTGCCGCACTTGGGACAGGTGATGGTCACCTCATCGATAAAGGGACGGTGGAGCTCAATGTTCTCCGGACAGTTGTCTGACATGGACTTTAACTCTTCAATGCTGCCCACGGAATGCTGGTAGCCGCAGTCGCACTCCCAGATATTTAAGGGGGTCCCCCAGTACCGGTTCCGGCTGATTCCCCAGTCCTGAACATTTTCCAGCCAGTCTCCGAACCGGCCTTTGCCGATGCTCTCGGGAATCCAGTTGATGGTGTTGTTGTTGCGGATCAGGTCCTCCTTCACTGCCGTCATCTTGATGAACCAGGACTCTCTGGCGTAGTAGATGAGAGGAGTATCGCATCTCCAGCAGTGGGGATAGCTGTGCTCAAAAGCAGGGGCGGAGAACAGAAGGTGTTTCTCCTCCAGAGCCTTTAAGACCATGGGATCCGCCTTCTTCACAAAGACTCCCTCCCAGGGGGTCTCTTTTGTCATGTTACCTTTGGAGTCCACCAGCTGGACGAAGGGCAGATCATATTTTCTCCCCACCTTGGAGTCATCCTCACCAAAGGCAGGGGCGATGTGAACCACGCCGGTACCATCGGTGAGAGTGACATAGTTGTCGCAGACCACATAGAAGGCCTTCCTGCGCTGTTTTTCACAGATGGCCGTGGCGCAGTCAAACAGGGGCTCATATTCCTTATACTCCAGATCCTTTCCCGTATAAGTCTCAAGGACTTCATAGGCAGGGCGGCCGCTCTCCTTGTCCGCCAGGCCTCCCAGCACCGTGTCCAGAAGAGCCTGAGCCATATAGTAGGTATAGCCGTCCGCCGCCTTCACCCTGGCGTAGGTCTCATCAGGATTCACACACAGCCCCACATTGCTGGGCAGGGTCCAGGGGGTTGTGGTCCAAGCCAGGATGTAGGCATCCTCACCTTTCACCTTAAACCGGGCAATGGCGGACCGCTCTTTCACATCCTTGTATCCCTGGGCAACCTCGTGGCTGGACAGGGGAGTGCCGCATCTGGGGCAGTAGGGGACGATCTTGAAGCCCTTGTAGAGAAGACCTCTCTCCCAGATCTGCTTTAAGGCCCACCACTCGGATTCGATATAATCATTGTGATAGGTGACATAAGGATCATCCATATCCGCCCAGAAACCCACGGTGGAGGAAAAATCCTCCCACATACCTTTGTACTTCCACACGCTCTCCTTGCAGTGGGCGATAAATGGCTCCAGGCCGTACTCCTCGATCTGTTCCTTGCCGTCCAGGCCCAGCATCTTCTCCACTTCCAGCTCCACCGGAAGTCCGTGGGTGTCCCAGCCGGCTTTCCGGGGAACCATGTTTCCTTTCATGGTCCGGTATCTGGGGATCATATCTTTGATGACTCTGGTGAGCACATGGCCGATATGGGGCTTGCCGTTAGCCGTAGGGGGACCGTCGTAAAACATGTAGGTGGGATGGCCTTCCCGGCTCTTGATGCTCTTCTCAAAAATACCCTGGTCCTTCCAAAACCTCTCTACCTCTTTTTCTCTCTCCACAAAGTTCAGATCCGTGGAGACTTTGTCATACTTCGCCATTTACAACCTCCATTTCTTTCTTCTCTCACAGCCAAGCATGCCTTACGACAAAAAGCCTCCATCCCCGTAATGAGGACGAAGGCCGCTTCGCTGTACCACCTATTACTGCATACAAACATATGAGTTCCCCATAACGGCGGAAAAACCGGCAAGACCTACTAAGGCTTTCTCTTTCAGTCCGCGACTCCGAAGTGATCTTCATGTCCGCCCTACTTGTACCGGTTTCCCACCATCGCCGGCTCTCTGAAACGTTCCTGGCAGCACTACTGTCTTCCTCTGCGTCTTTTCTCTGCTATGTCAATACCATGATGCCAGGGTCAAAAGGTTATGTATGACATGCTTGCATGTCGATACATGACTTTGGGACCCGTAAAAACATGAAAAAGTAGCCCGATAGGGCGGATTTTGAATGTTTTTAGGATTGCGGGAGCATGAAATGCGGAGCAATCCGTAGGCATCAGGGGTCAAAATACCTTTTGACCCCAACATCATACCGTTTCATTATAGTGACAGAGCCCGGGCTTGTCAAGAAAAAGGATTGTTATTTATTTGACAATCCCTTTGTGTTTTCGGAATTTTATGATATACTTTCCTAAAATCATTCACAGCCCACTGTGAATCCCGATAAAAAGGAGAATTTTACTATGGCGGATCGAAATTTAACACTACTCACAGATTTGTATGAACTGACAATGATGCAGGGATATTTTAAAGAAAAGGATGCCAATGAGACCGTGATCTTTGACGCCTTTTACCGCGCCAATCCAAACAACAACGGATATTCCATCTGCGCTGGCTTAGAGCAGGTCATCGACTACATCAAGAATCTTCACTTTGAGCAGGCGGACATCGACTACCTCCGCTCCACCGGCCTGTTCGGAGAAGATTTCCTGGAATATCTGAAACATTTTCACTTTTCCGGGGACATCTACGCCATCCCGGAAGGCACAGTAGTCTTTCCCAGGGAACCTCTGGTGAAGGTCATCGCCCCCATCATGGAGGCCCAGCTGGTGGAGACTGCCCTCTTAAACATCATCAACCATCAGAGCCTCATCGCCACCAAGACCGCCAGGGTCATCTACGCCGCCCAGGGCGACGGGGTCATGGAGTTCGGTCTTCGCAGGGCTCAGGGACCTGATGCAGGAATCTACGGGGCCAGAGCCGCCATGATCGCCGGCTGCATCGGCACCTCCAACGTTCTGGCTGGGCAGATGTTTGATGTCCCTGTAAAAGGGACCCATGCCCACAGCTGGATCATGAGCTTTCCCGATGAGCTCACCGCCTTCCGCACATACGCCAGGCTCTATCCCACTGCCTGCATTCTTCTGGTGGACACCTACGACACGTTGAAATCAGGTGTTCCCCATGCCATCCAGGTGTTTAAAGAGATGCGGGAAGCAGGAATCCCTCTGACCTTCTACGGAATCCGGCTGGACAGCGGCGACCTGGCCTACCTGTCCAAGAAAGCCAAGAAGATGCTGGATGAGGCAGGATTTTCCGATGCCGTGATCTCCGCCTCCAATGACCTGGATGAGAACCTGATCAGCAGCCTGAAACTTCAGGGGGCCGCCATCAACTCCTGGGGAGTGGGCACCAACCTGATCACTTCCAAAGATTGTCCTTCCTTCGGGGGCGTATACAAACTGGCCGCCATCAAGGACAAAGCCACCGGCAGATTTATCCCCAAGATCAAGGTCTCCGAGAACGCGGAGAAGATCACCAACCCGGGCAACAAAACTATCCGAAGGATATACAACAAGGATACCGGTAAGATCATCGCCGATCTGATCTGCCTGGTGGATGAGGAGTATGACTCCAACAACTCTCTGCTGCTTTTCGACCCTGTAGAGACATGGAAAAAAACCCATCTGGCCCCCGGCAGCTATGTGATGCGGGAACTGATGGTTCCTGTGTTCCTGGAGGGAACATGTGTCTATGAGTCACCCAGAGTCATGGATATCCAAAAGTATTGCACGGAAGAGCTGGCCACTCTCTGGGATGAATCCCGCCGTCTGGAGTACCCCCACCGCACCCATGTGGATCTCTCCATGCCTCTGTGGAAAATGAAAAACCAACTGCTGGATCAGTACCATCACAATGACTGATCTTCATGTTCATGTTTTGTTTACAATTCTTTTACAACAATGTTACAGCCACGATAAATTTTTTTCACAATTGGAGGGTATACTTTAACCATCGAAAGTAAAGCTGCTTACATTTGATAAGATTTTTTTCATAATCCGCCGGTCGGCCCGCAAGGGTCAGACCGGCTCCTCCCTTTTACAGGATTTCTTCGAAGAGCCATCTCTGCAACTCTATTTCGTGCCGCGCTCACGGCTTTCTTCATCTTTTATACGTAGAAACAGCAAATTTCCTGTTCATAAACTTCCCTTTTCTGCACATACTTTATTCTGAACAGTTTTGAAGTCTAAAAACAGGAAGGAGTGTATCCCATGGATTTTTCAACACAGATCCAGGACAACATCCAGACAATGAATGAACTTCTGGACGTAAATACCAACTTTGACGTGGTATACCGGACTCTGCGCATCGGAGGGCGCATGGCCTGCGCCTATTTTATAGACGGGTTCACCAAGGATGAAGTGCTTCTGAAAATATTTCAGGTGTGGTCCTCCATAAAACCGGAGGACATGCCTCAGGACGCCCACGAGTTTTCCAAACAGTATGTGCCCTACGGCGAGGTGGGACTGGTGTCTGACAAGGATTCCGTCATTGTCCAGCTCCTCACGGGCATCTCCTGTATCTTTATCGACGGCTATGACTGCTGTCTCACCGTTGACTGCCGAACCTACCCCGCCAGAGGCGTTTCGGAGCCGGAGAAGGACAAGGTCATGCGGGGCTCCCGGGACGGCTTTGTGGAGACCCTCATTTTCAACACGGCCCTCATCCGCCGCAGGATCCGGGATCCCAGGCTTACCATGGAGATCTTAACCGCCGGGGAAAGCTCCCACACAGACATCGCCGTCTGTTATGTGAAGGGACGTGTGGATCAGCAGATGCTGTCTATGATCAAGAACCGCATCCAAAACATCCATGTGGACGCTCTCACCATGAACCAGGAAAGTTTGGCGGAATGCCTGTACCCCAGCAAGTGGTACAACCCTTTCCCCAAGTTCAAGTTTTCCGAGCGCCCCGACACTGCTGCCGCCTCCCTTTTGGAGGGCAATATCATCATCCTGGTGGACAACTCTCCTGCGGCGATGATTCTGCCCTCCTCGGTATTTGACATCATCGAGGAGGCGGACGACTACTATTTTCCCCCGGTTACAGGCACTTACCTGAGACTGTCCCGGATGGTCATCTCTCTTCTGACCTTGTTTTTAACTCCTATATGGCTTCTGCTCATGCAAAACCCGCAGATCCTGCCGCCATGGCTCCAGTTTATTCAGCTGTCGGAACCTCCCTATGTGCCTCTCTTTTTCCAGCTGATGATCCTGGAGTTCGCTATCGACGGCCTGCGGCTGGCAGCTATCAACACCCCCAATATGCTCACAACCCCTCTGAGCGTCATCGCCGGCATCGTCCTGGGCGAGTACTCTGTCAAATCCGGGTGGTTCAACAGCGAGACCATGCTGTACATGGCCTTTGTCACTGTGGCCAACTATTCCCAGGCCAGTTTTGAGCTGGGCTACGCCCTGAAATTCATGCGCATGCTCATGCTCATACTCACCGCCCTATTCAACTGGTGGGGGTTTGCCCTGGGTGTCCTCCTGTCTGTCTGCGCCGTGGTGTTCAACAAAACCATTGCCGGGAAAAGCTACATCTATCCGCTGATTCCCTTTAAATGGTCGGAACTTAAGAAACGGTTCCTCCGGGGACGTCTGCCCCACACGGAAAAAGGCTGATCAAGGCTGTCTCTCAGCGGAAGATCGAGCTGATGGCGCGGGCGATCTCTTTTAAAATGTTCCATATTCTGTCCAGGAAATTTCCCTGGGCATGGAAGGCTTCGTCCACCTCCGCCTCCGGTTCCTTTTCTGTCTCCCCGGTGCCCTGGGTTCTGAGAATAATCTGAAGACTCTGGGGTTCCCGGTTGCCTGCAGAAGTAAAAGAGACCTTCCTGGCATTGACATCCGCGTTAAGCAGATTCATCTTCTCCCCTGTGTACTCATCCCACTTGTCCTCAATGAGATCTTCCACGGTTGTTTTCGCATCCCGGATAGTGGTGGTTCTGGACAGACCTTCGATACCGTGATTCAATGCCTCGGACAGGCCTTCTATGGTTATCCTGGCGCCTCTGTCCAGAGGGACTCCCGCCTGTCTCAGGGTGTTCTCCACATCTGACATGAGCCGATACATGGCGTCTGTTCCCTTCACCGCACTGTCGATGAGACGCCCTGTATCTTCTGCCGCCTCGACGGCTGTCTGGTGATAAGCGTTTACAGTACCTCTCACCGCAGACACCTGACCTATGACATCCTGGATGCTGCTCCCGCCTCGTTTTAAGGTGCTTATCACATCTCTGCTGTCCGACAGCACATAGGATATACTTTCTCCCCCGACGCGAACCCGGCTGATCATGGTCTCCAGAGCATCAATCTGGCCCTGAACTTCCTCAATCAGACTGTCAAGTCGTGCCGCAGCCTGGTCTCCGACTCCACCCGTCAGCTTTTTCAGCTGTTCAATCAGCTGCACAAGTCCCGGATCGGGTGTGATCCCTCCCATACTTTCCTGGAGCTGACGGAGCGCGTCGCTGGCGCTGGCTATCAGTCTGTCAAACTCTTCCTGCGGCAGCTGAGGCAGCCCTGCTCCCAGAATTTTGTCCAGCTTATCCTTCAGCTGCTTTACCTCCTCCGGAGATATCCCCATAATGTCTTCATGGCCCTCCAGGGAATCTCTCAGCGTCTGAAGGGAATCCATATAAGTCTGAGCCCTTGCTCCTTTCTTTTCCAGTTTCTCTTTTGCGGACTTCAGCTGTTCCAGATCCTTTTTCAGCTTTTCCAGCTGGCTCTCCCACTCTTTCAAATCGTTACCCGCGTTGTCCAGAATATCCCCTGTACTTTTCAGGTCATCCCGCACGTCGGACAGATCCCAGCCCAGGTCTTCCAGATCATCATCCAGTGCCTCGACCAGATCCGTCAGGTCGTTTATGTCGGCATTGCCGTCTTCCAGGGCATTCCGCGCCTCCTCCACATAGCCTGTAAACGGAATCCCTCTGTCAGACAACTCCATCAGTATCTCCAGAGCCTTGTCGGCATCTATATAGATCCCCTCTTTTCTTCCGGAGATCGCCTGCCTGGACTGCTCTAAAGACTGAAGTCCATCCACCGTGGTGTGAAGCCCCTGTTCAATACCCTCCAGGCTGTCCAAAAGAACATCCAGACTGTCGCTGATCGCGTCCGCCGAATCCTTTACCGTATCCCTGGCATCCCGCAGTTCTCCCAGGTCGTCCAGCTGGCTTAAGGTCACGGGAACCATGAGAAACATCAGACCGCCGAACTGAAAATCATCGCTCCCTATCCTCAGCTCAAAATGCTGCTCTTCTCCCGGAAATACCATAAACAGCACTGCTTTCATGGATCCTGCCGACTGAATCTGAGCTCCCGGGGCCTCCACGCTGAGATTTTTTTCCATATCCACCACCGACGCCACTTCCAGCGTCATGTTGTTCTTATAGTAATCGCCGGCATCCCGATCCGGCAGTATATCTATGAGGATCTCCACCAGCCCTTTCTCGTGGGCGATCTCCTCCAGAGTCCGCTCCACGCCGTTGAGCCGATAGGTTACATGTATATCCCAGGGAAGGCTCTTCGCCGCCTGCTCCGGTTCCAGTTTCCCTTCAAAATAGAACCGATCTATATCCGAATCCTCCTGCAGACGAAAAACAACCTGGCTGCCGTCTATGTGGGGAACAGTGTAGTCGGTCATATTGTTGACCTCCAGGTAGTCTCCGTAATCCACGATCTCCTTTGTACCATAAAGGCTGTAGCTTTTCACCACACTGGCTTCCGTGATACCTCCATAGGGGTCCATGGTTATGTACATGGCCTCGTCACAGTCTGCCTGCCCTGCCTGGCCAAATGCCGCAGCAGTGCTGCCCGCCGCCAACCACACTGCCAGCGCCATAGCCTCTGCGGCATTTCTCCGTCTTCTATGTCTTCTACTGCCCGTCATAAGCCACATCTCCCTTTCGCTTTAATCTTCTTCTCGCAGCCCTTTGGGCCGCCCTCTCCTGCTGCTTTCTTATAGGCTTGTCAAAACCTGCCAGAAGAGCCGGCAGCAGCGACAGCACCAAAACCATGGACAAAAGTGCCCCTCTCCCCACCAGACGCCCCACCTGGGAGATAGCCTGGATAGTCGATGTAAAATATAGAAGATACCCCACCACCGTCAGTATGGAACCCGATGTGATAACTGACAGGGCGCTTTTGGATATAGCCGCCACTGCCGACTCCCTGCTGTCCATGGTCTCCCGCATTTCCATATAATTGTTGGTCATCAAAATGGAATAGTCTATGGTAGCTCCCAGCTGAAGACAGCTGACAATAATATAACCTATGTACACCATACTTTCTCCCAACACATAGGGCAGAGTCATGTTGAGGTAAATCGCCACCTCGATAGGAATAATCACCAGAATAGGAACCATCACCGACCGGAATGTGATCATAACCACCGCCGCCACACCCAGAAGGGAGATAACGGAAACCCTGCTGTAGTCTTCTGTGAGAATATCTCTGATGTCTATAGTGGTGGGAGTCATCCCGATCACATAGGAATCCTCCGGGTAATAACTTTTCACGATCTCTGTCAGCCGGTTGCTGCAGGCGAAGGAATATTCGCTCTCCTCCAGGGTCTTCATGGATATAAGGATTCTGGCGTACCTGTCTGTCCGCAGCTGCTTTGTCACATTGCCAGGCAGAAAACTTTCCGGTATTCCCTGAGGCAGGGTTCCTGCCATGGAAAGGGCATAGTCGATAAAGTCCTGTTCCTCCAGCTCCTCTGTCAGTTCCCTCTCTTTCACCACGCTCCCGTTGGGCACCATGGCGATAACCACGTTGGCTTTGCCGAACACCTGCTCGATCTCCCTGGAATCCTCATAGACCCTGGTTCCCGGTCCCGACCCCAGGGCGTCGTCCCCGTAGTAAAAATAATTCATGGACTGGCCGAAGTAACAGGGGACTGCACAGGCCAGAGCCGCGATCAGAACCGGGATCCGTATCCGGTACATGACCTTCCCAAGCCCCTCAAAAGAAGGAATCAGAGGCCGGTGAGCCGTCTTCTCGATTTTCCGGTCAAACCTTAAAATCAGCGTGGGCATCAGAAGCATCACCGTCAACAGACTGCAGATGATCCCTTTGGTCAGAACAAATCCCACATCTTTCCCTATCTTAAACTCCATCAGTGCAATCACCAGAAATCCCACGATAGTGGTAGCCCCGCTTGCCATGATGGAACTGCACGCCTCCATGATGGCCCTGGCCATGGCCTCCTTTGTATCCATCCCCGTATTTTTAAAGGCGGTGTAGGTGTGCAGCAGAAAGATGGAATAGTCCATGGAAACCGCCAGCTGCAGGATAGCCGCCGTGGAAAAGGTAAAGAAGGATATTCTCCCGAACATCAGGTTGGAACCCATGTTCAGGATAATTGCCACAGCCATAATAAGAATAAACAAAAAAGGTTCAAACCAGGAGGTGGTGGTCAGTGTGAGAATCAACCAGATGATAACCACAGCCATGGCGATAGCCACGGCGATCTCCCTGGAGATGGACTCCTGCCGTTCTTTGCTGGACACCGCGCTGCCTGCAAAGCATCCTCTCTCCCTCCCCACGATGTCATAAATCTCTCTTATGGCTTTATGAGTGCTCTCGTCCGCGTCCCCGTCCTCAAAGATGATCTGAAACATGGCATTTCCGTCTTTATAAAATTTGTCGCTGAGACTGTTGCCCAAAAACGCACCTCCCGCATAGACATTGGTGGCCAGGTCAGAGCCCACGATCAGCTCCACCCCCTCCACATCCCCGATCCTTTTGCGGATGGCCCTGGCCTCCTGGAGGCTCACATCCTTCACCATCACCCTGGCCATGCCGGGATAGCCAAATTCCTCCTCCATCACATCCAGAGCCTGTTTCGTGGGGGCAAAATCCGGCAGATACTTGCTCAGGTCATAGTTTACTCCCACAAACAGATAACAAAAACCACAGATTATAACAGCCAGGAAAAAGAGCTTTTCAATAGCCTTTCCCTTCTCCACCGTAAAGCGAGCCAGCTTTTCTAACATAAGCCCCTCCCAATCATCTTTTCTTTACTGTACATATATATTATTAATAATCAAATTATTATTAATAAACATTATGTTGATTTTCTTGTTGATTTGTATTATAGTATAGAAAGAGAGATGATTCAATGGTTAATATTTCCTGGTTTTGTCTGTTAATGAACATATATGTCATTTTTTGTTTAGCCAACTGCCCAAATGCGGCACTTGACTCATTGCTCGCAGAAATAGAGGAGGGAAAATATTTGAACGTCGCAAAAGAGGACCGAAGAATACGCAGGACCCAGCGCCTGCTGAAAGAGAGTCTCGCGGAGCTTATGTCAGAGAAAAATTTTAACAATATCACTGTCAAAGATATTACGGAGAAAGCGGATCTGAACAGGGGAACTTTCTATCTCCACTACACGGACACCTATGGACTCTTAAAAGCCATGGAGGAAGACGTGCTGAAAGATTTCCAGGAGATGATCGACAACTACCTCCACATGGGGCCGCCTACGGATCTGATGCCCGTGCTCTCCCCGGTGATTCACTATATTGTGCAAAACAGGGACATCTGCATCAATCTCTTTGAGAACAGCGCCTCCAACGACTTTCAGCTGAGCTTTAAGAACCTGGTCCACAGGAATGCCCTTGTGCTGGCTGAGCAGATGTATTCGTCCTGCCGCTCTGATTCATTTGACTATTTTTTTGAGTTCGCCATCTGCGGCGCCATCGGTATCATCCGGAAATGGCTGGCCTCAGATATGAAAGAGACCGAGGAATGCATCGCCCGCATCAGCAACGATGCCGTCCTCTCCGTGGCCCGGTCTTTCTTTGGTCCGCCGCGTATGGTTCCCGCACAACCGGCATAAGTTCCTGCACAGCGCGCACACCTCAGCAGATACCTGTACCTGCCCGGCAAATATCCGCAGCGAAAAAGGCAGGCACAGAGGGCGGCTTGTACAGATCATATGACCTGTATAAACCGCCCTCTGTACCTGTCCGCCTCTACACCTGATCGTAGATTTTCTGCAGATAAGCCACATCGCTGTGATACCTGTCTTTGCTGGAATTCTCCAGAAGCATGGTGATGAAGGGCTTCTGAGCCTTTAAGTTCCTCATCAGGGGTTCATAGTGGAACAGCCCGTCCCCCACATGGGCGAACTCCTGCTCCCCCTCCTTCAGGACAAAATCTTTCACATGAACCATGGATATCCGATCCCCGTACAGCTTAAAGGCGCTGTGGATGACCTGATCCTGGTTAAGATAATTCTCGGCGCTGATCAGGTTCACCGGATCCAGAATGGCCTCCACATTGGGGGAATCTATATCTTCCAGAAATCTGCGCATAAGCTCCGGGCAGTACAGGGTGTGGTCGTGAACCGCCTCCACCCCCACGATGACTCCCAGCTTCTCCGCCGCCGCCACAATCTCCCTCATGCTCTTCAGCAGAAGCTGATAGCAGCCTTCTGTATAAGTGTAGGGCACCACGTTAAAGTCCGTGTCATACCGCCCGGTCTCTGTCCCCACCATGTCAGCGCCTATGGCCCTGGCGTACTTCAGATGTTCGATAAACTTTCTTACAGCCTCCTGGCGTTTGCCCTCATCCGGGTTGACGGGGTTGATGTAACAGCCGAGAACAGCCACATGGATCCCTCTCTCGTCCAGCTTCTGCCGGATCATACGGCCAAATCCCGGGGAATAATGTCCGTAATTAAAGTCAAACCCTGATATGGATTTCCCGAACGCCAGCTGAATCTGACTGATCCGGTTATCTCTCACCGCATCCAGCACTGTATCTATGTCCCCCTTGGGGCATATATCATGACATCTCATCCCATAATTCATAGTTACCACCGCCTTTTCTGCTTTTGTACCAAGTATAGCACAGGTTTAAAACAGCCGCAACCGGCTCTCAGAGTCCTGTATACCAGTCCTCTATATCCTGCATAATAACCAAATCCGGCAAACCGTATCAACACGGGGCTTGCCGGATTTATCTGGTCTTTAGATGTACCTGATTCTCTTGCTCATTTGCCTGTGGAGCCTACTCGTCCACACTGTAATTGGGCGCTTCCTTGGTAATATGGATATCGTGGGGATGACTTTCTTTCAAGGACGCCGCGGAGATCTTCACAAATTTCCCTGTCTCCTGCAAAGTTTTGATATCCGACGCTCCGCAGTAGCCCATGCCGGAGCGGAGTCCGCCCAGCATCTGGAATACCGTGTCTTCCACCAGCCCTTTGTAGGCTACACGCCCTTCTACGCCCTCGGGAACCAGCTTTTTGGCATCGGTCTGAAAATACCGGTCCTTGCTGCCATTTTCCATGGCGGCAATGGAACCCATGCCTCTGTATACCTTGTACTTTCTTCCCTGATACAGTTCGTAGGATCCGGGACTCTCGTCACACCCTGCAAACATGCTTCCCATCATGCAGACACTTCCGCCTGCCGCGATGGCCTTTGTGATGTCGCCGGAGTACTTGATGCCTCCGTCGGCAATAATAGGTATATTGTATTCTTTTGCCACAGAGTAGCAGTCCATGATGGCACTGATCTGGGGAACGCCGATACCTGCAACCACGCGGGTAGTACATATAGAGCCGGGACCGATTCCCACCTTCACCGCATCCACTCCTGCCTCAATCAGAGCCCTCGTGGCATCGCCGGTGGCTACATTGCCCGCGATCACCTGCAGATCGGGATATGCCTCCTTAATCATCTTCACGCAGCGAATCACGTTGGCAGAATGTCCGTGAGCGGAGTCCAGAACCACCACATCCACATGGGCCTTCACCAGGGCTGCCACCCGATCCAGTACGTTGGCAGTGATGCCCACCGCCGCGCCGCACAGCAGTCTTCCCTGAGAATCCTTGGCCGAGTTGGGATACTTGATCTGTTTCTCAATGTCCTTGATGGTGATGAGGCCTTTCAGATTAAATTCATCATCGACTATGGGGAGTTTCTCCACCCTGGCCTTGGCGAGAATGCTCTTTGCCTCCAGCATGGTAGTGCCTTCTTTTGCCGTCACCAGATTTTCGCTGGTCATGCACTCTTTGATCTTCTTGGAAAAGTCTTCTTCGAACTTCAGATCCCGGTTAGTGATAATACCTACCAGTTTTTTGCCTTCTGTGATAGGAACACCTGATATGCGGAACTTGCCCATAAGTTCATCCGCATCTTTCAGTGTATGTTCCGGAGAGAGATAAAATGGGTCCGTGATAACACCATTTTCTGAACGCTTTACCTTATCCACCTCTTCCGCCTGCGCCTCGATGGACATGTTCTTGTGTATGATGCCGATACCACCCTGTCTCGCCATGGCAATGGCCATGCGGTATTCGGTCACCGTATCCATGCCCGCGCTCATCAGCGGAATGTTAAGTTTGATCCTGCTTGTCAGATACGTGGTCAAATCAACCTGGTTGGGAATCACTTCCGAGTAGGACGGAACCAGGAGAACGTCATCAAAAGTAATGCCTTCACCGATAATTGTACCCATGAAATTTTCCTCTCTTTCTTTTCTGATTTGTATTTATTTAGTATCCTAATATAGCAGATTTCAGAAGGCTTGTCAAATATATTTTCTGATTTTTTTACCCCGTGCTTTCCACAGTCTGTTACTGATCATTTATAATATAGTAAGCTGGTCTCGGCCCCCCTCCCTGGTTTTAAAAAACTACTTTTCTCGGCGCCCTCTGGCGGATATGCTGCAGAATCTTGTCGTTGGGCTCAAAGATAATCTTGGTTATCTGCCCGCCTTCGCCGTGACAAATCATACCGTACACTTTGGCTCCCTGGGTGTGGGAACCGAAGTCCAGTATCTTCATGTTCGGCCCTTCCAGATCCTTGAGCATGTAGGAATCCAGGGGGGCTATCAGCTGAACATCGCCTAATGTTCCTTCCCATACTTTCTTTCTCCTGGCCTGCCCCATGATCTTGTCGATGGTGATCTGATCGTTGACAATAAGATACTCGAATTCCAGGCTCATGTTCTGAAAGAGAAAGTATGTGGCAGCGCCTGCGGCCGTGAGTACTAGAATGCCTAGGGGGTTGGTCAGGGCAAGAAACGCGCTGATAACGCACAGGACTATCAGGGCTGCTTTGATGATGATGTTTGAGGCTGGGGCTTTTCGCTTTACCAGCCATTCGGTGTAAGAATCGTTCATATGGCTTTTGTGTCCTTTCTTGGGTAATTGAAAAAAAAGGGGGAGGGCTCGTCCGGCTGGGGCGGATGTTGCGATGTGAGCGAGAGCAGAGGGCTTGGCCCTGAGTAATGGCTGGCTCCAGAGGCTGGCTCCAGAGGCTTAGCTCCAACGGCTTGACTCCAGAGGCTTAGCTCCAACGCTTCGCGTTCTCGCTATCCGTTGCTCGCAAAATAGAAAGCGCGGGGGTTGCTCATGCAAGCATGGCAACCCCCGCGCTTTCTATTTTGCTCTGCTTTCGCTTACATCATCCCCCCCATGCCGCCGCCGGCTGGCATTGCTGGAGTTTCTTCTTTAATATTAGCAACAACAGACTCGGTTGTCAACAGTGTTGATGCAACACTGGTGGCATTTTGTAATGCGCTTCTGGTTACTTTCGCCGGATCGAGAATGCCGGCTTCGATCATATTTACATATTCTTCTTTGTATGCGTCGAATCCTGTTCCTACAGGGGATTCTTTTACTTTGTTGATGATTACGGCTCCTTCAAGGCCTGCGTTGGCTACGATGTGGTACAGGGGGGACTCCAGGGCTTTGATGATGATCTTGGCGCCTGTCTTCTCGTCGCCTTCCAGATCGGGAAGGATCTTGGCCACTTCGTCGATGGCATGGATATATGCGGAACCGCCGCCTGCGATGATGCCCTCTTCCACCGCGGCTCTGGTTGCTGCCAGAGCATCCTCCATGCGGAGCTTGGCTTCTTTCATCTCGGTCTCTGTAGCCGCGCCCACACGGATCACCGCTACGCCGCCAGCCAGCTTGGCAAGTCTCTCCTGCAGCTTCTCTCTGTCGAAGTCAGAGGTGGTCTCCTCAATCTGGGCTCTGATCTGGGCAACTCTGGCCGTGATGGCGCTCTTGTCGCCTTCGCCGTCCACGATCACCGTGTTCTCCTTCTGAACCTTAACGGATTTGGCACGGCCCAGCTGATCCAGCGTGGCATCTTTCAGCTCCAGTCCAAGATCGCTGGAGATCACGGTGCCGCCTGTGAGGATCGCGATATCCTGCAGCATCTCTTTTCTTCTGTCGCCGTAGCCGGGAGCCTTGACGGCAACTACATTGAAGGTACCTCTAAGTTTATTCACAATCAGAGTGGTCAGGGCTTCGCCTTCCACATCCTCGGCGATGATCAGCAGCCTTGCACCGGACTGTACGATCTGCTCCAGCAGAGGAAGAATCTCCTGGATGTTGGCGATCTTCTTGTCGGTGATCAGAATGTAGGGGCTCTCCAGGTTGGCCTCCATCTTGTCCATATCGGTGCACATGTAAGCGGATACGTATCCTCTGTCAAACTGCATACCTTCTACCAGATCCAGCTCGGTCTTCATGGTCTTGGATTCCTCGATGGTGATAACGCCGTCGTTGGAAACCTTCTCCATAGCGTCCGCTACCATCTCTCCCACCTCGTCGCTGGAAGCTGAGATAGCGGCAACCCTGGCGATCTGATCCTTGCCGTTGATAGGCTGGCTCATCTTCGCGATGGCTTCTACCGCCACATCCGTGGCCTTCTTCATTCCCTTTCTCAGAACGATGGGGTTGGCACCTGCTGCCAGGTTCTTCATACCCTCGTTGATCATCGCCTGAGCCAGAACCGTGGCTGTGGTGGTTCCGTCGCCGGCCACATCGTTGGTCTTGGTGGCAACTTCCTTCACAAGCTGGGCTCCCATATTCTCAAACGCGTCTTCCAGTTCGATCTCCTTCGCGATCGTCACTCCATCGTTGGTGATCAACGGCGCGCCGAAAGACTTATCCAGCACAACGTTCCTTCCTTTAGGTCCCAGAGTCACGCGGACGGTATCCGCCAGCTGGTTCACACCGGACTCCAGAGCCTTTCTCGCTTCTACTCCATACTTAATTTCCTTTGCCATGATTCATTCCTCCAGTTTCTTTCTACAGTTCTGTTCCTTTTGTGCCCGGGAGCACCGCAGTACGTTCTCTGCCCCGATGGCTCCGGACCTGCGTCAAATGACTATACAACCTATTGCTTTGGCTGCTGCCTTACTCAATCACAGCCAGAATATCATTCTGTTTCACAATCACATATTTCTCATCGTCTGCCTCAACCTCGGTTCCGGAGTACTTGGAGTAGATTACCTTGTCCCCAACCTTCACCTGCATGGTGACTTCCTTGCCGTCTACCACCCCGCCCGGACCTACAGCGATCACCTCCGCCTGCTGCGGTTTCTCCTTTGCCTGACCTGGAAGAACGATACCGGACTTGGTAGTCTCCTCTGCTACCAGCTGCTTTAATACAACTCTGTCAAATAACGGCGCTAACTTCATATATGATTCCTCCTTAAGATTAATGCTCTCGTTTTGTTCACAAGAATGTTATAGCACCCTTTGTTAGCACTGTCAAGACTCGAGTGCTAATTTTTTCAAATTTTTCCAATCTCTTTATTATTTTATAATATTTTTTTTAATATATACCTTCCATTTTTGGAATAATGGTATTACAATAGACATAAATGATGAGTTAACACAGAAAGGAGCATTCCACCATGGCAAAAAAGAATTTTGGCAAATTTCTTGCTTTGGCAACCATTACCGGTGCTGTCGCCGCCGGAGTTTCTTATTTTCTGAAATACCGGTCCTTCCACGCGGAGCTGGAAGAGGATTTCCATGATTTTGAGGACGACGACTTTGACGGAACACTGCCCCACGAAGGAGAATCCGCGCCCCGCAACTATGTACCTCTTGGCGAGAAAAAAGAGGAGGCCATGGATACTGTAGAAGAAGCAGCCGAGTCCGCGGCCCAAGAGACAGGCGAGATGGCCGGACAGGCTTCCGAGAACGTTGACGAGACTGCTGAAGAAGCAAAAGAACACCCAGCCGAAGCCGCCGGGACGGCGAAGGATATGACCACTACCATCGAAGAAGACACCCAGGCTTAGTCACTGCCTCCAAGGAGGTCTATATAGAGCCACATTTCACTGCCCACACGGGAATCCCCCGGAACGCGCTGACAGTGTGTTCTGCCGGATTCCTTTTTTTGTCCATAGAAAGAAAAGGAGACCTTTTTTATGATACCTCCCTGTCTCACTTCAACGGGAACCGTGGGGATCTGCTCCCCAAGCCACATAGCTGTTCCCGAGAACTATCAACGTATCCGGGATGTCCTCTGCCGCAAAGGATTTTCTGTGGTGGAAGGAGACAATCTGTACAAGGACACCGACGGCTACCTGGCCTCCCCCCAGGAGAGAGCCGACGATTTTAACCGGCTCATCGCCGACAGCCATGTGGAGCTGGTGTTCTTCGGCGGAGGGGAAGGGAGCGTAGAAATCATTCCCTATATCGATTTTCACAACATCCGCCGTCACCCCAAATGTATCTTGAGCTACAGCGACGGGACAACCATTCTGAACGTCATCTGGTCACGGACCGGCCTGGAGACTTACTACGGCCAGTCTCCCCACATGTTCCTGGACCTGCGCAGTTATGACTATGACCAGTTTATCAGCCATCTGGTGAGCAGGGAAGCATGCGAACACGTCTCAGACAGTTCCTGGCAGGTGCAGACTTCGGGGACGGCAGAGGGGATCCTGGTCGGGGGATATTCCCGCAACTTCGCCCTTCTCCTGGGAAGCCCGTCATTTTCCTGGTGCCCGGATGAAAAATACATTCTCTTTCTGGAAGACCACGAGCGGTTCGGCGGTGTAGACTATGTCAGCGCCATGCTGTCCAACATAGAGCAGCAGCCCTTTTTCCGCCGCGTCACCGGTCTGCTCTTCGGCCGCTATTCGGATAATCCCCACCCATTCCTCCTCCACCGCCTGGAACGGCTGGGGCAGGAGTGGAACATTCCCGTGGTCTACTGCGGTGACTTCGGGCACAACAGCGAACATGGGCGCGGAGGCGGACACGCCATCCTGCCTATCGGCCGCAGAGTCAGGCTGGAGACCGCAGGCTGCTGTCTCCGGTATCTGTAGCATACAGAATCAAGATTCAGGCAATATAGCCAAAACACCCCGCCCCTGCCGGCTGGCAGAGGCGGGGCTTTCTTGTGTCAGATAATTTTCTTTCTACTGGATCCACTGACCGTTGGCATCAACATTGTAGCCGTCAGGTGTGGTGGTGTTCACCAGAAGTGCTCCCTGAGTTCCGTCGGATACGTTGTTGAAATAGTACCAGACTCCGTCGATCTGCTGCCATCCGGTGAGCATGGCTCCCATGAGACCGTCGGATACAGGATTCAAGTAGTAGCGGTGTCCGTCGCTGTCTGTGAACCATCCCCTGCAGATGTAGCCGTTGGCGTCAAAGCGATACCATCTTGCCACTCCATTGTAATCCACATACTGCCAGCTGTCCACTGCGTAGGAACCGTCTTTAAGGCGGAACCACCAGCCGGTTTCATCCAACATCCACTGGCCGGACAGAGTTCCCGAACTCTTGCCGGTTGATGACGAACCGGAACTGCCGGAACCTCTTCTGTTTGGAGCAGCCGGCTTCTTGTCGTCGTCTTTGCTCAGTGCAAATACATATGTACTGAATCGATCAGTTAAAAATGATATTTTACCGTCTTTAATGGTTATCTTTACTTCAATGGCAGCGCCGCCGTGGATATTGTAAAGTTTCAGGTTTGCCTTCAGCTCTGCCAAAGCCATTTCTTTATATGTCTTGGGCACCGGTATGGTAATTACCACCGGCATGTTCAGTTCTGACTGAGCGTTGCCGTCGAAGAACAGGCTGATATCAAAGGGAACAGGATTCTCAAATGCTCCGCCGACATGGTCTTTCCAGTCATCGTCTTTCGCAGCATCAACTTTCAGCTCAACCGTAGAACCTGCCGGAGCGTTGAAAGCGGCACCTGCTACGGATACGCTTCCGTCCAGTTCACCCTTCGCTCCTTCCGCGACTTGCGGAGCTTTTACCTCAATCCTCTGGCTCTCCTTGTAAGCCTTCTCCAGTTTCTCAAACTGTTCCGGCTCATCCAGCCACTGGTCCTCAAAAGCGGCTTTCTTCTCGTCGTCGAATTTCTCGGTATAAATATTCTTCAGCTGTTCGACTGCTTCTTTTTCTTCTCCCGGCTGGAATTCTGTCTTGTTAATGATGTTTGAAACAGTGTTCTCGTCCTCGGTGATCTCGCTTCCGTTCTCATCCTTTGGCAGCACCGTGCTGACAACAAACGGTTTTGTAGCCTCAACGTCATCTATAACCAGCAGGATCTCATCGCCATCTCCATTGACCTTATCGTTTTTATAAATGATGGTGCATACTCCGTCCGCGGAGATCTGAGTCTTGTCTGACAGGAACTTGCCCTGGATCTTGCTGCCGATCCACACATCATGGTCGTTGGTGAAGCTCTTCATGGCGTCGCTTGTACTTGCCTTATCTTCCGCGGGCTCTGTGAGCTGGAACTTCAGCGTCACTTCCCTGCCCACTTCCGTCTTCACGGTTGTCTCGCCTATGGGTTCGATCTTCTCAACCCTCTTGCGGGCCGCGTCGGAAGTAGTGGCTACTCCTGCTTCGTTGAACAAGAACCATTCACCGTCAATATAGAGGCTCTTATTTACTGCCCTTTCTCCTCTGTATTGGTAGTAATACACGTTTTTGCCGTCTACACTTTCGCGCCAGTCACGCATGATCATATGGCCGTCCTTGTCAAAGGCATACCACGCTCCCCTGATCTCCTCCTCATCGTCGCGAACCAGCCCTCTCTCCTTGCTCACATTCTTAAAATAATACCAGAATGCGTCTTTGTCGCCGTCTTTCGCCTTGTGTCCTTCCGCGTCTAAAAGCACCCACTCCTTCGATGCCAGGCGGCCGTCCTGATAGGCATAAAAAATCTCGTCTGGACGTTCCGCAGAAATTCCGGTAATCAACTCATCGCTTCTCATAATCCCCGATTCAGGCTCAAAGGAATACCAGCTGCCGTCAATCTCTTTGAGACCGTCCTTCACCACGCCGCCAGTAAGCCCGCCGTCCACCTCCTCGATATCCCCGAAACGATACCATGTACAATCACATCCGTCGGTATGTGTGCATTTATGGCCGTCTTTATCCAGGAACATCCACTTGTTAACGGCGAATTGGCCTCCAGGTGTAATATAGAATGTACTGCCGTCCACCTCAATCCGCTTATCCGTCTCCATGACTCCATTCTCATCGAATGAGTACCACTCTCCCTGGACTTGATGGACTTTTCCGACTATCGGTTTGCCGTCGCTTTCTCTGTAAAAGTGCCAGCCATCGTCCTCCAATTCCCACTTCGCGAATGATGTCAGCACACCTGCATTCAATGCCATAGATGCCGCCAGAACAATCGCGAGACGTTTTTTCCAAGTCTTTTGCCGCATGTACCTGTTATCCTCCTTTATGCTTGATTTCTATAGTTTACCATAAACGAGAAATAAATGAAAGTCTTTTTGGCAATATTGCTAAAATATTTTTCTTAAGTCTCTGAATTATTGCCAATAATATATAAATTGTCAATATTTGGCAATCCATGCCTCACACAGCCTTCTCACTCCCTCCTCGATCTGCTCCTCGCTCAATTTGGCATATCCAAGCATCACTGTAGAAGGCCCGCTGTCCCGAAGCCCATGAATACAGTGGGAAGACAGCCCGTAGACCTTCACCCCCCTCTTCTCCGCCTCCTGAATCAGCCACTCCTCGCTCCGTCCCTTCTTGCTGGTGAGCAGTATGTGAAGCCCCGCATACTCTCCGCGGATCTCGAAATCCTCTTCCAGCCCTCGAAGCTGTCCCAGAAGGCAGTCGTGCTTGCCTTTGTAGATCGCCCTCATGCGGTTTAAGTGGCGCTCGTAGTACCCCTCCGTCAAAAACTGATAGAGAATATTCTGATCGATTCTGGACACGGTGCAGGCATAGAATCCAAGTTTCTTCTGATAAACCGACAGAAGGGGGTTGGGCAGCACCAGATATCCCATACGGATGGCAGGGGCAATGGACTTGGAAAATGTTCCCATATAGATCACCTTCCCCGTCTTGTCCAGACCCTGGAGAGCAGGGATCGGTCTTCCCCTGTACCGAAACTCACTGTCGTAGTCATCTTCAATCAGATACCGGTTCTTTTTCCTGCCTGCCCATTGGAGAAGTTCCTGCCGTCTGGTCACCGGCATGACGATTCCCGTAGGGTACTGATGGGAGGGCATCACGTATGCCACATCCGCACCTGTCGCCTCCAGAGCCTGCACCTCCATGCCGAAGCTGTCCATCTTCACAGGCGCCATCCTGCATCCCAGGCTCTCCAGCACCCGATACGCCTGTTTGTAGGTAGGGTTCTCCATGGCGATGGCCCTTCCATGTCCCAGTATCTGAGACAAGAGCATCAGCAGATATTCATTGCCCGCCCCCACGATAATCTGTTCCGCCTGGCAGCTGACCCCTCTGGCCGAGTGGAGGTAGCCTCTGATCGCCTCCCTGAGGGCCGGCTCGCCCTGGGGAGAGCCGGTGAGAAACATCTCCTTGTTGTCCTCCACCAGCGTATTTCTGGTAACCTTTCTCCAAGTGTTATAGGGAAAATGGGTCAGATCAATCCCTCTGGGGGAAAAGTCAATCTCGGCCCCACCCTCAGATTTCTCCGATTCCTGAATAAAAGCCCCCTGAAGCTCTGTCTCCGCCTCCAACAGCTCTTCCATGCGGAGAACGAAATATCCCCTGTTGGGCAGCGCTTCTATATATCCTTCCGCCATCAGCTGGTCATAGGCCATCTGGGTGGTGGACCTGCTCACTTTCAGGTTCTCCGCCAGGGTTCTGGTGGAGGGGAGGCGAACCCCCTCCCTCAGGCTTCCCTGCCGAATCTCCCCTTTAATATACTGATAAATCTGTTCATACATGGGTTTTGCCCCATGGGCATTTAAAGGAATCATCAATTCTACAAGTTTCAAAACAGCCTCCTCACAAAATCCGCCATCCCGGTCTCCTTCTGATTTTCCCTGCGCCCGGCAAGCAAAAAAGCTGACTGGTTTTTCATCCCACATCAGCTTTTTAGTATCTGTCTGCTATTTGTTCAGTTTAAACGAGCTCTTGAGAGACACGATGCGGTTGAACACCAGCCGGTTAGGCCTGCTGTCCTTGCTGTCCACGCAGAAATATCCGTTTCTCATAAACTGGAAACTGTCATATGCCTTCACGTCCGCCAGGGCGGGTTCCACGTAACACTCCTTCAGCACAGTCAGCGAGTTGGGATTCAGGTTCAGGCTGCCGTCCTCGTTGAGCTTGCCTTTCTCCTCATCCACAATATTCTCATACAGGCGGCACTCCACCTGAACAGCCGTGTTGACGGCAACCCAGTGGATGGTTCCCTTCACCTTCCGCCCTGTAAAGCCTGAACCGCTTTTTGTCTCCGGATCGTAGGTGGCGTGAACCACGGTAATATTTCCGTCTTCATCTTTCTCACAGCCTGTACAGGTGACAAAATAGGCTCCCATAAGACGAACCTCATTGCCGGGGAACAGACGAAAATATTTCCTGGGAGGCTCCTCCATAAAGTCTTCCCTCTCGATATACAGCTCTCTGCCGAAGGGCACTTTCCGCTCTCCCAGCTCCTCATTTTCCAGATTGTTGGGGATGACCAGCTCCTCTGTCTGCCCCTCCGGATAATTGTCGATGACCAGCTTAACCGGATCCAGAATAGCCATCATGCGGGCTTTCTTCAGTTTCAGATCCTCACGGATACAGTACTCCAGCATGGCGTAATCCACGGAACTGTTGGCCTTGGCCACACCTACCAGCTCCACGAATTTCCTCAGTGATTCCGGCGTATACCCCCGTCTCCTGAGAGCGGCGATGGACACCAGCCGAGGGTCGTCCCAGCCGTCCACGATCCCGTCCTCAACCAGCTTCTTGATATATCTCTTTCCCGTAACCACGTTGGTCAGATACAGCTTGGCAAACTCGATCTGTCTCGGCGGATTCTCAAACTCACACTCTCTCACAACCCAATCGTAGAGAGGCCTGTGGTCCTCAAACTCCAGGGTACAGATGGAGTGGGTGATGTGCTCTATGGCATCCTCTATGGGATGAGCGAAATCGTACATGGGATAGATGCACCATGTGTCGCCGGTGTTGTGATGGCTCATGCGGGCCACCCGGTAGATCACCGGATCTCTCATATTGATATTGGGGGACGCCATATCGATCCTGGCTCTCAAGACCTTCTCCCCATCCTGGTATCTGCCCTCCTTCATCTCCTCAAACAGTCTGAGGTTCTCCTCAACACTTCTGTTCCGGTAAGGGCTTTCTTTCCCGGGAGTCTTAAAATCCCCTCTGTACTCCTTGATCTCCTCCGCGCTCAAGTCACACACAAATGCCTTTCCTTTTTTGATCAGCAAAACCGCGCACTCGTACATCTGCTGGAAATAGTTGGACGCGAAAAACAGGCGATCTTCAAAATCAGCTCCCAGCCACCTCACATCCTCTATGATGGACTGGACGAACTCTTCCTTCTCCTTTGTAGGGTTGGTATCGTCAAACCGCATATTAAACTTGCCGCCGTACTTCTGAGCCAGGCCATAATTCAGGAGAATCGACTTGGCGTGTCCGATGTGGAGATACCCGTTGGGCTCCGGCGGAAAACGGGTCTGCACATGGTCATAAACTCCCTCCGCCAGATCCCTGTCTATCTCCTGCTCTATAAAGTTTCTGGAATTCTCTGTGATCTCTCTGTTCTCTTCCATCATATTCCTCCATCCCTAGTATTTCCTGATATCTGGCTATCATACCACATTTTCCGGAATTAGGAAAGAGGTTACTGGGTCTCCCAGTGAAGAATCTTCCATTTTCCGCCTTTTTTCCCTATGACAAACCGGATCTGTCCTTCTTCTGTATCCCCGTCCGCAGTCTGTCTCAGTATGGCGTCCAAGAGATAAATGTGATTCACAGGACCGCTTTCGTAGTCCACGGTCATCCCATACTCCATCATCAGCATAGATACCCCCAGCTGCCAGGGAAGCCTCTCCCCGCCTGTCACCTCTATGGTGATCCGGGCCGTCTCCTCAAGCTCGTCTTCCAGTTCATCCCGGTCTACCCCCATGCTGGTAAAGAACTCTTCTGCCAGAACATCTTCCAGGGCGTCCACGTCCCCGTTCTTAAATGCTTCCGTCATCTCCTCCAGCGGCTTTAGATACCGGGAGTCGTCCTCCCCCGTACAGGCCGATAAACCTGCAAAGCATTCATCGTCAAGACAGAGCAGCTGGACATCATAACTGTCATTTCCCGGATTGTCCCAATAGTACAGCGTATATTCCCCCACCCTATTTCCCGAGGCTCTGTCCTCTATCTCTCTCTGGATCACGCTCCCGTCATAGTCCCCGTAATCCTCTGTCATCTGCTCCAGAATTTTTTCCAACTCATCCTGTCCAGCTGCATCCGGCTGCCAGAACACGGCTCCGATCTCGTCGGGGACTCCTATGGTTTCCCGCAGATCCTGATCCGAAAATTCCGTCCCCTGAATCACCACCGTTCCGTCCATTCCCCCATATCTGACGGCCTCTCTCGCCTCAATGACAGAAAATCCCTCCCCCTCGGTGACGGTTTCCCTCTCAAAGGGCTCGGGGAGATCCGTGAACCTGGTTCCTATATATACCAGATAGGAGTCCAAAACCTTGTTCCCGCTTCTCTTTTTGCTTTGGGATGAGCCCTCTGACTCCCGCTCATCCTCCTCTTCGCCGTCCTTGTTTCTGTCATCTTCTTCATGTTCGTCATCTTCTTCCTGATCCCGCTGCTCTTCTCTCCTGCTGCCGCGGTCTGACTCGGCGGTGCCTGCTCCGCTCCCTCCATCCGTGAAACCGCGGAACAGAAAAAAGACACCTACAGCTATAAGAGCAAGGATAGCCAAAACCGCGGCCACCCAGACCGCAGCCGCAATACCCCTGTTTTTCTTCGGCTCCCGCCCGGAGTGACCCGGAACAACAGAGATCTGCCGAGCTCCGCAATGGCGGCAAAATTTGGACTGCTCCGGTATCTCTTTTCCACAAAACTGACACTTCATCTTTCTCCCCCTTCCTTTCTGCTTCGTGTACAATCGAGCGGGGGCGGTTTTTCCCTCGCCCTGCAGGCACCCGCCAGCTTTGCTGACAATCTTCCTTTGAGTGCCCGAGTACATAAAAAAGACAGAAACCCCGATCTCTCAGGACTTCTGCCGCTATCGAAAAAGCTGATGACGGGACTCGGACCCGTGACCTCCTCACTACCAATGAGGTGCGCTACCACCTGTGCCACATCAGCCTCTCTCTGAACCTAAGACTATGCTTAAGCCTTAGATATAGTATCATGTCCACCTGATTTTGTCAATAAGAAATTTTATTTTTATAAAAAGAACTTCTGCCCGGAACCAAAACCATTTTGACTCATAGTTTAAAGTAAAACATCAATGAGGCTTTTCTCTATGGCTGATAATAACACCGGCAACTCCAGCGCCCATTTATCCCCAGAAGACTATGAGGAGACCACAACTGTCTCCCAGGAAAGCGCAGCTCCTTCATATTCCTATTCAGATACGCCCCGGACAGCCGACGCTCCGTCCGCCCATTCGGGAAACGACTACGGGCTGACTCTGCCCATCGCTCCCGAAGGCGGCATACCTGCGTATACCGGCAACACCATGGGAGGCTCCGGCTCAGACAACGATTACGGGCTGGTGCACCCTATAGCCCCTGGAGGCGGAATACCTGCATATCCCGGCAACACCGTCTGGCATCCTCCGGTTATCACTTTTCCGGTATTCCCCTCATGTCCCGGGTGCTCTCCCTGTACCGACTGCGGTTTTTCTCAGAACAATGCTCAGGTGCGCTTCCTCAACGCTTCAACCAACACATTTCCTGTCAGTGTGAGCATTGATAATACAATCTATGCCGCAAACACCAGATTTGGCACTATCTCCGACTACAGTCAGCTTGCCGACGGATTCCACACCGTGACCGTCCGGCGGGCTTCCGGACTTCGGACCGTTCTTCTCCAGCAGACCTTCCCCTTCACCGGCGGTCAGAAATACACTCTGGTCCTGGTGGACACTGCTGCCGGAGGACTGGCCATGAGCCAGGTGGCAGATGTAGGATGCAACAATATGAACTACAACACAGGGTGCTACCGGGCCGCCAACATGTCGTACAGCGGCTCCAGCTATGATGTGATGCTGTACAACGGCGACACTGTATTCCGCAATATAGGCTTCCGGGAGGTGACTGCCTACAAACAGGCGATGGCCGGCTCCTACCAGTTCTATATCACCAATACCAGCACGTTTTCCGTCATCCGCGAACTCCCGATGATCGTCATCGGAGCAGTCTCCGCGGGGAATTTCACCAGTGAACCTCTGGTGTCCTTCCAGCTGGATATCTCCGCAGGCGCGCGTTACACCTCCTATCTTATCGGCAACAACTGGTCCGACGCCGGTTTCCGGGTACTGACAGTTATGGACTAGAAGCCGCAAAAAGTCCCGGACGGCATTCTCATCCTTATCCGGGACTTGTGAATTACAGTCTCTCGATCTTCTTTGCCATCAGTTCGCTGTTATTGCTGTAATTGATGGCATCTTCTTTTGAGATGGTTTTCTGCTGGTACAGCTGTATCAGGCTGGCATCCATAGCCACCATGCCTTCCTTCTGAGAAGTGGCGATCACGTTGTCAATCTGATGAATCTTGGACTCGCGGATCATGTTCCGAATGGCATTGTTGAAGAACATGATCTCAAAAGCCGGCTGTACCCCGCCGTCCAGAGTGGGAAGCAGCTGCTGGGAGATAACCGCCTGCATAACCATAGATATCTGCACTCGGATCTGCTGCTGCTGTCCGGGAGGAAAGCTGTCGATAATACGGTCTATGGTGTTGGCGGCTCCCACGGTGTGGAGGGTGGAGATCACCAGATGTCCTGTCTCCGCCGCTGTCATAGCCGTCTTGATGGTCTCATAGTCTCTCATCTCTCCCAGAAGGATAACATCCGGAGCCTGCCGCAAAGCCGCCCGCAGCCCGGACACATAACTCTCTGTATCCGATCCGATCTCCCTCTGAGACACCACACTCTTATCATGGCGGTGAAGATACTCGATGGGATCTTCCAGAGTGATCACATGAGCATTTCTCGTCCTGTTGATCTCATCGATGACACAGGCCAAGGTCGTACTCTTTCCGCTTCCGGCCGGTCCTGTCACCAGCACCATGCCCTTTGTCATCTTTGCCACATCGATGATAGTTCTGGGAAGATGAAGTTTCTCATAGTCGGGCAGCTCGAAGGTGATGATGCGGATGATTGCCGCCAGAGATCCTCTCTGCCTGAACACATTGGCACGAAACCGAGATAGTTTTGGAAGGGCAAAAGAAAAATCGTCGTCCCCCGTCTCCTGAATCCGTTTCATACTTCGGTTGCCCGCCGTCTTGTAAAGCTGGGTGACCATCTCGTCAATCTGGTCAGGAAACAATTTTTTTTCCTCATAGTATTCGATTCTCCCTCCTACCTTGTAGGAAAGGGGCATCCCCGCTACCAGGAAAATATCTGACGCCTGCCGGTTTACCGCCGCGCCCAGCAATTCTACAATATCCATATTAATCTCCTCCCTTGTCAATTCCCGCTCCAGACAGGCATAGACCTGTCAATCTCATAATCCTCTGACTGGTAGACATTCCAGGCCAGAATCCTGTACCCTTTCTCCTCACGGCACGGTTCCAGCGCCACATGGAGCTTCTGTCCGTACAGCATATCCAAATCTGTCTCTATGGTGTTAGTCTCCTCATGATAATATTCTCCCAGCCGCTCTTTAACAAGATGCAGGTAGGCCTCTTCCGAAGAAGATATATTGAGACATTCCCCAAGCTGCTCCTCCACCATGGCCGTAAACTCCACCGCCTGGCCGTCCGCCTCATAGTATCCCTTGACAGACTGGGCATTTTTTCTGGCCAGATTCCAGTCGCTGCCCGCGCTGCTGAGAGAGAGGAGTCCAAAAATCGTCAGACACAAAATTATAAAAATCAAGATCAGGGATGAGGTGCCTATGTTGGCCCGTCCGCCTGACTGTCTGTTGTCCATAGTTAAATTTCCTTTCATTAACAGAAGCGGAAAATCATTCCGCAATCTTCTTTGCTGTCAGCAAAAACAGTTCTGTGCCGTCCTCTGAGCGCAAAACCCTTATCTGTGCCTCCTCCACAAGCCCTTTTACCTCCACTGTCATCTGGGCCGTGAATCCTGTCTCCCTCTCTGCTTCTGTCACGTTCCACTGAGAATCCCAGCAGATAACCCTCATGTCCCCTTCCTCTGACAAATAAAATCGTGCCCTGAGGCCATCTGTATCCTCAGCCTTCCATATCTCCGCGACGCTCTCCGCCGCGAGAGAAGCCTGATTCGTATCACGTGCCAGGCGGCTTAAATTGTTGGCTCTGACAAACACCAGAATACAGATGCTGGCACACAAAATGAAGAAACACACCACTGCGATCATTTCCATGAGAAACAGTGCAGTTCCCGAATCCCGTTTATTTCTCATCCGCTACGCCTCCGCTTCTGATATTCAGCAGCAGTCTGGTGTCCGACTGATCTGCCACCTGCACCTCCAGGACATTTCCCTCCTGGCGGAAGGTCAGGCCACGGCTGTCGATAATCTCCAGACCGTCTGCCAGCCCCAGACCGCTCCCGGCATTGGTAAACAGTTCTCTCACTGCCCCGTCCATATAATAGATCCATGTGACATAGCTTACCCCGTTGATCTCCTGAGTCAGCTCCAGCACGGCTGTGTCCTCTATGGTCCTGACGGCAATGCTGTCCGCCTTGTCATTCTGTCTCACCTTGTTGGCCACATAGTTTAAGACAACCTGGCCGGAATAGTTCTCCTCGATGCGGCTGTTGATATTCTCATAGACCTTTCCGCCGATCAGAACCGTGAACAGCGCACTCAGCACAAACACCAGAAACAACAGCATGGTAAAGAGAAGGTTCATGGTCTGTCTGTTTTGCTGTACCTTTTTTTTCAAACCTCTCTCCCCCTTTACTCTTCCATAATCCTGGAATTGACCGTGATGCTCGGCATAATATTGGACGCAAAGCCTTCGTAAAACACATCAAACCGTTCCCTGTCTATCTTAATCCCATAATTTTCCTCCAGGTATGCCACCGAAGGCGGATACCGCCCCTCTATGGCATAGCACTGGACAGAGGCTCGGGCGATGGCGCTGCGCAGAGTCTCTGCCCCTTCCTTCTCCATGCGGTCGGACATGGACAGGACTCCCTGCAAAAACACGCCGATAACAAACCCGAACACCACCAGGGATACCACATATCCCCTTATGATTTTCCAACCGTTTTTCAACTGTTTCACTGTGATCACCTGCTATCCTATCGCTGACAATATGCCCACCAGCGGCAGCATGACCGACAGAAGGACAAGACCTACGGATACAGCCAGAACCGCCACAATGGTAGGCTCCAGCCTGGATATGGTGTTGTCGATGGAGGCGTCTGCCTCCTCCTCATATCCCAAAGAGATAGTCTGCATCACCGTGTCCAGTTTTCCGCTTCGGTTTCCCACCTTGATCATCTGAATCTGGAACCCGTTAAACAGACCCGAATCTTTCATGGCCTCGTCATAATCATTGCCTGTCTCCAGGCTTTCACGGCAGGTGGCCAGGCATTCCCGGACCTTGCTGTTGCCCACCAGTTCCTCTGCCAGCTCGATTCCCTTTTCCAGCTCCACCCCGCCTTTCAGAGTCAGAGCAAGGACGGCACAGCAACGCCGCTTCGCCACCAGAAGAGCCGTCTTGTTGGAGCGCTTAAATCTCTCTGTCATAGTCTCCACAATATGTATCTTCCTTCCCAGCTTTGAGGCGATATACAGCCCCAGAACCACCACTGCCAGCACGGCGGCAGCGGCAAGAGCCACGCCGCTGAACACGCCTCCCAGCCGTATGGCCGTCTGAGATACAGGCGACATCTGCGCTCCCAGCTGCTGGTACACTTCCTCAAACACAGGCATAACCCTGGTAAACAGCACAAACAGCACTACCAGAAGCATCAGCACCATCATGACGGGATAGGTTACGGCGTTGCGTATATTCCGGATCATCCGGTCCTCTTTGTCATAGTAGACAGAAAGGGATTCCATCATCTCGTCCAAAGTTCCCGTCTCATCTCCCAGCTTCGCCATCTTTACCACATAGTCGGGAAAACTTTCCGTCTTCTCCAGGGCTTCAAAAACCCTGGCTCCCAGCTCAATCTCGTCTGCCAGAAACAGCAGCCTCTTCTTCTCGTCTTCATTTGCCGCGTCCTCTGCCATGATACGCAGCCCCTCCTCCAGATGAACTCCTCCTTTCAGAAGAATGGACACCTGGAGGCAGAAAGCAGAAAGTTCCTGATATGTGTATTTCTGCTCTGTCTTCTTACCCATGAACGTTTCTCCTTTTTAATAACAGTATTTCTGCTGATAGTTGGCTCCGTTGCCGATGTACTGTTTGATGGAATCGCTCTGCCCGCCGGTAGACGCGAATGTCGGGTCTGCCAGAGACCAGTTGGTCCCGTCAAAATAGATATAGTTATCCAGCCAGCCCACACCGTCAATGTACACATTCACCCATGCGTGGTAAACGCTTCCCGTATATCCGATCACCAGCTTGGACGGGATATCCTGGGAGCGGAGCATGGATACCATCAGAGCCGCGTAGTCAAAACAGATACCTGTCCCCGAAGACAGAGTCTGGTCTACACTGGGCAGATATCCGCTCTGAACGGAGGCAGCTTTGGCAGTGTCATAGGTTGTATTGTTGATCACGTAGTTGTACACATTGTTCACCACACCTATAGCGTCTGTAGCGCCGGCTGCTACCTCTGCCGCCTTCTGAACCGCCGCGCTTCCCTCGGAGAAATTCACATACTGGTTGGGATACAAAAACGGCTCATACTGGCTGGCCAGAGACACATCTATATTCTGGCTGAACGCCTGGGAATAGCTGGTGCCCTGAACCTGCTCAAAGACTTTAACCGAGTAGGTTCCGCTGCCTTCTGAAAGCGGGAACACCTCGTAGGCCGACCTGGCATTCAAATCATAAGTGTAGGTCAGATCACCTTTTGTTATCTGCACCTTGATCTTTCCCACACTGCCCGAATACTTCACCATCACATACCCGTTCTGAGTGTTGGAGGCATCCACCGTCACAGGGCCGTTGGCGTAAGTCACACTGCCTGACGCCGTGGGAACCCGCACCAGACTCCCCTGGGGCTTGGAATACAAAGGCACCATGCCGTCCTCGATCACCGCCAGCTGCCCGCCGGTCTCCGCCGCTGCCGCCTCCACACTCTCCGGCTGGGAGCCCCCGCCGGAACAGCCGCCTGTGCCAAAAGCCGCCGCCATGACAACCGCTCCTAAAAATACTTTCCATTTTCTTTTTCTCATACTGACACCTCTATTCTTTAATATTCTGCACACCAGTCCTTTATATCCGGACTGCTGTAAAACTTACAACATGCGCTGCCTCACTATCTCATAGGCCAGGACTCCTGCCGCCACCGAGGCATTGAGAGAATCTATATCTCCCCTCATGGGAATGGCGGCCGCCATGTCGCAGTTCTCCCTGACCAGACGGCTGACACCGTCTCCTTCGCCTCCCACTACCAGACCTATAGGCCCCTTTAAATCCAGGCTGTACATCAGCTCCCCCTTCATATCCGCACACACAAACCAGAGACCTTCCCTCTTCAGCTGTTCCATGACAGCCGTCAGATTGGTAACCTTCGCCACTGGTGTGTAGTTCAGGGCACCTGCGGAGGTCTTCGCCACAGTGGCAGTCAGTCCCACAGCCCTGCGCTTCGGGATGATCACCCCATGGGCTCCCGCCAGATTGGCGGTTCTGATGATGGCGCCAAGATTGTGAGGGTCCTCGATGCCGTCCAGCAAAATAATAAACGGCGGCTCTCCCTTCTCCCTGGCCCGTGCCAAGATGTCTTCCACCTGGACATAGCCGTAGGCGGAGACCTGAGCCGCCACCCCCTGGTGGTTTCTGCTCTGGGCCAGCTGGTCTAACCTTTCTTTCGACACAAAGGTTACAATGGTATCCTGTTTTTTGGCCTCTCTCAAAATGGTCTGTACCGGGCCGTCCTTGCACCCTTCCAGCACATACAGCTTATCAATAGTTTTCCCTGAGCGAAACGCCTCAACCACCGTGTTCCGTCCCAGGATCAGTAAATTTTCCTCGTTCATTCCGCCTCCAGTTCTCCGATTTTTTCCAGGCCGTGCCTGACAAGCTCCAGAAGCCGCTCAAACTGTTCTGTCAGATACAGGTAACCTGTCAGAGCCTCCAGCCCGGTGGCCATGCGGTAGTCGATGACAGAGGCATTTTTTGCCGTGGTCATGGACTTGGCATTCCTCCCCCGCCTGAACACCGCCCGCTCCTCCTCTGTCAGCTCATCCTCCAGAAGTCTTACAATATCTGCCTGAGTCTTGGCCTTCACCAGACCGGAACTCCTTTTGTGCAGCTTATTCACCTGCATATTACCCCGGTTCATCACCAGGCTCCTGACGATGAGTTCATACACCGCATCCCCCAGATATGCCAGAGCCAGTGGGGAGTAGATCTGGGCGTCCTGTCTTTTAAGCCCCAGTTTTTCCCTGCAGCAGTCCGTAAAACTCAACACTTCTTTTATGCCTTCTTCCATTTAACTCCTTCTCTTGTGTCCTCCAGAATAATCCCCATATCCAGAAGTTTCTGACGAATCTCGTCTGCAAGAGCAAAATTTTTCTCTTTTCTCGCCTTCTGTCGGGCGGCGATCATCTCTTCCACCTGGGTATCCAGATTTTCCTTTTTTCTCTCCGTGATGATTCCCAGTATGCCGCAGAGCGTCTCCACAGTGTCTCTCAGATATCGCACATAGGCTTTGCTGCTGCCCTCTCCCGCCGTGGAGTTGGCCAGCTTTACCAGTTCGAACACCGCCGACACTCCGTCTGCCGTGTTGAAATCGTCCTCCATGGCCGCCTCATATTTTGCCACCAGGGCCTGAGCCTCCTGACACAGCTTCTCTTCATCCCCCCGGATCTCCTCGTCCCCGGTTCCAGCCTCCAGCTCTCTCAGCTTATCCACGCTGTTGAGTATTCTCTCCAACCCGTTTTTCGAGGCCTCCATTAACTCCTCGCTGAAGTTTAAGGGACTGCGGTAGTGGGCGCCGCTGAGCATAAAAAACCGCAGCACCTGAAGGTCGAATTTCTCTCCGATCTCCCTGACAGTAAAAAAATTCCCCAGAGACTTGGACATCTTTTTGTTGTCAATATTCAAAAATCCGTTGTGCATCCAGTATCTGGCCAGCTCTTTTCCGCTTGCGGCTTCGCTCTGGGCAATCTCATTCTCATGGTGAGGAAAGATCAGATCTTCTCCGCCCCCGTGAATATCAATCTGCTCGCCCAGATACTTTTTTGACATGGCCGAACACTCGATGTGCCATCCCGGTCTTCCCTGGCACCAGGGAGACTCCCAGAAAGGTTCCCCTTCCTTTTTCGGCTTCCACAGCACAAAATCCGAGGGGGACTCCTTGCCCTCCTCGCCGGTCACTTTGATCTCCCTGAATCCGGACTGCAGTTCATCCAGATTTTTGTGAGACAATTTCCCGTATCCTTTAAACGAATCAGTCCTGAAATACACGGTTCCGTCCTGGGCCCTGTAAGCGTGGCCTTTCTCCATAAGAGTCTCTATGAGATCGATCATCCCGTCAATCTCCTCCGTGGCCTTGGGGTGGACCGTGGCAGGTCTGACATTCATGGCCTCCATATCTGTCCTGCACTCTTCAATATATCGCTGGGAGATCACGGCAGAATCCACGCCCTCCTCCACCGCTCTCTTTATGATCTTGTCGTCTACATCTGTAAAATTGGAGACAAAATTCACCTCATAACCTTTATATTCCAGATAACGGCGAACCGTGTCAAACACGATCATCGGTCTGGCATTGCCGATATGAATAAAATTATACACTGTGGGACCACAGACATACATCCTCACCTTTCCCGGTTCCAGTGGGACAAACGCCTCTTTTCTGCCGGTCAGTGTATTAAAGATTTTCATGGTCTTCCTCCTCAACTTGAATATTCCCGCTTTCCCGTCCGCCGCACTTTTGACATCTGCCGCATCCGGCTGCTTCTATTCCGTAATCATAACAGTAATCCCCCGGTGCTGTCAATAAGGTGATGGCCTGCGAGGAGATCCCCTGGCCCGTCCCTGTAAATCCAAGCCCCTCCTCCGTGGTGGCCTTGACACTGACTCTGTCCCGGGACAGCTTTAAGACAGCGGCGATATTCTCCTCCATCTGAGGACGGTAAGGCGCCAGTTTAGGCCGCTGGGCAATGACGGTGGCGTCTATATTCTCTATAATAAATCCTCTCTCTTCCAGCAGAACTCCCACATGCTTTAGCAGCTCCAGACTGGAAATCCCCTCGTAAGCCGGATCCGTATCAGGAAAATGCTGTCCGATATCCCCCAGTGCCGCTGCTCCCAACAGGGCATCCATCACGGCATGAATCAGCACATCCGCATCCGAGTGTCCCAACAGCCCTTTCTCATAAGGAATGTCCACACCGCCCAAAATCAGTTTTCTTCCTTCTGTCAGACGATGTACATCATATCCCAGTCCTATTCTCATAAATGTCTGTCCTCCTCTGTCTACATGTATAAGAGTTGAGATCAGGCGTCTTCCCGCCTGCTTTCTCTACACGATCATCCGCACTTTGCCCGGAATGCACCTGAGCTGAAGTTCTCTTTGACACACGCAGCACTCCCCGTCGGCATGAACCGGCATAGGACGCTCTACATATATCTCCACTTCCTGACAATTGTAACAGCGGACTCCTCTGTATTTCTTCTGACGTCCCACAATAGAACTGACCAGAAACGGAATGAGCCTGACCTTCGCCCCGTGATGTACCACACACAGAGTCAGACGGCCGTCACAGGGGTCAGCCGAGGGCGCAAACTTAAATCCGCCTCCCTCAAAGGGATGAATGTGCGCGGAGACAAAATAAATATGGTTCAGCTCCACCTTCTGCACTCTGTCCAGCAGGAGGTAGCCTTTTACGGGACAGGCCAGCAAAAGCTGTCTGATAC
The DNA here is from genome assembly GCA_949879795.1 of uncultured Hungatella sp. Lineage (GTDB taxonomy): Bacteria > Bacillota > Clostridia > Lachnospirales > Lachnospiraceae > UBA3402. Next base: position 64,283 of record CATLBR010000011.1, read on the forward strand.
CCACCACAGCGTATCCCAGCTTTCCCATACACACCTTGTTCAGTGTATGTTTCAGCCTGGAATCCGCCAATTCCCTGCACACTGCACCGTCCATTCCCATTCCCGCGCTGACCAGAAAGCGCCTGTGCTCCATAGGTTCCCCGTAGGACATCACTCCGTAATCCATAAGCCTGTGATATCTGGGATTGAGGATCCTCTTGAGACATCTGGACGGTTTTCTGGGAAGCCTCAGACTCTTGGCCAGGTCGTTGCCCGAACCGGCGGGGATATATCCCAGGGTCACGGGCCCGCCAAACGCCAGACCGTCCAACACTTCGTTCATGGTCCCGTCTCCGCCTACCGTGATAATAATTCTTGGTTCCCGGCACCGTTCTGTCAGGCCGGAGGCATATTCCCTGGCATCTCCTGTCTTCTCGGTAATTAAAGCCTGGTACTCTACACCCTGATGATTCAGCTGCTTCTCCACTTTTTTCCATACCTTACTGCCCCGTCCGCTTCCAGCGTTGGGGTTTACAATAAAATAGTACATGACAGCCTCCTCTCTCACTGCACTACAGTATAGCATATTTTGTCATTCACCGCAAGGCTGGGGCCTTTCCGCAAAGTTTCTATTTCCTTAAAATATCTCTAAATTTTTTTTCAAAAAAATGTCAAAAAAGTGTTGACAATAAAGACAATATCAATTATACTAACAAAGCAGTCGCGAGAGCGGCCAAGCAACAGGGGGTCTTAGCTCAGCTGGGAGAGCATCTGCCTTACAAGCAGAGGGTCATAGGTTCGAGCCCTATAGGCCCCATGTACCAAATTGAATATGGCGGAATAGCTCAGTTGGCTAGAGCATACGGTTCATACCCGTAGTGTCGAGAGTTCAAATCTCCCTTCCGCTACTAAAAAAAGAACATCTGTCAAATTGACAGGTGTTTTTTGTGTGCTGATTTACTTTTACGGCTAGGATCTCCAGGTAAACCGTAACCATCCCTTCCCTGGTGTTTACGCACCTGTGGGACAGGCTTAAATCTGTTAAGTCTGTCCCACAGGTGTATATCTTCCAAAGAAAGCGTGCCCACATAAAGCCCAAGGACAATCCCGCCGCCTTTGTCACATCCTATGCGTTTTCCTCCTGCAGCCTGTGAATCGCCGCTACCGTCTGCTCATAATCCTTCTTCACCTGCTCCGCAAGCCCCGGCGCCTCCGGGCTCAATCCGTTTCTCAGGGCTTCTGTCAGCTGATGGCTGGACTGGTAGAGCTTTGTAAAGCTCAGGTTCTGACAAACACCCTTGATAGTGTGGGAAGCCCGAAAAGCCTCCTCATAATTCCCCTCCTCCAGAGAACTGCACAGCAGGTCATAGCTTTTATCATTTAAAAATTTCAAGACAAACTTCTGAACCATCTTCTCACTGCGCAGCCGACCCAGCACATCCGCGAAATCCCCTTCCAGGGACTGATAGCATTCCTGTAAAGTCATAAGTCATTTCCTCCATTATACATTCTTATAGCTTCTATGCTGTCCCAAACCGCCTTTTTTAGCCTCCAAAAGAGCCTTGTCGGCCTTCATAAACAGCTCTTTGTAATCTTTTCCCTCGTCCTCTGTGGAGACGGTTCCCGCACACACAGAAATCCTGAATCCCTCATACTCTCCTTCAAGAACCGACATGACCTTTCTGGCCGCCTGCTCCTCATCGGAATTACATTTGGCAAAATAGAGAAATTCATCTCCGCTGACTCTGGCGGCAATGTTGCTCTCACCGGTATTCTGACGCAGAATCCCCGCCACATGGGCCAGAATCTGATCCCCAAACATCCGCCCCCTGCTGTCATTGGCCTCCTTGATGTTATCCACATCCAGGAGCATCAGAACATACCTGCCGCTTATATCGTCTCTCAGATGTTCCATGATCCTTCTCTCGGCATAGCCCAAATTTAAAAGTCCTGTCAATGTATCATGGGAAGCCATCCGCTCCAGAGCATCCAGACGCAGACGAGCTTCGTGAATGTCCACAGCTTTACCGATAATTCCCGTAAATTTCTCCGGCTCATCCAACAGACGCATAGCCTGGGCGACGATCCGCATCCATCTTGATTCCCCGTCTATGGTCACTTTGCAGTCATACTTCACCACCGGCTCTTTCGGGGATGTGCTCTTGAGAAGATTACTCAGCTTTTTGATATCCTCTATATTTATGATGGAAACCACCTTGCTGTTCTCCTGAGGGTCCATGATAATCTCTGGAAGCCCCAGTTTCTGTGCTCCCCATCCGGACAAAGTCAGCATAGGCGGGTTCATCGTATATTCAAACTGAATTTCCTCCGACATGGAAGCGTAAAAGCTGCACTTCATACGCTCGTGTTCCAGAAGCTGCACCATGCGCTCCGAGGCGGAGATCTCCTTCGGCTGAAGTTTCTCTTCCAGAATGTCCTGAAGTTCCTTTTCGTCTGTCTGATTTTCTCCGGTATTGTTCAGGCTGTCCTGGAGCGTGTCGGCAATATCCGTCAGACACTTCAGAAGAAGGGGGTTGAAAGTACCGCACTCCCCGTCGCAGATCATGCGGACAGCTTTCTCGTGGGGAAACGCTTTTTTATAGACACGCTCACTGGTCAGAGCATCGTAAACGTCAGCCAATGCCACGATCTGAGCATGAATAGGAATCTCATCTCCCTTCAGCCCGTCCGGGTAACCCCGCCCGTCATATCGCTCATGATGCCACCTGCAGATGGCGTAGGCCTCCTTCACAAGAGGCTCATCCTGATGAAACGACAGATTTTCAAGCATCTCGGCTCCGATAGTGGTGTGAGTCTTCATAATGTCAAATTCTTCTTTTGTCAAGCGTCCCGGCTTATTCAGAATCTCCCCGGGAATCGAAATCTTACCGATATCGTGGAGAGCCGACGCAGTGCTGATCATGGAAATCTCTTCCCTCGAAAAAGAGTATTTGTCTGATATCTGGACCAGGTGCTCTAAAAACAGTTTTGTCAGGGCACGGATATGTACCACATGGAGACCGCTCTCACCGTTTCTGAATTCCACGGTATGGCTGAGGATATCGATCATCAGGCTGCTCTGTTTCTCTTTTTCTTCGATCTGCTCCATGACCAGTTCCACCAGCTTCTTCTGCTTGGCATACAGGACAATGGTGTTCACCACCCTGCGGTGAACAATCAGTGCATCGAAAGGCCTGCTGATGTAATCAGTGATCCCCATCTGATAGGCGCGTTCCACATGAAAAGAACTGCTTTCTGACGATATCATAATGACAGGAATCTCTTCAATCCAGTGGCGCTTGTTCATCACTTCCAGAACACCGAACCCATCCATCTCAGGCATCACGATATCCAGCAAAATGAGGGAGAGCTCGGGGCCATGCTTCTGGATAGCGTTGACTGCTTCAATTCCGTTCTCTGCCTCAATAATCTCATATTCGCTTTCAAGCATATCCGTCAGGATCGACCGGTTCATCTCGGAGTCGTCTGCAATCAATATTTTTTGTTTAAACTCTTGTTCCTTGCTCATCTTAGTTCCTTCCTCAACGACTATGTAATTCTGACTATCTGCTTTCTATTATAAAGAAGAACCGTGAAAATTACAAGAGCATTCTAATCCTGAGGATATTTTTCCTTATTATTTCAGTCTTGTCAAATCTATCCTACATCGAGGATACTGATAACCGTTTCAGATCCCCGAGACTCGTTCCCGGGATGTTACCTGCGCTGTACCCTGCACCGCTGCCACTGGGACAGCCGCACTCTGTCCTGCCACTGGGTGGCGGCGCACCTGCCCCGCCGGGCGCATGCAGGTTTACTCTGAAAACCTTTCGGTTTCTCAGCCATTTAAAAACCCTTTTCCGATGATCTCACTGGAGTTGGTCACCATCATAAAGGCTGTGGGCTCTACGGTGCGGATATAATTTCTCAGCCTGACCGCCTGGTTCCGCTTCATGGTAGTCATCACCACGGCTTTTTTGTGATGGGTAAATGCCCCTCGGGCCTCATAAATCGTGGCGCTTCTGTGCAAATCATTGATAATGTAGCTGCAGATAGGTTCCGGGTCGTCGCAGATGATGTTGAAGCACTTGCAAAGATTGATATTTTCGATCACCCCATCTACCATCAGGGATTTGGCTATAAGGCCCAGACTGGAGAACAAGCCTGTGGCGGGGCCAAAGATAAAAAAGGAGCACAGCACTGCAAACAGATCCACCAGGAACAGGGCGGTCCCGATATTAAAGCTGGTGTACTTTTTCAGTACCATAGCCACAATATCCGTCCCGCCGCTGGAAGCTCCGATGTTGAACAGCACCGCCGAACCCACCGCAGGCAGAAAGATGGCAAAAACCAGTTCCAGCACCGGCTCCGTAGTCAGAGGCCTGCTCATGGGATACAGCTTTTCCAGGACCGCCAGAGCCGCCGACATCAGCACGCTGGCATACACGGTCTTTACCCCGAACTGGCGCCCCACGAACACAAATCCTATCAGAAGCAGAATCATGTTGGCCGCGAAGGTAAATCCTCCTGCCGACCATCTTGTAACTGCGCTTACGACTGTAGAAAATCCGGTGACCCCTCCGAAAGCAAAATGGTTGGGAAATTTAAAAAAGTACACTCCCACCACCATAATTCCGATACTGACGGTGATCAGCCCATACTCCCACAAAAATCTCATCATCGGACTCTTAAACTCTCTTGTCATGACCATTCAACAGGTGCCGCGCCAAACTGCTGCGGTCTCTGCCGCCTCCTGTACTCTTAATTTTTTTCAGTTTCGCCTAAAAGTTTTATGCTTTTCAGGCACTTCAACTTTAAAAATAATATATATCAGAGAAACAACAATTGCAAACACCATTCCTGTTGGTACTGCCACAACCTTTTTACTGTGATTTATTTAGTTGAATCCGAAAAATTTCTGGCTGATCTTGTAACCTGCCTCAGAGACTTTCCTTCCTCCTTTTCCCGGCAGGTTCATACCCTGGCCCAGGAAGCCGAACCGCAGTCTCAGATACATGGCCAGGTTCTTCTTTCTGGCGTACTGCCACAGCTCTTTTTTCTTCTCCATATTTTCCTCCGTGCCGGAGCGGATAGCCAGGATGGATGAGATCACCATCATGATCTCCAGATACCGGATCATATAGTAGCGCAGCTTTCCCCAAGGGAGCCTGGCGTCCACAAAATAGTCTATCATCAGCTTGTTCACCCGGATCTGCTGGTCGATTCTCCCGATCATCACAGCCTCATTGACCGACTGGTCCTCTCTGCCGATAAAATACCGATAAAAATTCACATCCAGGTAGTACATGGTCTTCACATGAGGCAGAGGCTGATAGACAAAAATATTATCCACATAGAAAGTGTGTTTCGGCAGTTCCAGCCCGCACTGGCGCAGCAGCTCTGTCCGGTAGATCACGGAGTGCATGAGGATGTACTGCCCCAGCATAAACACTTTCACGTCTTCCCACGTAAACACCTGATTCTTCGGCAGCGCAGTCCTGTAATTCATAACCTTTTTCCGCCTTACTCCCTGCTTTTCATAGACGAAATTGGAAACCAGCATATCCACCGTCTCCGTTCCGTACACGAATTCCCTGAGAGTCCTCAAAATTTCCATGTAGGCGTCCCTGTCCACCCAGTCATCGCTGTCCACCACTTTAAAATAGACTCCGGACGCGTTCTTCAGACCCGTATTTACCGCCTCGCCATGGCCTCCGTTCTCCTGGTGGAGAGCCCTGCAGATTCCCGGATATTTTTCCTGATATTCATCGGCGATCCCGGCCGTGTTGTCCTTTGTGGAGCCGTCGTCCACAATCAGAAGTTCCACCTCGTCCCCCCCTTCGAGAAGGGATTCTATACAATGTCTCATGTAGGCCTCCGAATTATAGCACGGAATTGCCACTGATAGCAGCTTCACCTTTCTTTCCTCCTTCTGCTTCTTTATATCTTGTCACTCTTCACAGGTCGGGAAAACCAGGCGCAAACAGACATCACACCCCTGGGTGAGGCCGGTTTTCATCCTATTCTTCTCACCTTTGTGAACAGCGACTATACCTTCGGCCTTCGCCGATCAACAGAGTATACTCAATTTCTACCACATTCCCCATAGAGCTGTCAATGCCACCGACGCAAGATTTGCCGACATATGCATGAGAATCGGCGCCAGTATGGTGCCCTTTTTCTCCATAGCCCAGGAAAATATAAGGCCCATACAAAATCCATAGACTCCCTGCACCATGTTGCCGTGCCAAAAGGCAAACAGAGCCGCCGACACAAAAGCCGACAGAGAAAAATCCAGCTTCTCCCTCAATTCCCCAAAGCCAAAACCTCTGAAAATCAGTTCCTCGGTTATGGGGATCACCACACCCATGGCACAGAACTGAAGGTACAGGGACGGGCCGTAAAATTGTCCCGACCTCCTGGAAAATCCGGGAAAGAGAACAGCTATACGGCTTATTTTAATGAGAGTATTCACTGTGAGACAGGCGGCTATTCCTGAGAGGATCTGAAATCCCGCCTCCTTTGGGCTCAGCCTGGAGGATCGCTTTCTTCCGTCTGCTTTCTTTGTGTATATCCACAGAAGAGCAGGCAGCACCGCCAGTGCTCCCGCCATGGTATGTGCCAGAGGTCCCCACTGTCTGAAAATCAGAGAACACAGATCAACAGCCAGTCCGTAGGCCAGTACAGGATATAAAAGCGTCCGAATCATTTCTGTCACCTCCCTGCCTCTGTCTACTATATCACATTTTCTCCGCAAATGCTGATTTTTAGTTGTTTTTCTCTTATTTCCATCACAATCTCCCTGTTTTCAAATATAATGATAATAACCATCTTCTATGAGGATCCCCTATGAAAAGCAATGTACTTTTCAGACCATCGGCTTTCCGCGGACAGCAGCAAGTGCGTACCTGCGCCACGGAACCGTCCAGCCATGGTCTTCTGCAGGTCAACGTGGTCTCAATAATCAACAATTTTCCCATCCAGAATGCCACCGTGCGGATCACCGACGCCGACAAGCCGGACAGCATCGTGGAGGAAATCACCACCGACAGTTCCGGACAGACCCAACAGATCTCTCTGGAGGCCCCGCCTTTGGAGTACAGCCTCACCCCCGGCGACAACCGCCCTTACTCTGAATATAACCTCGAGATCAACGCTCCCGGCTATAAGACGCAGACCATCACCGGGACAGAGATTCTTCCTGACTCCACCGCCATCCAGCCTGTAGCCCTGGAACCGGAAGATGACCCTGTCCCCCTGGATCAGTCCATCATCATTCCGGAGCACACCTTGTATGGAAATTATCCCCCCAAGATCGCGGAGCCTGAGGTAAAGCAGATGGGAGAGTCAGGCGAGATTGTCTTGAGCCGTGTGGTGGTTCCCCAGACTGTTGTTGTCCATGACGGCCCTCCAACGGATTCATCGGCGCAGAACTACTATGTCCCTTACCGCGACTATATCAAAAACGTGGCCTCCAGCGAGATCTACGCTACATGGCCCCAGGCCACCATCACCGCCAACGTCCTGGCCATCATGTCGTTTACTCTGAACCGGGTGTACACCGAGTGGTACCGCAACCAGGGGTACGACTTTACCATCACCTCTTCCACGGCCTATGACCACAAATGGATTTACGGGAGAAATATCTATGAGAGTATCTCTCTGGTGGTAGATGAAATTTTTGACAATTATCTGTCCCGCCCCGACGTGAAACAGCCGATTCTGACACAGTACTGTGACGGGCGGCAGGTATCTTGTCCAAACTGGATGACACAGTGGGGATCCTGTTCCCTGGGAGAGCGAGGGTACAGCCCCATCGAGATCCTCCGTCATTTCTACGGTTCCAGCATCTACATCAACACTGCCGAACAGATCGCAGGAATTCCCTCCTCCTGGCCCGGTGAAAATCTGACCATCGGCTCCTCTGGTCAAAAGGTAATGCAGCTTCAGGAACAGCTCGACGCCATCGCCACGGTCTACTCCGCTATCCCCCGTGTGGCCCCCGACGGTTTCTACGGACCCAATACCGCAGCCGCCGTCCAGGTATTCCAGTCCGTCTTCGGCCTTCCTCAGACCGGTGTGACAGACTTTCCCACCTGGTACAAAATATCTCACATCTATGTGGGAATCACCAGAATTGCCGAGCTGGCCTGACAGGCGGCAGAACATTATTTGAAAGGAGATATATGATTTGGCAGAAGCTGTAAAAGTAATTTTAGATCCCGGTCACGGAGGGGCGGAGCCCGGAGCCACCTATCTGGGCAGACAGGAAAAGAACGACACGCTGAACCTGGCCCTGGCTATAGGCAATATTCTGACAAAGCACGGCATCGATGTGGTATACACCCGCGTCTCGGATGTATACAATACCCCATTCGAAAAAGCCCAGATCGCCAACCGCTCCGGAGCCGATTACTTCGTGTCCATCCACCGCAACGCCATGCCTGTTCCCGGTTCCGCCTCGGGGGCCGAGACTCTGGTCTACCAGGACAGCAAAGTCCCGGGACTCATGGCGCGGAACATCAACTCCGCCCTTGAGTCTGCCGGTTTTGCCAATCTGGGAGTCATCGAGCGCCCGGGCCTTATAGTCCTGCGCCGCACCCAGATGCCTGCTGTCCTTGTGGAAGCCGGTTTTATCGACAATGAAGCTGACAACCGATTTTTTGACCAGAACTTCGGCGCCATCGCCCAGGCCATTGCCGAAGGCATACTAAAGACTATTGAAGAAGAACAAAAAAACTGTCCGGAATACTACCAGGTTCAGACCGGATCTTTCCAAAATCTCCAGACCGCCCAGAGGCAGCTGAACCTTTTGCTGTCCCAGGGTTACCCTTCCTTTATAGTCCACAGCGACGGTCTCCACAAAGTGCGCACCGGCGCCTACCTAAATCTGGACAATGCGGCCCGCATGGAACAGGAACTGAAAAATTCCGGATATACTACTTTAATTGTACGGGAAAGTGATGTATACTGTCCATATAATCAATAAATCGGAACTCTGTCCTGGTCAGACAGACAAGAGATGAAAGGATACTTATGACAGACATAAAAGCAGTTATTTTCGATATGGACGGCGTACTCATCGACAGTGAACCCCGTTATCTTCAGTTTATTCTGGATTTTGCCCTGACGAAAAATCCCCATATCACCATCGACAGCCTATACGGTATGGTGGGTGCCTCCAAGGAAGATGCATGGACCGTGTTTGCCCGGGCCATCGGCAACGGCCAGACCTGGCAGGAGCTTCGGGACGAGTACAGGGCCTGTGTAGACGCGTTTTCCCAGATGGACTACCGCGCCATCTTCCGGTCCGAGGCCGTGGATGTCCTCAGGCTCCTGAAGCAGAAAGGATATCTGCTGGCTCTGGCCTCATCTACCCAGACCGACATCATTATGCGGGTGCTGAATGAAAATGATATCGCCTGCTATTTTGACCTTGTGGTGAGCGGAAGACAGTTTAAACAGAGCAAGCCCAATCCTGAGATATACTTCTACACTGCCAGGGAGCTTCATGTGTCCCCACACCAGTGCCTGGTCATCGAGGACTCCACCCTGGGCATCACAGCGGCCTCCAGGGCCGGTATGACCATCGCCGCCCTCATAGATGACCGGTTCGGTTTCGACCGCTCCCTGGCCCAGTATGAGATCGGCAGTCTTGGAGAAATTCCGAATCTCCCGGTGCTCTCCCCCTGACACAAAAAGCTGCCGCACCGGTTCTGAGGCCGGACACGGCGGCTTTTTATCTTATCTTTCTGCTCTCATATGAGCCCGTCACTCTCCACATCCACGCCTCTGGGACCTACATGGGTGGAAAACACGATCTGGGTACTTGTCTTCCCGAACTTCTGCAGCTGTCCGATAAAGATGTCCAGCTCCATGGTGCTCTGAAACGCCACCTTCATCAGCATGGAATACTCTCCTGTCACACAGTTGCATTCCAACACATTGGGCATCTCCGCGGCATAGGCGTAGAACTTGGGCTTGTCCTCCGGCACCACATCCAGATTGATAAAGGCAATGATATGATAGCCCAACTTCATAGGATCCACCAGCGCATGATAGCCTGCTATGATCCCGTCCTTTTCCAGCTTCTCGATCCTCGCCGACACGGCCGGAGACGATAGAAATGTCTTCTCGGCAATGGTCTTCAGTGAAGTCCTGGCGTTGTCCTGCAGAATTTTCAGTATCTTTCTGTCAATGTCATCCAAAGTTTTTGTCCCTCCTCTTATTCTCTCCTCAGTTTCCTGATCCTCTCCACAGCCTCCACCGTACTCTCGTATGTCCCAAAGGCGGTCAGCCGGAAGTATCCCTCCCCGCTTGGCCCGAAGCCGCTGCCCGGCGTTCCCACCACGTTGGCCTTCTCCAAAAGCCAGTCAAAGAAATCCCAGGAACTCATGCCCTCCTGCGCTCTCAGCCAGATGTAAGGCGCGTTGACTCCCCCGTACACCTCATAGCCTGCCTCCCTCAGGCCTTCATAGATCACCCTGGCATTGTTCATATAGTAAGCCACCTGATCTTTCAGCTGAGCCTTTCCCTCCTGTGAATAAACCGCCATAGCCGCCTTCTGCACAATATACGGGGCACCGTTAAATTTTGTCCCGTGACGTCTGGCCCAAAGTCCGTGGAGCGCCACCCCGTCCCGCCAAAGGTCTTTAGGAACCACCGTAAATCCAAGCCGCACTCCCGTAAAACCTGCATTCTTAGAGAATGAGCGGAACTCGACGGCACAGGTTCTGGCCCCCTCTATCTCGTAGATGCTGTGGGGCACATCCTTCTGAGCGATATACGCCTCGTAGGCCGCGTCGTACAGAATCACCGCCCCTGTCCGGTTGGCGTAATCCACCCACACCTTCAGCTGCTCCCTGGTCAGCGTGGTCCCCGTAGGATTGTTTGGATTGCACAGATAGATCAGGTCCGGACACTCCTGTGGAAGCTCCGGCACAAACCGGTTTCCTGCTGTACAGGGCATGTAGATCACATTGCTCCACACTTCCCTTTCCTTATCATACTCTCCTGTTCTCCCCGCCATCACATTTGAATCCACATACACCGGATACACCGGATCGCAGACGGCGATGCGGCTGTCCTGGGAAAAAATTTCCTGGATGTTCCCACAGTCGCTTTTAGCCCCGTCGGACACGAAGATCTCGTCTGCGTCCACCTGGCATCCCCGCTCCCGATAATCGCTTCTGGCAATCTCCTCCCTCAGAAACCCATATCCCAGATCCGGAGCATAACCGTGAAAAGTCTCCGCCTTCCCCATCTCGTCCACAGCCTCATGCATGGCCTGTATAATGGCTGGCACAAGGGGCTGGGTCACATCGCCTATCCCTAAGCGAATCACCTTTCTGTCCGGGTTTGCTCCCTGATAGGCCGCCACCTTTTTTCCGATTGTGGAAAACAGATAACTGCCAGGCAGTTTCAAATAATTTTCGTTCACCTTTGCCATCTCTCGTTCACTCCTCTTTCCCTGTCATTCAAGTTCAATCTCTCCGTGAAACACTTCCACCGCAGACCCTGCCATAAACACATGGCCTGTCTCCCTGTTCCATGTGATCACCAGATCTCCTCCCCGCAGGGACACTGTCACCTGATTGTCAGTATATCCTCTCAATATGGAAGCCACCGCGCTGGCCGTAGCCCCCGTACCGCAGGCCATGGTCTCCCCGCTTCCCCTCTCCCACACTCTCATGCGGATATGCCCCCGGTCTATGACCTGGACGAACTCCGAGTTGACCCGTCCCGGAAAACGGCTGTGATTTTCGTAGTCCGGGCCGATTTCCTCCAGCTTCAGGGCATCAATATCCCGGCAAAAATACACGGCGTGAGGATTTCCCACGGAGATCCCCACGAATTCTTTCTCCTCCCCGCGTACTTCCAGAATCTCCGGGACTGCGGAAGTCACCTTCGGTATCCCCATGTCCACACAGGCCCGTGTCACCCTGCCGTTCTCTGTCTCCATCTCCAGACGCTTGAGACCGTCCAGAGTCTCCACGGTGACACAGGTATCAGATACCAGACCGTGGTCGTAGGCATATTTTCCCACACACCGGACGGCGTTGCCGCACATCACTCCCTCGGAACCGTCGGCGTTGAACATCCGCATCTTCACATCCGCCGTCTCCGACGGACAGATCAGCACCAGACCGTCTGAACCTACACCGAAATGCCTGTCGCTCACACGGACTGCCGCCGCCTCAGGATCCTGCACCGTCTCCTCGAAACAGTTGACATACACATAGTCGTTGCCTGCCCCCTGCATTTTTGTAAATTTCATCTCCGTGCTCCTTTGTCATATATCTATAAGACTTATCACCATCTGGGCTGTCTCCACCATATTGGTCCCATTATCCATGCTGCACTTCTGGATATACCGATGAGCCTCTGTCTCTGTCATATTGTTGCGGTCCATGAGGAGTTCCTTGGCCTTCAACAACACCTGCCTATCCTCCTCGCTCCGCTTCGCCGGCTGCTGCCGCATCTTCCTCTTCCGCTTAACCTGGGACCTGCACATCATCTCCACCGTGTTCACCAGATCATGCACTTTGAGAGGCATGGGGAGAAACATCATATCCTGAGGCATTCCTCCGACAAATCTGCCCGGCGACGCTACCAGAAGCATCTCGAAACCCCTGGGCATGTCATCGCAGATACCCTGGTACAGCATATCTGCAAACCGATATCCGCTGACTATGATTCCCCCATTTAAGTCTTCCATACTGTTGAGAACCTGGGCGCCCGAGGTACACACTGCCACTACCTGAAAGCCGCTGCGCGTGAGAATATTTTTAATACTTTTTGCATCCTCCAGCTTGGAAAATGCCACGATGATGTTGGTCACACACCTCACCTCCAGGCAAATACATGGTTAAAACTTATACAGATACTCCTCGATCTCCCAGTCTGTAACCTGGGACCGGAACTGGGCCCACTCTTTCTTCTTTGCTGTCAGGTACTTAGTATAAATATGTTTACCCAGAACTTCTCGCAAAAATGTGTCATTTTCAAAAGCCTCGATAGCCTCGCCCAAAGTCTCCGGCAACTGCTGAATCCCCCAGTTCTTTATCTCCTCCTCGGTCATGACAGACACATTCCGCCTGATAGGCTCCGGGGGCGCCATCTCCTTCTTTATGCCGTCCAGCCCTGCCGCCAGACATGCTGCCAGGGCCAGATAGGGATTCATGGCTGAATCGGGGCTCCTCAGCTCGATCCTGGTGTTTGACCCCCTGGAAGAGGGAATCCTGATCAGCTGTCCCCTGTTGGACGCCGTAGACCAGGCAATATACGTTGGAGCGTCATATCCGGGAATCAGCCTTTTATAGGAGTTCACCAGTGGATTTGTCAAAATAGTCATAGACTTTATGTGACAGAGAATCCCCGCAAGAAACCGGTAAGCCAGCCTGCTAAGACCCATCTCGTCGGAGGCCTGGGCAAACAGGTTCTTTCCTGCCAGATCCTCCAGTGACATGTTGATATGCATCCCTGAACCGTTGACCCCCGCTTTGGGTTTCGGCATAAACGTGGCATGAAGTCCGTGGCGTTTGGCGATAGTCTTCACCGCCATCTTGAACGTCAGTATATTATCCGCTGCCTTCAGCCCTGTCTCGTACTGGAAATCCACCTCGTGCTGGGCAGGCGCAATCTCATGGTGAGAGGACTCGATGTCAAATCCCATGTCCTCCAGGTTCAGAACTATATCCCTGCGGACATTCTCAGCCAGATCGATGGGCCCCACGTCAAAGTACCCTGCCATCTCGTGGGTTGTGGTGGTAGGCAGCCCCTGCTCATCCGTGTGAAACAGAAAAAATTCACACTCCGGTCCCACATTGAACCGGTATCCCATGGACTCGGCTTCCTTCAGCACCTTCTTCAACACATACCTGGGATCCCCTTCAAAAGGACTGCCGTCAGGGCAATGAACATCGCAGATCAGCCTTGCCACCTTGCCCTGCTGCGGTCTCCAAGGAAATATCTCAAACGTATCCAAATCCGGATACAGGTACATATCGGTCTCTTCCATCCTGACAAATCCTTCTATGGCAGAGCCGTCAAACATACAGCGGTTGTCCAGCGCCTTTTCAAGCTGTCCTGCGGTGATGGCCACATTTTTCAACATTCCAAAGATATCGGTAAACTGAAGCCTGATAAATTCCACGTCTTCTTCTTCCACCATCCGGATAATGTCTTCCCTGGTGTATCTTCCCATGTCTCCACTCTCCTTCTTATACTGTACCCTGCCGCTCTGCACAGGTCAGACGACAAGATAATTATATCTTAATTTCCCATGTCCGGCAAGCCGAACTGTGACGGCAGGCAAAAAAGGACGTTACAAGAGCCATTGACCTAATGGCTGACTTGTAACGCCCTTGTTACGATTTCTTCTCTCACAAAAAACAGCCTGCCCCGCCTGCGGCTGCCCATCAACACCTTTATACTAACCGTTTACATGGAGTTTGTCAACAGGAAACCTGAAGCCCTTCCTGCAAAAGACTGTCAAACGTCTCCCAGGACACATACTGTCCTCCCATTTGTTCCAGGTGATCTGTATGAAACTGACAGTCAATGAAAAGGAACTTCCTCTGTTCCAGAAAACGGGAGAGGGCGATCAGAGCTACCTTGGACCCGTTCTTTTTCTCCGAGAACATGCTCTCCCCAAAAAAGCACCTCCCTATAGCCACACCGTAAAGTCCCCCCGCCAGTTCCCCTTCCTCATACACCTCCACACTGACAGCATATCCTTCCTTATGCAGTTCCAGATAAGCCTCCTCCATCTCGTCGCTGATCCAGGTTCCCTCCACAAACTCCCGTTTCATCCGACAGTGGTGCATGGTACCTTGAAAATCCTTGTTCACAAATATCTGATACGTGTGTTTCCTGATATACTTCTTCATAGAATGGGATATATGGATGGCCTGGGGATATATGAGAAAACGCTCCTTAGGACACCACCACAGAATCTCCTCCCCCGGATTGTACCAGGGGAAAATCCCATGGGTGTAGGCCAGCAAAAGCCGGTCCACACTCAGATCCCCGCCTACAGCCAGAAGGCCGTCTTCTCTGGCAAGGGTAGGGGTCGGAAAACTGATCTCGTTCTGTCTCAAACGGTATACGGGCATAAATCATCCTCTTTTCGCTATCGCAGTCGCCGTCGCGGCGAACTGATGTCAATGTGCTGTCTGCTGTAAAGTTGTCTCAATCTCTTCTGAACAAATCTCTCGTGTATACCTTCTCACTCACATCGTCCAGTACGCTGTCATACCGATTGGCAATGATACAGTCACACATAGACTTAAACTTCTCCAGGTCATTGATCACCTGGCTTCCAAAAAACGTACTTCCGTCTTCCAAAGTAGGCTCATAGACCACAACCACTGCGCCCTTGGCCTTTATTCTCTTCATGACTCCCTGGATGGAGGACTGGCGGAAATTGTCGGAATTGCTCTTCATAGTCAGGCGGTAGACACCCACTATACATGTGCGCTCCTTCTCCACATCGTAGTCATTCCTGCTGTAGTAATCGTAGTACCCCGCCGTAGTCAATACCCTGTCAGCGATAAAGTCTTTTCTGGTCCGGTTGCTCTCAACGATGGCCTCGATCAGATTCTCCGGCACATCAGAGTAGTTGGCCAACAGCTGCTTGGTATCCTTGGGCAGACAGTAGCCGCCGTAGCCAAATGACGGGTTATTGTAGTGGGAACCGATTCTCGGATCCAGACAGACACCCTGGATAATGGACCGGGTATCCAGGCCTTTCATCTCAGCATAGGTATCCAGCTCGTTAAAATAGGACACACGCAGAGCCAGGTAAGTGTTGGCAAACAGCTTCACCGCCTCCGCTTCCGTGAATCCCATAAAAAGCGTGTCTATGGACTCCTTGAGGGCCCCCTCCTGAAGAAGGCCCGCAAATGTCCCGGCCGCCTGGACAAGGTTCTCATCCCCCTGGTCCACCCCCACAATGATTCTGCTGGGGTACAGGTTATCATACAGCGCTCTGGACTCTCTCAAAAACTCCGGGCTGAACAAAATCTTGCTGGTGTTGTACTTTTTCCTCACCGATTCGGTGTAGCCTACGGGAACCGTGGACTTGATCACCATCACCGCCTCCGGGTTGGAGGCCAGCACAAGCTCGATGACCTTCTCCACCGCCGAGGTGTCAAAAAAGTTCTTCCTGCTGTCATAGTTGGTGGGGGCGGCGATGACCACAAAATCTGCCTTCTTATAAGCCTCCGCCCCGTCCAGAGTAGCTGTCAGATCCAGCTGCCTGTCTCTCAAGTACTCCTCGATTTCCGCGTCCTGTATGGGCGAGATTCTGTTGTTGATCTTTTCCACTTTCTCCGGCACGATATCCACCGCGTACACCTTGTGATTCTGTGACAGCAGCACAGCCAGGGATAAGCCCACATAGCCTGTTCCCGCCACAGCTACCGTCACCTGCCGCCCGGAAACAGGAGTTTCCTTTGCGCTTGTATTCATAATAACTGCTTCCTCCATCTTCTTCTGTCCATTCAATAGGCTTTTCTTTCTATATAGCTGTTTCTTCTATTATATATGTTATAAAGGGAATATACAAGGAAAATCGAAAACTCTTTCAGGTTTTTCCCCTCCTGTAGTTCAGTGCCCTGACCGCGTTGAGGATTGCCAGAACCGACACACCTACATCGCCGAATACCGCCGCCCACATGGAGGCCAGCCCACATGCCACCAAGACCAGTACCAATACCTTCACTCCGATGGCAAACACGATATTTTGGCGGACGATCCCCACTGTCTTCCTGGCGATTCTGATTCCGTCCACGATCTTGGATGGCTCGTCGTTCATGATCACCACATCCGCCGCCTCCACCGCCGCGTCCGACCCTATACCCCCCATGGCGATTCCCACATCCGCCCTGGCCAGCACGGGGGCGTCATTGATTCCGTCCCCCACAAAGGCCAGAGTCCTGTCCTCTGGTTTTTCTCTCAGAAGGCTCTCCACCTTCTGCACTTTGTCTCCCGGCAGAAGTCCGCCGAACACCTTGTCAAGCCCCAGCTTTTCCCCCACTGCCTTTCCCACAGACTCCTTGTCGCCTGTGAGCATCACCAGGTTCCGGACTCCCTCTCTCCTCAGCAGTCTCAGGGCCTCCGGGACATCCTGGCGGACCATGTCCGATATGACCAGCATCCCCAGATATTCTTTACCGTCAGCCACATACAGGGTGGTTCCCTGGGCGCCGTTCCCCACAGGGACATGTATCCCCTGAAGTTCCATCAGCTTCTCGTTGCCGATATACAGATCTCTGCCGCCGGCACCTTCCCCGTCCCGGATCTTTTCGAGTCCTACATGCATTCCGTGGCCTGGGATCTCCTCCACCGACCGTATCTTATCTCCCTGAAGCTGTTTCCCTCCTGCGTCTATCTCAAAGGCCTCCTTCACGGACAGGGCAATGGGATGATTTGAGTGGAGCTCCCCGTAGGCGGCCAGCTCCAGCAGTTCACCGCGGCTGCAAAGGCCTGCCGTCTCCACCTCCGTCACCTGAAACTTCCCTGTGGTCAGCGTTCCGGTCTTGTCAAACACCACCGTATCCAGATTTCCCAAAGCCTCCAGATAGTTGCTCCCTTTCATCAGGATACCCTGCTTCGAGGCGGCTCCCAGCCCTCCGAAGAAGCTCAAAGGCACCGAGATCACCAGGGCGCAGGGGCAGGATACCACCAGAAAGCTGCAGGCCCTGTACACCCACACGGACCAGGGCTGTCTCAGCAGCACAGGAGGAGCCAGCGCCAGAATCAGTGCCAGAACCACCACAATCGGGGTGTACACCCTGGCAAATCTTGTGATGAAGTTCTCCGCCCTGGCTTTTCTGGAACTGGCATTCTCCACCAGCTCCAAGATCTTCGCCACCGTGGAGTCGTCATACACCTTTGTCACCCGGATCTCCAGCACTCCGTTTAAATTGATAGAGCCGCTGACCACCCCTTCTCCCTCAGTCACCTCCACAGGGATGCTCTCACCTGTGAGAGCCTTTGTGTCGAGGCTGGAGCTGCCTTTCACCACCATACCGTCCAGCGGAACCTTCTCCCCCGGCTTTACCAGGATCACTTCTCCCACCTCCACCTGGTCAGGCTCCACCTGCTCTTCCTTCCCTTCTCTCAAAACATTGGCATAATCAGGGTTGATATCCATCAACTCCGTGATGGATTTTCTGGAACGATTCACCGCGTAGTCGCTGAACAGCTCTCCCACCTGATAGAACAGCATCACTGCCACCGCCTCTTCCAGTTCTCCCACGCCGATGGCCCCCGCTGTGGCAACAGTCATCAGAAAATTCTCGTCAAATACCTGTCCGTTGCGGATATTCCTCACGGCTTTTAAAGGGATATCGTATCCTGCGGCCAGGTATGATATGATGAACAAAATCCAGTCCGCAGGGTGGACTCCCTCTGCCGCGATTCCTCCGATCAAAAACACGGCGCTTATGCCCAGGCGGATTACCATTTTTTTCTGTTTCTTCGTCATAGTCTTCTCCTCCCCTACTCGCTGATGTGCTCCATACCCTGGGCCAGAATCGTCTGGATGTGATCGTCTGACAGGGAATAGAACACGGTCTTCCCGTCCCGCCGGAACTTCACCAGCCTCATCTGCTTCAGCACCCTGAGCTGATGGGAGATAGCCGACTGTCCCATCTGGAGCAGCGTGGCAATATCGCAGACGCACATCTCCGACTGGCTCAGCACATACAGAATCTTGATCCTGGTGGAATCTCCGAACACCTTAAAAAACTCTGACAACTCCAGCAGCTGCTGCTCGTCAGGCATCACCTTCTCCACTTTATCCACTATCTCCTCATGGACATGCATAAATTCACAGACACACTCCCTGACTTCCTGCTCGATTCTCTCCTGCTCTGTCATGAAAACCTTCCTTTCCAATTCATATGAACATTTATTCATATGTTTATACTACCACTTATAAAAAAAATGTCAACCCCTTTTGCGCCCGCAAAAAGCAGCCATGACTTTCCTCCCAAAAGTCATGGCTGCTGTAAAGTCTCAAATCCGGACGACTGCGGTGAGTCCGCTTCACCGAAAGAAAGATTCAGGACAGACCCAAAGCTACGGCGAGAATCATGGTAACCGAGGCACATACGATCAGCACCGCCTGGAACCTGATCTGGAACTTGGCCCATTTGCCCCAGTCAAGTTTGGCCGCCGCAAGGGCCCCCAGGAGACACCCCGAGGTGGGCACGATAAAGTTGGTGAACGCATCTCCCAGCTGGAAGGCCACTACAGCCACCTGCCGCTCCACGCCTACCAGATCCGCCAGCGGAGCCATCACCGGCATGGTCAGGGCCGCCTGGCCGGAACCGGACACTACAAAGAAATTGAACACAGACTGGAACACATACATCAGCCATGCGGAGATCATCGGCGGGAATCCCTGCATGCCCTGGCTGATGCTGTGGAGGATGGTGTTGAGCACCGTGCCGTCCGTGGCGCTGGTGCCTCCCAGGATGATGATGATGCCCTGCGCCATTCCCACACACATGGCTGCCCCCAGAAGATCGGCCGCACCGCGCTCAAAGGATGTGGCAATATCGTTGAGCTTCATGTTGTTTAAGTGAAAAACTACGCCGATAACGCCGGCCACCAGACCCATGACAAAGAACTGAGAAGCGATCTCGGGAATATAGTACCCCTGGCTTACCACACCCCAGATGGTCCACACCATACAGGCGGCGATGGTCAGCAGCACCAGCTTGTGCCCCAGAGTGAAGGGAGGCATCTCGCTGCCCTTCTTTGTAAACTCTTTTCGGTATCCTTCATCGGACTCGTAGGCCACGGAACTCTGGGGATTCTTCTTTATCTTCATGGCATACCGCATGGTAAACACAATGGTGAGACCGGTAAAAAAGATCCACATGGGAATGCGGAACCAGGCGCCGGACATGACAGGAAGACCGGACACCCCCTGGGCCACCGCAAGGCTGAAAGGATTCTGCCACGAAGAGCCGAAACCGATCTGGGTGGACACATAAGAACACATGATTCCCACTACCGCGTCATAGCCCATGGCGATGAACATGGGCACCAGGATCATGACAAAGGGAATCGCTTCCTCTCCCATGCCGAACACCGCGCCTCCCAGAGAAAACAGAACCACCAGTATGGGGATCAGCAGAATCTCTTTGCCGTTGGTCATGGCGATCACCCTCATAATACCGCTCTCCACCGCGCCTGTCCGGATGACTATGCCGAATGCGCCTCCCACAATAAGGATAAAGGCGATGATACCCACGGCTGTTCCGTTTTTGTCTCCCACAGTCATGCCCTCGAACACATAGTTCAGGATTCCCTGGCCGCCGAAATCCTCGGTTCCGAACAGCGGGGCAATCTTCGTCACCTTGTTGCCGTTCTCGTCCAGAACATAGCGGAAGCTGTCTGGATCCAGAACGGTTCTGGTCTTTTCCGCCCCGTTCTGCATGTAACTGATCTCTTTGGTGTCATACTGTCCCAGAGGAATAAACATGGTCAGCAGGGCGGCAAACAGAATAACCCCGAAAATGATGATAAATGTATGGGGCATCTGAAATGATTTCTTCTTTTTCATTGATTTTGTCTCCTCTTTTTATCTCGCTCCGCCGCAGACGTTCTCTGTCTCACCGGCGGCGGCAAAATCTCTTCTGTCAGGTTTCTCAGGCTTCAAAGGTTCCCTTCACCAGAACCTCCCCCTCTCTCACCATCACCGCACCTTTGGCCATAACCAGGCGGATATCCAGTGTCTCCTTGTCCGCCAGCACCAGGTCCGCGTCGGCGCCCTCTTCGACTCTCCCCTTATTCGGCAGTTTCAGCAGAACTGCCGGGTTCCATGTCACCGCCTTCAGGGCGTCTGTCAGGGATACACCGTCCGTCAGCACCGCATCTTTCATCTCCCGGTAGAGGGATGACACCTTTCCTACCCCCAGCCCTAAAAACTCTCCGTCAGGTCCGAACACCGGAAGGCTGCCCTGCCCGTCAGAGGAAAATGTCACATGGTCTGCCGGCACTCCCGCGTCCAGAGCCATCTTGAGGCCCGCACTTGCCTTCACCTCATCTGGATCCAGGAAATTCGGGTCGGAGCTGGTGGTCAGATCGATATAGCCTCCCAGATTCAGGGCATAGTCGATGCCGTCCTCCATCAGCGCCCGGCTGCGGTTGATATGGGTGGGCAGCATGTTGGAGGCGGGTATCTCGGTCTTCTTCAACACATACCGAAGAAACTTCAGCCGGTTTTCCCCGTCGCCCATATGGATATTCACCAGGCCTGCCTTGCCGGACAAAATTCCGCCCACTCTGGTGTCCGCCACAATCCTGGCAAATTCCTTTTTGTCAGGCTGGGAAGAGCGGTGGTCGGATATGGCGATCTCCCCTGTCCCCACCACCTTTTCAAGAAGGATGATATCGTCCATAATCTTCCCTGTCAAGGTCCTCACCGGCACCTGATAGGAGCCGGTATAGACGTAGGTTGTGATCCCTTCTTCTTCCAGGCCCCTGGCCTTGGCCAGTAGGTTGCTCATGGTTCTGGTGCAGCCGTCAGTGCCCAGACAGCCCACCACGGTGGTGACTCCTCCGCTGACGATCTGGGACAGCATGATCTCCGGTGTCCTGGTCTTCGCTCCGCCTTCGCCGCCTCCGCCGAGAATATGGACATGGGCGTCGATGAGCCCCGGCATCAGGACCATGCCCCGGCCGTCTATCACCTCCACGCCATAGGCTTCCTCCACAGGAAGGTTCTGTCCCATCCGAAGTATCTGTCCGCCACCTGTGAGCACATCCATGGTCCCCAGATTCTCAGGAGAGTAAACTTCCGCATGTTTAATGAGATACATTTTCACACCTCCGAGTTAATGTTGTTTCACTATGGACAGTTTACCATACTTTTCCTAAATAGTCTCGTATAAATTTGCATCTTTCGGATTTTTTATACACTATTTTTTATGCACAACGCCAAAAGCTGCCGGCATCTCACGGCAGCTTTCCGTCTCCCAGTCCGTTCACTCCTTGAACCTGCGGTTGGTCTCCATCGGTTCCCCCGTCTTTTCCCGGTAGAACATATTCCTGAGAGTGCATATGTCTCTGGGCACGCTCTCAATGTCCTCCACATCGTGAAGTGTCCTGACCCACCCGTAGAATTCGTTGGCCAGGGCGGAGGTCAGTACCGAAGTTTTTCTGATATATCCGTTTCTCACTGCCTCATGAGCCACACTTCTCATTAATTTCCAGAATTTGTAGTAGGACAGCTTCAGCTTGGTCATAAAACCTGCGCTGTCCTCGATGACAAAACCCTCAATCTTATTCCCTTTATACTCATAGTCCTCATCCATAACCTGATAATACCAGTCAAAAAATTCCTGCCAGTCTCCTATCTCAAAAGCCATCTCCTTGCAGGTCAGCCCCAGCTCCCCCGCCACCCTGCACATATCCTCATACTCATACTTCACAAAATTCAGCTGATTGGACACAATATCCAGAAGAACCAACCTGCTCTGGGGATAATCAATGATATGAGGGTCATGAACCATGTCCACACATTCAAACACAAATGACACCTGATGCTCTTTCACAAAGGCTTTCATCTTCTCCAGGTTCTCCGGCAGCACCTTCTCGTACAGCATATCTCTCAGCCACATGGCAAACTGGCTGTCGATGGTGGATTTGCTGGCCACAAACAGGTCGTCCGCATACTCGTCATAACTGACAATCCCGAGAAAACCGTTCTCTTTCACATAGGCGGTCACAGGGAACTGCAGCTTATGCCTGAGCATGTCAAATTTAGTCTCCTGCCTCTCGTTGACATTGAAAAATTTGTCATAGGCCCTGGCCGCCACCTTCCCTTTCACGGTGTCAAGGTAAAGTCCCCTGGCTCTGGTAGTCTGCTCATCCCATACTCTGTCGTAAAAAGCCTTGTCCGTAAAGTTGAAAGAAGAGATATTGCCGAACTTCTTTTCCCGGATATATCTGTTGGCCCGCAGAGCCCTGATGGTGTCAGATACTGTGGTGTCGTCCTCCGGACTGCACGCCGCCTGTTCCCGCAAAATCTCAGGTGCTTTAAACACCTGATTGGGAATCTCGAAGGTGTGAATTCCCTCCTGATCCACCTGGACACATCTCAGACAGCCTCCGTACTCCACCTGTCCCTCCAGGTTGAACACCCTGTCGTTGACCCTCACCGGAACCTGTTTGGTGTTCCGGTGGCCATGAATCTGATAGCAATTGTCCGGCGTGGTCCGTAAAAACGTGTCCGCCACCTTCTCGGAATCATCATAATCCCCTACTCCCCGGATCATCTGGTCCGCCGCCACAAAGGACAGGTTATCCGGAACCGTGGAGATTCCTGCATGGGTCACAAGAAAGATCTTGTCCCCGTATCTGTAGTAAGCACACTGACCGAATTTCCTGTACAGCTGTCTCACATCTTTTTTGCTCACCCTGGCCTTGTCCAGGGCGGATCTGGTGACCAGCTCAAACTCCCTGGATCTTCCCCTTCCGTCATTACCGTAGAACCACAGCCACCTCTCATGGTTTCCCTCCAGCATATACACGTTCTTTTTATCTTTGATGGAGATGAGGAAATTGACCACCTCAGCGTTCTCCACGCCTCTGTCGATGTAATCCCCTGTAAAAATATAAAATTCGTCGTCTTTCAGACCCCCGTTGTCAGACAGATATCTCTGAAGCACCGTGTTGCATCCGTGAATGTCTCCGATGTGGTGAACCCTCTTATATTGGGAAAAATCCCGGATGGGAAACCAGATAGAGTCCAGGTCCTCCGGGCCGATGACTTTGACCCCCGAAGGGATCTTCTGGGTGGCAAATCTGGAATACATCTTTTCGATAACCTGGTCGCTCACCCTCTTTAGAGGTTCTCTCTCTGCGTTCCTCCTCTTCGCTTCCTCTATGGGAATATTTGTAAAGTCCACACAGTAAATGCGATATCTGTACGTATCACACATATCCTTGTACCGGTTTATCTCGGAGGATTTGGAGTTGGTGGCATCGATCACCGTGAACTCCCCCTTCTGCATCCTCACCTCCAGCAGCGTGAACAGGATCTTCCACGCCGTCTTGTCATTGCTCTGGCTGATAGCCACTGTCCCGTCGGTCTGCATCACCGGACTCTGACACAGAAGCCGGATGTCGTCCGCCGACAGGGTGTATGGCTTCAGCCCGTGTTCCTGAATCCAGGTAGATTTGCCGCACCCTGCAGATCCTCTCAACAACAGCAATATTCTCATTCTCACACCTCTTTTCTGAATTTCACCGCTCTCCGGACTCAACCACCGAATAGAACAGAACTCCTCCTATGATCACCGCTCCTCCTGCCACCTGCAGCATCCCCGGTATCTCCCTGAAAAGAACTGCCGCAAACACGGCGGCCACTACAGGTTCGCACAGCTTGGAGGCGGACACAAAGGCAGGAGACAAAAATTTCAGGCACCAGCTGAAGATGCTGTGGCCCAAAATCGTGGAAAATACCGACAGCAAAAGCCCTACCACAACCCCGCTGACACCGTACCCTGTGAGGGAATAACCCTGGACTGCCACGAGAATCAGCAAGGTTACCGCCGAAAAAACATATACAATGTATGTATAAGCCGTGGTGGACATGGTGGTTCTAGCCACACGCCCTATGAGCGTATAGCAGGCCACCGCCACTGCTGCCGCCAGAGCAAGCATATCCCCATAGAGATGCCCTGCTCCCTCCCCGGAATCGGAACAGGCGATAACCAGGCTTCCTGCCAGAGTCATGGCGATGGCAGCTGCAGCCTTCTTTGTGATTTTTCCTTTCAAGAACAGACAGTAACCTAACGCCACCCATATGACTTCCGTGCACACCACGGATGTAGAGCTGGCCACAGTGGTATGTTTCAAAGACTCAAACCAAGTCCAGAAGTGGAGCGCCAGAAAGATGCCGCCGACGGCGCACAGAATTCCTGTCCTCACATCGGTCCCAAGGAGTTCCCGGCGTCTGTCACCAAACCCCCACACCACCGGAGACATAAGCCCCACCGTCCACACAAGACGCCAGGCAGCTGTCACCACCGAGGGAGCCTTGGAATACTTCACGAAGATGGCGGACAGGGAAATTCCTATAACGCCGATGACAATCATAATCATAGGGTTCTTTTCTAAATACTTCATACTCAATGCCTTCCGTACAGGTCATAGGGCGTCTCCTGATACACGTAAAAGTTCAGCCAGTTGCTGTACAGGGTGTTGGACATATTCCGCCAGCACAGCACCGGCACGGCAAACGGGTTGTTGTCCTCGTAGTAATTGCACGGCATCTCCGGGTTCAGCCCTTTGGCCACATCCCGGTGGTACTCGTTGTTCAATGTCATCCTGTCGTACTCCGGATGCCCCTGTATAAATATCTGGCTGCCGTCCCGCTTCATCACAAGAAAAATCCCTGCCTCCCTGGACTCTGCCAGGATCTGAAGCTCCGGATGGGCGGCCACATCCCCTCTCCTCACCTCGGTGTACCGGGAATGTGGCGCCATGATGTAATCGTCCAGCCCCCGCACCAGGGGAACCTTCCGATCCAGAATCTGATGTCTGTAGATACCGGAAAGTTTTTTCTCCCTCTTATATTTGGGAATACCGAAATGATAGTAAAGGCCTGCCTGAGCTCCCCAGCAGATGTGCAGGGTGGATGTCACATGGGACTTACTCCACTCCATGATCATGGACAGCTCCTCCCAGTAATTGACTTCCTCAAACTCCATCATCTCCACCGGAGCCCCTGTGATGATCATGCCGTCGTACTTTTGTCGACTGATGTCGGAAAAAGGCACGTAAAACTTGTTCAGATGGCTGGCGGATGTATTCTTGGACTTGTGGGTGCTCAGCATCAGAAAGGAACAGTCGATCTGAAGGGGCGTGTTGGAGAGAGCTCTCAGAAGCTGAGTTTCTGTCTCCTCCTTTACAGGCATCAGATTCAGTATCAGTATCTCCAGAGGACGGATATCCTGACTCATGGCCCGGTCTTCGTCCATGACGAAAATATTTTCGGATTCCAGAACTGCCTTTGCGGGCAGGCCTTTTTGAATTTTAATCGGCATGATATTCTCCTTCCAGAAGTTTCAGAAAATCCTCCTCCGACAAGATGGGAATTCCCAGCTCTCTGGCTTTTTTATTTTTTGAAGATGCAGAGTCCACATTGTTGTTGATCAGATAAGTGGTTTTGGAAGTGACCGTCCCTGTGGCCTTTCCTCCTTTGGACTCGATGAGCTTCTGCAGCTCCTTTCTGTTTTTAAAATGTTCCACGGAGCCGGTGATGACAAAGGTCATGCCAGCGAATTCCCCGGATTCCTCTTCCTCCTCGGCGGGCTCGAAGGTCAGCTCCGCCAGAAGGTGGTCCACTGTCTCCTGGTTCTTCGGCTGAGCAAAATAGCTGCACCAGGCGTCCGCCAGCACCTGTCCGATGCCGTCCACCTCTGTGAGAGACTCGCTGTCAGCCGCCCGCATGGCTGAGAAATCATATTTAAAATGCCTGCACAGCATCCGGGCGTTGGCCAGTCCGATTCCCGTCACTCCCAGACCATAGACCATGCGCACCAAGGTGGTGTGGGAAGCCGCGGCGGCAGCCTGAATCAGTTTGTCATAGGACTTCTGCCCGAATCCCTCCATGGAGGTGATGGCATCCCTGTGCCGGTCCAGGTGGAAAATATCTGCGAACTCTCTGATGAATCCTGCCCCGATAAATTTCTCCAGGGTAGCCTCGGAAAGCCCGTCGATATTCAGGGCATCACGGCTCACCAGCAGGGTAAAACTCTTGATCTTCTTGGCCTGGCAGTCCGGATTCGTGCAGTAGAGGGATTTCACGTCGTTCACCTGGCGTATCTGTGTATCCCCTCCGCACACGGGACATGTCCCGGGAATGTCCTTCACACCGCTTCTGGTGAGATTGTCAGCTATCTGAGGTATGATCATATTGGCCTTGTACACGGTGATGGAGTCCCCCGTTCCCAGTTCCAGATTCTCCATAATGCTGATATTGTGGACGCTGGCCCTGCTCACCGTGGTTCCCTCCAGTTCCACCGGCTCAAACACTGCCACCGGATTGATGAGGCCGGTTCTTGACGGGCTCCACTCGATGTAGGAGAGTGTAGTCTCCCGAACTTCGTCAGCCCACTTGAAGGCGATGGAATTCCTGGGAAATTTTGCCGTGCGCCCCAGGGATTCCCCGTAAGCTATATCGTCAAAGGTCAGCACCAGGCCGTCGCTGGGAATGTCATAGCCGGTTATGGCCTGGGCGAAATACGCCACTTTTTCAGGAAGGGTCTCACTGGTGACAGTCTGGTGTTCCACCACCTGGAACCCCTGAGACATGAGCCACTGAAACTGCCGAACCCGGGAATTCTCAAAATCCACTCCTTCCGCCTGCACCAGGGCAAATGCCATAAAATTCACATGGCGCTGCGCCGTGATCTGATTGTTCAGCTGGCGCACGGAACCGGAGCACAGGTTTCTTGGATTCTTGTATCTGGCATCTACCTCCTCGATCTCCTGGTTCATCTTCTCAAAATCAGAGTATTTGATCACCGCCTCGCCTCTGAGAACCAGAGTCCCTTTAAAAGGAATCTTCAGGGGAACGTTCTCGAAGACCCTGGCATTGTTGGTGATAACCTCCCCGATCTCCCCGTTTCCTCTGGTCACTGCCTTGGCCAGCGCCCCGTCCTCATAGGTAAGCACAATGGTAAGTCCGTCCAGTTTCCAGGAGAGAAGGCCTGTCTGCTCTCCCAGCCACTCCTGAAGCGCCCCCACCTCCTTGGTCTTGTCCAGCGACAGCATCGCCGACGGGTGGGGCTCCTTGGGAAGCTCGCTTAAAACCTGATAACCTACTTTCTGAGTAGGACTTCCCGCCAAAATCGTACCCGTCTCCTCCTCCAAAGCACACAGTTCATCATACAGACGGTCATACTCAAAATTGCTCATGATCTCCCTGTCTTCATCATAATAAGCCGCCGCCGCCGCTCCCAGCTCCCTGACCAGCGCTTTCATTCTCTCCAGCTTCTCTTCCATATCACTCCTCCTGATTCGCGGTGTCTCCAGCCCGCCCTTTTCGTCTGGCGGCCGAACTGCCCGGTTTTCCGTCTTTTTCCTGCAGCATATCTGTCAGCGCCTTATATTCCTCAGGCGTCACATGACGCCAGGTTCCCTCCTTTAAATCTCCCAGCTCTATATTCATGATTCGAATGCGCCGAAGTCCCCTGACACGATACCCGAAAGCCTCGCACATGCGGCGGATCTGCCGGTTCAGCCCCTGGGTCAGGGTGATATGAAACTGCCTGGCTCCCGTGACCCTGATTCTGCAGGGCCTGGTGGTCGTCTCCAGCTCCTTCAGGTACACACCCGCCTCCATGCCCTTCACAAATTCCTTCGTCACAGGCCTGTCCACCTGCACCACATATTCTTTCTCGTGTCCGTTTGCTCCCCTCATCATCTGATTCACCAGTTCTCCCTGATTTGTGAGGAAGATCAGCCCCTCCGAGTCCTTGTCAAGCCGTCCTGCCGGGTACACCCGGACGGGATAGTTCACCATCTCCACAATATTCTCCGCGCGGTCCTTGTCCGAGGTAGTACACACCACCCCTCTGGGCTTGTTCACCGCCAGAAGCACTCTGGCTGGCCTGCCGCCGTCATCATGGCCTGCCGCCTTCCCGGTCTTCTCTTCCGCCCCCACCGTTTTCCCGTCACAGATCACCTTCTGGCTCCTCTGAATCTTCATCCCCATGACAGCCTGCTTCCCGTCAACCAGAACCTTTCCCGCCTGGACAAGCCGGTCCGCCTCCCTGCGGGAACAGATACCCATGTCGCTTAAATATTTATTTAAACGAATCTCTTCCATAAAATTCTTTCTCCTGTCAAAATGCGGAAAACTCTCTGCCGGTCCGCGGTCGGGCGGGTGCAGGTTTACTCAATAAACATGGCATCCCCTATGATACACCGTATCATTAAATTCGCACCTTTGTAATATGCCTATTGTAATTTCATTCTAACACCTGCCTCGGACGTGTGCAATCATTTTTTTCTGGCATTCTTTTTCTCTCCAGGCGGAGGCGGCGCCGGTATTGCAGGAATCCCAGGAATTTGTTTTTTTCTGTATTTTCTGGTATCGCAAGGGGACTCTTTTCTGCTGCACCATCCGCACGGTGTAATATACGGACATTCCTCGCCTAATCTCATGCCAGCTCTCCTGCCTTCCCCTTTTCTTCCAGTGCAAGAGATAGTGCCTCTATGATGGCATCCATCCTCTTTGCCCCGATGCCCTTCACCGGCTGCAAGGCCTCCCTTATCTCCTGGCCGGTAAGCCCCGGCGTTGCCTCCTGGCCGTCCTTAAACCCGGATTTGTAGACGCTCTCTGCCCATAACGTCATTTGACAGTGATCCATCCTCCGTATGTTCTGGTACTGCTTGCGGTTCAGAACAAAACCTTTGATTTTCCCCATCTTCACTCCTCCTTACTTTTCCAGACTGTTCCATCGCGCTCATAGATCGTATCCGTCGGTACCAGGTTCTTTTCATTCAGATACTCGCAGTATGCAAGACACTCCTCTCTGGTGGAGAACAGAAGATAGCTCTGGTCTTCCCGTTTCTCCAACACATCAAAGGATGTTCCTTGTACCACCAAATTCTTCTCTGCAAATACGGTACCGGCATAATCCAGTTTATAGTACCTTTCCCCTTCTTTTCCGCAGGCGGTATACCATGCAGCTATTTTTCTATCCCTATCCGCCAGCTCGTACCGCACCATTTTTTCCGGAACCATAACTTTCGCCCTGCTTTTTTCGCATTCGCATTCGTCATTGACTTGATTCCCGGACGGAAGTGTTACCTGGATTCTCCGGTTCTTATCGCACTTATCGCACTTAGGCCCATATAGATATTCCCAGCTCGGCCTCCAGAAGAATACCCGGAACCTCTCCATTACCTCCTCTATTCTCATACGCTTCGCATTGTTCTCCGCTTCGCGTATCATCATATCACATTCCATCTTTTTCCGCTCATAGTCCCTCTTTACCTGTTCAAAGTTATACTTAATTCCCTGGAGTTTCCGGTTCTCCGCTTTCAGCCGCTCCATCTCCTCCAGGAACTCACTCTTTATCGACTTTGCCAGGCTCTCTTTAAACTCCTCCACCTGCATCTCAAATTCAGATGGCTCACAATAAAAATCTTCCGGATAATACATGTCACTCCTCCTTTGCCAGCTTATCAAACACTTCCGCCGCTTCACATTCCGCGCATCTGTATACTTCTTTCACGTTGCCATAACCATTCACTCCAATGTCCAGCATCCGGGAAAATGCCCTGCATAAATAGAATGTCCTTTCGTCTGGTCCTACCTTTGCCTCCGCCTTTATGAAACACGGACACTTCCTGCAATCGTCCTGCACTTCTATAACTATCTTTGCCATGATATACCTCCAGTCATTCTAGCATAACTACTTCCAGCGTCTCTGCGTCTATGTATCCCACTATCTTCTGATGCGGAGCTTCCCCTTTTGAGAAGTAGCACTTGCTGAAATCATTTCCGCATCCTTGTATGGAATATCCCTCTGCCCTTAACTTATCACATACGGCATTGTGGGCTATCGCCTTCTTCAATATGTGTTCCGGAACCACTCTATTCCCCTCCTTCCTTAATCAGCATGGTCCGCCCTCTGCCCCATGAAAAGCGCCGGCAGGGTACATCCAGTTTCCTTTCACATACACATCATCAGCTGTGAACTCTCCAGTCACCAGGCTATGTATCGCCGCTAAGTCTCCATGATACACGCAAGATTCCGCATCTCCCACGAACGTATCCAGATCGCACTTATTATCCAGGGTAAACCCCAGAATCTCCTCGTCCTGCTTCAGCAAGGCATAGTCCTCCGGATATAATTCCCGGATGCCTGCAAACAATTTGGGAGTGGAGAAAATGCACATCGCGCAACTGCACCGGTTCCACCCGGCACGGTAGCAAGGGTGGGGATTTACATTGTGCCTCTTTAGCACTTCCCAGACATCCTTCTCTGAATAGTCAATGACCGGCCTCCACTGGTGAACCAGGCGGTGCGCCTTTGCCTCTGCATTTGTCCGGTGTATCTCCATTTCGTTATACTTCGCCCTTCCGGAAGATTCCCCTCGCCTTTCCCCGGACACCACCAGAACCTTCACATTTGCCCTGGTCTTTTCCAGGTTTGATGTCACACTGTCCTGGACGGCAGCTTTCAGATTTCCGCTGCACCATCTCCCCTGGTGGGTTCCCCCTTTGGCCGGGAACATGTGGCGCTTGCCTCCCAGCTCCTCCAGCTGCTTCAACCTTGACAGATTAGACATCACCGTATCAGCCACCATGATTTTCAGATATGCACTGCACCACCGGCGGCTCAAATCACCAGTCTTTGCAGGAAACTTCATTCTGTACCCCAGCTTTTTCAGCTCATTCTCCATATCATCCGTTGCCTTTTCCTTGATTTCCTGGCACTTGATATAGTTCTGTGACAGCTTGCAGCGTATGACCTCCCCGGTCTCCGGCTCCATCCACTCTACCGGCTCGCTTGCCCCTATTCTGTAAAGCTCTCCGAAAAAGCCGTTTACCCTCCACGATAGCCGGAGTGGCACTCCTTCCGCCTCTGCGAATGACCGGACGTAATTATGGGTGCATCTCCAGTCCATACGCCTGCATGGATGCCCTCCGTCTATATCGTGGTGCCAGAACTCTATCTTTCCCTTCGGCACTCCCATCTCCAGCAATTTATAGTAGCAAGCTACGCTGTCTTTCCCTCCGGATAAGAGGACTGCCACCAGGTCATATTCTTCTAAGGGCAGCAATTCCTCAAGGTATATCCGCTGGAAATGGGCTGAATCCTGCCGTCCTGGGACATATGGTCTTATTCCGATTCCCTGGCCGTAAATAGGTGTATCCGGCTTTCCCTTGACAACCGGCGTATCCTTTGTACAGTCTGCATCCTTTATGAACATATCACCAAATTGGTTCATCAGGTCCTTCATACTACATCAGCTCCCATGAATTTTGATACTTTCTCGATATGGAACCGAAAATACTCCTTTCCAGGAGCCGCGCCCCACTCCTCCCTTCCGGTACCGATGGAGAGCGTACACATGACTTCTACCTCCGGCACATCTGCCCCGTACCCATTTTGCAGGATGACCGGCAGCGCCTTTTCTGTCCGCTTTTCCCTCAACAGCTCCATCACTGTATCCGTTTCACTGTCCGGGAACCCCAGCCAGTGGATGATCCGAACTATCCAGTAGGGCTTTATCTGCCGGTACTCCTCCGGCTTTTCCCCGGCAAGAATCATGTCAAGCCATTTTTTCTTTATAGGCAATTTCAGCATCGCGCCGCCTCCTTCCGCGTTTCCTCATTTTCACAGAGCATTTTCTGGAGCAATAGACCTTATCCGCCAGCTCCGTCACGAATACCTTATGGCACTCCGGACATACCTTTTTCACCCCTGCTCCCTCCATTTCTCCAGCTCTCTCCTGGCTTTCTCCTCTTCTTTATAGGCATTGAATAAAGCAGCCTCGCTCCCATCCACAAAGCATATATCATCTGCCACCGGCATAACGACTGTTCCATCCGGCAGCTCCACGATAGCCACAGAATAGTTGCCAGCTCCATTCTCAAATTCCTCATAGTTGCTGCCCCATTGATGGAACTTTCCAATCGTGAAATCATGGTAGGTTCCAGCTTTATAATATCTGCCTTTGCAGTACCTTTCCCTCATTCCGCATCCTCCTCTCTGCCAAATGTCTTTTTCCAGCACTCCGGGCACATTCCGCTGATGAACATTTCCCGGATTTCGGGAGGGAGGTCATGCAGCATTTCCTCCGCATGTCCCTCTCCCTCCAGGAATCTGTCCAGCCGATAATACAAATCATTGTTCATGTCGATTCTGTATGTCTCGTGGCAGAACCGGCACTCCACGGCATATTCATACTCTGCCTTTCCTGGAGGCATGGTAAAAATCTTTTTCACCTTAGTCTGGTTCATTCCTTCGGCTCCTCCTTCTTGATATAGCACTCATGGGAACCCTCCATCACCTTGTTCTGTTCCTCCTCCGCATAGGAAAATCCATACTTCTCCAGAATTTCCGTAAAGTGCGTGATAAATTCCCCAGTTTCTTTCTTATATGTTCCATCCCATTCCGTAAAATCTTTATTATCGGTAGCGCAGAAAGCGCCAATCATCAGCTGATGCTCCAGGCTCAATTTCTGGAATTTATCGCTGCATTTCTCTTTTTCCTCGTCCGACATGTTCCACCAGTCTTTAGCATCTGACAAGAACGCCATAAGCGTGGTCTTATTCATATATCCGCAGGCATCCACAATCACGCTCCAGAATCCCTTGATAACATCCTCCGTATCCTTCAGCGGCTCAATTTTCCCTGCTACGGCATTTCTGATGAAACTTTTCCTCTGGGCTGTCATCTCCTTTGCAATCGCCTTGATAGTTTTCTTATTCTTCTCCTTCTCCTTCTGGAGGCGTTCCGCCTCTGTTATCGGTTCTTTTGAGTTATCCCTTTTCCGGATTACGTTTACTGACCGGTACGACTTATGGTAGAAGCATCCCTCGAACTTCTTTTTGCTGATCCTCTTAGGAGCAGACTTTTCAGTGTTAATCCACTCCACGGTTTCCCACTTCCCGGAATACTGGTCCTTCTCATATTCCTTCGGTGCCGCGCCGATTCCTGCCTCCTCCAGCATCTCAATAATCTTAGCCGCCACCTTATCACGGTGAATTTCCTCGGCGGCATTTTTCGCTCTCCAGACTAAATCCCTGGAACTAGATGCCTCTTTCAGAATCTTATCTCTTATCTTGATGTCCTCGATCTGCTCCAGTGCATAGAGGTCCGTCAGAGACATCTGGAAGGCTTCGTCCTTTTCCTTTTTCAGCAAAACGTCCTGGTTCAGCTTTGCGATATTCAGCCGGTGCCGTACCGTAGTTTTGGAGAATCCGGTCTTTTCCGCGATGCTCTCCTCTGTTTCCCCCAGGTCTAACATCATTTGGAAACCGTTTGCCTGCTCCCAGATGGTGAGGTCTGCCCTCTGCATATTCTCCTCCAGCATGATTGACATCTGCTCGCGCTCCGAAAGTCCCCTCGCTATCTTGCAGGGAAACTCCGTCACCCCTGCCTGGGAACCTGCAGCATACCGGCGATGCCCTATGAGGGTGACATATTTTTCCTCCTCTTGCCCTATTGTGGCATCCGGGTCTACATCCACCAGCGGAATTACCGTAAGGTTCTGCATGATTCCATGAATTTTGATAGACTCCACCAACTCTGACAAATCCCCCAGGTTCTTCCTGGGATTGTTCGGATGCGCCATGATCCTCTCTGCCTTGATATTTACAATATTACTGTTTTCCATGATTTCCCTCCTTTTTAGTTGAACGGCAGTTCATCATCAACGCCGTCCGGAATATTCATAAATCCATCACCGGCGCTCTGCTCCTGCTGTCTCTGCTGTCCCTGGCTATTCCCCTCACTTGCCGCCCTGCTTTCCGCGAACTCCTGCTCCTCGATTATGACATCCGTTGTATAGACCTTCTGGCCCTCTCTGTTGGTATAGCTGCCGGTCTGGATGCGTCCAGTAATGGCAATCTTGATTCCCTTCCGGAGCCACTTTTCCGCCCACTCTCCGGCTTTACCAAACGCCACGCAGGAAATGAAATCCGCTGACTGCTGGTCGCTGTCCCTCCTGCCCCTGCGGTCTACCGCCAGCGTGTATCTGGCAACTGCCATACTGACCTCCCCTTGTGAATACCTTACTTCCGGGT
>CATLBR010000012.1 GCA_949879795.1 uncultured Hungatella sp.
ACCATGTCCCAGGACGAGATCAACGCCATGCTGGCGGGAGCAGCGTCAAGCGCTCCGGTGTCAGGCAGCCCGGCTCCGGTACCGGAACCTCAGCCCGCAGCTCCTGCTATGGCGGGAATGCAGCCCGCGGCCAACATGGGACAGACAGGACAGCCCTACTATCCCTATCCGCCCATGGGTGCCGATCCCATGATGCTTCAGCTGTTTACTCAGATGCAGCAGACCCAGATGCAGATGATGGAGATGATGAAATCCGTTTCCGGTTCCACGCCCGCGGCGGCGCCTGCGCAGCAGCCGTCACAGTCTATGGGCGGCACGACGATTATCCGTCCCATGGCTGCTCCATCCATCAGGGATGAGGCGGTGGAAGGAGAAGAGGACAAGACCAATCAGGAGATGCTCATGAAAGTACCTCTTGAGATATCCGTGGAGATCGGCCGCACCAAGAGATTAGTACGGGATATTCTGGAATTTACTCAGGGCACTCTCGTAGTACTCGACAAGATGGCAGGAGAACAGGTGGATCTGTTCGTCAACGGACAGTGTATTGCCAGAGGCGATATCGTGGTTGTGGAAGACAATTTTGGTATTCGAATTACGGAGATTGTCACACGGGAACTGCACCCGGAAAGCCTGTAAGATGGGAGATTTGACTTTGTTTCGCTCCGTACTCACCGTTCTGGTGGTACTGGTGCTTGCGTATTGGTGCAGCCGTCTGCTGGCAAAGCAGTATATAAAAACTTCCGGTTCAGGCTGCCTGCAGGTCATCGAGCAGCTGCAGGTAGGACAGAACCAGAGGATTCTTCTCATAAAACTGGGAGAGTCCAATTATCTGATCGGCGTCAGCCAGGCGGGAATACAGTTTCTGGCAGAAGTAAAAGGTGATTTTGAGACGGAGGCTCTGCGGCCGGTTCAGGAGAAACCGGTGCAGTTTCCCTTCCGGGATGTCATGGAGAAATACCTGGCAGGCCATCAGAAAAAGGAGGAAGAGGACAAATGAGCGACCTTCTGACACAGCTGAACGGCGGGAACGTCCCGGTGCTGGATCTTATGTTCCTGCTCACCTTGGCGGCGCTTCTGCCTTCCATTGTAATTATGATGACCTCCTTTACCAGGACTGTCATCATCTTGTCTTTTACCAGGAATGCCATGGGTGTTCAGCAGGCGCCTCCCAGCATGGTGATTACAGGTATTTCCATATTCCTCACTTTATATATTATGAGTCCGGTGATCAGCAGGATCAATGAAGAAGCATATCAGCCCTATCTGAGAGAGGAGATCACTCAGGAGGAGGCGGTGGAGCGGATGGTGGTTCCGCTGAAAGAATTTATGGTCCGCAACACCTACAAGAGCACTCTGGATAATTTCGTCAGAATGTCCAATACACCTGAGGAGGAACAGGCTATCGATTATCCTCTCACTGTTGTGGTACCTTCTTTCATGACCAGCGAGCTGAAAAGGGCGTTTACGGCAGGTTTCCTGATTTATCTTCCGTTCCTTCTGGTGGATATCATCGTCTCCACCACACTGATGTCCATGGGTATGGTGATGCTGCCTCCGGCTATGATTTCCCTGCCTTTCAAACTGTTGCTTTTCGTGACGGTTGACGGGTGGGAACTTTTGTTTTCCAGTATTGTACAGAGTTTTCGCTGACAGGAGGGTGATTTATGACAGAACCGGAGATACTCGATATCATGTATCAGACGTTTCAGACGGCTGTACTGCTGGCCATGCCTTTTCTGCTGGTCAGCATGGTGGTGGGCGTTATCATCGCCATCTTTCAGGCAGCTACCCAGATCAATGAACAGACCATGACGTTTGTTCCCAAATTTCTCTCCATACTTGTGGTTATGGGGTTCCTGGGAAGTTCCATTCTGTCCACCCTTCAGGAGTTTTTTCGGCATATGCTGACATTGATGATAGGGAGCTAGCCTTA
This sequence comes from uncultured Hungatella sp., assembly GCA_949879795.1. Classification (GTDB taxonomy): domain Bacteria; phylum Bacillota; class Clostridia; order Lachnospirales; family Lachnospiraceae; genus UBA3402. The sequence continues at coordinate 1,937 of CATLBR010000012.1, forward strand.
TGTTTATCTTGTTTGCCCTGGTATTTATGCGGATGACAGGCGCGGTGGCATTCAACCCTGTGCTGGGCAGATCCAACATTCCCGCTACCTACAAGGGGGCCCTGGTCTTTATGTTGACCCTTATGCTGTATATGTCCGTGGGAGGTGCCCTGCAGCACGAACCGGCCACCATGGTGGAGTTCGGCGTCATGCTGGTGAAGGAGCTGTTTGTGGGATTTGTGCTGGGATTTTCCATGGAGCTTTTTTTTATGGTGGTCCGATATGCCTCATCCATCATCGACCACACCATGGGCCTGTCTATGGCTCAGGTGTACGACCCGGCCAACAGGACGCAGGTGACGGTTTCTTCCAGCCTGTTTTATGCCTTTTTGTTTCTTCTGTTTATGGCGGTGGACGGCCACGTGCATCTCATAGGGATGTTTTTTATATCCGCCAGACTGGTGCCTTTCGGAGAGGTGAGTATCCGCCCGGAATTGTACCAGCTGATGCTGGAGCTGTTTAAAAGCAATATCGTCATGGGACTGCAGTTCGCCTTTCCCATCATTGCTATGGAGATGGTGACGGAGGCTGCAGTGGGAATTCTCATGCGCATGATCCCCCAGATCAATGTGTTCGCGGTGAATTTTCAGCTGAAAATTCTGGTGGGGCTGATGATGCTTATATATCTTTTCAGCCCGATGGCAGACAAGATGCACACGATTTTGAGAGATATGTTTGTCTATATGGAACGGCTTATCATGATGATGAGCTGAGAAATCTTGGAGAAGAAGGGAGTGGTGAAGTTTGGCGGAGTCCAATGGACAGGAAAAGACCGAACAACCAACCAGTAAACGTCTCAAGGATGCCAGAAAGGAAGGTAATATCTTCCAGAGTAAGGATGCCGTCACGGTTGTCATGCTGTTCGGCGTGTTTTACATGGTCAAGCTCATGCTTCCGTTTATAGTAAAAACGGCCAGAGCCTGCATCATTCACCTGTTTTCCATGGCAGTGGCCGACGACCCGCTGGCAGCTTCCACCCATATCTTTGCCTACATGATCGCAGCGGTGCTGAAATGTTCCATGCCGGTTCTGCTGATGTCCATCGCTCTCGGGATTCTGGGCCATGGGATACAGACCCGTTTTAACATAAGCTTTCAGATGCTGAAACCCAAGTTCAGCAAAATGAATCCCATCAATGGAATTAAGAGGATGTTCAGCATAAAAAAGCTGGTAGACCTTGCCAAAAACCTGATAAAGATTGCGTTGCTTCTTGCTTTGTTGTATAATCTATTAAAGAGCGACCTGGATCAGGTGGCGCGGATGATCGATATGAACCTTTTCGTGTCCGCCGGCCATATGCTTGAACTTGTGTTTGACCTGGTGGTAAAGGTGTGTATTGCCTTTACCGTTGTTGCGTTTTTGGATTATCTTTATCAGAGATGGGATCACGCCCAGAACATGAAGATGACCAAACAGGAAGTGAAAGAGGAGTACAAGAATACAGAGGGTAATCCTGAAATCAAGGGAAGAATCCGAAGAATTCAGCGTCAGATGGCCCTGAGCAGGATGATGCAGAACGTTCCTCAGGCCGATGTGATCGTGAGGAACCCTACCCACTTTGCCGTGGCTTTAAAGTATGACCCGGAGAAGAACGGAGCCCCTGTGGTGCTGGCCAAGGGCCAGGATTATCTGGCTCTGCGGATCATAAAGCTGGGAGAAGAGAGCGGGGTGTCCATTGTGGAGAACAGGCCCCTGGCCAGAGCTCTCTACGCCTCCTGTGAGATAGAGAGAGAGATTCCCGCGGAATTCTACGGGGCAGTGGCGGAGATTCTGGTATATATTTACCGGCAGAACCACCGGGACGACATGTTCCAATAGATGAAAGATTGAGGGATGGAGTTTTTGCATGAAAAAGTTACTGAGCTATTCCATTGTACTGTTTGTATTGGCTATAATTCTGTTGTTGATCATACCTCTGCCGGAAGCGTTGGTGGATGTGGCCATTATCATCAATATGGCCCTTTCCCTGATGATCCTGGTGATCACCATGACGATCAAGGACGCGCTGGAATTTTCCATATTCCCGTCCCTTCTGCTGATCACCACCCTGTTCCGTCTGGGAATCAATGTTTCCACCACAAGAAACATTCTCTCAAATGCAGGATCCTCGGGACAGATCATCAAGTCTTTCGGTGACTTTATCCTCCAGGGCAACGTGGTGGTGGGTCTGGTTATCTACATGATTATCGTGCTCATGCAGTTCCTTGTCATCACAAAAGGAGCGGAGCGTGTGTCCGAGGTGGCGGCCAGATTTACCCTGGATGCCATGCCCGGCAAACAGATGGCCATCGATGCGGATTTGAACTCCGGGCTCATCGACGAGCAGGAGGCGAAACACCGCCGTGAAAAGATTCAGCGGGAGGCCGATTTTTACGGTTCCATGGATGGTGCCACCAAGATTGTAAAAGGCGACTCGGTTATGTCCCTGATCACCACGGCCATCAACCTGGTGGGCGGCAGCATCGTCGGTCTGGTCCAGGGCGGCGGAACGATCGGGGAGGTGCTGAACACCTACTCCATCGCCACCGTGGGAGACGGTCTTGTGGGACAGATCCCTTCCCTTCTGATCTCTGTGGCTACAGGCATGATTGTGACGAGAGCCGTGTCCGAGGGAAGTTTAAACGAAGATATCTCGGGTCAGTTTAAGGCGCAGCCGGTGGCTATCATGATAAGCGGCATCGTTATCGCGGTGCTGGTGGTGATCCCGGGGATGCCGGTTATACAGCTTGTGATCATCTCTATGGGACTGATCGCGGGAGGTTATTTCCTGTACAGAAAGATGGGAGAAGAGCCGGGGCTGGCCGTGGCCGGCGGAGGCGTCATAGGCGCAGGCGGCCAGGGAGCTACCCTCCGAAGCTACAGCCCGGACGCGGAGCAGGGAGGGCAGGAGGAGCAGGAACCTCCGAAGCCCATGAGCGAGGAGGAATTTTTCAAGGATGTAAACAATGTGTACAGCCTTCTGTCCGTGGAGGCCATCGAGATGGAGTTCGGCTACAGCCTGATTCCTCTGGTGGACGAGTCCGTGGGAGGGCGGCTGATCAACCGTATCATTATATTCCGGAGGCAGTATGCCCAAGATATGGGGTTTGTCATTCCCTCCATCCGTCTCAGGGACAGCTCGGTGCTGAATACCAACCAGTACTGTATCAAGATAAAGGGAGAGGAAGTGGCCAGAGGCGAGATCCTCATCGACTATTTCCTGGCCCTGGAGCCGGAGAACCCGGAAAAGGAAATCGACGGTATCGAAACCATCGAGCCTGCATATGGTATTCCTAGCAGATGGATCCGGCCGGAGGACAGAGAGATGGCGGAGATCTACGGCTACACGGTCATTGATCCCCTGTCCGTTCTGGTGACCCACCTGTCTGAGGTGGTGAAGCAGCACGCCTACGAGCTGATTACCAGGCAGGAGATCATCCATCTGGTGGAGAACATAAAGAAGACGTCACCGGAACTGATCGAGGAGGCATTTCCCAATTTTATCTCCTACAGTCTGTTCCAGAAACTTCTTACCAGCCTTCTGAAGGAAGGCGTACCTATCAAAGATTTGGAGACAATTATAGAGACGGCTTTGGAGACGATCTCTGATACAGGCCTTCCGGTCAGGGATGTGGACGGCCTCATCGAAAATATCAGAACAGCGCTTAAGAGGACTATCACCCGTATGTACTGCGAGGACGGCAGCATGAAAGTATTGACCCTGGATTCCGAGTTGGAGCGGACTATGGTGGGCTGTTTGTCCAAGGGAGAGAGGGGATATTATCTGGCTTTAAGTCCTGATGTTCTCCAGAGTCTGATCAATCAGCTCACAGGACAGCTGAAGAAATTCAGCGGACTCACACAGACTCCGGTGGTACTTACATCCCAGGTTATGAGGGTCCATTTCTACAGGCTGATTGAGCAGTTTTACCCCAATGTGAGAGTGCTGTCGTTCAATGAGATATCCAACAACGTACAGATACAATCCATCGGCAGTCTGACTCTTGAAAACAGGGGAAGAATGGGGGCCTGACCGGCCATAGGGAGATGACGGAACATGGTTCAGACAGATTACTTGGAAGAAAAGACCAATGAGGAACTTCTTGAGATGTACCGGGCGGAGGGCAGGATCGAGGTAAAGCAGGCCCTGGTACTCCGCTATCTCTATATTGTTAAAACTATTGCTAATCAGATGCGCAATGTCTATACCGGTTCTCTTCAGATGGAGGATATCATCAACGAGGGTGTCATCGCCATCATGAAAGGTATTGACAGATATGACCCGGAGCGAGATAATAAATTCGAGACGTTTATCTCAAGGCGCATCCGGGGGATGATCATCGATCTGGTGAGGAAAAACGACTGGATGCCCAGGGATTTCCGCAAGCAAGTGAAGGCCATGGAAGAACAGCAGATCGCTCTCGGCAGGAAACTGGGGCGCTCGCCTACGGACGAGGAGACAGCTCTTGCCATGGGGATGGATGTGCGGAAGTACCGGAAGCTGCAGCGCATGAGCACTATGATGAATGTGCTTTCACTGGACATGATAACTGATGAGGAGGGGGAACACCAGTCTCTTCAGCTGTCAAGCGGGGATGTGGAGTCCCAGCCGGAGAAAGCCTTTTTAAAAGGCGAGTCCCGCCAGATATTGGCGGAGGCCATCAACAGCCTGAAAGAAAAAGAGAAGATGGTAGTTTCTCTGTACTACGTGGAGGAGCTGAATATGGGGCAGATTGCCCGGATTCTGGGTGTCAGCGAGCCGCGGATATCTCAGATTCACAGTTCGGCCATCCGCAAACTGAAATCGTATATGAGCGGTTACCTGCACTGACGGGAGAGCCGCTTTGGAGAAAGGAGGAGACAGACATGTACCAGGGATTTTACAACCTGGCATCAGGTATGTTAACCCAGACCAGGAATCTGAATGTAATCAGTAACAATATGGTGAACATTCAGACTCCGGGCTATAAAAGAGACAAGATGGTGGGCACCACATTTCAGGAAGAGATGCTTTACCGCACAGGAAGGCACTACAAGGAGAACCCCCAGCCTCTGGCCACCACGTCCAAGATCCGGGCGGCGGAGCAGACATATGTGAGTTATGAGCAGGGAGGTTACGACGAGACAGAGGGAATCCTGGATTTCGCTCTCACGGACAAAGGTTTCTTCTGCATCGATACACCGGCGGGTGTCCGGTATACCAGGAACGGTTCTTTCTATGTGGACGACGAGGGTTATCTGGCCCTGAACAATTCAGGCAGGGTTCAGGGAATCGACGGTCCCATCGCCATCGACACAGAGGATTTTCAGGTGGACAGCCAGGGCGTTATCTATGTTCCTGCATCCACGGTTTCAGGCGAAGACGGCGAGGTGGAGCAGATCGAGGAGCGGGTGCTGGGAGCCCTCAGGGTCGTGGACTTTGAGGATTACGGACAGCTGCACAAAGAGGATTACGGTCTGTTTTCCACGAATCAGGCTCCCCAGGAGGTGGAGAATCCCTCTCTGCTCTGGCAGGTTTTAGAGGAGTCCAATGTGGATATGATTGAGGAGATGACTTCTATGATGTCTTCTCAGAGGGCTCTGCAGAGTGCGGCCCAGGTACTCAAGATGTATGATCAGATCATGAGCAAGGCCGCCACGGAAGTGGGAAGACTGTAAGGAGGATAAAAAGAGATGTACCAGTCATTTTATACAGGCGCTCTGGGCGCAGGAAGCGAGATGGCCAGGATGAGCGTCATCGCCAACAACTTGGCCAATATCAACAATGACGGATTCAAGCCCAAGACAGCAGCATTTTCCGATCTTCTCAATTATAATCTCAATGATTCGGAGGACGCAGTGACAGAGCTGATGGCGGGCAATGGAATCCGCATGCAGCGCACATATTCTAATTTCAGCGTCGAGAGGCTTGGTCGCACCGGGGCGCCTTTGGATTTCGCCCTGCTGGACAACAACACCTTCTTCATGGTGGAGGATCCTGTTTCCGGAGATGTCACTTTTACCAGGTGTGGACATTTTCGCAGAGCTCAGCTGGGTGAGGACTACTTCTTGACCACAGACGGGGGAAAGATCGTGCTTGATCAGAACGGCGAGCGCCTGGAGGCTGACCTTCCCAATCTGGAGAGAATCGTGGCAGCCGTGTCGGGTGAAGACTATGAGGAGGAGGAAGACGAGTACGACGAGGAGGATGAGGAGGATAGACCCAGGATCGGAGTCTACACATTTTCCAACCCCAGCCGTCTTCTGAGTGTGGGGGACAATGAGTTCGCGCCTCCCGAGGGTATGGATCCTGTGCTGGTGGAGAACGCCAATGTAGAGAACGGCGCTCTGGAGCGCTCAAGCACGGACCTGGCAAAAGAGATGGTAAAGATGATAGAGTGTCAGAGAGCCTACAGCTATGCTCTCAAGATGGTAACTACGTCAGACGAGATTGTGTCTACCATCAACTCGCTGAGATAATAAGAGGTGCATATGAGACTGAAAAGATATGAAGACATGAATCTTCAGGAACTGGACGTGATGAAAGAGATCAGCAGCATCGGTACCAGCCATGCCGCTACGGCCTTGTCCAAGCTCCTTCAAAAGGAGATCCGCATCACAATTCCTGAAGTCAGTATCCTGGGGTATGAGGAGACAGTGGATAAGATCGGATACATGGAGGAGCTGGTGGCTGCCACCCTTGTTACTATGTCCAACGAAGTCAATGGTCTTATGCTGTTCATCTTTAAGAAGGATCTGGCTAACGCCGTTCTGGAAAAGCTGGTGGGCGTACATATCGAATCTTTCGAGGAGCTGGATGAGTTGGCTTATTCCGCTCTCGAGGAAGTGGGCAACATTATCATATGTTCTTACGTCAACGCTTTCACCCAGCTGGTGGGGGTGGAGATTGATTTGTCGGTTCCCGGCTCCACGGTGAACATGCTGGGAGGAATTCTCACGGTTCCCATTGCGGAGTACGGTTATGAGACCGACAAGCTGATGTACATTAACGCGGAATTTATCATGGACGGAGAGAAACTTTCTGACGGGCTTCTGATGCTTCCTGATATCAATTCCCTTAATGGTATTTTAGAGAGATTAGGGGTTTCGTAATAATGGCGGAGAGGGAGTTAAAAGTAGGGATTGGTGATATGAAATTCGCCAGGGGCGACAGCAGGATCATCACATACGCTCTTGGTTCATGTATTGGGATAACTTTCTATGATCCCCTCATCAAACTGGGGGCGCTTCTGCACATCATGCTTCCGGCGAGGGTTGACCCTAATGATCCCAAGGTGTTCAAATACGCGGACAGCGGGATCAAAGAGACAGTCCGCAAACTCACGGCTTTCGGTATGATGAAGAACCGGACTGTGGTGAAGATAGCCGGGGGGGCTAAGATGTTCGAGATGAAAGGAAGTTCCGACTTCGGCAATATCGGACAGAGAAACGCGGCAATGGTGAAGAAGATCCTGATGGAAGAAAGGCTCCGCATCGCGGCTGAGGATACGGGCGGCGCCTATGCAAGGACCATGTTGATCGATGTTTCCAACGGCGACGTGGTGATACGTACTGTAGGAAAACCAGAAAAGCATCTCTAGAGAGGAGAGGAAGAAAGTGGAGAAAGAAAAAGAGGGAATCCTTCTGGAATCAGGTACCAACGAGATTGAGATTATGAAGTTTACGATTCAGGGAGAGTTTTACGGCATCAATGTGGCCAAGGTAAAAGAGATCATGATGGCCGAGAAGGTGAAAGCCATGCCTCACGCCCATCCGGCAGTGGAAGGGATCTTCAAGCCCAGAGATCTGCTGATCACGGTCATCGACTTAGGGTATTATCTGACCAACGATTATCTGGAGCATAAGAGCAGAGATCTGTTTATCGTCACAAATTTCAACAAGATGACCGTGGCTTTCAGGGTGCAGAGCATCGAAGGTATCAGCCGTATTTCCTGGAAGGATATCCAGAAGCCGGATAAGACTCTGACCCATGGGGAAGAGGGAGTGGCCACAGGTATCGCCCAGTGCGCAGGGGAACTGGTGACTATCCTGGATTTTGAGAAGATCGTGGCGGAGATCGCTCCGGAGACCAGCATCCAGATTTCTGAGGTGGAACAGATGGGAGACCGCCCGATCTGCAGTAATCCTCTTGTGATCGCTGAGGACTCTATTCTTCTCCAGAAGATGATCGACGATGCCCTTCAGCGGGCAGGATTTACCGACGTGACTAACTTCAGCAACGGTCAGGATGCGTGGAATTATCTTAAAGGCCTGGCTCATGACCCGAACCTGTATGACAAGGTCAATCTGATTATCACCGATATCGAGATGCCGGAGATGGACGGACACCGTCTCACCAAACTGGTGAAAGACGACCCCAGGCTGAAGCATCTTCCGGTGGTTATCTTCTCGTCTCTCATCGATGATCAGATGAGGATAAAAGGAGAGCAGCTGGGTGCGGACGAGCAGCTGACAAAGCCCGAGATCGGCAATCTGGTTCACGTTATCGACAGGCTGTTGGAGCGGTTTGAGAAAGGAAGAGAGGCGGGATTGTACTAAATCCTCTCTATAAATCGGAGTAATTATGTCAAAAAAACAGAAAGTGGGAGTCTGCCTGTCTTTGGCTCTGGCTGGGGCAGGCGCCATGACTGCGTGGGCAGCTCAGGCAGGAGAATGGCAGCTGACAGATGACGGAAAAAATTGGCAGTATCTGTATTCCTGGGATGACCCGGCAAAGGACGAGTGGATCGACGACCAGGGAAAGACTTACTATGTGGACTCCAAAGGTTACATGAAGACGGGCTGGGTCACCAACAAGGAAGACGGCAAAAAGTACTATATGGGGCAGGACGGCGCCATGTGTTTCAACATGTTTTCGGAAGATGATCGATATGTAGGCGCCGACGGTTCCCGTGTGGAACGATATGACAAGTACCGCAAGGCCATAAGATCGGAGCTGAAAAAATCGGCACCAAAGAAAACCAGGACCACAACCTCAAGGCGGGCGCAGATGAATTCGACTGTCCAGGATGAACCCCAGCTCCAGCAGTTTTTTCTGTTGGCAGATCTCAACGGGGATGATTATCGGGATCTGGTGGTGATGGAGGGTATGGAGGAGGCCGCAAATCTTGTGAAGGTTATGGTTTGGTCTCCCGATGACGAGAAGTTTCAGCTTTCCGCGGAGTTTGACAGGTCAGACAGTGGGCAGGCGGCCCTATACCTGGACCCGGATGGGGAGGAAGTCTGGCTGGAGATGACGCAGACAAGCGGAGAGATGAGCCTGTTCCATATGGAGTACAGCACCACCGTGTTTGAGAATGTGTGGAGTTTTACCCTGGAACCCGATGAGGACGGTGTCATCCGGTATTGCGTCAACGGCAGTGACGAGGGCAGAGAGGACTGGGAGCTGACCATGTCCTGGGCGAGACAGGAGAGAGGAAATCAGCCCGTAACCGGGTATCTGCCTGCTACAGAGGAGAACATGGCCGCTCAGATCGACAGGGTTCTCAGCGCGGAGGAACTGATGATGTGGGAGTAATAAACTCTGCGGGGAAAAATCCTGGAGAGAAAACGTTTTATAGATGAAGAGCTTCACGGACTTCGGCGGCGGCCGGGGTCTGTGGAGCTTTTTGCATGGCAGTTTATCTTAAGATGTATAAAAATGGCTGCGGTTTGGAATTTTCTGTAATATGATACATACGAAACTCACAGCAGACCAGGTTATGGAGGCCATGAGCATTCCCGCGGAGGAGCGTGGGAAGTACAAGGCCATGCTGTAAATACATAACCACAGTGAAAATTCCCCGGAACAGTCAGTCTCCGGGGAATTCTCGCTATAGCTTAAAGGCGCATCCGCCTCTGGAAATCCTAATTCATCTTCTTGTGCCGGGGACTCTCCCGGACCTTGTTGCAGGCTTTCATAAGTTCTGTCAGAATGGGTATTCTGTACTTGTTCTCGTAGTAGCTGAGAAGCGGGGAGATAGAGTCCTTGCTGGTAACCACATACTTGGGCGGAAGTCCTGTCAGGGTGAGGGCGCACACGTCCGTCATACAGCGGGGGCAGGTGCACACATTGTGCTGCTTCAGCACGGCATCCAGATCCTGGCGCATGAGAAGCTGCTCCATAACATTGACAAAACGATATTCCCGGTTCTGAGTGTGGCTGGTGAAATGGCTCTCAGGGATAATGGGATGAGGCATCTTCTTGGAACCGGAGGCTTCAGTGGTACCTGATGCCGGGGCCTCCGCCGGAGCTGCCTCTGACACATCCTGAGCGTCCTGTGAAGCCTCGGGGGCCGTATAGGCAGAATCCGCCTCAGCTGGTGTCTGAGAGACGATTTCCGGGGCTTTGGGTGCCGTGGCGCTGTCTGCCTCCGCCGGAGCGGCAGAATCCTGTGAGGGGGCCTCCGCCTGTACCGTCTCGGGAGCCGTCTGCTCAGGAGCAGGAGCCTGCTCTCTGGCTTCTGCCTCAAGCTCTTCCGTCAGCTTGCCTAAAATCTCCTGGGAAACCCGGTCGTTGATACTGCCCTCGTCAACTACAGTAACCTTAGCCGGGGTGACTGTATGAGACTGAACATCGCTTTTCTTCTCCTGCCCAGGCGAGGGGGCTTCGCTGACTGTCTCCGGAGCTTCCCCGGAAGCACCGTTGGTCAGAAGATCCATAACATGTGATGTCCTGTTGGTTTTCTTAGCCATTCTCTAAATCCTCCTTTAAATGAATATCCGACGCGATCTCATCTAGGAACGCCTGATAATCTTTTACCGCCGCCGAGCGCGGATTGTATGAAAAAATGCTCTCACCGTGGGCAGGAGCTTCCGCAATAGCCACCCCGGAGCGGATTTTCGTGTCAAAAACCTTTGAGTGGATCTGGCCGGCCAGCTGTTCGGCCATCTCAAGGACGTCCCTGGACAGAAGGGTCCGGGGGTTAAACCGGGTCAAAAGAATACCCAGGACGTTGAGGCCAGGGTTGAAGGATTCCTTGACCGACTCGATGGTTTCCTTCAGCTGAGCAAGGCCTACCAGGCTCAGTATATCCGAGGCCATGGGAATAATCAGATAATCCGAAACAGAATATGCGTTGACCGTCAGCAGGTTCAGAGCTGGCGGCGTGTCGATGATAATATAATCATAAAAATCTATGACAGGCTTGATGGCGTCTCTCAAGATATACTCCCGGTTGTTGGTGATCTTGTCCAGACCGCTGCTGCTCAAGGTGATGTCGGAGACCAGCAGGTCGCCGTACTCGCACCGAACCAGGGCCTTGACCACAGGGACCTGTCCTTTCATCACGTCGAGAATCGTGTGAGGGTTGGCCATGCCCGTACCCAGGCAGAAGCCCAGGTTTCCCTGAGGGTCCAGATCGATGCCCAGAACCCGCTTCCCCGCTATGGAGATCCCTGACATGAGAGCCGCTGATGTGGTGGTCTTACCCACACCGCCTTTCTGGTTGGAAACTGTAATTATGATAGACAAAATGTTACCTCCAAATATAAAAATAGTAAAAATGAATTCCAAGATATTAATTTTATTATATAACATGTCGATAAATAAGTATAGATTAAAAATGAAATTTTTCAAGGTATTGAAGTGAAAGGAGATAGAGAGATGGCGAGTATATCAAGCACCAACAGCAGCACCAGCCTGGGGAACACATCGCTGAGAGGTTTCGGCGGTATGGCTTCCGGTATCGACCGTGACTCCATCATTGAGCAGATGACCCTGAAGACCACTACCAAGATCAACAACCAGAAGAAGAAACTGACAGAGCTTGAGTGGAAACAGGAGGCCTATAGAGAAGTCAGCAACAAGATTTTGGATTGGTCGGATAAGTATACCAGTTATTCATCCAGTTCGAATCTGAAAGATCCATGGGCGTTTGCGAAGAATCAGATTACGGTTCACGGAAAAGATGAGTCTACCAGTTTTATTACGGCTACGGGGACTTCACAGATGTTGGATAATGTGTCTATATTGGGAGTGGGACAGCTGGCAACTTCTACCGTGCGGCGGTCTGAAAAGCATACTACAGATAGTATACAGACCAGTTTGAAGAATATGGAGCAAACTTATAAATTTTCTAATTTAAACGGAGCGAAAATTACGTTTGCGACATGGAATAATACTGACGGAAAGAAAGGGTTCGAGAATGCTGTAACTCTTGAGTTCCGTAGTACGTATACTCGAGAGGTTGATGATGGAAACGGCGGAAAAAAGACGGAAACAGTAACGATGGATTACCTTACTGATGATCCTACAAAGTTAGTAGAACAGCTTAACGACTATCTGAAAAATTCAGAATTAAAATTAGGCGAGACTAAAATTGGCGATGCTCTTAAGTTTGAATATGATAGTGTTAATGATAAAATGATGTTGGTGGATCGCTCAACACTGTCAGACTCTGAACATGGCGCAGGTATGGGAGGATATGTAATTAGAGACGGTTCAGCCTTGTCGGCTCTGGGGTATAAAGCTGGGGAGGGAGGCTATGCGGATGATGGAATTAGCATAGATGAGTTTAATAACCATTTGACTTCATTCAAAGAGTCGTATCGGAGGGAACCTACCGCTCTTAATTACTTAAAAGATCAAAAACTAACTTTTAACTATGATGGCAGCCAGAAGTCAGTTACACTGCTTACCAGTGACGAGGCAGCAGAAATTGAAGCAATGAAAGTGGAAGTGGAACTGTCTACTGGGAAAAGCGAAATGACGATGAAGGAGTTGAATGAAAAACTTAAAGATACAACTCTTTCAGAAGCAGATAAAAATAAATTAGAAGCAGCAAAAGAGAGTCTGATAAACAGTCAAAATGAAAAAGTGGCCAGTAACCTCCAGACACGTTTGAACCAGGCGTATGGTACAGACATGGTAAAAGTTAGTTTCTATGATAAGGATAATAATTTTGTAGGGCTGAATTTTGTTACACAAAACAGTGAATCAACACTGTCCATTACATCCAATGATACTGATTTATTAACAAACCTGGGTCTCGAATATGGATCTTCTAACAAGGTAAACCTTAACGGCAAATTAACCCAGGATGCTTTGTTAGGCGAGAATTATAGGGGCCTTACTGTAACAAAACCAGACAGTGATGTCCTTGATCTTAAGATTAATGGCGTGGAGATTACCGGGCTTACTGCAAAAAGTTCTATAAGTGATATTCTCTCGAAAATTAATTCTACTTCAGAGGCAGGAGTTAAGGCGACTTATGTGAGTGCTACCGGCGAATTTATGCTGGTATCTTCAGAGACAGGTACAGGCCGTGAGATTAATTTGGACAGCGATTTGGCCAAGGCTCTTTTTGGACAATATGAGAAAGAGGCTGATGGGCAATTTACAATAACTGACGGAAAAATGGTGAGTCAGACAGAGATAAAAGACGGAAAGACTGTGGAAAAGGGTTTAACCAGCGGTCAAAACGCCAAGATTTATGTGAGCTATGGTGACGGAGAGCCGGTATTGTTAGATCGCGCTTCTAATACATTTAACTTAGAGGGATTGAATGTCACAGTATCAGGTACATTCGGCTTAAAGGAGAATGCAGATTTAAATAACATTAGCGCAGGCAGTTTCGATACATCCCGTTCAGTCACCTTCACCGCCAAAGCTGACGTAGACGGCGCGGTAGAGAAAGTAAAAACATTCTTCGAAGAATTCAACGAAATAGCTACCATGGTCGGCAGTCAAGTGAGAACCCGTCCCGACAGCAAGTACGGCGCCCTCACCGACGAGCAGAAGGAAGAGATGGATGAGACTTCCATCGAGAACTGGGAGAAGAAGGCGAAGCAGGGCATTCTTTACGGCGATTCCACCATGCAGGATCTCAGCGGCGCCATCGAAGGTATTTTCTCCAGACTGATGGAGTCCGGAGCCAGCTATGATGATCTGAAGGAGATCGGTATCACCTACTCTGAGGACTACCTGGACGGCGGTACTCTCGTGTTCGACGAGGCCAAGTTCCGTGACGCTATGGAGAGCAATCCGGAGAAGGTGTCAAACATCTTCACAGGCGGCGGCAATGTGCGCAAGGGTCTGGTGGATGTGATTGACGAGACCTTCACCCCATACGCGACCAAGTACGCCTCCAAGAACGGCGGCGACTCTTACGGACGCCTTATCGATATCGCAGGCTCCGAGAAGAAGCCTATTACCTTGAACACTAACCAGATTTACAAACAGCTGAAAGAGATGCAGGAGACCATTGATAAGCTCCAGGAACAGCTTCAGGTAGAGCAGGACCGATATATCTCCCAGTTCACTACCATGGAGACTCTTCTCAATCAGATGAATACACAGCAGAGCTATCTGTCCCAGCTTACGGGCTGATAGGGAGAATCGCAGTCAGCGGTGATTCTGCTGTCGGCGGTATCCCCTATCTTGGCAAGACAATCAGCTGCCGCCCGGTTTGGAAGGGCGGCAGCGGAATATTATAAAACATTCGGCAGAGCGTGTCCCATCGAAGGCATAGGTTGTATGGCAGCAGGTTTTGCCGGATTTTTGAAGGAAGGAATCAGATGAACGGATATAATCGTTATAAAGAAAAAAGCATATACTCCATGTCCGGTGCAGAACAGCTGCTTCTTTTGTTTGACGAGACTATCAAGCGTCTTACCAGGGCAGAGATTTCATTAGAAGAAAAAAATTATTCGGATTTTGAGGACTGCATAAACCGGGTGGTCAGAATTGTCCGCTATTTGATCGATATACTGGATTTTGACCAGCCGATCAGCTGGGATTTGAAGAGAATCTATGATTATCTGATTTTTGACTTGAGCAGGGTGAAAGCTGGCCGTGAGAGAAGGAAAGATGAGATAGGCCGTATCCGCCATATCCTTTCCGAACTGAGGGAAGGATTTGAGGGAGCCAGCAAGAAAGTTAACGACATGCACGTAGCCAAGGTTAAGGAAGTAAGGGGATAAGGGGTACCGGGCGGATGGAAGTGAACACAGAGAAGGTTATGGTTCTTCTTCAGAGGAAATACAACGCGGTGCGGGAACTGGACAGACTGACCAAAGAGCTGGAACAGTGCATCGGCCGCAATGACAGTATCTCTGCTGCCATGATTCTCCAGCTTCGGGGGGACGAGATGGGGAAGATAGAGACCTGCATGGAAGAGATTTGGCAGATGGGGGAGAACAGCAGGGAAGATTATGAGTATCTTCACGGCCTTGTGGCCTCTGAACTTGGTCAGGCAGAGGGAAAGACCCCACAGGAGAAAAAGATTTTTGAGATCAGGCGGAAGACAGAAGAAGTGCTGGAAGGCCTCCGGAAAATGGACGAGAGGCTGAACCGGAAACTGGCGGTGGGAAGAGCTCACTATAAGAGCCAGACGGCGGCCAGGTAGTGCCTACATTAATCATGAAAAAGAGAGAGATATGAATCGTTTATTGTTTGAGGGACGTTCTCTTGTGGGAATTGTATCGTCGGTTATCCGTCAAGATGATCGAAAAGTCTCGTTTAACCGTCTTGACTGGGAGAGAATGTATCGCCTGTCAGATTACCACAAGGTGGCAAATATTGTATATCTTGGACTTCTGGGTTACAGAGAAACGGTGCCGGATAAATGGCGGGACCGTTTCTTTAAGCGCTATCAGGAGTCTTTGCAGTTTGGGGAGCACTGTGAGGAGTCATTTCAGGAGGTGCTCACATGGCTGGATATGAGAAAGATTTCCTGTACGATTCTCACTTCCGAGTCGGTTCGAAGCCTGTACAAACTTTCCGAGACGGCAGATATGGGACCTGTTCAGATATTTATGGACGAAGAAAAATATTATCTGGCAAAAGGATATCTGGTGGATCTGGGCTATGAGACAGATGAGACTTACAGCGGGTTTGGGGAGAGGATGAAAAAAGTTTCCAGCATCCCCATCACCCTGTATCACAAACTTCCTTTCAGAACTTCCAAATACACCAAAAATATGGTAAAGATACTGGAGTCGGCGCAGATCAAGGAGCCCTACGAGAACATATGGATGCTTTCTCCTGACAGCGAGTTTCTATACCGCATGGCAGGAGCCGCATATCGGTATGTCACTGACGAGCTGACCGTCCGGGAGGTATTGGAGCTTGTTCTGTGCCATAGAGCCTGGAAAGAGGAAATCGACGAAGATTTTCTGTGGAAGAGACTGGCGGAATTCAAGGTTGACGGCCTGGCGGAGAAGATACTGGAATTGGCCTATATGTGGTTTGGGGAGAAGGGAGATACCTTTCTCATAAGCAGGGCTGACGACACCATTGTCTATGATATATTGGAAGAGAGACTTCTGAGCAGGGGAATCGCCAACCGCGAAAATGACGAACAGGCCTTGAAACTGCAGAGCCTTGTGGACAAGGAGATCGAGAAGGAGAAGAAGGCAGAAGGGAAGGATATCAAGCGGGAGAAAAGAGATCAGCGTTATGCCGAGATGAAACGGAAAATGAGTTGGATCTTTCCTGACTATCATTATATGTCTTCTATATATCCGGTGCTGGAGAAAGTTCCGGTGCTGCTGCCGCTGTACTGGGTGATCAGAGGACTCAGGCTGCTGTGGAGAAGTATAAGAGGCTGATAATTGAAAAGAGAACGATAATAGGGGAGTCGGAACTCCCCTATTATAATTTCAATTCTATACTGAATCACCGTCTGTCTTAGGTTTGTTAGTGTGAAGCAGAGACTGAAGTTTCCACACAGAACTGATATCAAGTGTAAGCGCCATCTTATTGGTCTGCTCTGCCTCGGATAGTTCCTCCCTGAGAATGGAAATCTGCTTCGGGGCGTCGATAGCCAGACGGACACCGTCTGACGCGCAGTCGATGATCGTGATGCGGATATTTTCTCCGATCAGAAGACTTTCATTTTTTTTGCGTCGAAGAATCAACATATCTCATCACTCCCGTCAGAATCACTGGTTGAACCGGTTACAGATGGAAAAGAACCCAGCTTATGAACATATTCATAAGGAGTATTTTCCAGAATTATCTGAATACCATGCCGTGTCTGAGGATTGATTGCCAGAGGACATTTCAGATTCACTGTATTTTCCAGATAATCGTTCCGTACAACACAAATCGTATAATAAGAAAGTTCTCCGCTGTCCGTGACCTGCAGGCAGGCAAGCTCCTCCGGAGTCAGCACAGGGGAATAGTCGGGGCAGAGGAAGAATGGGTTGATCAGGACAAACACGACATTGGGATCTTCCACTGACAGCATCAAAAGTATGGAATCGTCGTCACCTTCCCCTTCGTTGAGACGCAGAAGAAGGTAACGGGTTAACTTTGGAAAACCGAAGAGTCCGTCGGCAAAAATAATGAGATCCTCCGGTGAATACTCCACTGTACCATAATCTGTCTGTATCGTCATATAAATAAACACTCCTATGTGGCCAGATTGACATTTCCTCCTGAATCACCGTCTCTGGGAGGAACGTAATTAAAATCACCTAGATACTCTACATGCACCGAAGGCCGCTGAGTGATGATAGTCATGACCATGGGCGGGAGATAGGTCAACTCTCCCTTGGCTACTCTCATCTCAAAAGCACCTTTCTGAGCTGTGTAGGAAGTACTCGTCTCTACAGAAACATCCTGAACCGGAGCGGGGGCAGGACTGCTGACAGGTACTGCAGGAGCAGAAGCTGAGGAAGCTGCCGACACGCCGTCCGAAACTACAGATTCGGAAGAAGGCACAGACGATTTGATCTGTGGCTGAGCCTGCGGCTGTGGCTGGCGCGCCACAACTTTCTGGGCAGCAGATCCTTCCGGAACCTGAGAGGAAACACTCTTCTTGGAAAAAGTATGGTTGATTCTCTTGATATCCTCGACAGAGATGCCTCCCTGCCCTGCAGAGTTGCGCATCGACATCTGACGGGCAACGGCTTTTCTTCTCTCCATATCCACATTCTGAGAACTTACCAACCGGGCATTCTGTGAAAAGCGTACCATACGCAAAGGTTCGGATGTAATTTTGATAAGCTGTTCCATACTCAAACCTCCTTTCTATAACATTATAGCATATATCAACCCATAAAATCAAACAGAGAAGAACTCATAAGTCTCGAACCTACCTGAAGTGCGGCATTGTAAGCGTAATTGTTGTTGTACATTTCCATGATGGACTCGTAGGGGTCGGCTCCCAGCTTTTCTTTGTACTGTATCTTGAGGGAGTCCATCAATTGGCCAAGTCGTTCATCCATGTTGTCGATGAGGCGGTACTTGTTGCCCAGGTCTGCGTAGAAGCTGCTGAGGGAGTGCTCGGTGACAGTCATGTCGGTGATGGTGTCGCCGAGAACCTTGCTCATCTCGCCTCTGTCGGTTTTGCCGCTGTCCAAATACTCACTGATAGCCAGAACAGAGCGGCCGATGAGGGCTAAGGGACCGTTGTTGAGGTGATCCATGACGTCGCCGTCGGAATCCGCCGCGTTGGCAGTGCCGTCACCGGCCGTCTCTTTCCAGTTCCGGATCGCGTCGGATGTAACGCCGGTCAAAACATTCATACCGCCGGTATAGGTATCCAGTAAAGTCGATTTGTCTTGTATAGAACCATATCCGATATCGACACGTCCCTGTTCCTTCATGGCTTTTACCAACTGTTCTGTGGTGCCCAGAGGATTGCCGGAGGAATCGTTACCACCCAGTAATGTAAATCCATAAGAACCGTCCGCCTGTTTACTTAACTGCATCTGAAATTCTGTGGGTGTTTCTTCGTCAGAGAATTTATGCCGATAGGTTAATGTCAGGCCTATTAACCGATTCTGATCCTGTGGGTCGTAATCTTCACTGAGTGAAAACGGGGGTGTTGAGACATCATTGCCGCCGTAGACGTAAAAGTTCTCATACTGTGTGTTCAGAGAGTTGACAACCTCGTGTGCCTTCTGAAGCAGGGCGGATTTTGTAGTGTCAAGAGCTGTGTCGGTCGTGGTGGCCGTGTTGGCATACTGGACATGATTCTTCGCCTCGGAGAGGAGTGTCTGGATATTTCTTACACCTAACTCCTGCTGGTAGATGCGGTTCTGAACATCTTTTAAAAGAGTCTTTTTAGTCTCCGCGTCCTGGAACCGATTATCGATCCGCTTGCCCTCATAGTAGGCGAGCGGGCTTTCAGCAGCATTCTCATACTGCTCGCCGCTGGAGACCTTGTTCATGCTTCTGTTCAGGGACAGATGAACGGAGTTCACGGAAGCGGTGAAATTTCTATAGGTTGACGCATTGGTTACACGCATGTAAAAATACCTCCATGTATAAGTATATGTTAACCGGCCGTTATCTTCCTACAAGACCGGTGCCGTTGATCAAAGTGTTCAGCGCCTCATCCAGTGTGGTCATAAGACGGGAGGCTGCGCTGTAGGCCGACATGTACATCATCATGTTGGATGCCTCTTCATCCAGACTGACACCGGATACGGAATCACGGGAATTCTGAATACCGTTGAGTACCGTCACATTGTTCTTCAGAACAACCTTATTGCTGTAGGAGTCGTTGGCAAGGACGGTGGAAACATGGGTCATAAAGTTGGCAAATGAGTTGTTATCCAGATCTACATCGGTTGAGGTCGGTTTCCAGACCACAACACCGTTGCTGTCCGTAAAGCCGGAGAGATATGGATAAGTGGCCTCCATAGCTTCTTTCATAAGCAAAACAGTGTCTCCAGCGTTAGGACCTTTGGAACTTATATGGACGTCTCCGCTGATCCATTCCCTGCTGATGCCGATGTTGGCAGCTGTAATATTATCTGTATTGGCAGGATACTTATCAGCCAGATCTTTGTTAATAAGCAAATTCTGAGGCTTACCGTTGTTGACAGCATCCTGTTCATAAACGTTGTTCAGCGTGTTCATAACCTTGGCAAAAGCGTTCGCCAGACAGTCCAGCTCATCCATATAATAATCATAACCCTTGACATCGTTAAGGTTGGCGGTCGTTCCGTCTTTCCACAGCATGTCAAGTCCTGCCTGGATAGAACCGTCTGTAAAATAGTTGGATATGCTGCCGGCGGCTCCGGGCTGCAGAGGTCTGGCAGGTTTAGTAACTTCAAAAAGAACTTCATCTGCCGTTCTGCCTGCATCTTTTGTGCCATCGGAATTGAGGTAATAAAAATTCAGGCTGACCTGGCCGGGATCAAGCTCGCCGCTCAAGATCTTGGCGCCGTCGGGAATCTCTATCTTCATATGATTCTCTTCCCCGATGCCTTCCGTGCCGTTGATAAGATCAAGAGTCTGCCGCTTGCCGTCTTTATCAATATATTCTGCTTTCACATACAGATCATCCGGCCAGTCCTTCTTCGCGATAGGCCGCCCGGCGCTGTCCAGATGGTAAATCTCGGATAAATCTTCATCGCGCGTAGTATCTTCCGTGCCGTTTTTAATCCCGTCATGTTCCGCGTCTTTCTTGTAGGTAACCTGAATGGGAATATAACTTGACAGCTCATCCAGCAGCACGTTCCGCTCATCCATCAACTCCAGGCTGGGCTGTCCGTGGATCTGGTTCTGCTTGATCTGACGGTTCAGAGAGCCGATCTGCTGGAGCATATCGTTCACCCTCTGAATGGCACCCTGCTCGCTGGTGCCGGTTCCGTCCAGACGGTTGTACTCCTCCATCTTGGCCTGCTCGATATCCCTGGCACTCTGATTCAGCAGGTTGGTCAGGGACTGCATCCTGGTGCGCAGCTCCGCCTCGTAGATGGGGTCGTTGACCTTGCCCAGATCATGCATGTTAGTCAGGGTGGACTGGATGTCGTCAAAAGCCTTGCTGATGCCGGTTA
Source organism: uncultured Hungatella sp. (assembly GCA_949879795.1). GTDB lineage: Bacteria > Bacillota > Clostridia > Lachnospirales > Lachnospiraceae > UBA3402. The sequence continues at coordinate 22,673 of CATLBR010000012.1, forward strand.
TGTGGGATTCATCCAAAAACGTGGCAAGCCGGTCCAAGGAGACCTGCATGGCATCGGAATATCCCGACTTCTGCATCTGGTTCCTGTACTGAGCATCCAGAAACGGGTCACGGATCTGAGTTACAGTGTCCATAGACACGCCGAATCCCACGGAGATCTCCGAACCGTTCATGTAGTGGGAGATGGGATGAGTGTAGTTCAGGCTGGATACCTGAAGCTGCTGTCTGGTATAGCCGGTGGTATTCATGTTGGCCAGGTTCTGCCCTGTGATGTCAAGCCGCTTCTGGTTGGCCTGCATGGCAGAGAGAGCGGTACTGAAACCGGCAAAGGTTGCTCTAACCATATGTGTATCCTCCAAAGTAATTCTTCAAAATTTGAGAAAATGTGTCTCTGTATCACAAATCATCAGCCCCGGGGGCTGACGACAGATGTATCATGATGTATGTCAGACATAAGTGTCCCGCATCTTGAGATGAGGCGGGGTCTTGGTACCGACGCTGCCGGTGCTGTCGTAGGAACCTCCCTGCTGCCGTGCAATGGCAGTCTCGATCTCGTGGATCCGCACCTTGATGATCTGCTCCGACGATTTGCGGCAATCGCCCAGCCGTTTCAGCTGCCGTTCCAGATCGGTGAACAGGGGAGCCAGAACCTTCTTCTCGGAGGGATCCGCTTTCTCCAGTATCTGGCGGAACGTGAGGGAATCCCAGCCCAGCTCTCTGGCCTGACGGATCCTGTGCTGTTCCAGGCCCCTGAGCTTCAGGATCTGAGCCTGTTCCTTTTGAATAATGCCGTCAAGAAGCTCGTGACGCTTCTGAGAGGCAGCCTGGGCTTTGTGATCCTCCACCTGGGCGATGCTGCCGGTCAGAACAGTCAGGTCTTTGATGACGGCAATAAAATTGTCCAATAGTTCTTGTCTGTTGTGATTCATAAATCAACAGGCTCCTTTCTTACATCCATCCGGGGACAGCTATGTGTCAGCCCAGACCCAGCATCCGTCCGGCGATGCGCTGTGAATCCGGAACGTAGGAACCCTCCGCGATTCTGTTCCCCAGTTCCTGGACCCGCTCCTGGCTGACATTCTTCAGCTGAGCAGATGTTCTGCGGGCCAGCATGCGGGCGAAGGTTTCATCATCGTCTGCCGCAGATGTTCTGCGGATATTCACGGTATCATAATCGCCTCTGGCCTTTTGAAGCTGGGGGGCGCGTCTCGACTGTACTGGAACCGATGGACGATAAGAGGTGTTCATTGCCTGAAATGTAATGTTCATAGGTGACCTCCCTTCTGAAAAACTAGTGCACCTAAACATTGGCACACACTTCTATATAGTTACCTATCGACACTTTTTAAACAAAGATAAGCGCAAGGGTCCGTGATTTTTTCAGAAAGCCGTAAAAATAAAGTAAATTTATTTCCCTTGTACAAAAAGGGAATTAATTGTATAATAAAAACAGCAAACCCGCCGATATATAAACAATATGTTGTTTTGCCGTCGGGCAACGGTCGGACGGCCACCCGGCAAGGGTATGAATCACGGATGCCCGGATGGGCATATCTAAAGAAGTTGGGGGCTATATGATATATGGCTAATATATTGCAGGTGACCACACCGAATCTTAACGTAGATAACAGAAACATGGTGAATCCCCAGGACCCGAAGCACGGCGTGGGGAACCCGGCGATTCACAATCCTGCGGATCCCACCCGAGTGGTGAGAAGCGACGGGCGGGACGGAGAGCAGACCGGGAATACGGCCCAGGACGCGTTGTTTAATGTTATCAATTACGAGAGCAACTACGGTGCGTTTATCAAGGGCCTGGGTGAAGAAGGAGAACTGGCAGCGGTGTTGGAACGCCTGCTGTTTTCGGACATGGCGGCCATCAAAGACGCCGGGCAGACCGAGGTGGCGGCTCTGGTGGATAAGCTCATGATGACCATGAAGGTGGATTCACCGGAAGATCTTCTGGCGTTTGTGGAGGGGCAGGGAGATCTGCAGGCCAAGTTTACAGGGGATTTTTTCGACAAATTGAGATCTATCCTGACCCAGAGTTCTTCTCAGGGACTCTGGGAGTCGGCGCTGCCTTTTCTGAAGGCTTACAACAACTATTCTTCAGGAGCCCACCTTTTACAGCAGATGGGTTCCCTTACGATGGATATTGAACAACTTTTACTGCGGTCTTACCAGGAAGAGTTCAGGGAGCTGTCCCAGTCTATGGACTGGCAGGCAGCCAACGGGAACACGGCCCAGAACGCCCAGGTCCTCAACAAGGTCCTGATTCCCTACCTGTCCAGATATATTTCCAGGACCCACGACTACGGCCCCATAAGGGAGGCCACCATGCACCTTGTCTTTCACGCTGCCAGATATCAGAACGGCGGTAAGGACAGGCTGATACAGCTTTTCGAGAATCTGGCAGGCAACAGAGATTTTATCAGGCTCTTTAAAGGGGAGGCCAGAGAGGAACTGGAGCGTCTGGCCGAGCAGTGGGAAGGGCAGGAAAGCATGGAAGAAAGCCGGAAGGCCGATGCGCCGGAAGGCGGGAGAGAAGGCCTGGAGGAGATTTTAAGAGGGGCGGGAGAAGGAAGAACGCCTCTGAAGGATGTTGGAGGGCCTCTGGGGCAGATGCTCAGAGAGGAACTGGAAGGACTTTTGAAGGCAGGGTCCGAGGAGGGAGCCAGACAGAAACCTCTGTCCGGGTTCGCGGAAGGGCTGTCCCAGCTGGTTTTAAAGGGAGCCAACGGCCAGGCCGGTCTGGAGAACGTTCAGCAGTTTTACACGATCATGAACGGCATGCTTCTCAACGAGAGTGTGTATATGCCGCTGCTTCATTTTATTATTCCTTTCCAGTATGAAGACAAGAATGTGATGTCAGAGATGTGGATCGATCCGGATTCCAAGAGAGAGGACGACGGCAGAGGGCGGAAGGTCAAGATGTTTTTGAAGTTTGACATCCACAATGTGGGTAAGTTTGAACTGGTTATGACTCTGCAGGACCGTCAGGCGTCGGTACAGCTCTTTGTCCCGCCTCACCTGGCAAAGGAGGATAAGAAGATTCAGACAGATGTGGCGGATATATTAAAAGGAAACGGTATCCGCTTCGGCCAGCTGATGGTGCGTCAGCGCCGCAGGGACAGGAGAGTGGACGAGATCTTCCCTGAGATACGGGAGAAGGAGAGAACGATCAATGTCAGAATTTGATGAACTGATGCGGCAGAAAGCCGTGGCTTTAAAGTACAGTCCTGAGAGGAACGGCGCTCCGGTGATCGTGGCCTCAGGCATGGGATATATGGCGGAGAAGATCACGGAGACAGCCATGGAAGCAGGTGTGCCGGTCTATGAGGATGATTCCCTGGCGACACTTCTGACCCAGCTTCAGCTGGGGGCGGAGATCCCGAAAGAACTGTATCAGGCGATTGTTGATATCTATATCTATTTTCTTGGGTACGTTCCTGGGGAGGGAGATACGCTGGAGAAAGGCTCGGAGGAGCAGGGAACAGAAGAATCGGCGGCGGGGAAGTCCTGAGGCAGATGATTTGACATAAGGAGATATGACATGAATAGAGTGATAAAGCGATGGGCAGCGTTTGTTTTGGCATGCTTTTGTCTCGCGGCGGCAGTGCCGACGGATTGCCTGGCAGCTACGAAGCCTATAAATTCCGTGAGCATAAAAGTCTCGTCGAAGCTGAAAGCAGGAGGGACTCTGCCGGGCATCGATATCGGAGGCGGCAGCGAGTCTGACGGCGGGATTGCGGTATCGGGAGGCGGCTCCCAGTACACGGTGGTCAGCGCTCAGTGGGTGAACAGCGGGTCCAAGGAGCTGGCGGCCGGCGATGACCCCAAGATGAAGGTGATCCTGGAGCCCGCGGATGTGAGCCAGTACTATTTCCTGGCCAGCTACAAGGCCTCCAATGTGAAGATCAGCGGGGGCACATTCGTCACGGCGAAGAGGAACGGGGACAATCTGGAGGTTACCTTGAGGATCACCCCGGTAAAGGGCGACTATGATCCGCCAAAGGACGCCTACTGGAATGAGAAGAACCTGGGAGAGGCCAGGTGGGAGAGGCCGGAGAACGACTCGGGGCACTATGAGGTGCAGCTTCTCCGGGATGAGAAGAATGTTTTTAAAGTGGAGAGTACCTCCGCCACCAGCTATAATTTTTATCCCTATATGACAAAGACAGGGGATTACAGCTTCAAGATCCGCACGATTCCCGACACGGATTTTCAAAAAAAATACGGAAAGAAAAGCGACTGGCTCGAGTCGGGCGAACTGAGGATCACCGACAGATACGTGTCGGACGGCAAAGGACAGCAGTCGTCCAGCCCCAGCACGGTGAAAGGCACGGATCAGAAGACGGGATGGTTTGAAGAAGGAAATGTGTGGAAGTATCGATATCCTTCCGGGGATCTGTGTACCGACGCCTGGGAGAACATCGACGGGTACTGGTACTATTTTGACGGCAGCAGCAATATGGTGACGGGGTGGCAGACCATCGGGGCAGAGCGGTACTATTTTCACGGCAACGGTCAGATGGCCACAGGCTGGACGAAGGTGGACGATATATGGTATTATTTTCTGCCTGAAAAAGAAGGCGGGCGTTCTCTGGGAACCATGGCCCCGTCAGGCTGGCGGGTCATCACCGGATATTACTACTATTTCAATCAGGACGGAAGTCTCTGTACGGGATGGCTGGAGCTGGACGGCAAACGGTACTACCTGAACACCCTGGAGAACAGTCTTCAGGGAGCCATGTTCACAGGCTGGATACGGCGGGACGAGAATACATATTTCGCGGATACCAACGGTGAGATCATCACAGGCTGGTATGATATAGACGGGTCCTGGTATTACTTTTATCCTGATTCCGGGGAGATGGCCAGGGACACGTGGATCGACGGATTGTATATTGATTCTGACGGGATTTGGCAGTAGAATGTGAGGTGAAGTGATTGAACAGAGTTGTTTGGAAGAATGTGAAAAGGATGACGGCGGGCGCCGCGGCGTGTCTGGTTGTCCTGGCGATGCAGGAGGCGTCGTCGCGGTTTGCCTGGGAGCAGGAAGAATATATCAGCGAAACATTTGACCTGGCGGGAACTCTGGGGGCAGGCACGGTCATCACGGCTTACGGCGCCGAGTCCAGCGTGATCGAGGATGTGAGCATCACGTTGAAGACTACATTCGGAGAGCAGGAGGAGATCCCTGAACCGGAGATTACCGTGGGCGGCAACAATTATTATATTGTGGATTATCAGTACAGAACGGATTACGAGAAGTGGAAACCAGGGAAAAAAGTCCGGATAGAGATTAATCTGGCGCCTGAGGACGGAAAGGTGTTTCCCACATCCCTCAACCGTTCCAAGTGCAAGGTGTCGGGGGCCGATTATGTGTCGGCCAAGGCGCTGGACGATGAGAAGTTCCAGGTGAAGGTGGATTACAAGCCTGTGACTGTTTTGGGAAACACCACCCAGGCGGGCTGGAGCAGTACTTACAAAAACAGGGCGGTGTGGAAGGCGGTGGATTATGCGCCGGGATATTCCGTGATCCTATATGGAGACAACAAGGTAGTAAAACGTCTGAACGTTGAGACTACCACTGTGGATCTGTCGGAGTTCATGAAGGATGAAGATAAGACATATTACTATGAAGTGAAAGCGGTTCCCATCACTTCTGACCAGAAGAAATACCTGAAAGAGGGGGAGGTGGTGACCTCCACAGAACAGGAGTACGACTGGGAGGAGATGGGCAGCGCCACTGCCGACGGGGGAGACATTAAGGGAAACAATTATATCCTCCCTGACGGAAGCAAAGAGAAGAATACCTGGAAGAAGATTTCCAACCAGTGGTACTATTTTGACGGCAGCGGCAATATGACCAAGGGCTGGACAGTTATAGACGGATTCTGGTATTATATGGATGAGCGGGGAATCATGAAAACCGGCTGGGTGAATCCGTCGGGGGATTCCTGGTACTATCTGTCGGAAAGCGGTCCTATGCTCACGGGCTGGGTTCAGCCGGCGCCGGGCTCCTGGTATTATACGGACGGCTCGGGGCTTATGCAGAGAGGCTGGGTATCGGTGAACGGGATCTGGTATTATCTGGGGACGGACGGAAAGATGTGCACGGGATGGAACATGATTTCCGGCGCTTGGTATTATCTCAACAACGACGGCAGCATGGCTGTCAACACCACAGTGGACGGGTGGACCATCGGGGCAGACGGGATAGCTTCGGAGAGACGGTAGTAATTTTAGGAAGAGGAGCATATATTATGGAATTAGCGGTATCATCAGTCAACGGGGAGGCGGTCAACGCTCAGAATCACCGGACTGTGCAGACAGAGAAGACCAGCGAGTCATTTCAGACAGCATTTAAGGAGGCCACCAGCAAGACCGAGAGCATGGACGCCATCTTCGCCGAGGCGGCGGCCCGCTACGGGGTGTCGGAAAAACTTTTAAAGTCGGTTGCCAAGGCGGAATCTAATTTCAATCCCAAGGCGGTCTCCAAGGCAGGAGCCATCGGTGTGATGCAGCTCATGCCCGCCACTGCCAGATCTCTGGGAGTTACGGATCCCTATGACGCCAGGCAGAATATTATGGGCGGGGCAAAGTATTTGAAAGAGAATCTGGATCGCTTCGGGGGCAATGTAAGCCTGGCGCTTGCCGCTTACAACGCAGGGCCCAATGCCGTCCAAAAGTATGGCGGGATTCCCCCCTACAAAGAGACTCAGAATTATGTAAAGACAGTCACATCCTACATGAACGGCTCTCCGATTTCCACGGGAAAGACCCTTGAGAAGAGCAGCACCGCGGCCCAGACTCTGGCAGGCCTGTATGGTTCTTCCTCTCTTTTGTCGTCAGGCTCGAGCGGATCTTACGGGCAGTCAACAGGGCTTTACGGCCTTCTGAACGGCGGAGTGGGAAGCTATTATGGTTCCGGTTCCGGCGCCCTCAGCGCCCTCCTGGGATCGGCGTCCGTGGGCGGTGACGGAGATACCATCACTCTGGATAAAGAGAGTTTTATCAGTCTTATAGAGATCATGCGTCTGCAGATGATGATGAATGCCAGCAGAGAGGTGGGTTCCATAACCATATAAGCAGGAAACCGCAAGAGGGAAGAAACCGTGCCGTGACAGGGCGGCCTGTCTGCCCGGCACAGGGAATACGGGCGTGAAGGAGGAAGGATTTACGTTATGAAATTAAGGGATTGCGAGACCTGTCTGGTATATGGAACGGACAATAAACCTCTCTCCAGGGCAAGGGTGGAGACTGACCAGAATGAGAATATCCGGTTGTATTTCAGCAATTACAAGCTTCGCAGCGTCAGATTTCAGACGTATGTGGATTTCTATGACACACAGCAGGGACTGATTCGCTGCTTCTGCGAGTTGGTGCTCCGAAAGAATGTTCAGGAAAACAGGATGATGGAGCCCTGGACGGGGGACTGTGAAGTTCTGGAGATCACCAATATATATCAGAGACAGCAGGATCTGAGAGTGAGAGTACATATCTCTACAGAATTTACCTTGGACAGCGGAATGTTCTTTGTAGGTACCATAAAGAATATCAGCGCCGGAGGCATCTACCTGGTGACCTCCCAGGCCATCAAGACGGGGGAGCGCCTGTCCTTCAGTCATCGGTTTGACAAAGAACTGTGTCAGATGAAAGTGGAGATCCTTCGGGCCAGAGGTGCGGCCACAGGCGGTTTCGGCTATGGCTGCAAGTTTATCAATCTGCCGCCGGAGACAGAGGCTACCATACGAAAATTTGTCTTCGCCAAACAGATGGAGAAACAGAAGCAGCAGGGAAGGAAAAAGCTGTGAAAATCAACCTGGTGATGATTGTTAAGAATGAGGAGCGGTGTCTGAGAAAGTGCCTCAAGGCGGCGAAGCCTCTGGTGGATGAGATGATCATAGCGGACACCGGCTCCACGGACAAAACCAGAGAGATCGCGGAGCATATGGGAGCAAAAGTCGTGGACTTTCAATGGGTCGGCGACTTTTCGGCTGCCCGGAATTATGCCTTGGATCATTCCGACGCGGACTGGAACCTGATTCTGGATGCGGACGAGTGCCTTCGGCCCTGCAGCCGGAGGGGACTGGAGAAGCTCCTGACCGGCCGTAAAGGTCTGTGGTTTGGGGGCATCACCAGATATGATTCATTTCGGGATCAGGAGGGAATCAGCCAGAGCACCTCGGTTCTTCCAAGGGTCCTTCCAAAGGGTGTAAGGTATACAGGGCTGATTCACGAGCAGCCGGAGGGAGACTGCCCCTGCTATCCGCTGCCTTTGGAGGCGGACCATGACGGCTATCTGTATGAGGATAAGGGGGAGAGAAATCTTCCCTACCTCCGCAGGGCGGTGGAGGAGTACCCGGAGGACGGATATTACCAGTTCCAGCTTGCAGGCACCTTGCGGAATCTGAAAAGGCAGGTGGAAAGTCTGGAGTATTTTCGGAATTTTTACAGGCTGGCAGGGAAGGAGGAAGCCTACAGAGGAGAGGGGATCGTTCTCTATCTGTACACGCTCCTGGACGTGGGGACGAAAGCATGTCTGGATGAGGCGGCAGAGGTGATCGGGCAGGAGGAAAAAAAACTGGGTAACTGGCCGGATTTCTGCTTCGTGTGCGGTCTCTTTTATATGAAGAGGGTGCTGTCGGATGTGGAGGGCTATATATCCCTGCTTCCCAACATCGAAAAGTGCTATCTGCGCTGTCTCAAGCTGGGGGAGAAGCCTCAGCTGGGCGGAGTGGTGGGAACCGGCTCATTTAAGGCCGCCTACAATCTGGGGGCCTGGTATGAGGTGTCCGGACAGAGAGAACTGGCGGTTAAGTATTACCGGATGGCAGCTAAGGACGGATATGGGCCCGCCAGGGAGAGACTTAGGAAGATGTGAGGGCGGCAGTTGATGGTTTTATGAAGATTCAAAGATATATGATAATCGCCAAGAGGAAAACGCTGTCGAAACATATGGTGAATTTATTCCCGGCTTCAGCCACAAATAATGGTTGACATTTAAACAAAATATGCTAAAATGTACCGTAAGGTTTCATAAAGAAAAGCGATGAAGGCGTCAGTAGATGTCTGTTTTCTGCCAGAGAGAGGGAATCACCGGCTGCGAGTTCCCTTCAGTTCAGACAGACGGTCGAAGTTCCCGCCGGAGCCGCGCGGCTGAACAGTGGGAGGATCAGCAGAAGGATCCTTTGACATTTTAGTAAGCTGCGACGTGTTGCGCGCGTTATGCGCAGAGAGTGCCTGTGTCTGTGACACAGGAATCAGGGTGGTACCGCGGTGATTTCGTCCCTTCGTTTATCGAAGGGATTTTTTTGTGCTATAAGAAAGTGTGTCCTACAGGACAAAAACCTCCGGTGGATGAACATTTTTATATGTCATGAATGCCGGAAAGCCGGTATCGGCAAGTTCCGGGCCATGGCGAAAAGCCGGCTGCCGCCTATCAAAAGCAAGGAAAAGGAGAATACCATGAAAGAGCAGTTAGAGAAGATCAAAGAGGAGGCTCTCAGACAGATCGAGTCCTCGGAAGCCCTGGAGCGGTTAAATGAGATCAGGGTGGCTTATCTGGGGAAAAAGGGAGAGCTGACCAGTGTGCTGAAAGGCATGAAAAACGTGGCTCCAGAGGACAGGCCCAAAGTGGGGCAGATGGTCAACGAGGCCAGGGAACTGATCGAGACCAGGCTGGAGGAGACCAGACAGGCCCTGGCAAAGAAAGCCAGGGAGGCACAGATGAAGGCGGAGGTCATCGATGTGACCCTCCCAGCCAGGAAAGCCAATGTAGGCCACCGTCACCCCAACACCATCGCGCTGGAAGAACTGGAGCGAATTTTTGTGGGGATGGGGTACGAGGTTGTAGAAGGACCCGAGATCGAGTACGACGAATATAATTTTACCAAGCTGAACATTCCTGAGGGACATCCCGCCAAGGACGAGCAGGACACTTTTTATATCAACAAGGACATCGTATTGCGCACCCAGACGTCTCCCGTCCAGGCCCGCACCATGGAGAAAGGCAAGCTGCCCATCCGAATGATCTCTCCGGGACGGGTGTTCCGTTCCGACGAGGTGGATGCCACCCACTCCCCGTCCTTCCATCAGGTGGAAGGATTGGTTATCGACAAAAACATTACCTTCGCCGACTTAAAAGGCACCCTGGCCGAGTTTGCGCGGGAACTGTTCGGGGAGGACACGAAAGTAAAATTCCGTCCTCATCACTTCCCGTTTACAGAGCCCAGCGCGGAGATGGATGTCAGTTGCTTTAAATGCGGCGGAAAGGGCTGCCGTTTCTGCAAAGGAACCGGCTGGATCGAGATCCTGGGCTGCGGAATGGTTCACCCCCACGTATTCGAAATGTGCGGCATTGACCCTGAGATTTACACAGGATTCGCTTTCGGCGTAGGATTAGAGCGCATTGCCCTCCTGAAATACGAGATCGACGACATGAGGCTCCTCTACGAAAACGACATCAGATTTTTGAAACAGTTTTGATTAGCATTGAGGCGGGCACCTGGGTATCTGAACCACCACCCAGGAGAGAGCTCGCTCGCACCTGGGCGGTGGTTCAGATACCCAGGTATGGGGCGAAAGCCCCCAAGCGAAAAAGGCGAAGCCTTTAGAGCGTGCCCGCCGGGGCCGCGGGGAGAGAACTCATCCCGCCGAATTCATCCTCACATAATAAACAAACCCAAAGAAGGAGATTCCAATCATGAACACAGCATTATCATGGATTAAAGCATATGTTCCGGATCTGGATGTGACTCCCCAGGAGTACACAGACGCCATGACATTATCCGGAACCAAGGTGGAGGGTTACCAATGCCTTGACAAAAACCTTGAAAAAATCGTAGTAGGGCAGATCGACAAGATAGAGCGTCACCCGGACGCAGACAAACTGATCATCTGCCAGGTAAACATCGGTTCCCAGTCCATCCAGATCGTCACAGGAGCCCCCAATGTAAAAGAGGGCGACAAAGTTCCCGTAGTTCTGGACGGCGGCAAGGTGGCAGGCGGCCATGACGGCGGCCCGCTCCCCGAGGACGGCATCAAGATCAAAAAAGGCAGGCTGAGAGGAGTGGAGTCCAACGGTATGATGTGCTCCATCGAAGAGCTGGGTTCTTCCAGAGACATGTACCCGCTGGCCCCGGAAAGCGGAATCTATATTCTTCCAGAAGACACGCCTGTGGGGGCAGACGCCATCGAAGTTCTGGGACTTCACGACACGGTGTTTGAGTATGAGATCACCTCCAACCGTGTAGACTGCTACAGCGTGGTGGGAATTGCCAGGGAGGCGGCGGCTACCTTCAACAAGCCTTTCTACCCGCCGGTTGTGGCTCCCACAGGCAACGGCGAGGATATCAGGGACTATTTAAAAGTTTCTGTGGAGGACACCCAGCTGTGTCCACGTTACTGTGCCCGCATGGTGAAAAACATAAAGCTGGCCCCGTCGCCGGAATGGATGCAGAGGCGTCTGGCTGCCAGCGGAATCCGCCCAATCAACAATCTGGTGGATATCACCAACTACGTGATGGAAGAGTACGGTCAGCCTATGCACGCTTTCGACTACGACCAGCTTGCGGGACACGAGATCGTCGTGAAACGCGCCAAAGACGGGGATGTTTTTCAGACACTGGACGGGCAGGAGCGGAAGCTGGACCACAATGTGCTGATGATCAACGACGGGGAAAAAGAAGTGGGAATCGCAGGCATCATGGGAGGTGAGAACTCCAAGATCACCGACGACGTGAAAACCATGGTGTTTGAGGCGGCCTGCTTCGACGGAGTGAATATCCGACTGTCGGCCAAGAAGATCGGTCTGAGAACCGATGCCTCCGGCAAGTTCGAGAAAGGACTGGATCCCAACAATGCCCAGGCGGCCATAGACCGGGCCTGTCAGCTGGTGGAGGAACTGGGCGCAGGGGAAGTGGTAGGCGGAATCATCGACATTTACCCGGAAAAGCGCACGGAGAAGAGAATTCCCTTTGACGCGGACAAGGTCAACAGCCTTCTGGGCACCCACATCAGCAGGGAGGACATGGTAGAGTATTTTGGGAGACTGGAGCTGAAGGTGGACGAACAGACAGGAGAGGTTATCGCCCCCACGTTCCGCCAGGATCTGGAGCGCCCGGCCGACATCGCCGAGGAGGTAGCTCGTTTCTTTGGATACGACAATATTCCAACCACCCTTCCGTCAGGGGAGGCCACCACCGGAGGACTGCCCTACAAGCTGAGGGTGGAGGAGACTGCCAGGAACATCGCGGAGTTCTGCGGCTTCAGCGAGAGCATGACGTACTCCTTCGAGAGCCCCAGAGTGTTTGACAGGCTTCAGATGCAGGAGGATTGCCGTCTGCGCAGGGCCATCGAGATTTTCAATCCGTTAGGTGAGGATTTCAGCATCATGAGAACTACGCCCCTTCACGGGATGCTGGGCTCTCTGTCCACCAACTATAACAGGAGAAATAAAAATGTCCGCCTCTATGAGCTGGCCAACATCTATCTGCCGGAGACCCTGCCTCTTGAGAAACTTCCCGACGAGAGGATGCAGTTCGTGCTGGGGGCCTACGGGGAAGTGGATTTCTTCGATATGAAAGGTGTGATCGAGGAGTTTTTCGACAAGACAGGTATGTCTAAAAAGCCCCATTATGATCCCCGGTCCGGCAAACCGTGGCTTCACCCCGGCCGTCAGGCCAATGTGGTCTATGAGGGAACGGTTATCGGCTATCTGGGGGAGGTTCACCCGGATGTGGCGGACAGCTACAAGATCGGCGAGAAGACATATGTCGCCGTCCTGGATATGCCTGCTCTGATTCCGTACACTACCTATGACCGGAGATACGAGGGCCTTGCCAGATATCCGGCAGTGACAAGGGATATCAGCATGGTGGTTCCCAAGACTGTCATGGTAGGCCAGATCGAAGATATGATTGTCCAGCGGGGTGGAAAGATCCTGGAGAGCTGCCAGCTGTTTGATATCTACGAGGGGGCTCAGATTGTGGCAGGATACAAATCGGTGGCTTACTCCATCACCTTCCGCGCCAAGGACAGAACGCTGGAGGACAAGGAGGTAAACGCGGTGATGGAGAAGATTCTTCACGGCCTCAGGGGAATGGGAATCGAACTGAGGGCCTGAGGAAGGGATGCTGATCAAACAGTTTTTTCGCTATATCATTCCGTCAATCCTGTCCATGCTGACATTTTCCGTTTACACCATGGTTGACGGAATTTTTGTGGCCAGGGGAGTGGGAGAAAAGGCCCTGGCCGCGGTGAACCTGTCCGCCCCGTACAATTCCTGCATGTTCGCCTGCGGGCTGCTGATCGCGGTGGGAATGGCCACGGTGATCGCCGTGGAGCTGGGAAAAGGAGAGAAGGACAGGGCCAGCCGGCTGTTCACCCAGAATCTCCTGGTAACGGCGGCCGTTTCCATGGTCATAACGGCGGCAACCCTTTTAAATCTGGAGACCATCGCCCTGTTTCTGGGAGCGACGCAGGACACACTGTCCTCTGTGAAGGAGTATGTGGGCACGGTGTGTCCCTTTGCCCTGTTTTTCCTCTGCGCCTACAACATGGAAGTCCTCATAAAGACAGACGGTACGCCGGTGCTCTCCATGGCGGGGGTGATTCTGGCGGGTCTGACCAATATCGTTCTGGACTGGCTGTTTGTGATGATACTGGGATGGGGAGTCTGGGGGGCGGCTCTGGCCACAGGGCTGGCCCAGGCAGTGTCGGTGATGCTGTATATTGTCTATTTTACAAGATATTCCAAGGTCCTCCATTTCACCCGGTTCCGTTGGGACTTGAGGATTTACAGGCAGACCATTCCTCTGGGGGTGGGAGACGGGATCACGGAGTTCTCCAACGGGATCGTCATATTTCTTTTTAACCAGGCGATTTTGAGGCTTTTGGGGGAGGACGGGGTGGTGAGCTACACGGTCATCGGGTACGTGAACACGCTGGTTTTGATGATGATGTCGGGAACCGCCCAGGGGATGCAGCCTGTGTGCAGCTTTTACTATGGCCGAGGGGAGTGGGATAACTGCAGGAAACTGAAAAATATGGGGCTTGCCACGGCTGTGGGATTTGGGGTTCTCAGCTGGCTTGCCTGTGTGTTGAGCGGGGGGGCGGTGGTGTCCCTGTTTCTTGAGAGGACGAGTCCTCTCTTTGAGGCCAGCGTCAAAGCCCTTGGAAAATATGGAAGCGCCTTTTTGATAATGGGTGTCAATGTGGTGACAGGGGCATTTTTCACGTCTGTCTGCAAGGTTTCCATGGCGTTCCCTATCTCCCTGGGGAGAGGGCTGGTGTTCCCGGCGCTGTCTGTGGCCCTGGTGTTTCTTGCTGGAGACAGAGACATGATCTGGTACGCAGGGCTTATATCAGAGGGCATGTGCCTGATTATCACTCTGTGTTTCCTGCGGCTGTACGGAGGCCACCGGGGCGGGGGCGAACGGAATAGAAAGCAGCAAAACCGCTAGGCGATGCTATTTGCCGTCCAAATGAAGCGGACCGAATAAAATATGAAAAAATGGCCATCCTTTCTAATGTTTATTGATTGTGAAGGAGGCCATTTTTTATGTGTGAAAAGTATGAGATTGTACAGGTTCGCGGAAGAGAGATTCTTGATTCCAGAGGAAATCCTACGGTGGAGGCGGAGGTACATCTTGAAGGCGGCGCGGTGGGACGGGCATCTGTGCCGTCGGGGGCATCCACGGGAAAGTTCGAGGCAGTGGAGTTGAGAGACGGGGAGGCCAGATACCACGGAAAGGGCGTCCGCAAGGCGGTGGAGCATGTGAATACCGCGCTTGCGGAGGCAGTGATGTTTGAAAATGTTTTAAACCAGAGGAAGATCGACCGTCTTTTGCGGGAGGCGGACGGGACGGACAACAAGTCCAGGCTGGGGGCCAACGCTGTCCTGGCCGTGTCCATGGCGGCGGCCAGGGCAGCGGCAGACAGTCTGGGGATTCCTCTTTACAGGTACCTGGGGGGCGTGGCGGGGAACCTGATGCCTGTTCCCATGATGAATATTTTAAACGGCGGCGTCCATGCAGACAACACGGTGGATCTCCAGGAGTTTATGATCATGCCCGTGGGGGCGGACAATTTCTCGGAAGGTCTGCGGATGTGTGCCGAAATCTACCACACTCTGAAAGGGCTGCTGAAGACAAACGGGTTTGTGACAGCGGTGGGAGATGAAGGAGGATTTGCCCCCAACCTTAAAAATACGGAGGAGGTTCTGTCCTATTTGGTAGATGCCATCAGCCTCAGCGGTTTTCAGCCGGGAAGTCAGGTGGGAATCGCCATCGACGCTGCTTCCAGCGAGCTCTACGACGAGGCCGCAGGAATGTATGTCTTTCCAGGAGAAAGTCAGATGACAGGAATCCGGGTGGAGAGAGATGCCGGGGAGATGGTGGAGTACTACCGGAGGCTGGTAGAAGGTTTCCCCATCCTTTCGATTGAGGACGGCCTCCAGGAGGAGGACTGGGAAGGGTGGCAGCTGCTCACCAAAACTTTGGGCCACAAGGTTCAGCTGGTGGGGGACGATCTCTTTGTCACCAACACGAAACGCCTGAAAAAGGGAATTGAACTGGGAGCTGCCAACGCGATCCTGGTGAAGGTGAATCAGATCGGCACCCTGACAGAGAGTTTCGAGGCCATCGAGACTGCCAGGAAGGCAGGGTATAAAACCGTTATCTCCCACCGCTCGGGGGAGACCGAGGACTCGGTCATCGCGGACATCGCGGTGGCTGTCAACGCGGGTCAGATCAAGACGGGAGCCCCGTGCCGCAGCGACAGGGTGGCAAAATATAATCAGCTGCTGCGCATTGCGGAAGAACTGTAAGTGCTGTATCCTGGGACCGATTATGTCTCGACTCGGGGACCGAAGAACCAGGTGCCGAAAAAAACAGGGCAAAAACAGGACAAAAGTCAAACTTTCGGTTGTTTTTCAGGAAAAAGTGTGTTATGATTACGATGTTTGACTATAGGAGGTGTGAAAAGTATGCTGAAAACTATCTTGACCATCGTGTTCGTTGTTATATGTATAGCCCTTACCATTATCGTGCTGCTTCAGGAGGGCAAGTCTTCCGGTCTTGGTTCCATCAGCGGTATGGCCGACAGTTACTGGGGCAAGAACAAGGCCCGTTCCATGGAAGGCAACCTGGAAAAGTTCACGAAGTTTGCGGCTGCGGCGGTACTGCTGCTGGCGTTGATTTTAAACGTAATCTGGTAAGCCTGCATGCGCCCGGAGACGGACGCGCCGCCGCATACGAAAATCCTGCGGGCGCACTTGGCATCCCTGAATTGATGCCGCCTAATCGGCGGCGGACTTTCGAAGTAAGGAACAACACGACACTCTTGGCAACAAGAGTGTTTTTCGTATCATGGAAAAGAGGAAGACATGACAGAAGAATTATTAAAACAGAGAAAGGCCATGCTGGAGGAACTGTTTCACGACAAAGGGTATACTCCCATGAAACTGAAGGAACTGGCTGTGCTGCTGGACATCCCCAAGTCCCAGAGGGAGGAATTGAAGGAGGTTCTGGATCTTCTCCTGTCAGAGGGGAAGGCCAGCGTGTCCAGGAAGGGCAAATACGGTCTTCCCCAGGAATTTGCCCAGTCAGGGATTTTCTCGGGCCACCCCAGAGGGTTTGGCTTTGTGACCGTGGAGGGTATGGAGCAGGATATCTTTATTCCCGCGGAGAAAACTGCAGGGGCCATGCATGGGGATAAGGTTCAGCTGGTGGTGGAAGAGGCCCAGGCAAAGGGGAAGCGGCAGGAGGGAGCCGTGGTAAAGATTCTGCAGCGGGCCAATGAGAACATCATCGGCTACTATCAGAAGAACAAAAATTTCGGTTTTGTGTTGCCGGACAACCAGAAGCTGACCCAGGACGTTTTTATTCCTCAGGGAAAGGATATGGGGGCTGTCACCGGCCACAAGGTGGTGGCAAAGATCACGGATTTCGGAGGACCAAAGAAGAAGCCGGAGGGGGTCGTCACCGAGATCATCGGCCATGTCAACGACCCGGGCACAGATATCCTCTCCATCATCAAGGCCTACGGCCTGCCGGAGGAGTTTCCGCCCCAGGTGATGAGGCAGGCATCCCTGATGCCGGAACAGGTAGATGAGAGGGAGACGGCGGGCAGGCTGGATCTGCGCCATCTTCCCACGGTGACCATCGACGGGGAGGATGCCAAAGATCTGGACGACGCCATCACCATCTCCAGGGAAAATGAGGATCATTACACCCTGGGAGTCCATATCGCGGACGTGACTCACTATGTCCGGGAGGGGAGTCCTCTGGACGAAGAGGCACTGAAAAGAGGGACCAGCGTGTACCTGGTGGACAGGGTGATTCCCATGCTTCCCCACAGGCTGTCCAACGGCATCTGCTCTCTCAACGCAGGGACGGACCGCCTGGCCCTCAGCTGTATCATGGAGATTGACGGCAGGGGAACGGTTCTGGGCCATCAGATCGCGGAGACGGTCATCCGCGTGGACCGGCGCATGACCTACACGGCTGTCAACGCCATTGTCACGGACAGGGATCATGACACCATGAAAGAGTATGAGGAATTTGTCCCCATGTTCGATCTGATGAAAGAGCTGGCGGATATTCTCAGGGCCAGACGGAGGCAGCGGGGGTCTATAGATTTTGATTTCCCGGAGAGCAAGATCGTTCTGGACGACAGAGGGAAACCTCTGGAGATCAAGCCCTATGAGCGGAACGCGGCCACCAGGATCATCGAGGACTTTATGCTCATGGCCAATGAGACCATCGCCGAGAATTATTTCTGGCAGGAGATGCCTTTCGTTTACCGGACTCACGATTACCCGGATCCGGAAAAGATGAAAAAGCTGGGCACATTTATCAACAATTTCGGATATACTATCAGAACCCAGAACGGTGAGGTCCACCCCAAGGAGATTCAGAAACTTCTGGACAGGATCGAAGGAACGCCTGAGGAGGCTCTCATCAGCCGCCTGACTCTGCGGTCCATGAGGCAGGCCAAGTACGGGACCATCTGCACCGGCCACTACGGCCTGGCGGCCAACTACTATACGCATTTTACGTCACCCATCCGCAGATATCCGGATCTGCAGATCCACAGGATCATCAAGGAGAACCTGCGGGACGGACTGGGCGAAAAACGGATCGCCCACTACGACAAGATTCTTCCGCAGGTGGCCATCCAGTGTTCTACCATGGAGCGGCGGGCCGACGAGGCGGAGAGGGAGACCGACAAGCTGAAAAAATGCGAATATATGTCCCGCCGCATAGGAGAGATCTATGAAGGAGCCATCTCCGGTGTTACAACCTGGGGACTTTACGTGGAACTGCCCAACACGGTGGAAGGGCTTGTGCGGGTCAGCGAGCTGAAGGGCGACTATTTTATTTTTGATGAGGAACACATGGAGATGGTGGGGGAGACTACCAACATCAGATACAAGTTGGGTCAGAAGGTCCGAATTATGGTGGCGGGCACCGACAAAATGACCAGAACTATCGATTTTGTGCTGTGTGAGGACCCGCAGGAAGATTAAAAAGGGGAAACGAGATTATGGGGAAACAGACAACAAAGCTCATCGCCAACAACAAGAAGGCGTATCATGACTACTTTATTGAGGATAAGTACGAGACAGGGATCGAGCTGTTCGGCACAGAGGTTAAGTCCATCCGCATGGGAAAGTGCAGCATCAAGGAATCATTTATCCGCATCGAGAAGGGGGAGGTGTACGTCTACGGGATGCACATCAACCCCTATGAGAAGGGGAATATTTTCAACAAGGATCCCCTCAGGCCCAGGAAACTTCTGCTTCACAAGTCGGAGATCACAAAGCTGGGAGCCAAGATCGCGGAGAAGGGGTATACCCTGGTGCCTCTGCAGGTGTATTTTAAGGGCAGCCTGGTGAAGGTGGAGATCGGGCTGGCCAAGGGCAAGAAGCTGTATGACAAGAGAGACGACATTGCCAGGAAGGACCAGAAGAGAGAGATCGAGAGGGAGATGAAGCAGTCGCTGCGGTGACGGATATATGCTTTGACTGTAAAGTAAAAAAATTGTAAAAATTTTGTATTTGACATTCGGTGATAAGTGTAGTAGTATATCCTTACCATATCCAGTAAGGGGCCTGTACTGGTTTCGACAGGGGTCATGCAGCTGGTGAAGCTATCCGCATGCGATGCGTCAAATGGCAAAATTAAATATAAACGCTGAAGATAATTTAGCATACGCTGCTTAATTGCAGCCGTCAGCCTTAATGCACTCACACATTAAGAACCTGGCGTCGACTATGTGAGAAACGACATGTGCAAAGCTTTGAGCATGTGGGCGTATGATGAAGCTACTGAAACCGCCAGAGCGTCAGTCCCCGGGCGGCGGAGGGAATGTCAATCGGCTGACTATGATAGTAGAAGAACAGGGAATTGATTTTTGGACACGGGTTCAAATCCCGTCAGGTCCACTCGTTAAAAACCCTTGGAGACAGAGGATTCTTTGATGAATGCCGTGTTTTCGAGGGTTTTTTTGTGTATAAAGCAGTCCCCCAAGGGAATATGTTTACCGCAAAAAAGCACAAATATATTGCAAATTAGATGGAGAAGTGATTATGGAAAATAAAATCGCTATACAAGATTTTGGACCAGTAAAAAAGGCGCAGATAAATTTAAATAAAAATTTTCAGATATTTATAGGTGCTCAGGCTTCTGGCAAAAGTACAATTTGTAAGGTGGTATATTTTGTTCAAAAGATAAGAGATTATACTTTAGATTATCTGATGGATGCAGCACAGTTTACACAGAATCATAAAAATGAGTATTTCAATAATTATTTGAAATATTTGACAAAGCAATTTATGGGGTGCTTTGGGAAAACTAAACATATGCAGAAATTTAACATTTCCTATATGTTTGCGGGAAAACATATTAATATTTTCTTGAACCCTGATGGCTATGTACGATTTTCTATTGATGCTAAATTAAAAGAAGAACTTCTAGGGTTGATAAATGAGGCTTCTGAAATGTTTTTAAATAATTTCAATACAAAGAGTCTGTTGGATAATATAACTGCTGTGGCGGTAATGAAACGCCATTTAAATGAACGGTTGTTTTTAGTATTTCAAAACAATAATGAAATTATTTACATCCCAGCCGGAAGAAGTTTGTTAGCAACCATGTCTGAGCAGTTACAAGATGTTTCTACTGATGAGATGGATTTGACTATGCAGGAATTTATTAAACTGATAAAAATAACAAAAAATAAATTTGGAACTAAAATTCCGGAAATGATTAAAGATTATGTAAAAACGATTAAAGGTCAGATAAATAATGCGGCGGTAGACCAGGCATATGAATTGATTAAGAAAATTCTGAAAGCAGACTATATAAGCGGCAATGATGGTGAAAAAATTTATTTTGATGAGCATCATTGGGTTAAACTGATGTATGGTTCGTCGGGTCAGCAGGAAGTATTGTGGATATTGATGCTTGCCTTTGCAACAATTTTGGAAAAGAATAAATCATTTATTATAATTGAAGAACCAGAAGCACACTTATTTCCGATTGCACAAAAGGATGTTATGAGTCTTATTTCGTTAATGATAAATTCAACGAATAGTAAGGTTATTATAACAACACATAGTCCATATATACTTACTTCTACGAATATATTATTGTATTCGCAAAAAGTCGAAAATCAGCATACAAAGTTGAATAAGGTTGTTATTCCTTCAAATTTAAGAGTGTCTTATGAAAACTTCGCTGCCTATAAAGTGGACAATTCTGAAAGGGTGTTGGAACCTTTGTTAGATGAGGAAAGTCATATGATTAATACAAATTATATTGATGAAGTATCGTCTATTACAAATAGTGAACTTGATGAGCTTATTACCATGGAGATAGATGAATGATTTGTAGAAAATTAGAAGAATGTATTAATGGAGAACTGCAAAGGAATTCTTTGCGGAAATGTGATAATAAAAATAGGATGAACTGTATTGAGTCATCGGATAGACGCTCGGCAGTAAAGTGTGAAGAGAATAAAAAGAGATATGTATTCGAAAATACGAAAAAAAACCATGTGATTTTATATAAAATGGATGGTGGGATAATAGTGGAAGATAAGTCTGTTCCATTAAATACGAGTAAATGTGATTATGTGTTTATCATTGGTGATGCAACTGCAAGTGTTGTTTTAACAGAACTTAAAGGTGTTAATGTGTCCAAAGCGTTGATTCAGCTTAAGGGAACTTTATTATTATATAAAAGTGTTTTTTGTAAATTTGGACATGTATTTGCAAGAGCAATAGTGACATCTTCAACACCAAATCTAAAAGCGAGTCCGGAATATGTTAATTTGGAACGGATGATTCGCAGAGATTATAAAGGAAATATAAAAATTGTTGAGAAACAATTTATTGAAAAGGATATAGAACTATAGGCCGTTACATACAAATGGACGACTGTTCCAGATCTTTTTTGAGAGAATTGGAGTGATAAAGAACGATGGTTTTGTCGGTCAGTTGATTTATTTTTTAGTTTTATATGAGAGTCATTCTGGCTGACTTCTATGAAACCATGTTGATTGAGATATTTTCATGAATAAATCCTCTCTATCTGTCATATAATGGCAGTAAACGGACAACCGTAATATGATATGATATCAGGAGGGCGAACATGGAGAGAAGACACAGAAGAACCAAGAGAGAGAAGCTGGAAGACGAACTGACCAGCACAGAGGCGGCGATCGAGCAGTACCGGGCGGCGATCGCCGCTATGGAAGAGAAACGCCAGTCTCTTCTCGAGGAGATCGAGTCAGAACATATCAAGGAAGTGACAAAACTTTTAAAGGAAAAGAATATGTCTGTGAACCAGCTGAAAGATTTGCTGGGGGACATGACAAGCGAAGAGCTGGAGAGGCAGGGCGCATAAGTCCTGCTTTTTTGACGCAGAATCCAAGACAGCAGGATTTCACAGATATTTCACAAATTCGACAACAAATGAACGCAATTTCTATTTATGCTGATGTAAATACAGATACAAGGAGACAGCAGACCATATGGAACAAGAAGTATTGACATCTGAAGAGACAAGGAGCGAGGAAGAGATCGATTTTGTAAAAGAATTCGAGACAGATATATTTCTGAGAACCCAGATCAGTGTTCCAGGAGAAGATTCACCGAACCGCATCCCAAGTTTTGCCCACGGCCACACCGCCTACCAGACCATAGCCGAGGCAGACACCCTTTCAAAAAACAAAAGGCCCCAAACCTCCAAAAAAGCCTGACCCCACCAATCCCCTGTACATTCCCTCCCCATAGAATAAAAAATACTAGACTAAGTCCTTGAGGGAGGGTATAATCTTCACGTAAGCAACAAGCAGTGCGAAAAAAGGCAGGCAAGAAGTTTCGTCGTGCTCGCACGCAAGAAACTTCTTGCCTGCCTTTTTTCATAGGGCGCGAGCCCGTGAGCGAGGAGCCGCGAAGCGGATTCGAGCGTAGCACTGCGCCGCCGCGGGAGGCCCAAAAGCCAAGATATTGCCAGGCCACAAGCCCATGGGCCAAGAAGCCGCCAAGCAGATTGGAGCGTAGCACTGCGCCGCCGCGGGAGGCCCAAAAGCCAAGATATTCCCAGGGCTGCGACCCCATGGGCCAAGAAGCCGCCAAGCAGATTGGAGCGTAACACTGTGCCGCCGCGGGTGCGCAAAGTCAATCTATTGCCAGGCCACAAGCCCATGGGCCAAGAAGCCGCGAAGCAGATTGGAGCGTAGCACTACGCCCCTGCGGGCCCCCAAGTCAATCTATTCCCAAGGCCGCGAGCCCCCGCCGCACTGTCACACAAAGAGAGGGAGAAAAAGGAGGATCGAGTAATGGAGGGTAAGAAAAAAGATTTGGTGATGAGAATCGTGCTGGTGGTTGCCGCCAACCTGATACTGGGAGGCGGAATATCCCTGTTGAGGCTGTCCGGTTTCGGCACAGATCCCTACACCTGTATGAATCTAGGGGTGAGCAGTCATCTGGGTATCGGCCTGGGCCTATACCAGGTGATATTCAACACCATCCTGTTTATTCCGGTATTCATTCTGGACCGGAAAAGTTTCGGCATAGGGGCGCTGGTCAATATGTTCGGTCTGGGATATTTCATAGAATTCTATATGTTTCTGCTGGCAGCTGCAGGAATTACCATCGAGGGTCTGGCAGGAAACACAGTGATCCGAATCGCCCTTCTGGTGGCGGGGGTTCTAGTGGTATGCTTCGGCATAGCCTTGTACATGTTCTGCAACCTGGGGGCTGCTCCCTATGATCGTCTGGGCGTGATCATAGAAACATATTCTCACAAGAAAATTAAATTTAAGTGGGCCAGAATCGCCATGGATCTCACAAGTATCGCCGTGGGCATTCTGACAGGGAGTGTGATAGGTGTGGGCACGGTGGTGGTGGCCTTTTTCACCGGACCGATTGTCAGCTTTTTCAGGGAGAAAGCCGTCATTCCCCTGGTGAAAAAACTGGGAATTCAAGAGAAGTAATAATACACAACGCCTCATACAGGAATTGAGGCCGAAGAAAAACAGATCGGACAAAAACAGGGACAGAAACAGTAAAAAACCGGTTGACAGACAGGCTTTTTTGTCTGATAATTGTTCACAGTAAACCTGCATGCGCCCGGCTGAGGGCACGCCAGCACCTATGAAACTCTGGCGGGCGCATTGGGCATAAAAAAGTTACTGACCTGGGGGCTGACAGAAGATGCCGGCGCGATAAGGCCGATAGGAAAGGAAGGGCAAAGAGTCATGAAAATCAGAATTGAGAGAACTGCTTGTCCCAAGGAAAAGCCGGGACAGGACAATCCTCTGGTGTTTGGTACGATTTTTACGGATCACATGTTTGAGATGGACTATGAGGAAGGGAAGGGCTGGTATGACCCCAGAGTCGTGCCGTACCACAAGCTGGAGCTGGAGCCGTCATGCATGGTATTCCACTATGGGCAGGAGATGTTTGAGGGTCTGAAGGCCTACAAGTCGGAGGACGGAAGAATCCTTCTGTTCCGCCCGGACAAGAACTTTCAGCGGGCCAACAGAAGCAACCGGAGACTGTGCATTCCACAGCTTCCTGAAGATCTTTTTATAGAAGGGCTGAAGACGGTGGTCAGCGTGGACAGAGACTGGATTCCCACAAAGCCGGGAACCTCCCTGTACATCCGCCCCTTTGTCATCGCCACGGATCCGTTCCTGGGGGTGAGACCGTCCCACACATACAAGTTTATGATCATCTTGTCTCCGGTGGGAGCTTACTATGCAAGCGGGCTCGATCCGGTGAAGATCTGGATTGAGGACGAGTACGTGCGTGCAGTCAAGGGCGGTATCGGCGAGGCCAAGACAGGCGGCAACTATGTGGCGTCCCTGGCATCCCAGGTGAAGGCCCACGACGAGGGGTATTCCCAGGTCCTGTGGCTGGACGGCGTGCATCGGAAGTACATCGAAGAAGTAGGAGCCATGAACATATTCTTCAAGATCAACGGTACTGTGGTGACTCCGGAGCTGAACGGAAGCATCCTTCCCGGCGTCACGAGAGATTCTGTCATCGCCCTGTGCAAACAATGGGGAATTCCTGTGGAGGAGAAGAGGATCTCCGTGGACGAGGTGGTTGCCGCGGCGGAGTCAGGGGCCATGGAAGAGTGCTTTGGAACCGGAACGGCAGCGGTTATCTCTCCTGTGGGAGAGCTTCGCTATGAGGAGGCCCGGATGGCGATCGGCGGCGGAAAGATCGGGGAACTGACCCAGAAACTGTATGACACCATCACCGGAATTCAGCTGGGCAAGATAGAAGGTCCAAAAGGCTGGAGCGTAGAGGTTCAGTAGCATGGCAGGAATAGAAATTGTGCTGATGAAAGCCTTTGCCTTTGTTTTTATCATCGCGCTGGGGTATGGGCTTAAGAGAATAGGATTTTTCCACGCTCAGGATTTTTACCTGCTATCGAAAATCAATATCAGGATCACCCTTCCTGCAGCGATTATCGCCAATTTCAGCAAGATCAGCATGGATATGTCCATGCTGATTATTTGCGTTGTCGGCATTGCCTGCAACGCGGTCACCATGGCGGTGGGGTACCTGATCAGCATCGGGAAGGACCGGGGCGAGAAGGCCTTTGATATGCTGAACCTGTCAGGATATAATATCGGGAGTTTTACCACACCCTTTGTACAAAATTTTCTGGGACCTGTGGGAGTGGCGGCCACAAGCCTGTTCGACACCGGGAACGCGGTGATGTGTACAGGGATGAACTTTACGGTGGCCAGCATGGTGAGCGGAGAGGATGAAAAACCGTCCCCCGCGGGGATTCTGCGCTCCCTGCTGTCATCCCTGCCCTTTGACGTGTATCTGGTGATGACCACCCTCACCATGCTGAGGCTGAGACTTCCCCAGGCGGCAGTGACGGTGGCGGAGACGATCGGAGGAGCCAACGCCTTTGTGGCCATGCTGATGATCGGGATTGGGTTTGAGATACGGGCGGATAAGGAGAAACTGAAGCTGATGATCAGGATCCTGGCGGTCCGGTTCGGTATGGCCGTGTGTCTGGCTCTGGGATTTTATTTCCTGGCGCCCTTTGAGCTGGAGGTGCGTCAGGCCATTGCTATCTGTGTCATCGGTCCCATCACGTCGGTGTGCCCTGCCTATGTGGGGCGGCTTAAAGGGGATGTGGAGCTGTCCAGTGCCATCAATTCTCTGGCTATCCTCATAGGAGTGGTGACTACCACGGTGGCGCTGGTGATCATGCTGTGAGACAGGCGGAAAATTTTTTTGTCCTGCTCAGGCCGGACAGGAGGCATGGAGCGTTCATCCGGTTTTCGCCGCCCCCTGAACTGCAATGGGGAATTGAGGCTTGACAAAACAGGAAGCAATGATATAATCAAAAAAGAAATGCAAAGCGTTGACGGGGAAAGTAGGTTACCAGGGGCCGTTCAGAGAGAGATGGGAAGGTGTGAGCATCTTACGGAGCAGGTATCGGAAAACCACCCCTAAGCGGTCCTTAATCGGACACGGTGATTCCGTTATCGTCACAAAAAGAGGTCGGAGTATCCATAGGAGCTCCGGCAAAAAGGGTGGAACCGCGATAATTGATCGTCCCTTCTCACAGGAAACTGTGGGGAGGGGTTTTTTCTTTCCCCACAGCGGATTTTCCTAAACCTTTATGCGCCCGGCTGCGGACGCACCACCACACATGAAAGTCCGGCGGGCGCATTTGGCATCCCTGAATGCATGCCGCCTATTCGGCGGCGGACTTTCAAAGTAAATACATGTAAAGGAGAGTTGTCATGAAAATAACATTGAAAGACGGAAGCGCAAAAGAGTACGCCGCTCCCATGTCGGTGATCGACATTGCGGCGGACATCAGCTCCGGGCTGGCCAGGATGGCCTGCGGCGGAGAGATCGACGGGGAGAGCGTGGACTTGAGAACCATGGTGGACAGAGACTGCCAGCTGAATATTCTGACAGCGAAGGATGAAAAGGGGCTGGCTGCCCTGCGCCACACGGCCAGCCACGTCATGGCCCAGGCGGTAAAGAGACTGTATCCGGACGCCAAGCTGGCCATCGGTCCGTCCATCGCCGACGGTTTTTACTACGATATCGATTTTTCATCCCCTATCACCGCGGAAGATACAGAGAAGATCGAGGCGGAGATGAAGAAGATCATCAAGGAGGCTCTGCCTCTGGAGCGCTTTACTCTGCCCAGAGAAGAGGCTCTGACTCTCATGAGAGAGAAGGAGGAGCCATACAAAGTGGAATTGATCCAGGATCTGCCGGAAGGGGAGGAGATCAGTTTCTACAGACAGGGAGAATTTACAGACCTGTGCGCCGGCCCGCACCTGATGAACACCAAGGATGTGGGGAAGGCCTATAAGCTCACCAGCATTGCGGGAGCCTACTGGAGAGGAAACGAGCACAATAAGATGCTGACCCGTATCTACGCCACGGCATTTGCCAAGAAGGAGGAGCTGGAGGCTTACATCACCATGATGGAGGAGGCTAAAAAGCGGGACCACCGGAAACTGGGACGGGAGCTGGGCCTGTTCATGATGCACGACGCCGGGCCGGGATTCCCCTTCTTCCTGCCCAAGGGCATGGTGCTGAAAAATACCCTTCTGGACTACTGGCGGGAGATTCACAAGAAGGCGGGCTATGTGGAGATATCCACTCCTGTGATCTTGAACAGAAGCCTGTGGGAGACCTCCGGACATTGGGACCATTACAAAAATAACATGTACACCACTGTGATTGACGAGCAGGATTATGCCATCAAACCTATGAACTGCCCCGGCGGCGTGCTGGTGTATGCCTCCGAGCCCCGCTCTTACAGAGATCTTCCTCTGCGCATGGGAGAGATCGGACTGGTTCACCGCCACGAGAAATCCGGCCAGCTTCACGGCCTCATGAGAGTCAGGTGTTTTAACCAGGACGACGCGCATATTTTCATGACTCCGGAGCAGATCAAGGAAGAGATCATGGGGGTTGCCAGACTGATCAATGAGGTCTACACTCTGTTTGGATTTAAATACCATGTAGAACTGTCCACAAGGCCCGAGGACAGCATGGGAAGCGACGAGGACTGGGAGATGGCCACAGACGGACTGAGAAGCGCTCTGGACGAGCTGGGGCTGGACTATGTGGTCAACGAGGGAGACGGCGCGTTCTACGGTCCCAAGATCGACTTCCATCTGGTGGACGCCATCGGGAGAACGTGGCAGTGCGGCACCATCCAGCTTGATTTCCAGCTTCCCCAGCGGTTTGAACTGGAATATCAGGGCGCGGACGGGGAGAAGCATCGCCCCATCATGATCCACAGAGTGGCTTTCGGCTCCATCGAGAGGTTTATCGGCATCCTCATCGAGCATTTTGCAGGCGCGTTCCCCACATGGCTGGCCCCGGTTCAGGTGAAGATCCTGCCCATCTCCGACAAGTTTATCGATTACGCGGACAGCGTGAGGAGACAGCTGGACGACGCGGGGATCCGGGTGGAACTGGATACTCGCTCCGAGAAGATCGGCTACAAGATCCGCGAGGCTCAGATGCAGAAGATCCCCTACATGCTCATCGTGGGACAGAAAGAGCAGGATGAAGGCGTGGTGGCCGTGCGAAGCAGATTCGCTGGGGATGAGGGCCAGAGATCTCTGGACGAGTTTATAAAGTCAGTAAAAGAGGAGATCGATTCCAGAGCTGCACGCGAGGTAAATAAAGACTTATGAAAAAAAGATATTTGATTATGGCGGCGGCGGTGCTGGCCTCAGCCCTGCTGCAGGCATTTACCATGAACATGTTTCTGGAACCTGTGGGATTGCTGCCCAGCGGCTTTACGGGCATCGCCAGCCTGCTGTCCAGAATCACCGGACTGGTGGGGATCCATTTCTCCACCTCCGTGGGCATGGTGGTCTTAAATATTCCCGTGGCCTTGTTCTGTTACCGGCAGATCGGGAAAAAATTTGTCATGTTTTCCATGGTTCAGGTGCTGCTGTCCAGTATCTTTCTCGAGGTGATCAAGGCGGAACCGCTGTTTGACGATGTGCTGCTGAATATCTGTTTCGGCGGTTTCCTCTACGGTCTGGCCATCGCCATCGCCCTGAAGGGCAACGCTTCCACGGCGGGGATGGATTTTATCGCCCTGTATGTGTCCAACCGTCTGGGGAAATCTATCTGGCAGTATGTGTTTATCTTCAACTGCGGCCTGCTGTGTGTGTTCGGGGCCATGTTCGGATGGGAAAACGCGGGATATTCTATCTTGTTCCAGTTTATCGCCACCAGGACCATTGACACCTTCTATCACCGGTTTAAGCGGGTGACTCTGCAGATCACTACGGTGAAACCGGAGGAAGTGGTGAAAGAGTATATCAGTTTCTGCAAGCACGGCATGTCGGTGGTGGAAGGGTACGGAGGGTACAGTAAAAAAGCCGTCAGTCTTCTGCACACGGTGGTATCTACTTACGAGGTACAGGACATCATCTTCCACCTGCGGCAGGTGGATCCGGGGATTATCATCAATGTGATGCCCACGGAGACATTTATCGGTTCGTTTTACCAGAAGCCTCTGGAGTAAGCCCAGAAGCGGGCTGCTTTGGATCGGGATACAGGGGGGTGAAGGTGTCTTTTTGGAAGGAACGGAGGAAGTGATGGAGTATATATTGGTCAGCGCCTGTCTCCTGGGGCTGAGCTGCCGGTATGACGGCAAGAAGAAAGCAGACGAGAGAGTGAAGAAACTGCTGGAGAGGGAGGATATCGCCCTGATCCCCATGTGTCCGGAACAGCTGGGCGGCATGACAACTCCCAGGGAGCCGTCGGAGAGGACAGCAGGAGGCGTGAGAAACAGAGAGGGAGAGGATGTGACATCCTGTTACAGGAGAGGCGCCGAGGAGGCGCTTAAGCTGGCCCGGCTGTACCACTGCAGCAGGGCCGTGCTGAAAGAGCGTAGTCCCTCCTGTGGCTGCGGGCAGATCTATGACGGCAGCTTTACAAAAACCCTTACGGAGGGGGACGGAGTGACTGCGGAGCTTTTAAAAAGAAGCGGGATTCAGGTTCTGGGAGAGAGCAGGGCAGAGGAGATATAGGGGCAGGCCGTCCAGGATATAGCCGTCGTACCACTTCTGAATTTGTATAAAATCAATCTGTTCTCTTGCACAGAGCGAGAGCACCTCGCCTTCTGTAAAGCCGAAGAATTGAGAAAGTCCCGCCGGGGCAAGCATGGAGTACTCATCAAATATATTGATGGCAGAGTGCTCCCCATATTTCTTGATGGGCAGGATGCCTGTCATGTAGGCCAGTTCCACATACTCGGCCCCCTTAAAAAGCCCTCTGAGGAAATCCAGATACTCTTTCTGAATATCTCTGCGTTCCTTTGCCACCCGGAATACACAGTCCCATTCGTCTATGATAAAGATAAAGCTCTGTTCGGTTCGGGCATAGATCTGCCTCAAGACTCCGGGAAGACCATATTGATCCACATGAAAACAATCTCCAAAGTCCGGCGTCAATTCATCAATTACCATCTCCTGAAGTTTATGGATAAAAATATCAAGATGTGATTCATTAAACAAAAACTGCTGCATATCCAGCCGGATCACATGGTGCCGGTTAAGGTGGCTTTGAAAGGATGGATCCTTCTCAATCACCAGCCCGTCAAACAGCTGCCCGGACTGACATCCTCTGCTGTAGTAGGCTGTCAGCATGTCCGCCGCCATGGATTTACCGAAACGGCGGGGGCGGCTGACACACAGGTTCTTCTGTAGGGTGTCCAGCACCTGGTTGGTGTAGGAGATAAGCCCGCTTTTGTCTACATATATTTTTGAATTTCTCGCCTGTCTGAAGGAGGTGTTTCCTGGATTCACATAAATGCCCATAGATTCTCCTTAATTTAAAGTCGGATTCCCGTTGCTTGATGAATGCCTGCCGTGTCTTCTTCTGCTTTTATAGTTGATCGGTTGGATGTAAAAGCAGGATTTTGGTATAGAAAAAATAAGAATCTTCACAGACGCAGCATGAGCTGTCGGATCAGCCTCGGAGTTTTTTAAACCCAGGCCTCAGAAATCGTTGCTATGGAAGTCCGCCGCCGAATAGGCAGCATAAATTCAGATATGCCCTATGCACCCGCCAACTTTCGTACGTGGTGATATGTTCGTAGCCGGGCGCATGAAGGTTTGCTTTGGAAGTATTATATCGCAAGTCAGAGAGAAGCACAAGGATAATTTACAGACTCACAGGAATATGCTTTGGCCCCATAACTTTCAATCACGAAAGCCATGAGACAGAGGGAGTATTTACGGCGGGCCAAGGCAGAATTTTGGATACAAAAAAATTATTGCTGCTCTTATGTACACTAAAAAAACGCCGATATAGTAAACAGTGACAGATAGAAACAAATTGCAGATATTGCGACGTGACAATGGAAGGTGGTTGCGGATATGATTATACAGCACAATATACCAGGTATCAATGCCTCGAGGAATAAGGGGATCACAGAGGGCAAGATGAAGAAGTCCCTGGAAAAGCTCTCTTCCGGCTACCGTATCAACCGTGCGGGGGACGACGCGGCGGGGCTGGCCATCTCGGAGCTGATGAGAAACCAGATCCGTGGATTGGATCAGGCTATGAGGAATACAAACGACGGTATAGGACTGACTCAGACAGGAGACGGGGCTCTGGCTGAGGTTCATGCCATGCTGGAGAGGATGAAGACGCTGGCGATTCAGTCTGCCAACGGAACATATGACACAGTAGCCCGGGCGAATCTGGATGCCGAGCGGGCTCAGCTTTTGGAGGAGATCGACAGGATCGGTGTGACCACAAATTTTGACGAGATCACTCTTTTCGACGGCGGTGACCCGCCGTTAGGCTTTACTCCCCCGGAACTTTCGGGAGAGGATCCGGACATTACTCTTCAGATCGGCCATACCAAGGAGGAGATTCTTGATGTGCCCCGCTACTATATGAGCACAAAGGGATTGGCCCTGCAGGATGTGAATATTACAACATTGCCACAGGCCAATGATTCGGTGAAGATGATTGACGATGCCATCGAGGCGGTCGCCGATATTCGGGCAGGCTTCGGAGCGTCTCAGAACCATCTGGAACACACTTACCAGAACCTGAGTGTTACCTCCGAGAATATGACCAGTGCGGAGAGTCGTATCAGGGATACGGATATGGCAGATGAGATCACATCATTCACCAAGGACAACATCATGTATCAGGCAGGAAACTCCATGTGTGCTCAGGCCAATTCTATTCCGGAGCAGATTCTCAGCCTTCTCCAATAGGCTGAAGCACAGAGAAATATAAGCAGAAAAAATTGAAAAATTTTCCTTAAGTTTTACAAGATATCGACGATAGATAAGAATGTAAAGCAAGTGAATATAAACTTTACAGACTTTTCCGGAGTAGGGCCCTCTTCGGAGAAGAACCTGGGGACAGGGAGGTTCCTGGGGTAAGAAATTTAAATCAGGAGGATATGTTATGATTATTCAACACAACATAGCGGCAATTAACTCTTATAGAAACTTAGGCGTTAACCAGAGTGGATTGAACAAGAACCTTGAGAAACTGTCTTCCGGTTACAGAATCAACCGTGCCGGCGATGACGCTGCTGGTCTTGCTATTTCCGAGTCCATGAGATCTCAGATCAACGGTCTGAATCAGGCTGCCAAGAACGCACAGGACGCTGTAGGTCTTATCCAGACAGCAGAAGGTGCTCTGACAGAGGTTCACTCCATGCTTCAGCGTCTTACCACACTGGCTTCCCAGTCAGCTAACGGTACTTACAACACTGTAGCTAGAGGCAACCTGCAGCAGGAGGTTGATCAGCTGCTTGCTGAGATCGACCGTATCGCTAAGAACACCGACTTCAACGGTATCAAACCTCTGGCTTATACTGCTAACGCAGGAGCTATGACTTTCCAGATTGGTCCCAGCCAGGCAGAGACTTTGGTAGTACCTGGTCAGCCTATGGTTGCCAGCAACATGGGTATTGGTACTCCGGTTACCGGAAAAACAACAATTAGTGGCTTTACTTCTGCCCTTTCTGAGATTAAAGTTACTGGTATTGCAACAACTAATGGTAACAAGGCAATCAGTGTTATCAACAAGGCAATCAACCAGGTATCTGAGTACCGTGCTACCCTCGGTGCTGCTCAGAACCGTTTGGAGCACACCATCAACAACCTGAAGGTTACTTCCGAGAATATCACGGCAGCTGAGAGCCGTATCCGTGATACAGATATGGCAGATGAGATCACTGCATTCACGAAGAACAACATTCTTCTGCAGGCTTCTCAGTCCATGTTGGCACAGTCCAACTCCGTACCTCAGAGTATCCTGAGCCTGCTTTCCTAATCTGTTTAGGTAAGTCAGTTTACAGCCCGGCGCAAGCCGGGCACTATACAACAGGGCCTGTTAATAAAAGCCACCGTACAGTGTATAAAAGTCTGGACGGTGGTTTTTATATCTGTTAAAAAACTTCCCGAAAAGTGGGATTAAGGCAATATTCTTTTTTCGTATTGAGCAGTGCTGCCAGATAACAGAAAGCGCTGTTTGTCACAATCATAGCTTTACACATACTCATAAGCTGCATGTCCCGATAATTCTCGCCGTCAGTGTTGCCCTCGACATAAGTAATTTCTTCGAAATATTGAAACCCCATTTCCTCTGCATGTTCTTTACACCAGGGTATGTCATCGGAGAAGACAAAAAGATGCCACTGATTCGGCAGTTCCTTCCGAAATTTTTCGGTAAATGAAAAATATTCATCCGTACTTAAGGCCCAGTTAACATTGACGTAGTCTCCGCGGCGGATATGTACGGACAGGGAGTCGGAAGAGAGAATCTGATTTAAATATGTCAGGTTCTTTTTGTCTGTGATTTCCGAAAATTGCAGTTCCTGCAAGAACGTTTCTTTGTATTTCTTAAACCAATTGGAGTTGATCCAATAACCGTGATAGTAGACATTCCCCGACAGATCGAGAATAGAAGGGGCATATTGGTTGGTGGGTCTCACGTACATCTTTCCGGAAAAGGGATTGAACTTCTGCAAACTGTTTTCTTCTTCTGTAAGCACTGATATCTGGAGCCCGTTGTCAAGGAGAATCTGGGGAATGCTCTTTCCGTTCACTCTCTCTTGAAGGATAAAGTCCCACACTTCAGGGGTAAAGCATTCGCTGAGCATGTGAGGTCTGATCCCAAACACTTTCTCCAGTTCGTATCCGTTGTGAACGGTGTTCAGTGCAAAGTAACTGTCATCCATGTACATGACATCGCCGGGGTGGGAAAGCTCATAATACCTGGCAAAGATATACTGGAAAGTTTGATTGGCGAGTCCGCCGTTTAAAAACTGTATCTTCAAGGCAGTTATCCTCCTGGATCCTGAGATGGATGTACTTGTATTATCTGTATGTAATACTATCACAGCAAAATAGTATTTTCAAGGGAATAAAGCAGGGGATTGTAAACAAAAAATGATTATGATATCATAGAGAAAAGGTTTACAGAGAGAGGAGAATGTCAAGATATGAAGGGGAGTACGGCCAGACCCAGGATATCACAGTGTATGATTGTAAAAAATGAAGAAGATACCATTGAGAGAGCCCTCTCCTGGGGTAAGGGGATTATGTCTGAGCAGATCGTGGTAGATACTGGCTCTACAGACAGGACGGTGGAACTGGCAGAGAAGATGGGAGCTCAGGTGTACCATTTTCAGTGGATTGACGATTTTGCCGCAGCTAAAAACTTTGCTATAGAAAAAGCCAAATATGAGTGGATTGCGTTTCTGGATGCGGACGAATATTTGACAAAGGAGGGGGCGGAGTTTTTGCTTCACGCTATCCGTCAGCTGCATCCTCTGGGCACGGAAAGTCTTATCACTGCGTGGGTAAACCTGAAGGATGACGGGACTGTTCTGACGGTGGGTTCTCAGAGAAGGATCTTCAGAAATCTTCCCACCCTCAAATATGATGGGAGGATTCATGAATCGATTATCGCCACAGACGATCATCCCATACCCACGGTGGATATGACGAAGGAACTGTCCATCTTCCATACTGGTTACGGGGATACAGGAGCCGCAAAAAAGAAAGGGCGCAATCTGAAGATGATTCAAAGGGAGCTGGAAGAACATCCGGACGACTTCTCGATGTGGGCATATCTGGGACAAGAGTACATGGACAGGGAGAATCTGGACGATGCGGAGGAAGCCCTGCGCAAAGCTCTGTCTCTGATGCCGGAAGATTGGAGAGAAAGATATGATGTGATTATGTCCCTGTCAGCCGAGCGGCTTTTGCAGATTCTGATCTCCAAACCGGAACCCAATGAGTCAGATATCATGGATTGCTACAGGAAAGCAACGGAAATGTGGTCGGAGGAGGCGGACTTTGATTTTCTCCTGGTGCAGTATTTCCTGGAAAAGGAAGACTGGGAGGCTGCGGAATTCCATATGCGCAGGTCTCTGGAGATAGTGGAAGAGCATGGAACCATGAACAAATCCATGCTGGTGGCTGCCAACATGCAGAGAGCCTATGAACTTCTGGCAGTGTGCTGTTTCAATAACGGGAAATTGGACGAGTGTGTCCGCTATACCACCATACTGTTGAAACAGGATCCGCATTTGATGAGCACTCTTGTGGTAATGCTGAAGGCATTCCGCAGGGATCCCAACATCGGAGGGCTGGGAGAGGCAGGAGCCGGCGAGGTGGCGGGGTTCCTGGGGAACACGTTTTACAACTTCAGCACTCTGAAAGACCGTCTGTTCGTGCTGCGTGCCGCTATGGGTGCGGAATATGGAGAGATGGTGAAGGTCATGAGAGAAATCTATTTCAGCCCGGAGGAACTTGCGGTGGTGGATTCGGCTCTGTCTAAACAATAAAAGAAAGTTGTAATAATTAATTGCTTTACGGAATATGTCAGGTGTGTTATGATATTGTCATTACATGGCAGATAAGATATGGAAACATCTGCTGTCAAGTTTTGGACACAGCGTCATAATCGGTTCGGCGGGAGTTTCTTCTCCCGCCCCGCCTGGCAAAGCAGATCATGAATGTTCGGAAGATCAGCCTGATATCAGGTTCAGCCCCATTGAGTTGATTGAGAAATATTTCTAAACTACATATTTCTGTGTCAAAATTCTTTTTTGACAGGATCTAGGTTAATCGTTTTATCACACTGTATGTTCACAGAGGAATCACGGAAACATCACCAAAACAGAAGAAAATTTTTTGTTGCACAGATACCGGGAAATAAGATATAATGAAAGGAGAATGTATGGGAAAAGGGAAGTCTGATATCGTGTATCAGAACAAGGATGTGGCCTCCAAGATGACAGGCGAGGCGCTGAAGGGGAAGAGCCTGGCGGTCTTGGGTCTGCCGGGTGTGAGGATTAAACAAGTGCTGCCCACGAATTTGCCGGCGGTTGAGAGCAACGAGCTGCGGCTGGACCATTTGTTCCTGCTGGAAGACGGTGTGATAGCCATCATGGATTACGAGTCGGACTATTCGCTGGAGAATTTTGTGAAGTACCTAAATTACGCGGCCAGGGTGTTGAGAAGGTATGAGAGGCAAAAGGGCCTCCACAAGCTGAAACGTCTAAAGATCATAGTGGTTTACACGGCGGATGTGGAGTCGGCGAGGGAGGAGTATGATCTGGACGGAGTAGCGGTGAGGGTGGAGGCGGGGTATCTGGTGGGGCAGGATACGGAAAGGATATACAGGGAGCTGGAAGAGAAGATCAGGCTGGAGAAAGAGATAAGCGGGGAGGATCAGATTCAGCTGATGATCCTGCCGCTGACGGTGAAGGGGAAGGAGAACAAGCAGAGACTTATTGTAAGGACATTGGAACTTGTGAAGCAGATAAAGGACCGCCGGAAGAAGGTGGAAACGCTGGCAGGTCTTCTGACATTTACGGATAAGGTGATTGAAGAAGACTGCCGTGACAGGATAAAGGAGGAGATTGAGATGACACAGGTGGGAAAGATGATATTTGACGACGGATTGAAGGCTGGGACGGAGATTGGAATTAGGCGGGGTATTGAACAGGGAATTGAGCAGGGGATTGCCAGTAAGCTGGTGGAACAGGTATGTAAAAAGCTGAGAAAAGGAAAGACACAGGAAGAGATAGCGGAGGAATTAGATGAGGATCTGGAAGTGGTTCAGGAGATATGCTTGGCGGCTGCCTCGTATGGTCCTGCATATGATTGGGAGAGTGTGTATAAAGACTGGAAAGAAGATTGTAAAACAGGAACTTGTAGAGGAGATAAGAACTTGCAGATTCAGAACATATAAAATGATTGTAAACCTGGACCAAGTATGATATCATAGACACAATAGAGTGTGTGAAGCGATAAATGTGCGAGAGGAAACATGCGGAATGTGTGTAAAAGAGTGGATTATAAAGAAAATGATCAGGTATCCGTTTAGATTTACCCTTGCCATAGCAGTATCACTATATGTATTTGCCTATTTATTTTTAGGTTTTTTGCGTTTGGCTGATTATCTGTCTCAGGGTAAAGAAGTTGGATGGCTGGGAAGATTTACTCAGCTGTCTCAGGGAGTCGAATCCTGGTATACATTTTTTGGAAGTTATTTTGGGGTTATTGCCACGGTGATTCTGGGTATTGTTGCGTTGCGTTTGGATATAAAGATACAGCGAATCAGCCGTGAATCAGAGATTAATGGTTTGACTGTTTCACAGATAAAACTGTATGATCTGTGGAGAGATTATGTCCCATCTGTCTTGAGGGGAGGAGACATATCCGGACGATTTATCTTGAAGTTGAGTTTTGATAAATTTGATCCTTATTATGATATTGCTATTGAAAAAGCAGAATGGGGATTGCTAAAATCTGATTACCTTCCAGACGAATGTTATGAATTAGATACTGTCAGCGTACAGATAAAAGCGAGAAAACAGTTGGAGATATATCTGAACTTTGATGATTTAAAGGTTCCTAATTCCAAGGAGACAATGAATTACTTTTACAGAATTCAGTGTTTCGAACCAATAATGATGAAACCTTATGAGAGACAACGCTGTCTAAAGCTGGAGCTGAGGCTTAAGAAAATGCTGTACGGTTCCCAAACAGAAGATATTCGTGCCAATTTGGAAATTACAGTGGAGAATGGCAATTATCAGGATGGATGTGTCATGCTGGAAGAGAAGAATAGCATGTTAACAGTTTTAGAAACATAAGATGGAGAGAAGATAATGTCAGCGACGGTGATTATGGGTGGGTGGAAGGTGTCTTTGCAGACGTGTGTGAAGGACAGAGAACGGATTTTAAAAAGGGAAGAGAAGGCCAGAAGCATACTCTTGGATAACTACGAAGATGTATATGACTTTTTTTGTGATGTTCTCGAAGAGAAAAAGGAATATAAGATTTTGAGAGCGCGTAGAAGTCAGGTATTATTCCGGATTTTTTATCCGATTATACTTCTTAACGAGGGCGAAAACATCAACGTATATGGCACCTTTTTGTCTGATCATGCCGTATATAAATATAGAGAACAGATTAAAAAAAATTCGGTGTTGATCGTTGATGATATCGTAATACACGGAAGAGGACTTCGGCGGCTATATGAGTCCATTGACCCTGGATATGAGAGAGCTGACGTGAATATACATGTATGTTGTAAAAGCCGCAATGCAAAACTGGATGACAGATTGCTGCAAAGATTAAAAAGTAAGCCGGAGGATGCCTTTAACTGGGAATGGAGAAGGCTTTCTTGTCAGTTTGTCAATCTGATTTATGCCTGTGCTACACCGTATATTTCGTTTGTAGGGAGTTATTATACGCGTGGGGCATATGTTTGTGTGAAAAATTTTGATACGGATTTTATAGTTATGGATAATTCCACCTCGTATCAAAGAATTCAAGGTGAAGAGTCTTGGGTTTTGTTCGAGAGGAAGAGAGATGTTGCGCTGTTTGACAGACTGGGATATGACAGCTGTCTGCGTGTATCTGGAAGCACATACATTGATGAGATAACTTATATACCGTATGTATTTGTTAAAAAAATGGATACTTCTACAGCGGGGGAAATTATTACCTGGACATGTCAGAGAATCAGCAGTGAAAAAACGTCGGGTATTGTAAGAGAATTGTGTATGAAAGAGCAGAGTCAGGATGCGCTTTTATACCAAATGAAGTTATTTAGTACTCTGATCAATCATGCATATGGCCTGTATCTAAGAGACAGGTATAAAGATATTTTCACAGATATGTCCCTTGACAGAGAAATGCTGGCACTCTGCTATGGAGCAGATATCGCGCAGGAATTTGCTGAATTAAATTATGCTGATATCAGAGGATTGTTTCAGGAGGAACTGCCGGATTTCGTGGAACCTCTGGTAGAAGAAGACAAAGAGTTGGAGATGATCCTGGAACAGATTAAGAGTGATAGCTGCATCCATAAGGAGTTGGCAGAACGTTATTTTTTTGAAAATGGAAAAGTTGATGAAAACAGGGCTCAAAGAAGGAAAGAAAGAAAGAAA
Organism: uncultured Hungatella sp.; assembly: GCA_949879795.1. Lineage (GTDB taxonomy): Bacteria > Bacillota > Clostridia > Lachnospirales > Lachnospiraceae > UBA3402. The sequence goes on from CATLBR010000012.1 coordinate 61,674, forward strand.
GGATTGACTGTCGGCAGATTTTATGAGGGCATCAAGGGAGATGAAGTGCATGAGGTAAGCGCAAGTCAGCTGCAGGTATGGGATTCTGGAATCGCTTCTTGTAATATAGGGATCCATAAAGGGGTGGTCGGTTCTTATGTGGCAGCTGGAGAGCAGAGTTTTCGTTATGTTCTGGAAAAATACAAAGATTTGGTAAGAGATATGCTCTATCAGTCCAACAGCCCTCTTTGGGAAAAAGGTCATAAGACAGGGGCAGAGCAGGCTATGGAATGCTACAGTGAGTACATGAAAGTCCATGGTAATGACACAGGAATAGAAGTGCTTAAAGAATTTGTCTATGAACATAAGGATAATTTAGAGGAATGGGGGATACCGGAGATATTCGCCTGAGAAATAGGTTGGATGGCGGTAAGAGTACATGATGGAAAAAGCAATAGAATATGTACGTTTGAGATTTGAAGAGATGTATTACAGCCAAGATACAGGTATCAGGACAGACAGCCGTGACTGTATGAGATCTGAAGGTTTGGAATGTAATTGTATTTCAGGGATGATCATGAACTATGCGGGATATATACTGTCAATCTGTCTGCCCCTTCCTCTTTGCAGGCCGCGTTTTTTAATAGATGAAGGGATAGGATATATAAAAGTTGAGTATGGCGGAAAGGAACTGATAACTCTCAATATCTCTGACCAGAATGTTTTCAGCTGTCATTTGTCCCACATGGTTTGCCAGCATCAGGACAGAGAAAAAGGACAAGTGTATATTCCTTTTCGCAAATACAGGGATCTGGAGGAAATTAAAAATAAAATCCGTGACTCGATGGTTATGAAAGAGGTGTTTCGGCATCAGGGGATCTATGCTTGTTACCGTCTGGAACTTTGGATTTATTTCTTGAAAGCCATGCGTTTAATTCCAATCAGCATAAGCAGCCGTGCGTTTTTATCAATGGCTGTTTTTATGTTTCCGGGAAAAACATTGGGATATATAAATGAGGGCATTATGTCGGGAACTATTTCTGAAAAAGAAGATTTGGAAAGACTTGCCGATTTTTTTATTGAGTATCTAGTGTTTATAAAAAAACTGCAAAGGACTACAGTCAATGGTTATTTTTTTGAATTTGTCGCAGCTTTTGAATGTCTGACACAAGTCCATATGGCTTCTTTTTTCGAAATGATCATTCATGAAAAGCGTGTAGATAATTCTGAAGAAAATCTTTATAGCGTGTTGGTGATGGCATACAATCGCAATAAAGATGAGCAGATTCGTAGAAGGGGAGGATTCAAAACACTTGTAAATAGATTGAAGGAAATACAGGTATCTAGGGAGAAAGTATTAGCACTTGAAAGCCTTCTTGGTTAGACAAGTTGTATTCGCAGGAACTCAGAAAAATTACAGTGATATGAAGGAGAGAACTATATGAAAGGGACAGCTTGCCCAGGGATATCCCAGTGTATGATCGTGAAGAACGAGGAAAAAAACATAGAGAAAGCCTTGACATGGGGGAAGGGGATCGTGTCGGAACAGATCGTGGTGGACACAGGCTCCACCGACAGGACTGTGGAGATAGCCAGACAGATGGGAGCGCAGGTCTATGAATTTCAGTGGATCGACGATTTCGCTGCCGCCAAGAATTTTGCCATCAGCAAGGCAGGGTGTGAGTGGATCGCGTTTCTGGACGCGGACGAGTACTTTGCTCCGGAGGACGCTGGGAAACTTCCTGCTCTCATAGAGAGTCTGAAGGACGACCCATGTGAGGGCATCATGACCGGCTGGGTTCATCTGGACAACCACGGGAATATCATGGCAGTTCAGTCCCAGATCCGCCTTTTTAGAAATCTGCCGGGGCTGGGATACAGGAGGCGGATCCACGAGTATCTCAGGACCAGGGATGGCAGGCCTCCCAGGCTCCTGGACGCCGTGAAGGATCTGTCTATCTACCACACCGGTTACGGTAAGGCGGAGTCCGGAAAGAAGGCAGGGTCGGGAAGGAATTTCCGGTTGATTCAGGCGGAGCTTCGGGAGCATCCTGATGACTACGAGATGCTGTGGGCCCTGGGAAATGAGTATGAGCTTCTGGAGGACTTGAAGAGCGCGGAGGAGTGTTACCGGAGATCCACGGCTCTGATGCCGGAGAGCATGAACGGCGTCTATGACATGAGTACCTCCGGCTGCTGGTTCCGGCTTTTGGAGCTTCTCGCGTATTTTCCGGAGACAGACGAGGCGGAACTTTTGAAGGTATATGAGAGAGCGGTGAGAGGATGGCCCCTGGAGGGGGACTTTGACTACATCATGGGGAAATACTATGTGGCCCACACCAACTACCAGGCGGGAGAGAGGCATCTTAGGAGAGCTCTGGATCTGCTGGAACAGTACGGGAACACGGCAAAGTGTTCCTTCGTGTCGGCGGATATTATGAAGATCTATGAATTGGTAGCCATCTGCTGTTTTAACAACGGCAGATCAGGAGAGTGTGTCCAGCTGACTACGGCACTTCTGAAACAGGATCCTCATCTGATGAGCACACTGACCGTGATGCTGACCGCCTTTGCCCTTGACAAGAACACGAAAGCCACCGACGCGGCTGTGTTTTTAGGAAGGAATTTCTACAATTTTCAGATATTGGGCGATAAGATCTTTGTGCTGCGGGCGGCTATGGCTGCGGGATATAAGGAACTGGAGAAGATTGTCAGGGGGATGTTTACCGAGGAAGAGCTTCAGGCGGTAGATCAGGCCCTTGAAAGAGAGAAGACGGAAGATACAGAAGGATTACAAAGGCTGAGGATCGTGTTGTTTTACAGTGATACGGAGTCATTCAATTATTTTACGGATCAGCTGGATAGAGAACTGCAGGCCAGAGGCCATGAGACATTTATTCTGGATCTGAGGAAGATTCTGTCAGGAGATCACTCGGAAGATACTCCCAACTCTCTTGGACGTTTTAAGCAGTTCGAATTAAAAAAGATTGACGCGGTTGTGTGTTTTGACACTTTGGGAACAGAAGATGAGGATAATATTTTTATCGAATGCTGGAACAAACACAGAGCGGATGTGATAAACATTTTTATGGATCCTCCCTTCAGGTTCCGGCCCTTCCTGGAGAATCCCCCGGAGAGGTACCATCTCTTTTGCTGTGACTGGGAGCATATAGAATATGTGGAGAGATATTTTAAGAAAAGCGCAGAGTCTGTGAGTTTTATGCCCCATGTGGGGGTCCTGCCGGAGAAGAAGAGATGGATTCCCTATGACGAGAGGGCGTATGATATTCTGTTCTGCGGCACCTACTACAGGCCGGATGACAGGATAGCCCAGATCGAAAAGGCGTGTCCCAGGGGTAGCACTGTCTATGATTTGTGCCAGAAAGTCTATGTTTTCCTCAAAGTCAACAGCGGCTTCTCGGCGTGGAAGGGTTTCCTGGCGGTGGCAGAGCAGGCGGGATGGAAGCTGTCTGATGAAGTGCAGAAGCAGATGAGTGCTCTTCTGGAGGCTTTTGACTGGGCCATCCGTATGTACCAGAGGGAGAGGGTGGTGTCGGCGATTGCAGAGTCGGGGCTGGATATCTATCTTCTGGGGAGAGGATGGGAGAATCATCCTGCGGCAGGCCTGCCAAATGTACACAGGATCGACGACAGGATACCATACGGAGAAACCCTGGCTTACATGGCTGACGCCAGGATCAACCTGAATGTCATGCCGGGATTTAAGAAAGGGACTCATGACCGGATTTTCAATACGTTGCTCCAGGGTTCCGTGCCTCTGACAGATTCCAGCACATGGATCGACGAGAATTTTTCCGACGGGGTGGATATCGCCCTGTATGATCTGGATCATCTGGAGAGGCTTCCGGATATTGCCAGAAAGCTGCTTGGAGACAGAGAACTGGCGGAGACGATCATCAACAATGGCTATGAGAAGACGGCGGGGAATTATACGTGGAGCCACTGCGCAGATTGGATCCTGGAAAGTATTGTGGGTTGAAAATTGACATGTCATCAATAACAGAAAAAAACACAGAGAAGGGGACAGGAAATGAAGAAAGCAGGCACTCCCGGAATATCTCAGTGCATGATCGTAAAAAATGAGGAAGGTACCATAGAACGGGCGCTCTCCTGGGGAAAGGGGATCGTGTCGGAGCAGATTGTGGTGGATACCGGTTCCACAGACCGGACTGTGGAGCTGGCGGAGAAGATGGGCGCTAAGGTGTACCATTTTCAGTGGATCGATGATTTTTCGGCGGCCAAGAACTTTGCCATCGAGAAGGCACGGTATGAGTGGATCGCGTTTTTGGACGCAGATGAGTATTTTACAGAAGAGGGAGCGAAGGATTTGTTGAAAGCGGTGAGGGAGGCTCACTCTCAGGGAAAGGAGAGCATATTTGCCTCTCTGGTGAATCTGAAGGACGACGGGGCGCTTATCTCCGTGATGACGCAAGTCCGGATCTTCCGCAACCTCCCCACTCTGAGATACCGGGGGAGAATCCACGAGGGGCTTTGTTCGCTGGACCATCATCCCATAGCATCTGCGGATATGGTGGATAAGCTGACCATCTTTCATACAGGTTACGGGGAGGCGGAGAGCGGGAAGAAAGTCGGGAGAAATTTGGAACTGATCAAGAGGGAAGTGGAAGAAAACCCGGATGATTTCGCTATGTGGGGATATCTGGGGCAGGAGTATATGAACATGGGCGAGTGGGACAAGTCGGAGGAGGCTCTGGGCAGATCTCTGGCCCTGATGCCTGATGAGTTCAAGGGAAGCTACGACGTGATTTCCTCCGTGGTCTGTCTCAGGCTTCTCCAGGTCCTGATTGTGAACCCTAAAACAGAGGAAGAGGCCATCATGGAATGTTACAGACAGGGAATCCAGCAGTGGCCGGAGGAAGCGGATTTTGACTATATTCTGGTGGGATATCTTCTCACTAAAGAAAACTGGGCGGAGGCGGAAAAGCATCTGCGCAGAGCCTTAGAGACGCTGGAGCGGTACGGAACCACGGGAAAAGCCATGCTGACGGCAGCCAATCCCCAGAAGGCCTATGAGCTTTTGGCAGTGTGCTGTTTCAATAACGGGAAGATGGAGGAATGTATTCGCTTCACCACCGTGCTCCTGAAGGAGGATCCCTATCTGATGAGCACTTTGGTGATCATGCTGAAAGCCTTCCGCTCTGATCCCAATATAGCGTCTGCGGGGGAGAAAGGGGCCATGGAGGTGGCGGTTTTTCTCGGGAATACATTCTACAATTTCAGCGGGATGAAAGACCGCCTCTTTGTGCTGCGGGCCGCCATGGGCGCCGAGTACGGGGCGCTGATTCTGGTGATGAGAAATATGTATTTCGGTCCGGAGGAACTGGCGGCAGTGGATGCCGCCTTGACCAGGCAATAACTGTGGGTTTGGCGGAGGAGTGATATGGCTCTGGAAAACGGACCGGGTATCAACAATTCGGCGGAACTTGCCAGGGAAGAGGAGAAGATAAGCAAACTTAAAGCTGTTGAACTGTACGAGAGCAATATGATTGAAGATTTTGAAGCGGGAAAATTCTCGGGGCTTGCGAAAATTCATAGATTTCTGTTTGATGAGATCTATGAGTTCGCAGGAAAGGGGAGGACGGTCAATATAGCAAAAGGCAATTTCAGATTTGCTCCGGTCATGTATTTGGACGCCGCGCTAAAACATATCGACCATATGCCTCAATCCACATACGACGAGATTATTGAAAAATATGTGGAAATGAATATTGCCCATCCTCTCAGAGATGATGGTGTTATAATTGGGACAAGGTTAGAGAAATCCAGTAAAATCAACGGGTTTGCACTCCTTAGTCCCAATTTTTTTATGCCCGAAAGGGAGAACGGAATAACCTCACTTCTACATATATTGCTGGCCAGCAGTATGAAAGTCTGATAGCGATTAAAGCAACCATACCATCCTCTGGTGATGGATTTGAAGGTCCGAAGTCCTTATAAATGCTGACGGGTTGCAACGGGGGCGTTGTAATATTGGCTGACAGGTTTCGGCCGGGTTTAATGTGAACCGGGCGCCATGGGAGGGTTAAACCTGTGTTTCTGTACCATGGGAACAAATGAGATTTATTTACGGAAAGCCGGGGAACTTACAGCGCCCATATTGTTGTGATGGTTTTGAAGTTTTTGTGTAGCAGAGATTTTGATTTTTATAGATAGCATATCGTTTCGTTCGGAAACAAATAGTTCTGTTTTGCAGGGAGAGGCACGGGCTGTTGCGCCTGAGGCGGTCTCTGTAAAATCCCAGGGTTAGTTCAGTGACGGAGAAGCAATGGATAGTCCGGTCTGCGGGCCGGTGGAAGGGACGGGATATAGATGAAGAAGGAAGTTCGGAAGATTAAGGTTTATGAGCAGAGCGGGCGTAATTATAAGCCCACACCGACGATCATGTTGAAGGGGCTGTGGCTGGAAGAGCTGGGGTTCGGGGCGGGGACGCTTTTGACGGTCCGGTGTGAGGAAGGGAAGCCGGTCATTGTTCCGAGGGAGACCGTGGATTACATTGATGTGTTTGAGGAACAGCAGTTGAGCATGGTTGCGGAGAAGAAAGCGAGGTATTGAGGATGGGAAAGATATATATGATCGGTTCACAAAAAGGGGTACGGCGAAGACTACCACTACGTTCAATCTGGCGTACTGTCTGCGGAAGATGGGGAAGCGGGTTCTGGCTGTGGATTTTGACAGCCAGGCGAATTTGACAACGTGCTTCGGCGTGGAGGATACGGGGGTTTTGGAGGATACCATTGGGCATCTGATGATGGCGCAGATTGAGGACGAGAAGATGCCGTCCCCGAAGAGGTACATACGGACGAAGGACGGGGTGGATTTCATCCCATCGTCTATTTATCTGTCGGTGGTGGATGCGAAGTTGCGGCTGGAGATGGGGGCGGAGCGGATGCTGTCCGGGATTCTGGAGCCGCTGCGGGAGAGGTATGATTATATTCTGGTTGATACCTGCCCGTCGCTGGGGACTTTGACGATCAATGCTTTGGCTGCTGCGGACGAGGTGATTATCACGGTGAACCCCCAGCTTCTGGCTATGATGGGGATGCAGGATCTTCTGCGGACGGTGGTGAAGATACGGAAGCGGATCAATCTTGCAAAGGAGTTGGTTTCGTATGAAGGCTAATGGGACGAAGAGGAAGATTTTTAATGACGCTGTGGACCTGCTGGCGGGGGCGGAAGAGGTTTCCGCTGTGGAGGATGGGATCAGGATGCTGCCCATTGACAGTATCCGCCCGTTCCGGAGGCATCCGTTCCGGCTGTATGAGGGGGAGCGTCTGGAGGATATGGTGGAGAGCATTAAGGATCATGGGGTCCTGAATCCGGTGATCGTGTGGCAGGAGGGGGGCGGGTATGAGATGCTTGCGGGGCATAACCGGCAGGTGGCGGGGAGGCTGGCAGGCTTGACGGAGATTCCGGCCATTGTGAAGACGGACCTGACGGAAGAGGACGCTTATGTGTATGTGATTGAGACTAATGTGATACAGAGGGGTTTTGCGGAGCTTCTGCCCAGCGAGAAGGCGGCGGTGCTGGCGGAGCGGTATGAGAAGGTCAGCAGCCAGGGACGGCGGAATGATATTCTGGAGGAGATTGCAAGACTGAACGGGCAGGACACGGCGGGGACTTGTGGACGTGATGTCCACAGGTTGAAGAGCCGGGATGCAATCGGGGAAGAGTATGGGATGACCGGGAGGAATATTGCCAGGTATATGCGGGTGCAGAAGCTGGAGGAGCCTTTGAAGGGGCGGCTGGACGAGGAGACGCTGTCTTTGGTGGCGGCGGTGGATCTGTCTTATCTGTCGGAGAAGGAGCAGGAAGTGGTGTCCGGGCTGGCGGATACGGGGAAGATTAAGCTGGATGTGAAGACGGCGAAATGCGTGAGAGGCATGGCGGGGAATGTGACGGAAGAGGCTGTGCTGGGGGCGCTGGATGGCGGGAAAGGCAAGAAGGCGGCCGCCGGAAGGAGCATGAGGCTGTCGGCGGAGGTGTATGAGAGGTATTTTGGCGGGGTGAAACCTGGGGAGGTGGCGGGTATCGTGGAGGACGCGCTGGCGGCGTGGTTCGGGAAAGGGGGAGTGTCTGATGTTCCAGGCGGAAGAGATTGGGAGGTTGGATAGGTCTTATTTTAACATTATTCTGGCGGAGGAATATGATGTAACAATCCAGTCGAAGAATACGGGGCATATCTGGTATATCCATAACCCGGAGTATCCGGGGGAGGGGGAGTGTATTATTTTTCATAAGCACAGGGCTTCCCAGCCGTATCATCAGCATGGGAGGGCCGGGAGTCTGGGGCAGGCGGTGAAGAGTATCAAAGGGCATGATGTGTTTCAGATGAATGGGCGGAAGCGTTCGTAATATATGGTTTGAAGGTAAAATAGGGAAAATTCTGGCATATTGATATATGTCGGAGTTTTCTTATGTAAGTACATTGTAGCTGTATATGTATTGATTTGTTTTTGGTAAGTTCTTAGAAAGTCCGTTCCATTGGCTGGCGATATGCTGTATAATAGAGTCTGTTATGGAAGACGATCCATCAGGGAGGCAAAAAAGTGATTTGTAAAATAAGAAAATGGGATTTGGCGGATGCGGCGGATTTGGCGGCGGCTCTTTCCAATAGAAAAGTACAGGATAATCTTAGAGATGGGTTGCCGTATCCTTATACGGAACAAGACGGAGTGGATTTTATTTCTGCTATGCTGTCTGCGGATGAAAATGAAACATTTGCTTTTGCCATAACTGCAGATGGACGGGTGGTGGGAAGTATCGGTGTTTTCCGCCAGAGGAATATCCACAGGCAGACAGCCGAGCTGGGATATTATATTGCGGAAGGATACTGGGGAAAGGGGATTATGACAGAGGCTGTAAAACAGGTCTGCAAATATGTTTTTGAGAAAAGTGATATTCTCCGTATTTATGCAGAGCCATTTGCGTATAATACGGCATCCTGCCGTGTCCTGGAAAAAGCAGATTTTCAGTATGAGGGGACGTTAAGAAATAATGCGGTAAAAGACGGGAAAGTGATCGATATGAAAATGTATTCTCTGTTGAAAGAGGAAATATAAATTCTGATCTTCCGGCCTGGAAGCGGTAAAGGAGATGGGCATATGAAAAAAATGTGTGAAGAAGCTGAAAAAATAATGACAGAGCGATTTGGAAAAGATATGGTGATCGCGCTGGCGACAGCGGAAAAGGGAGTTCCTTATGTACGGTATGTAAATGCCTATTATGAGAATGGAGCGTTTTATGTTATTACCTACGCGCTTTCAAATAAAATAAAACATTTAGAAAACAATCCTGTGATCGCGATAGCTGGTGAGTGGTTTACCGCGCATGGCAGGGGGATAAATTTAGGTTATTTTGGAAAGGAAGAAAACCATAGGATCGCAAAGAGGCTGAAAGAAGTGTTCTCTGAATGGATTGATAACGGGCATGCTGATCTTGAGGATGAGAACACGGTTATTTTATGTGTGGAATTGACAGATGGGCTGCTGCTTTCACATGGGACAAGGTACGAGTTTTAGGCTTTCAATTTCCGGAGGGCTTTTATATGGAATTTCATAGAACAAATGGCAAGGATAAAGATTTTGGTATGCGGCTAAAGCGGGCGGAATGTCCGGTGAAGGGGGCGGAGATTGTGGAGAAGACAATAAGGGCCGTCTATCCCCATTATTATCCTTCTGGGGCAGTACAGTTTTTTCTGGACCTGCATAACGAACGGAGGATAAGGGAAGCGCTTGCCAGGGAAGATATGGTTTTCAGAAAATATCAGGCAGTACATATTGATGCGTCTTTTCCAGCGGAAAGTATGTATTTGAAACGGGGATACCGGATAAAAACCTATGAGAAGATTGAGACAGGGGGCGGGGATTATCTCTGTTACCATACAATGGAAAAGGCGGCAGATGGAAAGGGATAAAGATTTTCAGGAGGGAACAGATGGATAAATGGTTTACGGTTGACAGGATAGACGAGGATACTTATATCATCAGCGAATACCGGCATTGGGAGGAAACACATTGTTATCTGCTGAATGGTTCCGGGCGGAGCCTGCTGATCGATACGGGGCTTGGGATCTGTAATATTTATGACGAGGTGGTGAAGCTGACAGACCAGCCAGTTACGGCTGTTGCCACGCATATCCATTGGGATCATATCGGAGGGCATAAATATTTTCCGGATTTCTATGCCCATGAAGAGGAACTGGGGTGGCTGTCGGGCGGATTTCCTTTGCCTATGGAAACGGTCAGGGGCATGGTAGTTGACCGTTGTGAACTGCCGGAAGGCTATGATGTGGGCAGCTATGAGATGTTCCAGGGGAGGCCGTCCATGGTTCTGCGCGGCGGGGAAGAGATTGACATTGGCGGGAGGATGATAAAGGTGTTTCATACGCCGGGACATTCACCGGGGCATATGTGCTTTTGGGAACCGGAGCGTGGATATCTTTTTACAGGGGATCTGATCTACAAGGATACCTTGTTCGCGTATTATCCATCTACAGATCCGGGAGCTTATCTTTCCTCACTGGAAAAAATGGCGCTTCTTCCTGTGGAAAGGGTGTTTCCGGCGCACCATTCCCTGGATATCCATCCGGAGATCATCGGCCGTATGAGGGATGCTTTCCGGGGATTGAAGGAGAGCGGGAAACTGCGTCATGGGAGCGGAACTTTTGATTACGGAGACTGGGCGGTCTGGCTGTGATGGGGGTGTTTATGAGGGATGAAGGCAGGATGGAGACAGAAGATATTATTCTAGGAAAGGCAAAATATGAGGATTGGAGATCGATATACCGGAATGTCTGGTCAAGGCCGGAAACAGCAGAATATATGGTATGGAAAGTGACGGCTGATGAGGATGGGGCCAGGGAGAGGATACAGAGGACGATCGCGTGGCAGGAAACCCATGATGCGTGGCTGGTCTATGAGAGGGGCAGCGGGCAGGCCATTGGTTTTGCCGGAGTGGAGGAAACAGAGCCGCGTATTTTTCATGAGACTGGTATTGCCCTGGGGCCGGAGTATGTGGGAAGGGGATATGGGAAACAGATCCTGCGTTTATTGATGGAATACTGTATTTCTTTAGACGGGCAGGAATTTTATTATTCTACACGGGCAGAGAATCTTGCTTCAAGGGCACTGGCCTTATCCTGCGGATTGACTTATCAGTATTCGGAGCGGAGGACAGACCAGCGCAGTGGGAAAACTTATGAATTGGAGATTTATAAAAAGGATTTGGAAAGGGAGGATCTGGAATGAATACCTATCAGGTAATAGATGAAAAAAACTGGGAGAGGGCCATGCACTGTATGGTTTTCAGGGAGAGCGTGGAACCTGCTTTCTGTGTGACATTTGAGGTGGATATCACGAATTTCCGGCGGAAGGTGAAGGCGCGGAATCTTTCTTTTACGCTTGCGTTTGTGTATGCGGTATGTAAATGCGCGGATGAGATTGAAGCGTTCCGGTATCGTTTCCTGGATGGGAAGGTGGTTCTTTTTGAGCATATTGATACTGCGTTTACTTATCTGAATCAGGATACGGGGCTGTTCAAAGTGGTGAATGTGCCGCTTCGGGGCAGTATCCAGGAATATGTGGAGATGGCGGGAAGGATCGCGAGGGAGCAGAAGGAATATTTTACTGGTCCCCTTGGAAATGATGTGTTCCAGTGTTCGCCTATGCCCTGGGTCACCTATACGCATATCTCACATACCAATTCTGGGAAAAAGGATAACGCGACGCCTTTGTTTGACTGGGGGAAGTATTATGAGAAGGATGGTAAGATTGTCATGCCCGTATCTGTCCAGGCTCATCATTCTTTTGTGGATGGGATACATGTTGGACAGTTTGTGGATAGGCTCCAGAAATATTTGGAATCATTTTAGGAGCGGAGGTTGGATTTTATATATAGGATTATGTCAATAACACGGCCAGATGAATGTATCACGGTTTGATCTGGATATGGATTTGATTAGGGATAGCGCGTAAATATGTGCCGGGATGGAGGGAGGTTCAGGAGATTTATAGGCATGGGCGGCGGTCTGGACGTGTTTGTGACAGGACGGAAGAGATAGACGGAGGCACATGAGGAAGAAGGCTTTCCTGACGGGAAAGTGTTGATAGAAATTTGAATAGATAAATGTCCGTTTGGCTTTGAATAGACCAAACACGGCAATGAAAGGCAAGGGTGTTATTATGTCGATAAATACGGCAGAAGCATTTGAATTGCTATTTGATAAAAATAATAAGACGGCATACAGGGCATTACAGGAATTGCAGAAAGAAAGCGTGGAAACGGACAAGGTCTATCCTTATATGGACAGGCTGGGTGATATGCTTGACAGTGACAATTCCTATATCCGTACCAGGGGGCTTATGCTGATTGCCTATAATGCGAGATGGGATAGGGATAATAAGATTGATGAGATTATTGACGGATATTTGAAGCATATAATCAGGACTTTCTGGCTGATGCCATCCAATTCACGGCGCAGTTCATTGAAACGCCATGGGCGTATCAGCAGATTCCACAGGATAAGCAGCTTCCATTTACTGCCGATGAGGCTCACTGTGGTTGCCATGGGGCAGTCAGGTAATTCCGCTTTCTTTTTCATTGGGTTTAATCCTTTCAACTTAGTCGCGACATCCATGTTTGATGTAACAGTCAAATTATAATGAGGCATATGATCTTTGTCAATAGGGCAGATGGAATCTGTGGTTACAGGATATAATTAAAAAATATACACAAAAGGAGAATATTTATGAACAGGACTTATATCGCGTTATCGATTAACAATCAGGAGTTAAACATTGAAACGATTTACTTTACTGATCGGTTCTTAAGCAAAGATGTGATCAATCCGGCTACACAGGCCAAGTATACACAGGAAGAAAAAGCCGCTTTGGAGGTGGCCGCTTTGACAGCGCCGGAGGATGGATGCATAGCGATTTCTTCCTTTGAGCCCAAGGCGACCTTGTGGTTTGACGAAAAAGGAGCTGAGGCAATCGTGGCGCATTCAGATGCCCTGACCGTAAAAGGGAACACCGTGATAACATCAGAGGGTGAAGTTGTCGCCGCCGCGGTCTCTTGTCTGAAATCTATCCCTTTGACAGCGGACAATCTGACTGCTCTGCATACTTCTCTGGAAATCCTGGGGGAAGGCATCAGGTCTGTAAAGACAGAAAAGATCCAGGAAGATGACACCAACTCCTATGTAACCGTCAACGGCCTGGTGATGAAAAATGGGATCATCGAATGTGACATGAAATCCAGATTATTACCGGATTGCTGGGAGGCGGCAAGAGGGTTCATTGGCATTGCCTTCCGAATTGATGATCGGGATATGGAATTTGAAGGCTTTTACATCAGGCCCACAAACGGAAGAGAGTGTGACAACGCGTTCAGAAGAGCCCATGGCTGTCAGTACTTCGCGTATCCTGGCTATATTTGGTCCTATTACAGAGAGTTTGGAATCAGTGATTATGAAGCGCCGGTGGAAACCATTGCCTTAGATGAATGGGCTCATGTGAAGGCGGTATTGATAGATGATCACGCGCGGTTCTATGTGAATAATGAATTGGTGTTAGAGGTAAACCATATGCAGCATAGGCCGACAGCCGGAAGGATTGGTTTTAATACCCATATTGACAGCGAGTGCTTCTTTAAAAACTTAAGAGTTGAGATATTGGATTGACGGTTGACAATTCACTCATTATTTATGACGGACTGCTTCAAAGGACCTGATTACGTTTTTTCTCACATAATCGTAATCCGTCCATTAACTGAAGACCGTTTCCAATATGTATCTAATGAGATTCTTTTACCGGAAGAAGATTATGATATTTGGTTGCATTCCGACCGGCTGACAGAGGAAGAATGGAAGGAGGCTTATGTTTCTTATACCAGGATTAAAGAATGGAAATACATGCGGAAAGGCTGGTTTTGTTATGAACTGTGTGTGCCTCAGCTGCCGAAAGTGACAGAGATCGCGGATGGGCGCGTGTTTCCATATGATTTTCATTACTTCAAATATATTTGCAGGCAGATGGGAGTGTCTTTAATGCCTTACAGCCCTCTGGCAGCGGGACATCTGCTCAGGGCTGTCTGGCAGTCGGATTCCCTGCGGGGACAGATGGACCGGGTGGCAAGGGGCAAGTATGACCGTATGGAGCAGCAGGATATGAGGATTGTGGAGCGCATCCATGAGTTGGCAAAAAAGTATGGATGTAAAATGTCACAGATCGCCCTTGCATGGCAGTGGGCAAAGGGGGTGGCTTCTCCGATTATCGGCGCAATCGATAAGAATCCAGAGCAGGGAGTGATCCTGCTGGACGAGAAGAAGTAAGGGACAGAAAGGTAAAAATGCCTGAAAGGCATTTGGTGAAAGAAAAATCAAGCATTTTACTTGAAGCCTGAATTTCGGTAAGATATAGGTATCAGAGGCGCGCCTGATGAACTATAAAACGAAAGGCATAAGAGTAAAATGAGCAGAGAGTATGAAGGACTTGCCCGGGAAATTCTGAATAAGGTGGGCGGGAAAGAAAATGTGCTGGATGTATATCACTGCCAGACCAGGCTGAGATTCCGGCTGGCAGATGAAGGGAAGGCGGATCAGGCCGGCCTTGACTCCATGGACGGAGTGGCCAAGGTACTGATCAGCGGAGGCGTGTTCCAGGTGGTGATCGGTACCCATGTAAAATATGTGTTTGAGGAGATCGACAGGCTGGTGGGGCCGAAAAAGGCAGAGGAGAGCGGGGGAGGAAACCAAGGCGGACAAAAGAGGAATCCGGCGGAAGTGGTGATTGACTTTGTGTCCGGAACTTTCCAGCCCATTATTCCGGCTCTTTCCGGAGCTGGAATGGTGAAAGCCTTGCTGGCGCTGCTGGTGGTATTTGAACTGATTGACAACCAGTCCCAGACGTATTATCTTCTCAACCTGTTCGCGGACGGGATATTCTACTATCTGCCCCTTTTGCTGGCAGTGACTGAGGCGCAGAAGCTGAAATGCAACCCGATTCTGGCGGCGGGAGTGGCGGCGATCATGCTTCATCCCAACTGGGCGGCGCTGGTAACCGCGGGGGAAGCGGTGCGTTTTTTCAAAATTATCCCCTTTACCCTGACTACCTATACAGGCAGTGTGATTCCCATTATCCTGGTGGTGCTGGCGCAGGCGTATGTGGAAAAATGGCTGGACCGGCTGATTCCCAAGGCGGTAAAGCTGGTATTTGTCCCCATGCTGACGTTCCTGATTATGGGCACCCTGGCGTTTTCGGTTCTGGGGCCCATAGGAAGCGTTCTTGGAAACGGCCTGGGTGTGTTTTTCACCTTCCTGAGTACCAACGCGAGCTGGGCTCCGGCTGTCGTAATCGGAGGCTTTTTGCCGCTGATGGTCATGTTTGGGCTTCACAACGGCGTGGCGCCTCTTGGTGTTATGCAGATGGCGGATCTTGGCTATGACAGTATTTTCGGGCCGGGATGTGTGTGTTCCAATATTGCCCAGGGCGTTGCCTGTCTGGTGGTGTGTCTGCGGACAAAGGACGGGAAGCTGAAACAGATTGCCGGTTCTGCCAGTGTGACCGGCCTGATGGGAATCACGGAACCAGCCCTTTATGGTGTGAACCTGCCGAAAAAATACCCGCTGGCAGCGGCCATGATCGGCGGCGGATGCGGAGGTCTGTACGCGGGACTGACCCACACCCACCGGTTTGCCACAGGATCTTCCGGGCTTCCGGCCGTACTGCTTTACATAGGCGACAATTCCATGACCTGCTTCTACAATATTTTGATTGCGCTGGTTATTTCCGCGGTGGTTTCCGGGGTGCTGACCTATATCCTGTCATTGAAATTTGAGGCAGCTCCGGATTTTACAAGGAAAGGGGAGAGCCTGCAAAAAGCCCCTGCCTCTGCGGGGAAAGGGGAAACCAGGCAGGAAGTTCCGGCAGAGGAAAGGACGGCAGTGCCGGAAGCGGGCAGCAGGGCTTGTGAGGACGGAACGATTTACAGTCCCATGAACGGCGAGATCATCACATTGGAGGAGATTGGAGATGGTGTGTTTTCCGCAGGCGTTCTTGGACAGGGCTGCGGAATCCGACCGGCGGAGGGGAAGGTCTATGCCCCCTTTGACGGGGAAGTGATTCTGGTGGCGGACACCAAGCATGCCATCGGAGTCCGAAGCAGGGACGGAATGGAGATCATGATTCATGTGGGGCTGGAAACCGTGGAACTGGGCGGAGAGGGCTTTGACCCGGTGGTGAAAACAGGGGATCCTGTGACAAAGGGGCAGCTTCTCATGAATTTCGACCTGGAAAAGATCGGGGAAAAATACCCTACGGTTACCGCGTTTCTGATTACCAACAGTTTCGCGTATCAGTCGGTGTCACTGGTAAAACAGGGCGGCAGCCAGGTCGGAGAAATGATGATCAAAACAGAAAAGCAGTAAGGGGGAGAGAAGATGGGAAAAGGAATGAAGGAAGGCTTTTTGTGGGGAGGCGCTACGGCGGCCAATCAGTTTGAAGGCGGCTGGCAGGAGGGCGGAAAGGGGATTTCGGTCCCTGATGTGATGACGGGCGGGACCAAAACCTCCCCCCGCCATGTGACGGACGGGATTTTCGCAAACTACCATTATCCCAGCCATGAGGCGGTGGATTTTTATCATCGTTACAAGGAGGATATTGCCCTGTACGGGGAGATGGGCTTTAAGGTGTTCCGCATGTCCGTCAACTGGACGCGGCTGTTTCCAAGGGGGGACGAGGAGGAGCCCAACCAGGAGGGAATCGGGTTTTACCGAAATGTATTTTCAGAGTGCAGGAAATATGGGATAGAGCCTCTTGTGACAATCAGCCACTATGAGCTGCCTTATTATCTGGCGAAGAAGTACGGCGGGTGGAGCAATCGGAAGCTGATTGATTTCTATTTAAAATACTGCGGCGTGCTTTTCAGGGAGTACAGGGAGCTGGTACACTATTGGCTGACCTTTAATGAGATCAATATTCTGCTCATGGGAGCCTACGGAAATATTATGGGAGGCGGAATCCTGCCTCCGGGGAAGGATACCCAGGTGGGAGTCCTGGCAGGCCTGGATGAAAGCTGGGATGATGAGCAGCGGCGTTACACGGCTCTTCACCACCAGCTTGTGGCAAGCGCCAAGGCGGTGAAGCTGGCCCATGAAATCAACGGGGAGAACCAGGTGGGCTGCATGATTCTCAGCCGCGTTGCCTACCCTTACACCTGCCGCCCGGATGATGTACTCAAGGGTCAGCACACCATGGAACTTGCCAATTATTACTGCGGCGATGTCCACGTGCGGGGGATATATCCGGCTTTTGCCAGGCGGCTGTGGAGGGAGAAGGGGATTGAGATTCCTTTCGCGCCGGGAGACAGGGAAGCGCTGAAGGAGGGAACCGTGGATTTCCTCAGCTTCAGCTATTACTCCAGCAGCACGGCCACGGATGACGCGACCGTTCCGGTGGCAGCGGGAAATATGATGCGGGGGCCGGCCAATCCTTATCTGGAGCAGAGCCAGTGGGGCTGGACCATTGATCCCAAGGGGCTGCGCTATCTTTTAAATGAGTTTTACGGGCGGTATCAGATCCCTCTCATGGTGGTGGAGAACGGCCTGGGAGCGGAGGATAAGGTGGAGGCGGACGGCAGAATCCATGATCCTTACCGCGTTGAATATATGAGGGAGCATATCCGGCAGATGGAGGAGGCTGTGGAGGACGGCGTGGATCTCATGGGCTACACCGTCTGGGGCTGCACTGACCTGGTAAGCGCGGGAACCGGGGAGATGGCGAAGCGCTACGGGCTTGTGTATGTGGACAAGGACAACCAGGGCAAAGGGACTCTGGAGCGCAGGCGAAAGGACAGCTTTTACTGGTATCAGAAGGTGATTGCTTCCAACGGAAAGGATTTATCGTAGGGATACCGTTCAGGGGAGTTTGAACATTGGCGGCTGCTTTGGGGCAGCCGCCAATGTTATAGGAAGACCACAAGGAGGCATGGTTTATATGGAACTTCGGGTACTGGAGTACTACCTGATGGTGGCAAGGGAAGAAAATATTACAAAGGCAGCAGAACTTCTGCATATTACACAGCCAACCCTCTCCAGGCAGCTTGCCCAGATGGAGGAGGAGCTGGGAGTCAGGCTGTTTCAACGGGGGAGGCACCGTATTATCCTTACAGAAGACGGGCTTTTTTTGAAGCGGCGGGCCAAAGAACTGATTGACCTGGCGGATAAGACAAAATCCGAGCTGAAGCGGGGTGAAGAAAACTTAAGCGGGACAATCTCCATTGGCAGCGGGGAGACGAAAAGCATGGGTCTGCTGGCAGACTGGATGACCGGTTTTCATAAAGAACATCCCCAGGTGACCTTTGATATTTACAGTTCTAACGCTGACCGCGTTAAGGACCGTATTGAGAAGGGGCTGACGGATATCGGCCTCTTGACGGAGCCGGTGGAGGTGGGGAAATACCAGTTTATCCGTCTGCCGGGGAAGGCCAGATGGGGAGTGCTGGTGGGAAGTGATTCTGAACTTGGAAGAAAGACTGCCGTAAAGGCGGAGGATTTATGGGAGATTCCTGTTTTGCTGCCCAGACGGGATTCTGTGAAGAACGAATTGGCAAACTGGTTTGGTGACAGCTATGACAGGCTGAACCTCCTGGGGACTTATAATCTGGTCTACAACGCCGCTGTGATGGCGGGCAGTTCCGGCGGGGCGGTTCTGTGCATGGAACATGATAATCTTTACCGGAATCTGAGATTTGTGCCCCTGGAGCCGGTTTTGTCCACCGGGGCTGTGCTGGTGTGGAAGAAAGGGCAGTTCCTTTCACCGGTTATGAATCACTTTGTCCGGTATTTGAGAAATGCCGAAAAAGCATTAGATAAGGAATTTTGAACAGTATGAGATTGTTTATGTGGGGTTTCCAATCTGGCTTGCGTACCACAATTTGATACAATGCACCCAAGCATGAGTTTGGGCGCGAATTTTAACATTTGTAAATTTATTAGCCACTATTTTTTCATAGTAACTTGATTTTTGGTTGATATAAAGGGATAATGATATGAGGATACACGTAGGAAGAATGAGTTGAGGTGATCATATGTATAGACGGTTAGGGAATATTTGAAAGGCTCACATATTCAGAGAGTTGTTTTTAATGTGTTTCAGGATTATGATAAAAGTATTTATGAGTATTTATTGAAATGTAAGGCATGAGGGAAGGAAAAGGAGATGGTAACAGAATGCCGGAAATCGTTTTTGAAAACATTTATAAAGAAAATTTCCCTTTTTGGGAGAAAATATCCGATGCGGACAGGGAGTACATCTGTCAGAATTCTCATATGCTTACTTACCCGAAGGGAAGAAATATCCACAACGGCGAAGAATGTTCCGGCGTAATCTTTGTTCGTTCCGGGAGCCTGCGCCTTTATATGATGTCGGATGAGGGAAAGGAGATTACACTTTATCGTCTGCGCAGGGGCGATCTGTGTATGCTGTCTGCCTCCTGTGTCCTGGATGCCATTACATTTGATGTATTCGTAGACGCGGAGGAGGACAGCCAGTGCTGTGTGGTCAGCGGTCCTGCTTTCGCGGCAGTGTCGCGGCGGAATCCGGACATCCGCGTATTCGCGTTGGAAACCGCGGTCAGCCGCTTTTCGGATGTGATGTGGGTGATGCAGCAGGTACTGTTTATGAGCATGGATAAACGTCTGGCAATCTTCCTTTTGGATGAATCAGCCAGGACCGGCTCGGATACCATTGCGCTGACACACGGGCAGATTGCCCGGTATATGGGTTCTGCCCGTGAAGTGGTATCCCGGATGCTGAAATACTTTGCCGGTGAAGGGATTGTGGAGGTTTCCAGAGGCGGCGTTACGATCCTTGACAAAAAGAACCTCCGTGATCTAGCCTTTTAACATGGCGAGGATATCTGATTTCGGTCTCGCGCCCGCTGACTGGCTTATGACGTTTCCGTTTTTGATCACAGCCAGTGTGGGGATGCTCATAACATGGAATTTTTGTGCCAGTTCCGGTTCCTGGTCTACGTTGATTTTGCCTATCAGGTACTGCGGGTTTTCCGCCGCGATCTCCTCCACTATGGGGGATACCATGCGGCAGGGGCCGCACCAGTCGGCGTAGAAATCCAGGAGTACGGGCTTTTCGCTGGTTCTTACAGAATTGAAGTTGTCTTTGTTTACATGGATTATGGACATAATCAGTACCTTCCTTTCTTTATTCCCGCGCTGCTTTTGGCGCATTGAGGTACACCCGAAGGGTGTTTCTTTTTATCTGTTAGCAGTGTATCATATCCTGCTTACTGTTTCTGTGACGAAGTCACGTTTTTTGCTTTGCATATAAGCTGTGTCATTGTTCCCATGGGGCAGTATACGCACCAGGAGCGGGGTTTGAATAAGGCCATGGTCAAAAATCCCAGTACGGTGGAGGTGAGCATCACGCTGTAGAAGCCGAACGCGAACTGGGCGACACCGTCAGAGAACAGGGTTCCATGGTAAGCCCAATGCCATGGGAGCTTGAATGTCCACAGCAGTGTTACTACGGCACTAAGATTTTTTGCCCCGGCGAAAACCAGCCAAGTGTTCCACAGCATAAGGAAGAACATGGCAAAGAAGAATATCAAAAATCCATATCGGAAATAACCCGACCTCATCCAGCCGGGGATATCCTTTTTCCGTGACAGGCCGAACCTGCCGCCGGCCAGGGAAAATAGCTGGCCTCTGCCGCAATATTTGTTACAGTATGCCTTATTGCCTTTTACAACCGCTATGGCAAGCGGGATAAAAAAGCATAAAAGCCCCAGCCACGCGAAGAGGATATTAAAAAAGCCAAGGATCAGGTAGGCCAGTGAGGCGATCCAAAGGTAATCATACCATTTCTTTTTTCCTTTCATTATTCTGTCACCTCCAATGAGATAATACTTGCGGGGCATTCCTTTACACATTTCCCGCATCCGACACATAATTCCCTGTTGATGACCGCGTGGACGCCGCCTGGGACGGTGATCGCGTTCCGCGGACAGACTTTTATGCAGCATCCGCAGGCAACGCATTCCCGGATGCTGACAGCCGCTTTCTTTTTTGCCATGGTAAAACTCCTTTTGTTTTTCTTTATTATACAGGGAGAAACTGTTTGATTCTGTGACGAAGTCACATTGATGCTGATTCCCAATAAACCAAGGAGGGAGCAGGTTACTTATAAATTTCATGGTATCTTGAATTCCGCAGGGGGCAGGCTTATTATGTTATCGTCATATGACGGAAAAAAATTGGTTTTGGAGGATCCATATATCGATTCAGCCAGATACTCCTGCTCCAGAATGCCCAGATTTCCTCTGGAGAATCGTATTGGACAAACATACCGGAGTACATAGTATGGTTCTTCAAAGAAGGGAAAACTCTGTGGGTTTCGGGAGAGTGAACCCATGGCGATCATAAGCTGTTTCTTTTTTCTACTGCCGCCTCCTTGCTGACTTGTGCCATAAAACGGATGTGTGTTCCCAGCATCCTTTTAGTCCGGTCAGAAACGACAACTTTGTATTTTCTGTCTTTTGTCATATATTATTCCTCTGCAATGATATCATCCAGATAAATATCCAGCTCATCTAAGGTACACCCCAGCTCTGCCTGCCGGTCTTCTTCAACAGCAAGCGGTTCCTCACGAAGTTTCAGCTTTTTTTTCCTTCGATTGTATGTCTCAATGTTCATGACGACCAAATCGCCTTCGCCATTTTATGAGGATTGGAGATCGATATACCGGAAAGATTTATAAAAAGAATCTGGAAAGGGAGGATCTGGGATGAATAATTATCAGGTGATAGACGAGAAAAATTGGGAAAGGGCCATACGCTGTATGGTTTTCAGGGGAAGCATGGAACCTGCTTTCTGTGTGACATTTGAGGCGGATATCACGAATTTCCGGCGGAAGGTGAAGGCGCGGAACCTCTCTTTTACGCTTGCGTTTGTGTATGCGGTATGTAAATGCGCGAATGAGATTGAAGCGTTCCGGTATCGTTTCCTGGATGGGAAGGTGGTTCTTTTTGACCATATTGATACTGCGTTTACTTATCTGAATCAGGATACGGGGCTGTTCAAAGTGGTGAATGTGCCACTTCGGGGCAGTATCCAGGAATATGTGGAGACGGCGGGGAGGATCGCGAGGGAGCAGAAGGAATATTTTACCGGTCCTCTTGGAAATGACGTGTTCCAGTGTTCGCCTATGCCCTGGGTCACCTATACGCATATCCCACATACCAATTCTGGGAAAAAGGATAACGCGACGCCTTTGTTTGACTGGGGGAAGTATTATGAGAAGGATGGTAAGATTGTCATGCCCGTATCTGTCCAGGCTCATCATTCTTTTGTGGATGGGATACATATTGGACAGTTTGTGGATAGGCTCCAGAAATATTTGGAATCATTTTAGAAGAGGAAGCGGGATTATATCATAGAATCCAGGACAGGATTTTATTATCAAAATTCTATTGTAAGTTTATAAAAAGGGCTGAAAATGCTGAGGTAGCATTTTTCGGTTCTTTTTTTATGGGATTTTTTGTATTTGAGAGAGTATTTGCGGAAGTGATTGACATGGAGGTAAATTCTTTGTATAATAGCTATTGACTTTAAGTCAATAACTATTGAAAGGGGCGGGGAAAATTGGCAAGGCCAGTGAAAAAACAGCCGGAACAATGGAAGAAAGAGATTTTGGATGCGGCAAAGGAGTTGTTTTTATCGAAAGGTTATGAGGAAACTGCCATTACGGATATTATGGAGCTGGCAGGCGGCGCAAAGGGGATGTTTTACCGGTTTTTTCAGAGTAAGGAAGAGGTCATGCATGCTTTGGGGGATCGGATGTTTTTGGAGAATAATCCTTTTGAGGCGGTTCGGGGGCGTTCGGATCTGAATGGGCTGCAGAAGATTCGGGAAGTGCTTGCTTTTGACAGGGCTGATGGGGAACGGGAAGAAATAAGTACCCAGGCCATTCCCATCCTGAAAGACCCGCGCGTTCTGGCGGCCGCGGTGGAGGCGAACCGGCGTGTGCTGACTCCTTTATGGCTGGAACTGATCGAGGAAGGACGGCGTGACGGTTCGATCCGGACGGAATACGCAAAGGAGCTTTCTGAACTGCTGCCCCTTGTCAATTTCTGGCTGCTGCCGTCCGTGTTCCCGGCGGATGCGGAAGAAATCCGGCATAAGTGCAGGTTTGTCGCGGAGGTTCTTTCGGCAATGGGGCTTCCGATCATAGAGGATGAGATGGTTGGACGGACAGAGAGGATACTGGGAGGCTATGGGGAAGAAAGGAAGGAGTAGCGGATGGAGCAGAAACTTTTTACGAAAAATTTTACACTCCTTGTACTGGGGCAGGCAAGTTCTTTGTTTGGCAATTATATCCTGCGTCTGGCGCTGTCCATGTATGTGTTGGAGGTGACGGGGGCGGCGGCTGTGTTCGCGGGGATTTTATCTATTGCGACGATTCCGACGATCCTTTTGTCCCCCATTGGAGGAATCCTGGCTGACAGGGCGGACCGGAGGAATATCATGGTAGCGCTGGATACGCTGACGGGAATGTCCGTCTTATGCGCGGCGGTCTTTTTGGCCGGGGACAATGCTGTTGTAGTGATCAGCGTGCTGCTGGTGATATTCTCTGTTCTTGGGGCGTTTGAAACGCCTACGGCGCAGGCGTGTATCCCGCGGATGTTGGCAGGCGATAACATTATTAAGGGAAACGCGGTGGTAAACCAGGTGGCGTCCATTTCTTATCTGATCGCGCCTTTGCTGGGTGGTATCTTATATTCTGCTGTTGGCCTGAAGCCTGTGATGTACGCAAGTGTCGTATGCTTTTTTGTCACGGTGATATTTGAATGCTTCATCAAATTGGGTCATCAGGCCAGGGAGTTTCAGGGAAATGTTTTGTCCATGGTAAAAAATGATTTTTCCGGCAGTATCCGTTTTATCATGAAGGAGCGGCCGGATATCATGAAGCTGCTGCTTCTGGCGGCATTCTCATGCTTTTTTGTCATGGGGGTTACGCTGGTGGGGCTGCCCTTTCTTGTGCGGGCTGTGCTTGGCCTGGACGCGAAATTTTATGGCGGGGCGGAGAGTGCGATGGCGGTTGCCACTATTTTGGGAAGTA
>CATLBR010000013.1 GCA_949879795.1 uncultured Hungatella sp.
CGATATGTTCGTGGACTGGTGCTTTGTCCAGGCGTTTGGCAAAGTCAATGCCAGGCAGCTGATCGGCGGGGGATTCAGTGCCTATACACCCTCATCGGCTCAGTATTACAAAGACATGGGACAGTGGTATCAGGCACCGGAGCCAGGTGACCAGGTATTCTTTGAAAATTCCGTGCGCATCTGCCATACCGGGATTGTGACCAAGGTCACGTCGGACAGAGTCTATACCATTGAGGGCAACACCAGCGGGGCCTCCGGAGTGATTGCCAATGGAGGCGGTGTCTGTGAGAAGTCTTATCCCTTAAACCATTCTGGTATTGCCGGCTACGGCCGGCCGGACTGGAGCCTGGTGGAAAAGCAGGAAGGATTCAGGTTGGCCGCAGATGGAAAACGTTGGTGGTATCAATATAGGGATGGGACGTATCCTACCGGATGGGCGTATTTGCCAGAAAAGACCGGAGGGACATCGGGATGGTATCTGTTTGATGATGCCGGATATATGCTGACTGGGTACCAGACAGCGCCGGACGGAAAAAAGTACTTTTTGTGCCCGGAAGCGGGAATCCATGAAGGACAGTGTATGGTTACTAATGACCAGGGGGAGCTGACAATAGCAAAATATGATATGGTAGCAAAACGTTATTTACTGTAAAACACTTCGGGCTGGCCGGGCACCCGCTGGAGTGTGGTCTGTACGTGACAGACTCCCAGGGTGCCCAGGCGGTGGGGGAGTTCTAATTAAAATGATACGGTGGCGTTTGCCACCATTTTGCCACCAAGCCATGGAATAACAGGAAATATTTATAAAAGGTGTTAAGTTGAAACTGCTGAAAACGCATATTTTTCAGGTATTGTGGAGCCCGACAATATGTGTTAAGATTGAAGCATTAAAGTTCTCGACACACGGCCAATATAGAGACCGTGGTGGCCCTGACCCGTATGGAATAGGGATTTTGGCGGTTGTGAATGACAGGAAACAGTTTATCCTCTTGTCATTCCCCAGTCCTGTTGGTATAATTAGGAAGAGCGCTGACCCAAGTCAGGTCATCACCTCTGACAGGTGGTGATATCACATAACGGTGTCGGCGAAAAATACAACCAAGGGAGTATGAACATGGAAAGCAAAAACGAAAAGGCAGCCCGGTCTTCTGCTGTCAGGCGGGGCTGGGGCATTACAGGGAAACTGGCATCTGCTATTGTTGTCAGTGTTGTGATCGCGGTGGCGATTCTTCTTGCTGTAGTCTATTTGCGGATGTCCCGCGCGTTGCTGGACAAAAGCGAGGATCTGCTTCAGACCACCACGGACCGCACGCTCCAGGAGACAAGAGCCTGGATGAACAGTACACTGACCATGCTGGAAACCCAGCGGGATACCATTGAGTACGAGGACATGGATGTTCCGGCTATGATGGACTATATCCGCCACACAGTGGAGAAGAATGACGCTTACCCCGCGGGGCTCTATGTAGCGTTGACAGACGGATCCCTGTATCACGCCTCTTTTGTGCCCGGACCGGATTTCGACGCTACCGCCAAAAGTTGGTATCAGGATGGCCTGCGGTCGGATTCTTTTATCTTAGGCGACGTGTATTTTGACGAGGACAGTCAGTCTTACGTGGTAGGTGCTTCCGGCGCGCTGAAGTCCGCGGACGGAGCCGTGCGGGGCGTGGCCGCGGCGGACGTGTATCTGGACTCCATCTCCAAGATCGTCAGCGGGGTACAGCTGGAAGATACCGGCGGTATTTTCCTGGTGGATACCCGGACCAACACCATCATCGGCCATCGTGACAAGGAGGTTACAGGACAGAAGCTCGATGAGATGGAAGACAGCAGATACGTTTACGCCAGCCAGCAGATCCGTGAAGGGCAAACGGGGCTGTCTCTTCATGACAATACATATATACAGGTGGAGCGTGTTCCGGGCAGCGACTGGATGGCAGTGGCTTATGTGTCCCGGACAGAGGTTCTGCGGGAACTGCAGGAGCTGACCGTGGGAATTCTTCTGATAGCGGTTCTGACGATTTTTGTTCTGATTCTTCTGGTGGTGATCCAGGTCCGGCGTGTCATTGGCCGTCCGGTTAGGGAGCTGAGCCAGGTGGCTACCCGGATCGCCCAGGGCGAGTTGGACCAGTCCATCAGCTACCAGTCGGGGGACGAGCTGGGAGTGCTGGCCAGCGACTTTAACCAGGTCACTCTCCGGCTTCGGGAATACGTGGCCTATATCAAGGAGATCTCCGATAAACTGCGTGAGATCGCGGCAGGCAACCTGGCGTTCACCTTGGAATATCAATATACCGGTGAGTTTGAGAAGATCAAGAACGCTCTGGACGAGATATCTCACGCTCTGAACGGGACCATGGGGCAGCTCCGGGCCGCCTCCAGAGATGTGGCCGCGGGAGCCGACCAGGTTTCCAACGGCGCGACCACTTTGTCCCAGGGCTCCACGGAGCAGGCGGCTGAGGTGGAAACCCTGGCCGGACACATGACGGCTGTATCGGAAAGCGTACACAATATCTCCAAGGGAGCTCAGGAGGCCAGCCGCATTTCCCGGGAGGTCAGAAGCGGGCTTTTGTCCAGCAATGACAAGATGCGGAATATGACTGAGGTTATCCGGCGGATCAGTGACAAGTCCACAGAGATCCACAAGATTGTCAAGACCATTGAGGATATCGCGTTCCAGACCAATATTCTGGCTCTCAACGCTGCCGTGGAGGCTGCCAGGGCCGGGGCCGCGGGCAAAGGATTTGCCGTGGTTGCCGATGAAGTCCGGGCTTTGGCCGGCAAGTCCTCTTCCGCTGCCAAGGAGACGACCCTTCTCCTGCAGGAGACCGTGGATTCCATGGACGAGGGGGTCCGCGCGGCTCAGGAGACAGCGGAGTCCATCTTGAAGGTGGTGGCCCAGGCGGAGGAGATGAACAAGCTCGTCGACGGTATCGCCAGCTATACCACCCAGCAGGATTCCAACACAGCGGAGATTGCACGGGGAATCGAGCAGATCTCCACGGTTGTCCAGACCAATGTGGCCACAGCGGAGGCCAGCGCCGCGGCCAGCGAGGAACTGGCCGGCCAGGCTTCCATGCTTCGGGAACTGGTGGCCAAGTTCCGGCTTCGGGAAGGATAAAATAAACTTGAGAAAGGGGATGTCTGACTCAATAGGCGGACAGAACAGACCAGCCGTCCGGGCAATACCGGGCGGCTGGTCTGTTCTGCGGCTGATTGGAGTCTGCGGCGAAAACCGTATATCAGTTAGGGAGGAGACATCCGCGGCGACGATGATCGGGTCGCAGGGGATTTCCTCCCCGTTGTCCAGGATGACCTGGGCATCAGGCAGATTTCTCAGTCCGTACACGTTAGAGGCTTTTCTCAGCTGTGTGTTGTTATGATATATTCATCAGGGAATCTACTTTCTCACACACCAGCCGTATATATTCCCCCAGCCCGGCTTCCTTACATCCCACGATGTAGTGATTGCATCGATTGACCGGGATCAGAATTTTGTAGGCCCTGCTGGAGCTTACGGCGTGGGCGATGGCAGGAGTGATTTCTCCCAGGAGAGCGTCGGCGAAGACGATGCCGATGGGTCCGATGATGATATCGGAATCCCGCGCGTTGACAATACAAGGATTTTCTCCTGTGGCTCCGTGGTCGGCCCCTGCCTTCAACATGGCGGAGGTGGCGATGGTATTGGTGCCGATGGCATAGAGTTCCAGGTCAGGGCGCATTTTTTTCAACTGTTCGATGACGGATTTTCCCATCTTGCCGCCCTGGCCGTCTATTACGGTTATTTTCATAGAGATTCCCTTTCTGTGTATGAGTGTTTTGATGATCAGTTTCACCGGTTTCCCTCTATTGTAAATGGCGGAGACGGGATGTGTCAAGCGAGGTCTGGACCCTTTGCATTCCGGCTTTTGTACGCTGGCAACTGACTTTTCGGTTCTGGTGACGGAAAATGAATAATTTATCAGAAAGTATTTGCATTTTAAAGTCCTTCGTGCTACAATCAAAAACAAAAAATAAGGGGAGCTTGTGAGCCAGGCTGAGAGGAAATTGAGAATTTCGACCCATAACCTGATTTGGATAATGCCAACGTAGGGATTCATATTGGAACCTTTTATGACTGCCGTTATCTGTGCAGTCTTTTTTTATTCGATCGGAATGTGCGTCAGAACGCACGCTTTTTATGCCTGGGCCTGTCCGGAATAAAGGAGATGTCTTCATGAAAAAATATAGTTGGAAACCGATACCCTTTTTGCTGTTCACCGTTCTTTTGCTCATATGGGAAGGGGCGGTGCATGCCCTTGATATCCCTATGTATGTGCTGCCGTCCCCTGTTCAGGTGGGAAAGGCGCTGGCGGAGGAATTGTCCGTTCTGGCAGGACATGCCGCGGTGACAGTGGGGGAGGCTCTGGCGGGTATGGGGATTTCTCTGGTGCTGGCTGTGCTTTTAGGGATCGTCATGGACTGTTTTCCTCTGATGAGGCAGGGCATTTATCCTGTTTTGGTGGTGACTCAGACCGTTCCGATGATCGTCATGGCGCCGGTACTGATCATCTACATGGGGTTTGGCGTTGCCCCCAAGATTCTTACCGTGGTGCTTATGTGTTTTTTTCCGGTGGCAGTCAGTTTCTGCGACGGTCTGTCCCAGGTGGATGAAGAGTATGTAAATCTGGTGCGCTCCTGCGGCGCAGGCAGGCTGAAGTCCTACAGTCTGGTGAAGATTCCTGCTGCCGTCCCTGCGCTGATATCGGGACTTAAGGTGTCCGCCACCTACAGCATAAGCGGCGCCGTGGTGGGAGAGTGGATCGGGGCCCAGAAGGGGCTGGGATACTATCTTCTCCGGGTAAAGAACAGTTACATGCTGGACAGGGTATTTGCCTGTGTCGCAGTGATTATATTGCTGAGTCTATGTATGAACGGGCTGATTGGCCTGTGCCAGTACAAGGCTGTGCCATATATGAGAAACAAGAGGTGACCATGAGAAAATGGTCGGGAAAAAGATGACGAGGAGGGAATTATGAAGAGGAGAACAGTTAAAAACATG
Organism: uncultured Hungatella sp.; assembly: GCA_949879795.1. GTDB lineage: Bacteria > Bacillota > Clostridia > Lachnospirales > Lachnospiraceae > UBA3402. The sequence goes on from CATLBR010000013.1 coordinate 5,042, forward strand.
ATTATCTCAGGCTTTACGGCTGCGGCTCTGGCAGTGTCCATGACAGGTTGTTCGGGCCAGACGGGAGAGAACGGAGGAAGTCCGGCTCCCGGGGGAAACGCAGAAGCCGCAGGCAAGGAGGAGAGAGCCGGCGGCGGGGACGCATCAGAGAAAACGGTTAATTCGGCAAATCCGACAGGTACAGAAGCCTCCCAGGCCCTGGAGGATGTGACCATCATTTTGGATTACGTGGCCAACACCAACCATACAGGCATGTACGTGGCTCTCGACCAGGGCTTCTATGAAGAAGAGGGGCTGAATGTGACCATCGTCGAACCTACGGAGGGCGCCACGGCCACCTTGATCGCCGTGGGAAAGGGAGATTTCGGCATCAGCTACCAGGAGGATGTGACTATAGCTCTCACTGCGGCAGACCCTCTTCCCATCAAAGCCATAGCCGCCGTGATTCAGCACAATACCTCAGGATTTGCTTCCTATGCAGACAAAGGCATCCGGTCTCCAAGAGATTTCCAGGGGAAGACCTACGCCGGCTGGGGCGGTCCTGGAGAGGAGGCGGTTCTCAAGGCGGTGATGGCCCAGGACGGAGGAGATTTTTCCAGTCTGACCATGGTGATCTCTGACGGATCCGGCTTTGAGGCCCTTAAGGACAAGGCAGATATTATGTGGTTTTTTGAAGGGTGGGACAATGTGAAATGCCGGCTCAACGACTTTCCAATTGAGTACATGCCGGTGAGGGAATTGGATGAACGACTTGACTACTATACGCCTGTGATTATCGCCAGCAAAGATACTCTGGAGAAGAAGCCGGAGATGGTGAGAAAGTTCCTGGCTGCCACCACAGAGGGATATGAGTACGCCATAGCCCATCCCCAGGAGAGTGCAGAGATTCTCCACAAATACGCGCCGGACTATTCTATGGAAATGCTCACCTTGTCCCAGAATTATTTGAGCGGGAAGTACTCGGAGGGCGCCTCCAGGTGGGGGGAGATGAAAGAAGAGGTCTGGGATAATTATACGGATTTTATGGTCGAGTATGGAGTGATCCATGAGGCGATCGATGCAGACGAGTGCTATACCAATGAATTTCTGCCCTGACAAGAGGCCGAGGGACGAGGAGCCGCGGATGAAGCTGAGGGTAAAGGAACTGACTTTTTCATATGAAAATAAAATGATACTGGACCATGTTGATTTTGCCGTGAGGGGGGGAGAGTTTGTAAGTCTTCTGGGACCTTCCGGGAGCGGCAAATCTACTATATTAAAGCTCCTCACGGGAGTTCTTCCCTGTGAGAAGGGAACGGTCATGGTGGACGGCGCCCCGGTGAAAGGACTGTCCCCGCATTTTGCGTACATGCCCCAGAACGATCTGCTGTTTCCCTGGAAGACCATATTGGACAATGTGTGTCTGTACGGGAGGATTCACGGATCTCTGAAGGCCATGCGCAGAGAGGCCAGAGCCAGTTTCCCCGAATTCGGGCTGGCAGGCTACGAGGACTGCTATCCGTCCCAGCTGTCAGGGGGAATGCGGCAGAGGGCGGCATTTCTGCGGACGGCTCTGTGCAAGGCGGATATCCTGCTGTTGGATGAGCCCTTTGGAGCTCTGGATGTGATCACCAGAGGGGAGATGCAGGACTGGCTTCTTGGAATCCACAGGAAAATGAATAGGACGGTAGTCCTTGTGACTCACGATATGGATGAGGCTGTCTATCTGTCGGACCGCATTCTGATCCTCAACCAGTCGCCGGCCCGTATCACGGATGAGATTGAGATTAAAGAGAGGGCGCGGGACAGAGAGTGGCTTTACGGGCAGGGGGATCTGCGCAGAAAGATCTACAGTCTGATCATGGCGGGAGCAGGGGAGGTGCGGGAAAGTGGAAGAAACGTTGGTGCTCAGTGACGCTCACGGACACATAGGGACAAAAGAAGAACTGTGGGAACGGCAGAGACTGGGGATCCTCAGCGTGCTGTGCGCGGTGTCGCCCGAGGAGGCGGAACGGCTGTTGAGAGAGAAAGAGGCAGGAGGACGGTATCTTGTGCCCGCCTGCGGCATCCACCCATGGTATGCGGACCGGTATCGCCTGGAAGATATGGAAAGATGGATGGCATCGTGCCCGGTCATCGGCGAGATCGGGATGGACAGCGTCTGGTGTGATGTGAATCTGCAGGTTCAGGAAGAGAGATTCCGGGAACAGCTTTATCTTGCCCGGAACGACCGCAAACCTGTGGTTCTCCACACCAAGGGGCAGGAAAAGGAGATCGCATCTATTCTCAGAGAATACCCCAACCGCTATCTGGTGCACTGGTATTCCTGTGATGCCCATCTGGAAAAATATCTTGACATGGACTGCTATTTTTCCGTGGGGCCTGACGTGTGGTGGAACACGGCAGTTCAGCAGGTGGCCTGCAAGGTTCCGGCGGACAGACTTCTGGTGGAGACGGACGGCCTTGACGCGGTGAGGTGGGCCCGTGAGGAGGGGCTGAAGGCCTGCATCGGAGGCAGCGCGCCGGAAGTTCCGCCGCAGGAGCAGGAAAACTCCTGGAGCTGTATATCCGGATTCGGTATGACAGGGTTCCCGCCGCAGGAGGCGGAAGAGGGCATAGCCTGCTCCCTGGCAGGAACGACGAAAACCGTGGCACGGATACGCGGGACTGTGGCTGAGGACCTGGGAAGAAAGATGAGGAATAACCTGACGGCCTTTATAGGCGGCCTATTAAAATAAGGAAAAGATTAGAAAAAACACTTGCAAATGTAATATCCTGGTGCTATACTACATACGATAACATGATACATTGACTGAATGAAGAGTGGACGCGAGTCCACTCTTTCATTTGTCATGGCAGAGATCATAGCGGAAAGAGAGGTGATGTCGGGATGACAAAGAGAGAGATGTATGAGAGCAGAACAGAAGAATTTCTTCTTCCCCTTATGGAAGAGCATCATTTTGAACTGGTGGATGTGGAGTATGTCAAGGAGGGAAGCAGCTGGTATCTGAGAGCGTATATTGACAAAGAGGGCGGAATCGCCATAGATGACTGCGAGGTGATCAGCAGGCTTTTAAGCGACTGGCTGGATAAGGAGGACTTTATAAGCGACAGCTATATTCTGGAAGTCAGTTCTCCGGGGCTTGGCAGACCGTTGAAGAAAGAAAAGGATTTTGCCAGAAGCCTGGGAAAAGAGGTGGATGTAAAGCTGTACCGCGCCAGAGATAAGCAGAAGGATTTTACGGGAACTCTGGCTGAGTATGACAAGAATACAGTCACCATTGAGATGGAGGACGGGAGCAGAATGGTATTTGAACGGCAGGAGATCGCTCTGATCCGTTTGGCATTCGATTTCTAATTATAGAAGATAGTTGGAGGATAAAGAAATGAACAAGGAACTGTTAGAGGCACTGACGATTCTTGAGAAGGAGAAAAACATCAGCAAGGAGACCATGCTGGAGGCGATTGAGAATTCTCTGATCACCGCATGCAAAAACCATTTTGGAAAGGCAGACAATATCAGGGTCAACATAAACCCTGAGACCTGCGATTTCGCGGTTCTGGCGGAGAAGGAAGTGGTGGAAGAGGTGGAGGACCCGCTGATGCAGGTCAGCCTGGCGGAGGCGAAGATGATAGCTCCCAGATATGAGATCGGGGATATCGTTCAGTTCCCTGTGGAGTCCAAGTCCTTTGGGAGGATCGCCACCCAGAACGCCAAGAACGTGATTCTCCAGAAGATTCGTGAGGAGGAGAGGAAGTCTCTCTACAAGGATTGGTATGCCAAGGAGAAGGATATCGTTCCTGGAGTGGTTCAGCGCTATCTGGGCAGGAACGTGAGCGTCAATCTGGGAAAGGCAGATGCTATTTTGAATGAATCGGAGCAGGTGAAGGGTGAGATTTTTCAGCCTACAGAGAGAATCAAGGTTTATGTCCTGGAGGTGAAGGATACGCCCAAGGGTCCCAGGATCTCCGTATCCAGGACGCACCCGGACCTGGTGAAGCGGCTTTTTGAGCTGGAGGTTGCCGAGGTGAAGGACGGAACCGTGGAGATCAAGTCCATTGCCAGGGAGGCGGGCTCCAGAACAAAGATTGCGGTAAAGTCCAATGACCCCAACGTGGATCCGGTGGGCGCCTGCGTAGGGCTGAACGGTGCCCGGGTCAATTCCATTGTCAGCGAGCTCCGGGGAGAAAAAATCGACATCATCAACTGGGACGACAACCCGGCATACCTGATCGAGAATGCCTTAAGTCCTGCTAAGGTGATCTGTGTGGTGGCGGACGAAGACGCCAGGGAGGCACAGGTCATAGTCCCGGATTATCAGCTGTCCCTGGCCATAGGCAAGGAGGGACAGAACGCCAGGCTGGCTGCCAAGCTGACAGGGTTTAAGATCGACATCAAGAGCGAGACCCAGGCCAGGGAACTGGGGCTGTTTGAGGAGATGGGAATCGAATACCAGCAGGAGGGTGTCTACGAGACCTATGAAGACACATTTACGGAAAATTACGACGACAGCTATCAGGAGGGTTATGAGGAAGAATATCAGGACAATTACAGAGAAACAGATGACAATGACTATCAAGACGACTACCAGGATGAGAGTCATAGCGATTACCAGGATGACATAATACCGGAATAAGAGCAGATTGGAAGTGAGAAAAGTCAGTGAGTACAAAGAAAATACCCCTTCGCCAGTGTATTGGCTGTGGAGAGATGAAAAGTAAAAAAGAGATGATTCGTATTCTGAAGACTGAGTCAGAGGGAATTATTCTGGATGCCACCGGAAGAAAAAACGGAAGAGGCGCTTATGTATGCCCGTCTTCCGATTGCCTGAAAAAGGCGGTGAAAACTAGGGGTCTGGACCGTTCCTTCAAGATGCAGGTTCCCAGGGAGATCTACGAAACTCTGGAAAAGGAGATGGAACAGCTTGTCGGACAACAATAAAAAGGTTTTGAACCTGATCGGATTGGCTACCAGGGCGGGAAAGACTGTCAGCGGTGAATTCTCCACGGAGAAAGCGGTAAAGGGAGGTAAGGCTTTTTTGGTGATTGTGTCCGAGGAGGCTTCGGACAACACCAGAAAGAAGTTTACCAACATGTGTACTTACTATCAGGTTCCAATCTGGTTTTTTGGCAGGAAAGACGAATTAGGACATCACACGGGCAAAGAGATGCGGGCATCTCTGGCTGTGCTGGATGAAGGATTCGCAAGGGCAATGGTAAAACAAATGAATATCAACGGAGGTAGTAAGTATGAGGGTCAGTGAACTTGCAAAGGAGCTGGGAAAGACCAGCAAAGAAATATTGGAGATTTTACAGAAGAATCATATAGAGGTTAAGACACACTCGTCCAATGTAAAGGAGGAGCATATCGCGGTAGTGAAAAAGGCGGTGGGCGGAGGAGCACCGTCACAGCCCGTGGTGCAGCAGGCGCCTGCGGCTCAGAGTCAGCCGCAGCCTCAGTCAGCCGCACGGCCGGAGAGTGTTGCCGGGGCTGTTCCCGCGGCGGAGGCAGCTGCCGGGGCGGTGGGAACCGGGACTGCTCCGGGCGAGACGCCGAAGAAAAAGATAACGGCGGTTTATCGTCCACAGAATGCGCAGACTATGAGACAAAGACCCGGGCAGGGAGGCCGCCCTCAGGGACAGGGGGGACGTATGCAGGGACAGAATGCCCAGTCAGGCCGTTCTCAGAGTCCTCAGGGACAGAATCAGCAGGTGCTGAGGACTCAGACTTTTCAGGGACAGGGTGCTCGTGTTCAGAGCACGCCGGGCGGTCAGTCAGGTCAGAATATCCGTCCCCAGAGCGTGGCGCAGAACAGCCAGCAGCCAGGTCAGAATGCCCGTCCCCAGAGCGTGGCGCAGAGCAATCAGCAGCAGGGCCAGACCGTCCGTCCTCAGAACGGTGTACAGAGTCAGTCAGGCCAGGGGGGGCATCCTCAGGCTGCAGGCATCCAGGGTCAGGGAAGTCAGCCCGGACGTTCTCAGGGCCAGGGGAGTCAGAATTTCCAGAGCAGCCGTGACGGCAGCCGTCAACCCCAGGGAGGGCAGAATACTTCCGGAAACCGTGACGGCGGCCGGTTTCAGGGAAGCCGTGATACGGAGCGCGCCCAGGGCGGCCAGGGGAACAGAGAGAACCGTCCTCAAAGCCAGGGAAACCGGGACGGAAGCCGTCAGGGAGGTTACCAGGGAAGCAGGGACGGAAATCGAGACGGAAGCCGTCAGGGCGGGTTCCAGGGAAGCCGAGACGGAAGTCGTCAGGGAGGTTACCAGGGAAGCCGAGACGGAGGCCGTCAGGGAGGTTACCAGGGAAGCCGAGACGGGAGTCGTCAGGGAGGTTACCAGGGAAGCAGGGACGGAGGCCGTCAGGGAGGATTCCAGGGAAGCAGGGACGGAAGCCGTCAGGGAGGTTATCAGGGAAGCAGGGACGGGAATCGTCCGGGAGGATTCCAGGGGAATCGGGACGGGAATCGTCCGGGAGGATTTCAGGGAAGCCGAGACGGGAATCGTCCGGGAGGATTCCAGGGGAACCGGGACGGAAGCCGGCCGCAGGGGCAGGGCGGACGTTCCCAGGGTGGTCGTCCGGGCCAGAAGGATTCGTCAAAATCCTTTGACTCACCTATTGCCACCAAACCTCAGAGCAACCGTGCCAACAAGAACAACTATAAAAATGACAAATACGATAAGAGAAATATGACGGAGGACGGCCCGAGATCAAAGGGGAAGGTTTCTAAACATCCATTTATCATGCCTCAGAAGAATGTGGAGGATAAAGTGGAGGAGACCATCAAGACTATCACCATCCCCGAGGTTCTGACTATCAAGGAACTGGCAGACAAGATGAAATTGCAGCCTTCTGCCATCATCAAGAAGCTGTTCCTGAAAGGAACCATCGTGACCATGAATCAGGAGATTGATTACGAGAAGGCAGAAGAGATTGCCATGGAGTACGACGTACTCTGTGAGAAAGAGGAAAAGGTAGATGTCATCGAGGAGCTTCTCCGGGAGGCGGAGGAGAGCGAGGACGATATGGTGTCAAGACCGCCGGTAGTCTGCGTCATGGGCCATGTGGACCACGGCAAGACCTCACTTCTCGACGCTATTCGGGAGACCAACGTGACGGCCAGGGAAGCCGGCGGAATCACGCAGCATATCGGTGCCTATGTGGTGGAGATCAACGGGGAGAGAATCACCTTCCTGGATACTCCGGGACATGAGGCCTTTACTGCGATGCGTATGAGGGGAGCCCAGTCTACAGATATCGCCGTGCTGGTGGTAGCTGCGGACGACGGAGTTATGCCTCAGACCGTGGAGGCCATCAACCATGCCAAGGCGGCGGGGGTTGAGATAATCGTGGCCATCAACAAGATCGATAAGCCCAGTGCCAACGTGGAGAAGGTAAAGCAGGAGCTTTCCGAGTATGAGCTGATTCCTGAGGACTGGGGCGGAAGCACCATCTTCGTGCCGGTGTCAGCCCATACCAAGGAGGGAATTTCCGATCTTCTGGAGATGATCATCCTGGCGTCTGAGGTGAAAGAACTGAAGGCCAACCCCAACAGGAACGCCAGGGGTCTTGTGATCGAGGCAGAGCTTGACAAGGGAAAAGGACCTGTGGCTACGGTGCTGGTGCAGAAGGGTACTCTCCGCGTGGGAGACAACATCGCTGCGGGGGCGTGCTACGGAAAAGTCAGAGCCATGATGGACGACAAGGGGCGGAGGGTGAAGGAAGCCACCCCCTCTACTCCGGTGGAGATTCTGGGGCTGAACGGAGTACCCAACGCAGGCGAGGTGTTTGTGGTGACAGCCAATGAGAAGGAAGCCAGAAACTTTGCGGAGACATTTATCTCCGAGGGCAAGAATAAGCTCCTGGAGGACACCAAGGCGAAGCTGTCTCTGGACGATCTGTTCAGTCAGATCAAGGCGGGCAATGTAAAGGAGCTGCCCATCATTGTGAAGGCGGACGTACAGGGTTCCGTGGAGGCAGTGAAGCAGAGCCTTCTCAAGTTGTCCAACGAAGAGGTCATGGTAAAGGTGATCCACGGCGGAGTAGGTGCTATCAACGAGTCTGACGTGTCTCTGGCCTCGGCGTCCAACGCTATTATCATCGGCTTCAACGTGAGACCTGACGCCACGGCAAAATCCGTAGCGGAACAGGAAAAAGTAGATTTGAGACTTTACAAAGTTATATATCAGGCTATCGAAGATGTAGAGGCTGCCATGAAAGGAATGCTGGATCCTGTCTTTGAGGAGAGGATCATCGGCCACGCCGTGGTGCGTCAGACTTTCAAGGCCTCCGGCGTGGGCACTATCGCAGGCTCCTATGTCATGGACGGCAAGTTCCAGAGAGGCTGTTCTGTCAGGATTACCCGTGACGGAGAGCAGATATTTGACGGAGCTCTGGCCTCCCTCCGGCGTTTTAAGGACGACGTGAAGGAGGTGGCTACCGGCTACGAGTGCGGTCTGGTGTTCGAGAAATTTAACGATATCCAGGAAGACGACATGATCGAAGCCTACGCCATGGTGGAAGTTCCAAGGTAGTATGTGGGCGTACCACCGCACATGAAAGTCTGACAGGTGCATTTGGCATCCCTGAATCGGTGCCGCCTGATTGGCGGCAGAACTTTTAAGTAATGAAAGGAATTATATGCGGAAAAACAGCATTAAAAATACAAGAATCAACATGGAGGTGCAGAGAGAACTCAGCGAGATCATCCGCACCGAGGTAAAGGATCCGGGTCTTGGCAATGCCATGGTCACGGTAGTGTCAGTGGAGGTGACACCGGATCTGAAATACTGCAAGGCTTATATCAGTGTTCTGGGCAGCGAGGAGGCCGCCCAGAACGCTCTGCTGGCACTTAATCGGGCGGTAGGCTTTGTCAGGAAAGAGCTGGCCAGAAGGGTGAATCTGCGCAATACGCCGGAACTTAAGTTTATTCCGGATCAGTCCATCGAGTACGGAGTTCACATGTCAAGGCTCATCGACGACGTGACCGCAGGTATGAAGACAGAGGACGGGGAAAACGGGGCTGAGACAGGTGAGGACTCCTGGGACGACGACTGGGATCAAGAGTAGGATTTTACGGAAACGGACAGAAGGGAGAGGATAATATGACAAAATTGGAAGAGATGCTCGGCAGCGCCAGATCCCTTGTGATTCTGGGACATGTGAATCCGGACGGGGACTGTGCCGGCGCCTGCCTGGCTATGTATAACTATGCCGGAATATGTAATCCCGAACTGTACAGAAAACTTTATCTGCAGCCGGTTCCTCAAAAATTTTCTTATCTGAAAGGCTATGATGAGATTGAGTCAGAAGTCTGCCGGGAGGAGCCCTTTGATCTCTGTATCTGCCTGGACTGCAGCAACGTGGAACGTCTGGGTGAATTTCAGGTTTATCTGGACTCGGCAGCGGACAGTCTCTGCATCGATCACCATGTGACCAACCTGGGGTATGCCCGGGAAAATATTATTCGGCAGGGAGCCAGTTCCACCTGCGAGGTGTTGTACGGCCAGTTTGACGAAAGTCTGATTGACCAGGATATCGCCGCGTGTCTCTACACGGGGATCATCCATGACACCGGCGTTCTGCGTTTCAGCTGCACCACGGCAGAGACCATGGAGATTGCGGGAAAGCTGATGAGTACGGGGATCGATTTTACCAGGATCATCGATGACAGTTATTTTAAAAAGACATACCTTCAGAGTCAGATTCTGGGCCGTGCCCTCATGGAGAGTGTTCGCTTTCTGGACGGCAGATGTATTTTTACCGTGGTCAAGAAACAGGATATGGCATTTTACGGCGTAGGACCCAAAGACCTGGACGGGATTGTGGATCAGCTCAGAACCATCGACGGCATTGAGTGTGCTATCTTTATGTATGAGACCGACAGTCACATGTACAAGGTGAGCATGCGTTCCAACAACCTGGTGGATGTAAGCAGGATCGCCTCGTATTTCGGGGGCGGAGGCCATGTGAGGGCGGCGGGCTGCACTATGTCCGGCAGCGTCCACGACGTGGTCAACAACCTCTCCGGCCACATTGAGAAACAGATGATTGCGGGGACAGCCGATGTTTGACGGCATATTGAACGTATATAAGGAAAAAGGCTACACGTCCCACGACGTGGTGGCGAAGCTGCGGGGAATTCTCCGGCAGAAGAAGATCGGCCACACCGGCACTCTCGATCCGGATGCGGAGGGAGTGCTTCCGGTGTGTCTCGGAAAGGCTACCCGCCTGTGCGATATGCTCACCGACAACAACAAGACTTACCGTGCCGTGCTGCTTTTGGGTGTGGAGACGGATACTCAGGACATCTGGGGCCAGGTGGTCAGCAAGAGGACGCCGGAAGTTTCGGAGGAAGAGACACGGGAGGCGGTGATGGGATTTACCGGGGAGTACGCTCAGATTCCACCCATGTACTCCGCCCTGAAAGTCAACGGCAAAAAACTGTATGAACTTGCCAGGGCAGGAAAGACGGTGGAGAGGCAGCCCAGACAGGTGACAATCCACGAGATCGTCATAGAATCTGTAGAACTTCCAAGAGTCACCATGACAGTCCGCTGTTCCAAGGGGACTTATATCAGGACTCTCTGCCACGATATCGGACAAAAGCTGGGCTGCGGCGGGTGTATGGAATCTCTTGTGCGCACTCAGGCAGGAAGATTTTTTCTGGAGAACAGCCTGAAACTTGAAGAGATTGAGAAACTTGTCCGCCAGGGAATGCTGGAGGAGAAAATCATGGCCATCGAAACCATGTTCCAGGAATATGAGAGGGCGGCCACGATCCCCCAGGCGGACGCTCTTGTGAGAAACGGCAACCCTCTGAGACAAAAAGATTTATCGACGGAAGGAAAGGGGACAGGCAGGTATTGCAGGGTCTACGACAGCGGCGGGACATTTATGGGAATTTATGAGTGGAAACCGGAGAGAAACTGTCTGATGCCCTGGAAAATGTTCCTGGGAGGATCAACGGGATGAAATGTTTCATCGGGGAAACAGAATTTAAAATAGAAGAACCTACGGTGGTGACCATCGGAAAATTTGACGGCCGCCACAAGGGCCACCAAAAGCTCCTGGGACGTATGATGGAATTTAAACGGCGACAGGGTTATCAGACTGCGGTGTTTACCTTTGACATGGCTCCCGTATCCAGGCTCTCCGGGACGGTTCAGAAAGTCATCACCACCAACCAGGAGCGCCGGAACAATATGGCCAAGATGGGTATCGATTATCTGGCAGAATATCCGTTTACCAGCGACGTCATCCATCTGCAGGCAGAGGACTTTGTCAAAGAGATTCTCATAGAAAAGATGAATGCCAAGGCCATTGTGGTGGGAACCGACTGTGGTTTCGGCTATCAGAGATCCGGCGATGCCCGGCTGCTTGAGCGGCTTGCGGACACCTACGGTTACCAGCTGGAGGTAGTTGTCAAGGAGAAAGACGACCAGAGGGATATCAGCAGCACTTATATAAAGGAAGAACTTTCCCGCGGGAACATAGAAAAGGCCAACAAACTTTTGGGGGAACCTTTTGCCATACACGGAACTGTGGTTCACGGCAACCATGTAGGCGGGCCTGTTCTGGGATTTCCCACCGTCAACATCATTCCGCCGGAGGAAAAGTTTCTTCCGCCCTTCGGCGTCTACGTGTCCAGAGTGATGACGGAGGAAGGCTGTTACGGAGGCATCACCAACATAGGGAGGAAGCCTACGGTGGAAAAGGATTCTCCCATAGGGGTAGAGACCTTTATCTTTGGTTTAAATGAAGATTTGTACGGGAAAAATATCGAGGTGCAGCTTCTGAACTTTGAGCGCCCGGAACAGAAGTTTGAGTCCCTGGAACAGCTGAGAGAGCAGCTGGAGAGGGACAAAGAATATGGGCTTTTGTATCTTGACAGAGAAAAGGTCTTGTGTTAATATTAATCGGTATGAACAGACGCCGGGACTCAGTTTTATTTTCGCGGAAGCTCCAACCACTGCTTAGTCCCCGGTTTGAAAATGAAAAGGAGGAAATCTCATGATTTCAAAGGAAAAGAAAGCAGAACTTATTGAGAAGTATGGAAGAAAGCCTGGGGATACAGGTTCACCGGAGGTTCAGATAGCCATTCTGACCGAGAGAATCACGGAGTTGACAGAGCATCTGAAGAAGAACCAGAAAGACCACCACTCCAGACGTGGACTTCTCAAGATGGTAGGACAGAGACGTGGTCTTCTTGATTATCTGAAGAAGACGGATCTGGAAGGTTACCGTGCGCTTATCGAGAAACTGGGAATCAGAAAATAATCAGACTGTTAGGGTGGAGGAAACTCCACCCTATGTTTGATTTGCTAAACAAGCAGAAGATTTGATCCGAGACCGCTGAAAAGCACACCGGTGAGAACAGACCAGGTGCGATTTTCGACGGCCAGGTGTATTTTTCAGTAGTTTCGGGTTCTTCTGCCGTATCAATAATATTTAGAAAAGGAGACTGAACATGTACAAAAGTTTTTCAATGGAATTAGCAGGAAGGCCCCTGACTGTGGACATCGGCAGAGTAGCAAAGCAGGCCAACGGCGCAGCGTTTATGCACTATGGCGAAACCACCGTATTGAGTACGGCAACATCGTCGAAGGAGCCCAGGGAGGGCATCGATTTCTTCCCGCTCAGTGTGGAGTATGAAGAGAAATTGTATGCGGTGGGAAAGATCCCCGGAGGTTTCAACAGGAGAGAGGGAAAAGCCAGCGAGAACGCGGTTCTCACAAGCCGTGTTATCGACCGTCCCATGCGTCCCCTGTTTCCCAAGGATTACCGCAACGACGTGACTCTCAACAACATGGTTATGAGCGTGGATCCGGAGTGCCGCCCGGAGCTGGTGGCCATGCTGGGAGCCGCCATCGCCACCAGTATTTCCGATATTCCCTTCGATGGTCCCTGTGCCATGACACAGGTAGGTCTCATCGACGGTGAACTGATTCTCAACCCGTCCCAGGAACAGTGGAAGAACGGTGATCTGAATCTGACGGTTGCCTCCACGAAAGAGAAAGTGATTATGATTGAGGCTGGCGCCAACGAGGTTCCGGAGGCCAGGATGATCGAGGCCATCTACAAGGCCCATGAGGTGAATCAGACCATCATCGCGTTTATCGAGAAAATTGTGGCTGAGGTTGGAAAAGAGAAGCACAGCTACACAAGCTGCGCCATCCCGGAGGAGATGTTTGCCGCCATCAGGGAGATCGTGCCCTCCCAGCAGATGGAGGAGGCGGTGTTCACCGATGACAAGCAGACCAGAGAGAAGAATATCAGTGATATCACGGAGAAGCTGGCGGAGGCGTTCGCGGACAAGGAGGAGTGGCTGGAAGTTCTCTCAGAGGCAGTTTACCAGTACCAGAAAAAGACAGTCAGGAAGATGATCTTAAAGGATGGCAGACGTCCTGACGGCAGGGAGATGACACAGATCCGCCACCTCTCAGCCGAGGTAGATCTGATCCCCAGAGTTCATGGCTCTGCCATGTTCACCAGAGGACAGACACAGATCTGCAATGTATGTACTCTGGCGCCTTTGTCCGAGCAGCAGAAGCTGGACGGACTGGACGAGAACGAAGTGAGCAAGCGTTATATGCACCATTACAATTTCCCGTCCTACTCCGTAGGTGAGACCAAGCCTTCCAGAGGACCGGGAAGACGTGAGATCGGCCATGGCGCTCTGGCAGAGAGAGCCCTGCTTCCGGTGCTGCCCAGCGAGGCGGATTTCCCTTATGCCATCCGCACAGTGTCCGAGACATTTGAGTCCAACGGTTCTACATCCATGGCATCTACCTGCGCGTCCTGTATGTCTTTGATGGCGGCAGGCGTGCCTATCAGAAAGATGGTGGCGGGCATCTCCTGCGGTTTGGTGACAGGCGACAGGGACGACGAGTTTGTCCTTCTCACTGATATCCAGGGTCTGGAGGATTTCTTCGGGGATATGGATTTCAAGGTGACGGGAACTACGGAAGGCATCACGGCCATTCAGATGGATATCAAGATTCACGGCCTCACAAGGGAGATTGTGGAAGGGGCCATAGCCAGGTGCAGGGAGGCGAGACTGTTTATCATGGACACCTGCATGAAACCTGCCATCTCCGAACCCAGAAAAGAAGTGAGCAAGTACGCTCCCAAGATTGAGCAGATCACCATCGATCCTCAGAAGATCGGAGATGTGGTAGGAAAGCAGGGCAAGGTGATCAACAAGATTATCGAGGAGACCGGCGTGAAGATTGACATTGAGGACGATGGCAGCGTATCTGTCTGCGGTACGGACAAGGATATGATCGCCAAGGCTATCAAGATCATTGAGAGCATCGTGACCGATATTGAGCCGGGGCAGATTTACACAGGCAAGGTTGTGAGGATCATGAACTTCGGTGCCTTTGTGGAGCTGGCTCCCAACAAGGACGGAATGGTCCATATCTCCAAACTGTGCGAAAAGAGAGTTGAGAAGGTGGAGGATGTGGTGAACATCGGCGACGAGGTGACGGTCAAGGTTATGGAGATCGACAAGATGGGCCGTGTGAACCTGAGCATGAGACCTGGAGATCTGTCAGGAAAAGGTGGCGCAAGCGGCAGAGAAGAGAGACGTGAGGACAGACGAGACGGCGGAAGACGGGAAGGAAGACGGGATAACAGATAGAAACTAGGCCTCCATGCGCCTGTAGGCGGATGCACTACCGCATGTGAAAGTCCGGTGGGCGCATTTGGCATCCCTGAATCAATGCCGCCTAATCGGCGGCGGGCTTTCGCAGTAAGGACAGGCAAAAGTATACAGCATAGAGGGTGGGAACCGGAACGAAGGGCAGTCAGGAAGGATTGTGGCAGAGTTCCGGTTCTTTTTTGGAAAAATAAACGTGGGAGGAAAGCAGATGAGGACACTGTATTACAACGGCAATTTATATACGGGAGACCCGGAAAATCCGGCAGCGTCAGCTATGGCAGTGGAGGACGGGACAATCGTCTGGGCAGGGAATGACTCCGAGGGGAACGGACCATGGAAGGCTGAATCCCCGGGAGAGGGACAGGGGAGAAAAGTGGACTTGAAAGGAAGGTTTGTGACTCCCGGTTTTATCGACTCTCACATGCATGTGGTGGAGTACGGAAAACTTCTCCGGGAGGTGCCTTTGGCGGATTACACCTGCTCTCTGGAACAGGTGTGCGGAAGGGTCAAAAGATTTATTGATGAAAATCAAGTTCCGAAGGGGACGTGGGTCTGCGGAAGAGGATGGAATCAGGACTATTTTCAGGGTGAGAAGCGGTTTGTCAACTGCCATGACCTGGATAAGGTTTCCAGAGATCACCCCATATTCCTGGCCAGAGCCTGCGGCCATGTGGTGTCGGTAAATTCAAAAGCTATGGAATTGGCGGGTATTACCAGGGATACCCAGCAGCCTGCTGACGGATGCTTTCAGGTGGACGGCAGGGGAGAACCGCTGGGAATCTTCGAGGAAAACGCGATCTCCATGGTGAAGGATGTGATTCCTGCTCCCACGGAGGCCATGGTGAAGGAGTATATTGTGGAGGCAGCCAGGACCCTCAACAGCTTCGGCATCACATCTGTCCACACCGATGATTTTCTGTCCCTGACAGGGGTGGACTATGAGATGGTGCTCAAGGCCTACAAGGAGCTGGAGGAGGAAGGGAAGCTGACCATCAAGATTTATGAACAGTCACAGTTGGAGGATCTGACGTGTCTGAAAGAGTTTGTCGAGAAGGGATACCACACAGGAGTGGGCAGCGATTACGTGAAAATCGGTCCCTTGAAAATCATCGGGGACGGTTCTCTGGGGGCCAGGACGGCATATTTGTCACAGCCCTATGAGGACAAGAGGGATACGAGAGGCATTGCCATTTACACCCAGGAACAGCTGGACAGCATGATCCTCTATGCCCACAGCCACGGTATGCAGGTGGCTGTCCACGCCATCGGCGACGGTGTCATGGAGAGAGTGGTTCTGGCATATGAAAAGGCCCTGAAGGAATTTCCCAGAGAGAATCACCGCCACGGGATCGTCCACTGTCAGATCACCACAAAGGCGCTGCTGGAGAAGATAAAGGAGATGTCTCTCCACGCTTATATCCAGAGCATTTTCCTGGACTATGACAGCAAGATTGTGGAGAGCAGGGTAGGAACGGAGAGAGCAGGGGAAACTTACCAGTTTAAGACTCTTTTTCACATGGGCAGCGCCTCCAACGGTTCCGACAGCCCGGTGGAGACTCCAAATGTTATGAAAGGCATACAGTGTGCAGTCACCAGGGCATCTCTGGACGGAGTCAAGACATTTCTTCCGGAGCAGGCCCTGAGTGTGGAGGAAGCGCTGGCAAGCTACACGACCATGGGGGCCAGAGCGGCTTTCGAGGAAGACAAAAAAGGGATGCTGAAGGCAGGAATGGCGGCAGACTTTACAGTGTTGAGCAGGGATTTGACACAGACACCGCCTGCGCGGCTGGGGCAGGTGCTTGTGGAGCAGACATATGTAGACGGTGTCTGTGTCTATGAGAGGCAGGAACCGGCGTTTTGATCCGGTGAGAAGGCCGTTTATACAAGGCGGAGCGTCCTGCGACAGGCCAGATCTGTCAGTTGTCGGAACAGAACACGATGACCCTTGTGGGAGTGGTCTGGGCGGGGATGCTTCGGGTGTTGGTGGTGTATAGAACCAGCATGTACTGATTGCCCGGCACTCCCAGGTAATACTGGCCGTTGGGGAGCTGAAGCGTGGTGCTTTGTGAAAGATTGAGAATCAGAGAGTTTTCGCTGTTTTTCAAATCCTGGTCGAAGTAATCCAGCATGGCGAACTCTTTGCATGTGCGTACTACCACGGCCACGGCCCGATACTGGGGCGGATAGATGAGAGGCGCGGGGGCGGTGGTGTCGTAGAATGCTATGACAGAGTCGCCCCGGCGGACGGGTCTCTGATCCAGTACATAGGTGGAGGCATCCACCAGTATCTGATAGGTCTCCTGGTAGGCGGTCTGCACATAGAGTAGCAGAGTACAATAGTAGGAGCGGTTTCCGCTCTGCAGCGGGGCTACGGAAGTGACGACTCCTTCGATAGGGGAATAATGATTCATTGAAGGCTCCTGATATGGATGTTTTTCTATATCATATGCGGCGGATGGGAGGTCATGCCATTTTCTTTTTTGCGGGAGATAAAGTGAGAGACTTTTTGGGACCAATAGAAAATAAGTAACTCTGTAAGGATGATGTAAGAGTTCTGTAAAGGAAATGTTCTTTACCAGCAAATGGATGTGTGGTATGATTGCCGATAGAAACCAGAGGATTCCCCTTACGTGTAAATAAGTGGCCCGTTGGGTTCACAGCCAGCGGCGTTTTTCTGGCCGGCCGACAGCATATTGAGATCATGTTGCGCGGTCGGCTTATGAGAAATTCCCATTTGACATCCTGCCCTGCAGTGGCAGGAGAGCAGCCTTTTTGTGGATGCGGAAAGTACTGAGCCGATGATTCCGGTGAACATACCGGGGTATCGGCTTTTTTTGCGTACATCTGTACCCGAAGGAAGATTGTCAGCAAAGCTGATGGGTACACGGCGCACGGGACAAGGGAGAAAAGTCTCACTGTTTGATGAAATAAGGAGAATTGACGTGGCACATTACAGGGAAACCGTATGTATGTATTATGTGGCGGCAGGACAGTGTAAGAAGGGGAGGGAGGCTTCCCATGGGCGCTACTGCCAGAAGTGCGATAAGTATATGCCGAGAGCCAGAGTCCGGCATATCAATCAGAAAAAGAAAGGATTAGAAAGAATCCGGGAGAGGGAGATGAGACAGGAATGAAGATAGTGGAGGGAATTTACAATACTGCCAAGGTCTACACCGATGTGGTGGAGGACAGCGCTCTGGTCCAGATCAAGGCTTTGTGTGACCAGGAGTTCGCGAAAGGTTCCAGGATCCGGATCATGCCTGATGTTCACACCGGGGCGGGATGCACCATCGGCACCACCATGACCATCAAAGATGCGGTGGTGCCCAATCTGGTGGGGGTTGATATCGGATGCGGCATGGAGACTGTAAAGCTGAAAAACAGACATGTGGAACTGGGGAAGCTGGACAAACTGATCTATGAGAAGATCCCGTCAGGCTTTGATATCCGTGAGAAGGAACACCGTTTAAACGATGAGATCGATTTAAAAGAACTTCGGTGCCTGAGACCGGGACTGATCAATCTGGACCGGGCCGTAAGGTCTCTGGGCACATTGGGAGGGGGCAATCACTTTATTGAGGTGGACAAAGATGAGCGGGGGGCACTGTATCTGGTCATTCACTCAGGTTCCCGCCATCTGGGCGTGGAGGTGGCTGGGTATTACCAGGAGCAGGCGTGGAAGTCTTTAAGCGGAGCCTCCAGGAAGGATATCCGGAAATTGATCGATGATTACAAGAAGCGGGGAAAGGAGAAGGAGGTCGAGGCGGTGGTGGCTGAGATGAAGGCCCGGGAACGGACAGACGTTCCCAGGACACTGGCCTTCTGTCAGGGAGAGCTGATGGAGGACTACATTCATGACATGAAGATTGTCCAGCGGTTCGCTATGCTGAACCGGAAGGCCATGATGGATGAGTTGGTCCGGGGCATGAAGCTGAAAGTGGAGGAGGAGTTCACTACCATCCACAATTATATTGACACCGACACCATGATTCTGCGAAAGGGGGCGGTTTCCGCCAGGGCAGGTGAGAAACTGCTGATTCCTATCAACATGAGGGACGGCTCCCTAATCTGCATGGGAAAGGGGAATGAAGACTGGAATTACTCTGCTCCCCACGGAGCGGGGCGGCTTATGTCCAGGAGAAAGGCCCGGGAGTCCTACACGGTCTCACAGTTTAAGAAGGAGATGGCAGGCATCTTCACCACCTCGGTCAACGCCCAGACCCTGGACGAGTGTCCCATGGCCTACAAGGGCATGGAGGATATTGTGGAGAATATCGGGGAGACAGCTGAGATCGAGAAGGTGATCAAGCCTGTCTATAGTTTTAAAGCGGGGGAGGAGGATTGAAAGAAAAAGAGCAGCGAAAAAAGGTTGTATTTTATAAATAATGTGTTAAAATAAATGTAGAAGTGGAGATATTTCACCATACCTGCCGTCACCGTGAAACACGGACAGAGCGGAAAAGAGAAAGGAGTGAACACAGAGTGGAAGGTCGAAGTCATAAGATGAAGGCAGAATCGACATATCATGAACGCATGGTAGTGGGGACAGTTTCTGCGGGTCAGCCGCCATTCTGTTGTCGCTGCCTTTTGTAATCTCAGGAGCCGCGTTTATGATAGCCATTTTGCTTCAAGAAAGCAGATGGCTTTTTTTGCGTTGCTCTGCATGTCAGACAGCCGCCGGGGGCGGTTTTCTGGCTCTGCCTTCATGGACCTTGAATTCGGTTTCTGTACACAAAAAAGAAGGATGTGCAACCTTAAGAACAGAGAAGGAGGAAAAGGAAACCATGAGAGAGTACAGACTTGAAGAGATGATGAAACTTGTGGACGCCAGAGATTTCCGGGCTTTGAAGGAGATGCTGATCCGGCTCCCGGAGGCGGATATCGCGGATTTCATGGAAGAGCTGAACCGGGAGAAGACGGTGGTAGTCTTCCGCATGCTCCCCAAAGAGCTGGCCACGGAAGTATTCGCGTTCCTTCCTGTGGAGAAGCAGCAGGAGATCATAGATCATATTACCGACGCCGAGCTGCAGACAGTTATCGAGGAACTGTTTGTGGACGACGCGGTGGATATGCTTGAAGAGCTTCCCGCCAATGTGGTAAAGAGAGTGCTGAAAAACGCCGAGCCCTCCACCAGGAAACTGATCAATCTGTTTTTGCAGTATCCGGAGAACAGCGCAGGCAGTATCATGACTGCCGAGTGTATGGCTCTGAAAAAGAAAATGACCGTCAAGGAGGCATTTGCCTACATACGCAGGCACGGGGTGGATAAGGAGACCATCTACACCTGCTACGTTACTGACGATAAACGGACGCTGGAGGGCGTGGTGACGGTGAAGGATCTGCTGATGAATCCCTACGAGACACGTCTGGCAGAGATTATGGATCCGTATGTCATCAAGGCGGTGACCACGGAAGATCAGGAGGCTGTGGCGGAGAAATTCACCAGATACGATCTGCTGAGCCTCCCTGTGGTGGACGGGGAGGATCGGCTGGTGGGAATCGTCACCATAGATGACATTGTGGATGTGATGGAGCAGGAGGCAACAGAGGATTTTGAGAAGATGGCTGCCATGGTTCCCAGCGAGAAACCTTATCTGAAGACCAGCGTTTTTATGCTGGCGAAAAACCGGATCATGTGGCTTCTGATTCTCATGGTCAGCAGCATTATCACGGGGGGCATTCTGGCGAAATACGAGAACGCCTTTGCCGTTCTTCCTCTGCTGGTGACTTTCATTCCCATGCTCACCGACACAGGGGGCAACGCAGGCAGCCAGAGCAGCACCCTGATCATCCGGGGCATGGCTGTGGGGGAGATTGAGCCGTCGGATATCTTCAAAGTTCTGTGGAAGGAACTGCAGGTGGGCATGGTAGTGGGATTGATCCTGGGGGCGGTCAACTATGTCCAGCTGATCCTTCGCTTCCCGGGCAATGAACAGATATGCCTCACTGTGGTGCTGAGCCTGTTCGCCACGGTGATCCTGGCCAAGACCGTGGGGAGTGTCCTCCCCATGGCGGCCAGGATGCTGAAGCTGGACCCTGCCATCATGGCGGCTCCGCTGATCACCACCATCGTGGACGCTTTCAGCCTGGTGATCTATTTTCAGATCGCCTGCAGGATGCTGAAGCTGGCCTGAGAGGACGAATCAAAACAGTTCCAGGCATGCAAATCCCATAAGTTTGGCGAAAGCGGCAACCTCCTCTGCCCAGTTGCCGTCGGTGAGCCCGTAGTGCTGGGTAACTCCAAAATTCAGGAGCTCTCCGAAAAACTCCGTGGCGGGAATCCGGGGCCTCAAGATGCCGTGGGAATATCCTGCCAGAAAATGTTCACATTCCAGAGCGTCCACCACAGCGACGGCGATTTTGAAGGAACCTTTGTCCTGGGAGATATGGACCATGGTCTTTTCGCCGGGAGCGATGACATTCCAGGTAAACGGAGCTCCGGCGTACTTGTAACTGGTCTTGGCGAACCGGGTGTCCTCGGAGATCCTGGTTTTGCTTCCCGGGGACGTGTAGTCCTGGGGACCGGCATGACCTGCCGTGAAGGTGTTATCGTCATAGTCGATGTAAAAGGGCTCGATAAAGTTCACCGGTTGTCCAGAGAGTTTGTTCAGCAGGTAACAGGCAAGGCCGGCGCCGATATCGCCTTCAGGGACCACCATCACATCGTCTGTGCCTGGCAGAGGAGTAAATCCGGGGCGCAGCCCCACCTTGGTGAGCAGACCGATATCCAGGTCGTTGAGTACCAGCATCTCCACCTGGAAACGGCGGGCCAGTTTCTCCAGAGCCATGGAGGCGGCCACAGAGGCTCTCATCTTGTCAGGCTGCACCGTGTCGTCACCGGGATACTGCTCCAGAAGATTTGCCACGGCGCCGTCGACTTCCTGGCAGGGCAGAGCTTCAATCTCGTCCAGGAGCTGAGGTACGGAGAGGAAACGCAGTTCCGGTCCCATGTGCATGAAAAGGGCATAGGGGTCGATGTAGGTGGCCCACATGACCTCGTTGTAGGAGGGAAGCAGGCCGAAGTTGGCGTGTCTCAGCTCGCTGCGCAGGGCGCAGATTCTGGCGAACTGCCTGGTCTCACGGATCACATGGTCTATGAGGCCGGTGACCTGTTTCATCATGGGGCGCTGAAAACGAGCCATGGATCCGGAGGCTTCCTGACTCCCCACAAGTCCGCCGGCAGCGAGAAATTCCACGAAGCGGTCTTCGGTCATAGAGTCGGCAAAGGACTGCTTAGGCTGCACTATGGTGGCGAACAGGACCGGGATGGGTGCCATGTCCCGCAGGAAACGGATCCAGGCGAAGTCGTCGGACCAGGAGAGGAAGGAGACAAAGATCATATCCGGATGTCCCTGGCTGAAGGCGTCCATAGCGGCAGCCAGCTCTTCTCGGGTGTAGACGACTCCCGGAAAGATCAGGTCCGCGAAATCCATACGGCTGCAGAGATCATCTGCAACCAGTTCTTTTCTTTTATAGAAAAAATCGTGTTCTGTTCCCTCCCCCAGATTGCGGAAACGGGGAGAAGATATAAGGAGAATGCCGATAACCGGCCGTTTTAACTTTTTCATAGAAGATCCTTTCCGAAAATACTATTCCAGAGTAAACCTTCATGCGCCCGGCATCGGACGGGCTGCCACACATAAAAATCTGGCGGGCGCATTTGGCGTCCCTGAATACATGCCGCCTATTCGGCGGCGGACTTATAAAGTAAAATTGATATGTTTTTTCGCGGAGGCAAGCCGGGTCTTGTCCAGCTGGGATTTGACCTGGGCGTACTCGATGCTTGTCACCGCAGTGTAGAGTATATCGATGACAGTGAGCTGGCCGATGCGGGATCCCATGGCTCCGCTGCGCACCAGAGCGTCGGCGGAGGAGGAATAAAGACAGATATCGGCAATCTTTGTCAGAGGATTTTTGGAATATTTTGTCAGGCTCACCAGTGTGGCGCCTGCCTGTCTGGCGATCTCCCCGGTCTCCAGTATATCCTTTGTGTTGCCGGAGTAGGAGATGAGCACGGCCACGTCGCCGGCAGACAGCTGGGCAGCGTTTAATATCTGCTGGTGAGGGTCGCCGGAGGACATGGACTGCTTGTTGATGCGGACAAATTTATTGCAGGCATCCATGGCCACATGACCGGAGGTGCCGGTGCCGTAGAAATCGATGCGCCTGGCAGCGATCATGGCGGCGACTGCCTTTTCCAGATCACTGGATTTTAAGACGGCCAGAGTGTTTTCGATGGCCAGGACATTGTTGGCACATACGGCATTCATGACAGACTCCACGGAGCTGCCCGGCTGGATATCGCCGTATTCGTCGGTGAAGCTGGACTGAGACTGTACAAGGTCGATGGACAGATCCCTGGAAAATGCTTTATATCCGTTATATCCTGCGCTTTTACACAGCCGGACCACCGTGGAAACGCTGGTATTGCATGCCTGGGCCAGCTCGGCAATAGACATATTCACCGCTTCGGAGGGAAAATCAATAATAAACTGAGCCAGTACCTTTTCCTTTGAAGTGAGTGAATTCAACATCTCTTTGAGCCTGAAACGACAGTTAGCCATACAATCTACCTCCATGATATAATGTATTCCGATTGTAGCATACATTTCCGGAAAATTCCATCTCAACAGAACCTTACACAGGATATTGCCGGCTATGGATTGCGCTGTGACTGAAGAACGTCTGTGAACAGTGACAGCAGGGGGTCACCAAGTGTACAGTACGGTTCCAAAAAGGGGTGCACAGTCAATCTGAGCAGCCGCGAAGGCGGTGGCTTGTACTTCTTTGAGAACCTGACAGAGAGCAGGCAGAAACAGGTCCGCGGACTTGGAGACGGCGCCGCCCAGTACGACCGTGTCGAAGCGATGTTCTCTCAGCACAGGGAGAAGAATCTGTCCAAGATGGAAACCTGTATCTTCAAAGGTTTTAGCTGCGGCTGAGTCTTTGTCTCTTGCCATGGAGGCGATCTGAGCCACGGATGGAAGACAATTCCCGCCGTCTCCCGCAAGGTCCTGATATCTTTTCAGGATACCCCGTTTGGAGACATAGTCTTCAGCGGTTCCGTCCAGGTAGGGCCGATTGTAGATGCTGACGGCAGGTCCTCCTCCGGGGGTTTCCTGGATATTTCCGTCGATGATGCAGGCAAATCCAAGGCCGGTTCCGATGGTGACCCCGCATATGCGGTCTTTTTTCTCGGGAACATCCCGGACTGCCCCCAGCAGAAACGCGGAGGAGTCGTGGAGAAAGGCGACAGGACAACCGCTGCCTGTCCCTTCCTGCAGACAGGGCCCCAGAGGGACCTGATAAACCGCCTGGTACTTGTGGCGCATCAGGCTGCAGCCTTTTGAATAGTCAAAGGGACCGGGAATACAGACAGCAATCCGATCCACGGAGGTATCCGCGTCGGCGGCTAAACGGGCGGCCTTCTTACCCACTGTTTTATATGCCCCCAGTATTTCTTCTCTGCCTCCCTCCGAGTTCACAGGCACAGAGAAAAAGGAGAGGGTCTTTAATTGTTTTGAGGAATTGTTTTGCAAAATCAGTCCTGCTTTGAGAGAAGTGCCTCCGGCGTCTACAGCCAGAATGCAGGAATCATAGCTGGTCATATTCATATCCTTCTTTTAGCAAAGTCTTGTGCATAGTCACCACACCTACCCCCATGTTGATCACCTCATAAGGGCCAAACCCGGCAGGCACAACGATTATCTCCAGATAATCCTGTACAAAGAATCTGTCTGGATTGGTGAGAGAGCGGACCATGCAGCGTTCTCCTTCCACCAATACCAGAACATGGAACCGGTCAGAAGTCTCGTCTGTATACCTGCAGGTGAAACGTATATTGCGGAGACTGAAATAGATCAGGTCATGTTCTCCCACAATGGTCTCGGTGAATTCGTCAGTCTCCCGGACGATGCGGGGATTCTGCACCAGATTTTCCGCTACCCAGTCCGTGTCGCGGGTATAGTCCAGAACACGCTCCCCGTGGTAGCTGTGGATAGGACGCGGGTTGCCGTCCAAGTCCTTGCGGAGATAATCATACATCTTATAGGTGTAAGAACCGATGGTCAGGCTTCCGATCTCCAGGATAACCTGGTTGCGCCCGGAGGCGTGTATGGTACCTGCAGGCAGAAGGAACTGCATCCCCGGCCTGGAGGGTACAGAGTTGATATATGCGTCATGGTCAAAAGGAATCTTATCCTTTTCCGCCCGCCTGACGCAGGACAGGAACTCTTCTTTTGCGGACTCTCTGGTAAAGCCGCAGTATGTCTTTGCCTCCTGACCGGCTACAACGATGTAGTAGCTCTCATCCTGGCGGCCAAGTTCATCGTTGTGCTCTTTCACATAGTCCCGGTTAGGGTGCACCTGGACAGACATGTTGCCGCTGGCGTGGTACGTGTCGTCATAGTTGAAACGGACAGGAAAATATCCGTGGAATTTTTCTGCAACCTTCTGCCCCATCAGCTCCGTCCCCATGATCTGTATAAAGAAATAGAAGGGGAATTCCATCTGGAAATCTCCCAG
This sequence comes from uncultured Hungatella sp., assembly GCA_949879795.1. Classification (GTDB taxonomy): domain Bacteria; phylum Bacillota; class Clostridia; order Lachnospirales; family Lachnospiraceae; genus UBA3402. Next base: position 30,208 of record CATLBR010000013.1, read on the forward strand.
GTCCGCCACGATAGACACCTCCATGGGAATCAGGTCAAAGACCCAGGCGCAATTCTTCATTTCTTTCGGGAGATTCCGCAGGTGCTGTACATAGTATCCTCCCCACACCCCCTCCAGATATACAGGGCGGCACCGAAGCGGATAGGTGACCATGACGGCGAACAGCTGTTTTAACCTGGGAATGTCAATCATCTGGATCTTGTCCGGGTGGTCTCCCGTGAGATAGTACTGTACAATGCCCTCCTCCACGACCTGCTGACGGACGGGAAAACTGGCCTCGAAATCCACATAGTAGCTGTGGCGGATCATCTGGTTGCAGGTGCTTTTTTCTTTTATGCCCAGATTGCCGCACTTTCCAGCGCGGATGTTGAGTATGGTCCTTTTCTGAGTCATGTCCATATAGACGCCAAGGTCCAGGTATGGACGAAATTCAGGGGTCAGGGCGCCGTTGCCGTACAGCACCAAAAGTCCCTGGCCCTTCTCCCAAAAATCTTTCAGGTACCTGACGGTTTCGGCAATGTGTTCCGGATCCATAAGACCCTGGAGTCCTTCTTTGTACAGACGTCCATAGAGAAGTACCGGGTCTGTCTCTCTGTCCTCTGGGAGATAGGGGAGCAGTTTTTGGTGAAGGACATCACTGTCCAGCCAAAGGCTGTCTGTGGAGAGAGTAGTCACCGGGATGGCTTTCAGAGCCGCCTGGATAGACAGCTGTCCTGTCAGCTGTATGAAAGGCGCGCTGATGAACCCGTCCACGGCGAGAATGCACCGTTTGTTGCGCATAACCACCGCGGCAGCCTCATCCACCAGCTTTTTGGCGGTTTCAGGAGTGGTTTGTGTGACCGAAGAACAGAAAGACTCGTCCATCGGAATGTGATTGACCGCTTTCGGGTCGTCATAGGGATATGGATTAAACATAAAACTCATGGGAATATCCTCCTTCCTTTCTTGATTGGTATCCTGTAATTTTTATTTTATCTCATTTCCTTCCAAAAAGCAACAATAATATCAAAAATTAATTTAAAAATTGAATAAAAATTTTAAAATTATTATATCTATACTTAAATAATTCAGCTATAATCCAAAATAAATCTGCGTAATAATAAAAAAACATATCAAAAAATAAAATAAATTATAATAAAAAATATTGACATTCGATGGAAAAGTAATTATAATCAGGGCATGGAAACAGCAGTCCGGCAGCTTGGATTATAAAATTAGAACGGGATGGTGAAAATAGTGAAAAAGAATGAATTACAGATCAAATGGAACCAGGAGGGAAACCGCTGCGCTATGTGGGCGGAGGGAACTCCCTTGGGGAATCCGAAGGAAGCGGATTTCTTCAGGATTATGATGGACGACGGCTATTACCGGGAGGTGACGATTCCCTCCCATCTGCAGAAAGGCACGGTCACCAGGGAGAACGGGAAGACGACCATCTTTTATCCGCAGCTGGTGGATCAGACAGGCAGGGTATTCCAGGTGGAGTTTACGGTTTTTGTAGAGCAGACAGAGGGAGAACTTTGTTTTTCTTCACGGATTCACAACAAGGACGCCGCCAGAGTGAACGAAGTGCAGCTGCCATTTCTGGACTTTGATACAGTCTGCGACGAGAACAGGGAGAACGATGTTCTGTACCGCCCCAGAGGGATGGGGGAGAGGATCGCCGACCCGTGGAAAGCCCTGGAAAAGGGCCATACAGAGTATATGTCTGCGGACTACCGGGAAATCTGGTCGCCCCTGCTCTATCCCCGCCCCAGCACTATGGCCTGGATGGGATTGCAGAGCGGAGGAAAGTTTTTGTACGTGGGCAGACAGGACCAGCCCTATCACACCTGTCTGCTGAACGCGGGGAGAAACCCCAGATGCACAGAACCCAGGCTCTGTCTCTCTGTGTGCCACTATCCTTTAACCCTGACCGGTGAGACTCTTGACACGGCCAGGGTGGTGGTGAGTCTGGCGGACGGCGACTGGAGAGACGGCTCCGCGAGATACAGAAAGTGGGCTGAGTCTTCCTGGTTTGAGAACCGGGACAGAACCCCTTGGGTGAGAGAATTTACCGGCTGGCAGAGGATCATTCTGAGGCATCAGTACGGAGAAGTGTTCTGGAAATACAAAGACCTGGTAGGGGTGTACGAGAACGGGAAGAAGTACGGCATCGATACACTGATGGTCTTCGGGTGGTGGAGAGGGAGATTTGACAACGGCTATCCTCTGTATGAGCCGGACGATGCACTGGGCGGTGAGGAAGAGCTGAAAAACGCTGTCAAAGAGATTCAAAAAAGAGGCGGGAGGGTGATCCTCTACACCAACGGAGTGCTGATGGACGTGAAGTCTGACTTCTACAAGAACTACGGGGCCGATGTGGCCATGATAGATTTGGACGGCAATCCCATGTTGGACCATTATCAATTTTCCAACCAGGGAACGATTCTGAGAACCTTCGGTTACAAGACCTTTGCCCAGGCATGCAGCGGAACCGAGGAGTGGAAACAGCAGCTCCTTCACAACGGAAGGGTAAAGCTGTCCATGGAACCGGATTCCATCTTTTACGACCAGGTGGGAGGCCATCGGTGCTGGCTGTGCTTCAACAAAGACCACAAACACGGCGTCCGGGGAGACACGGAACCTGTGTACCGCAAGGAAAATTTTCAGGCCATCAACGAGCTTTTGGGAGAGGGGCAGGCTGTGGGCACGGAGAATACGGTGGACATCTTTGATCCTTATATGGATTACCATCACGGATGTGACTTCGGAAATTGGTATGCCGAAAATGTGTATCCCCAGCTGTATCTGAATACATTTCCGGAGACCATCATGACCAACCGCTTTATCCACGACGAGCGGGACGACTACAGGCTGCAGCTGAATTACGCGCTGATCTGCGGATATCGCTTTGACATAAGTATCTATCGGGGAAGGCTTGTGGATCTGGACGGAGTCAAGCATTATGCCGACCATGTGAAGCGGTTGCTGGAATACAAGGAAAAATACCGCAGATTTTTCTATCCTGCCCAGTTTGCCATGAAAGATCTGCCGGATCTGCCATCTCAAGTGATGATGACTGAGTATGTCTGCGGGGACGAACGGCTGGTGCTGATGCTGAACTGCGGCAGGGAAGCGAGGACGGCAGTCTGGGGCGGCAGGGAATATGAGATTCCGGGATACGGGGTCTTGAGTATATGCGGAGACGAGACAGAGATGATCGAAGGAGCGGAGTAGATGGGTCAGAAAGAAGAAAAAAATCTTCCTGAAGGGTTGGAAGTGGGGGATGTGTCAAAAGAGGGCTACGAGGTGCTGGTCAGGTATCAGAACTGGCGGGTGGCGGTGATTACCTATGGAGAGATGTTTGACCGAAAGAATATCCGCCGTCTGGAAAGTCACAGGGAGACGGACGAGGTGTTTGTCCTGATGACAGGAAAGGCCACGCTGTTTATAGGCAGGGAGGGTTTTCCTGTGGATATGGAGCCCTGGAAGATCTGCAATGTGAAGAGAGGGGTCTGGCACGGGATCTGCGTATCCGCCGACGCCAGAGTGCTCATCTGCGAGAATGAGGATACAGGGCCAGGCAATACCGACTATATGGACTGGGCGGGCACGGACGCCGGGTAAGAGATACCCCCGCTGGCGGACAGAAACAGGATGTCTGCCGGCGGGGGTTGGAGTTTTAACTCACTTAAAGTCCGTTGATAAGCATGACTGTGACGGGTTTTGATATGGAGATGCATCGCTTGCTGGCTCTGTCATAAATGGCGTGCTCTTTTGGACGCGGGGAATTCCTGGTACCCGTTTCGCAGCAGTTTGGCGCCGGCCTTTTATCTGGCGGCAAAGATTGTGTCTTTTCTGGTATTTTTGGCAAGTATGTAAGCAGAACACCATAACGGCGGGAAGGTGTCAACATATTTAAGATTTGATTGTCTTTTGAGATATTAGGGGGTATAATATCTGGGTATAAACCCAGACAGGAGATAATGATTATGAATAAAGTAAGGACTAGATACGCGCCAAGCCCTACGGGCAGAATGCATGTGGGCAACTTGAGAACTGCACTGTACGCATACCTGATCGCCAAGCATGAGGGCGGCGATTTCCTTCTGCGCATCGAGGACACGGACCAGGAGCGTTTCGTGGAGGGAGCTACCGAGATCATATACCGCACACTGGAGAAAACCGGCCTTATTCACGACGAGGGGCCGGACAAGGACGGCGGGGTAGGGCCCTACGTCCAGAGTCAGCGGCAGGCGGCAGGCATCTATCTGGAGTACGCTAAAAAGCTGGTGGAGAAGGGTGAGGCGTACTATTGCTTCTGTACCCAGGAGCGCCTGAATTCCCTGAGAAAGACGGTGAACGGCGAGGAGATCATGACCTACGACAAGCACTGTCTTCACCTGACAAAAGAGGAGGTTGAGGCCAAGCTGGCCGCGGGGACTCCCTATGTCATCCGTCAGAACAACCCGACAGAGGGAACCACCACCTTCCACGACGAGATCTACGGCGACATCACCGTGGACAACGGGGAGCTTGACGACATGGTTCTCATAAAGTCCGACGGATACCCCACCTACAACTTCGCCAATGTGGTGGACGACCATCTTATGGGCATCACCCATGTGGTGAGAGGCAACGAGTATCTGTCCTCCTCCCCCAAATATAATCGGCTCTACGACGCCTTCGGCTGGGAGGTGCCGGTGTATGTCCACTGCCCCCTTATCACCAACGAGGAGCATAAGAAGCTGAGCAAGAGAAGCGGCCATTCTTCCTACGAGGATCTGATGGAGCAGGGCTTCGTGTCCGAGGCTGTGGTCAACTATGTAGCTCTGCTTGGCTGGTCTCCGGAGGACAACCGGGAGATCTTCTCTTTAGAAGAGCTGGTGGAGGCATTTGATTACCTGCACATGAGCAAGTCCCCAGCGGTATTCGATGTGACCAAGCTGAGATGGATGAACGGGGAGTACCTGAAAGCCATGGACTTTGACAGATTTTACGGTATGGCGGAGCCCTATATCCGGGAAGTGATCAAAAGAGATCTGGATCTGAGAAAGATCGCGGCCATGGTGAAGACGAGAATAGAGGTGTTCCCCGACATAGCCGCCCACATCGATTTCTTTGAGTCCATGCCAGAGTATGATCCCCAGATGTATGTTCACAAGAAGATGAAGACTACCAGGGAGACATCCCTCCAGGTGCTGGAGGACATTCTGCCTCTGCTGGAGGCTCAGGAGGATTACTCCAATGATGCCCTCTATGAGACTCTGGCAGGCTATGTGTCGGAGAAGGGCGTGAAGACCGGCTTCGTGATGTGGCCTGTCCGCACGGCGGTGTCCGGCAGGCAGATGACTCCTGCAGGAGCGACGGAGATCATGGAGGTTCTGGGTAAGGAGGAGTCCCTAAAAAGGATCCGAGGAGGAATCGAGCTGCTGAGACGATGACCAGAGAATTTAATGCCTCCCAGAAGGAAGCGGTGAGCCATGTGGACGGACCCATGATGGTTCTGGCCGGGCCGGGCTCGGGAAAGACCACGGTAATCACCCACAGGACAAAATACCTGATCGACCAGGGGATCGACCCGGGCGGCATTCTGGTGATCACCTTTACCAGAGCCGCTGCCCGGGAGATGCAGGAGAGATTTATGACACTGATGGAAGGGAGAAGCACCAGAGTCAGCTTCGGCACCTTCCACTCTGTCTTTTTTACCATATTGAAGTACGCCTACCGCTATCAGGCCTCGGACATCGTCCGGGAGGACCAGAAACTCCGGTATATCCGGGAGATGATTCAGGAGTATGGCCTGGAGATCGAGGACGAGCACGAGTTTGTCTCTGCCGTTTTGGGGGAGATCAGCTTTGTGAAGAGCGAGATGCTCAGTCTGGACCACTATTACTCCAAGAACTGCTCAGAGTCTGTGTTCAAGAAACTTTACCAGGGGTACGAGGAGCGGATGCGCAGGGCAGGGCTTCTGGATTTTGACGACATGCTGGTGATCTGTCATCAGCTGTTCACGGAGAGGAAGGATATTTTAAAGGCGTGGCAGGATAAATTCCGCTATATTCTCATCGATGAGTTTCAGGATATCAACAAGGTCCAGTACGAGATCGTGAAAATGCTGGCGCTGCCAAGGAACAATCTGTTTATCGTCGGGGACGACGACCAGTCGGTTTACCGGTTCAGAGGAGCGAAACCGGAGATCATGCTGGGGTTTACCAGAGATTATCCACAGGCGAAGACGGTGCTTCTGGGGACGAATTATCGTTCCACCAGAGAGATCGTGGATACAGCCTCCAGACTCATCAGCTGCAACGCCAAACGGTACGAGAAAAAACTCACAGCGGCGAAAGGAGCGGGGAAGCCGGTGATCACCTCCATGAGCAGTGACCCTCAGGAGGAGACCTTAAGGATCGTGGAGGAGATGAAGGATTATGTGAAGGCGGGGTACCGCCTGGAGGATATAGCGGTTCTGTACCGCACCAACCTGGATCCGCGGCTGATGATCGAGAAGCTGATGGAGTACAATATTCCCTTTACCATGAAGGATTCCCTTCCCAACCTCTACGAGCACTGGATCTCCCAGAATGTCCTGGCCTACATCCGGGCGGCGGGAGGCGACTTGAAGCGGAGTAATATCCTGCAGATCATCAACCGCCCTAACCGGTATGTGAGCAGGGATTCTCTGGAGGAGGTCACTGTGTCCTGGAACAAGGTGAAAGCCTTCTACCAGGACAAGGGCTGGATGGTGGAGCGGATCGAGCAGCTGGAGTACGACCTTCTCATGCTCAGGGACATGCCTCCCGTGGCGGCGGTGAATTACATCCGCAAGGGAGTGGGATACGACGAATACATAAAAGAATACGCCCGGTTCAGGAGGATGAAGCAGGAGGAACTTTTGGAAGTGCTGGACCAGCTGATGGAGAGCGCCGCGGGCTTCAAGACCATGGAGGAGTGGTTCGACCACATGGAGGAGTACAAAAAGCGTCTGAGAGAGCAGGCCCGGGCGCAGAAGACAGCTCCCCAGGGCGTATCCCTGATGACCATGCACAGTTCCAAGGGGCTGGAATTCAAGGTGGTATACATACTGGACGCCAACGAGGGGATTACCCCTCACCGGAAGGCGGTTCTGGATCCGGATATCGAGGAAGAGCGACGCATGTTCTACGTAGCCATGACCAGGGCTAAGGAGCGGCTTCATGTGTGCTATGTGAGGGAGCGGTACGGAAAGAGGCAGGAGATGTCCCGTTTTGTCCAGGAGTACCTGGGTCAGATCCCGAGGGAAGCAGGGGGCAGCAGAGGATGGCAGACAGGAAAATCGGGGACGGGCAGAAAACGCTGAGGGCATGAGACGCCGGACAGAGGCGGCGGGAGAGACGGTGGAGGAAAGAAAATCACGGGACAGCAAATCATGGGACAAAAATCGGCAGGATAAAAGATATCAGGGCAGCGGGACAGAAAGCGGCAGGACAAAAGATGTCAGGAGCGAGGACGGGAAGGAGAAAATCCATGGCGGAGGAAAAGGTAAATCAGGATGTGACTGGCTGTGTCCACATATACTGTGGAGACGGAAAGGGAAAGACCACTGCCGCCGTGGGACTGGCGGTGAGGGCGGCAGGCAGGGGGAAGAGGGTCCTCATAGCCCGATTCCTCAAGACGGACGATTCTGGGGAGGTGGCGGTTCTGTCTGCCGTTCCCGGTATCCGCGTGAAGCCATGCCGCAAATCTTTCGGCTTTTTTGCCCGTTTGACAGCAGAAGAGAGAGAAGAAGCAAGGGAGTATTACGGTAAACTGTTTGACGACACATGGGAAGAGGCGGTGAAGGACGGGTTTGACATGCTGGTTCTAGACGAGATCATGGCTGCCTGCAGGTACGGGCTGGTGCCGAAGGAGCGCTTGGAAGAAGAGGTGAGAAACCGCCCCCGCGGGCTTGAAGTAGTGCTGACCGGAAGGGAACCGTGGCAGGAAGTGACAGAACTGGCAGATTATGTGTCGGAGATCTGTAAGAGAAAGCACCCATTTGACCTGGGAGCGCGGGCAAGAGAGGGAATCGAATGGTGAGCCGGGAAGATACTCCGCAGCAGAGATTTCGTAAATGGCATAAAGCCCTTGCTTTTCCAGGAGGATTCTGTTACATTGGAACCACAGAAGAACAAACAGACAGTTTGTGGAAAGAAGAGAGGATAAATCACGATGGCCAAAGACAATATGGAACCCCAGGAGGAGATGACCGTAACCCTGGACATGGATGACGGCAGCCAGGTGGAGTGCGTGGTGCTCACCATCTTTGAGGCAGGCGGAAGAGACTATATCGCGCTGCTTCCTATGGACAGCGCGGAAGCTGAGGAAGGGGAGGTGTATCTCTACCGGTACTACGAGCCGGAAGACGGGGAACCCAGCCTGGGCAATATCGAGGACGACGACGAGTACGAGATTGTGGCGGACGCCTTCGACGAGCTTTTGGACGCCCAGGAGTACGACGAACTGGTAGGCGAAGATGAGCTGGAGGACATGGAATAGATGAAAAGGCTGTGAAAAATCAGGAGATGAGATACCCTGTTTTTCACAGCCTTTTCTCATGATTTTTTTAAGGCCAGACGGCTGTTCTGGTACTCGCCGGAGAACGTCACATCTCTGCCGAACCAGTCCGGCGGGACAAAGCTCTCCGCGTCCTGCCTAGTCTCAAATTCCACTTCAGCCAGACAAAGGCCCTGGTAAGCGCCTGAGAAAATGTCCAGCTCTATGGTGAGGGTGGTTCCTTCCATGGGGATAAGGTACCTGCGCTTTGTCAGAACCATGCCGTCAGCCTTGGAGAGCAGGTGACTGTAAGCCTCCCCGGTCAGGGGAAGATTGTATTCTTCCCGCTCTAAAAGGCCTTTGGATTTGTAGGTGAGATAGTACCGGTCGTCCTCCTTTCGCACGCGCACCACCGGTTCCGTGCACAGGTATGCCTGTTCGATGGAATGGGAGGGGAAAGACGAGTAGCCTTCCGGCAGGGCAGCTACCAGATATTTGCGTTCGATTTCCATATGAACCTCCTTTTTTGAGTTGGAAACGGATTGTCAGGATCTAGTGTATGACAGAATGCTTTGAATTGCAAGGGGGAGTATGGTGATACAATGTACCAGTACAGTTATGGGGCCAAAGCATATGCCCCATCGCCGTAGGCGATTTAAAATGGGCATATGCTGTTACGTTCACAGGATACCTGTGAACAGCAACACCAGAAGGGAAAAAGGAAAAAAATCTGGAAAAAGTCGTAGACTTTTTTTAGTAACATGATATAATAGACATATAATATTTAATAGAAGACTTTTCAAGATTAAAAAAATGCCGAAATATATAGTGACCATGTATGAAAGAAAATCTTGAAGTGCCTGAAATCAGAGAGCCTGTCGGCAGAGGACTCAAAAGCTAGAACCCCGGGGCTCGTCTCTCGGGGTTTTTGTGTACAGTCTTTTTGGATTCACAGGGGGGAAGGGGAGATGATCGGAAGAATAGTAACCATGTTTGACTGGGTGCTGAACCACTTCATTATGGTTATTTTATTTATATCTCTTTTTATCCTGACTCTGATTGGCTCGGCGGATGCATATACTATCAGTATAGTGGCAATTCTTTTATGTGTGGTGGGCCTGACCGAGAAAGATATTTTGGTGGATCCATGGATATTCTTTCCACTTGTTGTGTATAGTTTGATTGGCATGATATCTTCCTACATTATATATGGTGATATAACTCAAGGTTATAGTTTTCTCCATATGATATTTCCGATAGTGTATCTGTTGATAGCCTGTATAGACAACAGGGATCTCCTATTGCTGAAACGCCTGTGTGTATTATGGGCTGGGATCGTGGCGGCATATGGTATCATCGAGTCTGTACGAGGTGCTGTCATCCGGGGGGGAGGAAGGAGACTCAGAGGTTTGCTTGGCGGCGCCAATGCTATGGGGATTTTTCTTGTCCTCAGTTGGTTTGCTCTGCTTGATTTGGAACAGGATCAGGAGATGCCATCTGGCCTGCGCGTATGTTTTTCTTATATAGAACCGATTTTGCTCATCGCTCTTTCTATGACTTTGTCTATGGGAAGTTTTGTGGCTATGGCAGTGGGAATTTTATGGTATTTGATGGAAAGAAGAAAGCAGTGTTCTAAGAAGGATACATATCTATTTGCCTGTATGATGCTGGCAAAGGCCAGTCTGTGTTTTGGGGTTGGACTGCTCATGTATCTTGCTGCTTCCTGGACCGGTGTGCCGGCAAGCAGTGTATTTATTCTTCTGTACGCAGTGGCAGTTGTAGTCTGCTGGCAGGAATTCCGGTGCTTTTTAAATGCCTATCCCCGTATGTCGGCGGTGATAGCAATGTGTGGGATTCTGGCAGCGGTAGTATGTATTGTCATCCGTCCAAGCGCCATAGATACATTTACAGAACGTCTGGAAATGATGAGAAACGGACTCGGTTATTTGGGGCGGAATCCTCTTCTGGGTGTGGGCCAATATCGGTGGAGAGTTTTAAATCTGCATGACAGTGATAAATATTTTAATGTCTGGTATATCCACAACTCCTTACTTCATGTGGGGGTTGAGATGGGATGGATTGCCATCGGTATGCTGCTGATTATCGTAGTGCGTTTTTTTCAGAAAAAAGGCAAGACATCTAAAGCTGGTTTTCTAGCCTTCTGTTTTCACAATATGATAGATATCGCTTTTCTTTTTCCGGGGCTTACTGTGTTTGCCATGATGACAGCGGCAGATCCGACTGGCAGAAGAAAAAAAATAAAAGGTTTCATAGTGAAAATGTTTTTTTCGGTGACAGCTATTATGTTTGTGCAGGAATTTTACAGTAGTTTGTTTGGTGGATAGAGGAAAAGGAATTTGAGAGTGAGCCAAAAAAGAATATTGTCGCATTTGATTTTTTCTGGCCGGATTGATCATATTTGGAGGGACGTATGGATAGCTTATGCAGATAGTAAATATAAGATTAGAAAATGAATAAGAAAATTTATGCGGTAACGCATTTAATATAGATGAGGAGCAAAAAAGTATTAAAAAATTTGCAGAAGGAGGGAATGCAAATAATGAAGATGGTAGAGAAATGTAAAAGATTATTTTTTTCGGCCATATTTTTTGTGATGCTTGTATTAGCCACAAAGACAGCAGTGCTTGCGGCAGGTCAGGGCGACCAGAAAAATAGTGCTTCGGGTCCTGATAATGAACCTACGGTTCAGTACGCGACTGTAAAGGTCAATAAAGTGTGGGGAGAAGGGACCGACTCATCATTGATAGAGCAAGTTGCAGTCAAGCTATATCAGGATGATGAGGAATACAAAGAAGAGATTTTGAACGCTGAAAATAACTGGAGCTGTGAATGGGAGAACATTCCAATAGAAAATGAAGACGGTAATAAGTATGTGTACTATATTGAAGAAGTAGAAGTTAGAGACAATGACGGTTCTGATGTCAAATTAGAGTATTCTATTGAGTATTCGTCCGATACTACTACGAACGCTACACTTTCAAACGCATCGGTTCCTGTTTACATTACGGGGGAGACCAATATTACGATTACGAACACTAGGCCAACCGGAAGTTTGACAGTAAAGAAAGCGTGGGTAAATGAAGATAAGGCGGAAGATTTAAAAGTTAAAGTTCAGTTATATCAGGATGGCAGCCTGTACACCCCTGGTAACCTTGCTGCTGAAGACGTTACTGTAACATTGGAAAAAGATGCATGGAGTTACACATGGTCAGATCTTCCAATAAAAAAAGGAGAAAGTTATTATAAATATAGTGTCAAAGAAGTAGCGGTGGAATCAGGAGAGGATTCTGAAAACATAATCTTAAATTATGAGACAGAGTATTCAGGAGAGGTTGACTTTGAGAAGAGCGACACAGGTACAATTACAATTACAAACACCAAGCCTACAGACACCAACCCAGTCGGAAGTTTAACAGTAAAGAAAGAGTGGGTAAACGAAAATAAAGCGGAAGATTTAAAAGTTAAAGTTCAGTTATATCAGGATGGCAGCCTATACAACCCTGAGCACCTTGCTGTCGAGGCCGTTACTGTAACATTGGAAAAAGATGCATGGAGTCATACATGGTCAGATCTGCCAATAAAAAATGGCGAAAGTTATTATAAATATAGCATTCGAGAAGTAGCGGTGGAATCAGGAGACGGAGAGGATTCCAAAGACATAACATTAAATTACAAAATAGAGTATTCAGATGAAGTTGACTTTGAGAAGAGAGACACAGGTACAATCACGATTACGAACACCAAACCAACTACTCCGCCGCCCCCAGAGGAAAAGACAGGAAGCCTGACAATCCGCAAAGAGATAAGCGGCCCGGAAGAGGCGGGAACGAAAGAATACAAGTTCAAGGTTACAAACGCCAACAGTGAAACTCCGAGTTTCGACAGAGAAGTGTCTATTACAGGCAGCGGCAGCGCAACCATCAGCGATTTACCCTTCGGGACCTACAAGGTAGAGGAAATCGGCGGCGAGATGGAGGGCTATATCCACAATGTATCGATCAGCAACAACGGTCAGGCAGTTTTGTCGTCAGGAAGTCTGTCCCAGACAGTCACTGTCACAAATACCTACACAAAACCGTCGCCGGAGACAGGAAGCCTGACAATCCGCAAAGAAGTAAGCGGCTCGAATGAGGCAGGAACGAAAGAATACAAGTTCAAGGTTACAAATGCCGACGGCGAGACTCCGAGTTTCGAGAGAGAAGTGACCATTACGGGAAACGGCAGCGCAACCATCAGCGATTTACCATTCGGAACCTACAAGGTAGAGGAAATCGGCGGTGAGATTGAAGGTTATAACCACAGTGTAACGATCAGCAATAACGGCCAGGCAGTTTTGTCGTCAGGAAGTTTGTCTCAGACAATCACTGTCACGAATACCTACACCAAACCGTCGCCGGAGACAGGAAGCCTGACAATTCGCAAAGAAATAAGCGGCGCAAAAGAGGCGGAAACGAAAGAATACAAGTTCAAGGTTACAAACGCCGACAGTGGAACTCCGAGTTTCGACAGAGAAGTGTCTATTACAGGCAGCGGCAGCGCAACCATCAGCGATTTACCTTTCGGAACCTACAAAGTAGAGGAAATCGGCGGTGAGATCGAAGGTTATATCCTCGATGTATCAGTGAGCAAAAATGGCGAGGCAGTTTTGTCGGCGGAATCATCGGCCCAGACTATTACTGTCAGAAATACTTACAATCAGCCGGAAACAGGAAACCTTCTGATTAGAAAGACAGTAACCGGTTCGGCAGGTGAGACCCAGAAAGACTTTACTTTTACCATAAATCTGACAGATGCGGAAGGCAACGCACTTCCCGGAACCTACAATTATACTGGCTCCAAGACAGGTACGATCACCAGCGGCGGAACCATTACTTTGAAGCATAGCGAAAGAGTGACTATCAGCAATCTGCCGAAAGATACCCGTTATCAGGTAGTGGAGAAGGAGGCCAACGCGGACCGCTATGTCACAGCTCTGGAAGGCGGCACAGGAAGTGATCAGGGAGTCATCAAGGTGGGTGAGACGGCAGTTGTAGGCTATATCAACACCAGAACTTCCAGACGCGGCGGAGGCGGCGGGAACCCGAATCCAGGAACACCGCCGGTTTTGCCGGAACTGCCGAATTCAGGCGATCCCGACAGTCCAGATACAGTAATTATCGTGGAGGACGGAGTACCTACCTCCTATGTAAGAGTACAGGATCCAGAGACAGAAGAGCTTATCTATGTTCCTGAAGAGGATGTTCCGCTGTATGGACTTCCCAAGACCGGAGACAGGAATCGGGGAAGATGGCTTGAGATGCTGGCAATCATCTCCATGTTTGGGATCGGAGCTTTGCTGGTTAGTGCGTATCAGAAGAAGAAAAAAGTAGACAGATAAGATCAATAGTGTCTCTAAATTAAGTTATGAAAACGGCAGAAGCCCGTAAATACGGGTGTTCTGCCGTTTTCATATGCAGTCTTCGATTTCTCCTGAAAATCAGGAAGAAGGCGTAGACTTTTTTTTGTGCACATGATATAATGGCTTTACATAATTTTGGGAAAAGATTTTAGATTAATAAAATGCCGTGTTATATTAAAAGTATTATAAGAGATAGTCTAAAAATATTTGTGATTAAGGGAGCCTGTCGGCAGCGGACTCAAAAGCCAGAACCCCGGGGCTCGGACTCCCGGGGCTTTTTGAATGGATTTTTCGGCATACAGGGAGGAAAAGTGAAATGATCAGAAAAGTAGAAGCTATGTTTGACTGGATGTTTGATCACTTTACTGTCACTACCTTGTGTATCGTCCTTTTTATTCTGACTTTAACCGGTGTGGGGGATGTATATACAGTCAGTATGATTGTCATTCTTTTGTGTGCGGTGGGGCTGATGCAGAAAGAGATTTTGGTGGATCCCTGGATCATAGTTCCGCTTATTGTCTGCAATGTCGCAGGAATGGCGTCTTCCTATGTGGTAAGCGGAACTATAGACGAAGGTTACAGTTTCCTCCAGATGATATTTCCTGTTGTCTATCTTTTGATAGTCTGCTTGGACGATGAGGATCTTCTGCGGATGAAATATTTCTGTGTCTTCTGGGCAGGGTTTGTGGCGGCAAGCGGCATCGTCTGGTCTGTCCGGGGCGCTGTCATCCGGGGAGGGGGAAGGCGTTTGACGGGGGTGCTGGGCGGTCCCAACGCCTTGGGAATCTTCCTTGTCCTCAGCTGGTTTGCTCTGCTTGATCTGGAAAAGGATCAGGTGAGAATGCCCTCCTGCCTGCGCAAATATTTTTCCTGTATAGAACCGCTTCTGTTGATTGCTCTTGCCATGACTCTGTCCATGGGAAGTTTTGTGTCCATGGCGGCGGGGATATTGTGGTATTTGGCGGAGAAAAAGAGAAAGTACTCCTGGAAACATACATATTTATGTGCCTGCGAGATACTGGCAAAGGCCAGCCTGTGTTTCGGAACAGGACTGCTCATATACCTTGCGGCTTCCTGGACCGGAGTGCCCGCCAGCAGCGTGATAGTTCTTCTGTACGCGGCGGCGGTTGTGGTCTGTTGGCCTGAATTTCTGCGTTTTTTGAAGGCGTGTCCCGGAATATCCGCGGTGATGGCGGCATCCGGGGCTTTGGCAGCTGCCGCTTGTATTGTCATACGTCCAAGCGCCGTAGAGACATTCACGGAGCGTTTGGAAATGATGAAAAACGGACTCAGCTATCTGGGGCGCAATCCTCTTTTAGGGGTAGGACCGTACCAGTGGAGGCTTTTGAACCTGCTGGACAGCGATAAATATTTCAACACCTGGCATATCCACAACTCTCTGCTGCATATAGGGGTGGAGTCAGGCTGGATCGCCATGGCGATGCTGGTCATCATCGTAGTACGGGTTTTTAAGAAAAAAGACAGAACCTCCAAAGCGGGTTTTCTGGCTTTCTGCTGTCACAATATGATCGACACCAGTTTTTTCTTTCTGGGAATCACGATTTTGGCCATGATGACAACAGCAGATCCGGCAGGCAGGAAGAAAAGGGTAAGGGGCTCTGTCTTGAAAACTTTTTTTGTGCTGACGGCTGCTGTGTTTGCCTGGAATCTGTACAGCCAAGGATGATAGGAGGAAAAGAAAATGGGGAGTCGGCAAAAAAAGGAATACCGCCGTATATGGCTTCTTCTGGCAGGATTCGTCTTTTGTACCGGGATGGTCCTGGCTCTTTGTATCCGGTTTTATGTGCGAATGCCGGAGGGGGTGGGCAGAGTTTTGACAGAGTCGGAGAAGATGGAGATTATCAGCAGGAACAGCCCTATGACAGAGTATGTACATCTGTCTCCTAACGGGGATTTCCCGAGAAAAGATACTATCAAAAAACTGACAATACACCATATGGCGGGAAATCTGACGCTGGAGGATTTGGGTGAGTCTTTTTCTCAGAGAGACAGGAGAGCATCTGCCAATTACGCTATCGACAGCAAAGGCAGGGTAGCCCTGTATGTGGAGGAGAGCAACCGGGCCTGGACTTCCAGCAGCAGGGAGAATGATTCACAGGCGGTGACCATCGAGGTGGCCAACGATGAGGTCGGAGGCGGCTGGCATGTCAGCGATGAGGCCTATGAGACGCTGATTGATCTGTGTGTGGACATCTGTGAGAGAAACGGAATAGAAAAGCTGTGGTTTACCGGGGATGCCCAGGGAAACCTCACCTTGCATAAGATGTTTAATGACAAGACTGAATGTCCGGGACCATATCTGGAGGGGCGCATGGAGGATATTGTGAGGGAGGTGAATAAACGTTTGGAAAGACAGTGAGAAAGTTTATGCGAGGAAGCATTTAACATAGAAAATACGTAAAAGGGGGAAGCAGAAGAATGAATACCAGGAAAAAAGGCAGGCGGCTATTTTGTACACTCATATTGTTTTTCATGACCTTGTTAGCCGCCAGGACAGCAGCTCTCGCAGCCAATCAGCAAAGCCGTGGTTCCTATGATCTGATCATCAAGAAAGAACTGGCGGAGGGAAGTCCGGAAGAAGCAAAAAATCAAATTTATGAATTTGAAATTCAGGGAAAAACCGGTGTTAAAAAAGATGACGGCAAGATTGACTGGGAACCTATTGACACCATATATGTGCAGATCAAAGGCGGAGAAAGCGAGAAGGTTACCTTTGATGGCCCTACCAGGGTTACAATAACGGAGGTGACTGACAATATTCAGTTTACTGACAAAGAAAAAAACAAGTGGATTATGAGCTCTATAGAAAAACGGGAAGTTAAGGTCAGTGAGCATGGAAAAGATTTTACAATTTATATCACCGCCACAGGCAAGGGCGAAGATGAGGATGGCGAGATAAAGATTAAAAGACCCGATGACGCAGCGGCCACAACATATTTTAAGGTTACGGGCAGGGAGTTTTTGGACGGAGTTCCGGATATAAATCAGAGCGGCGGCCAGGGAAAGGTTATTTATGAGTACGGCCCCACAGAGATTCAGCCTGGGGGGGAGAAAGTACTGACAGGCTTGCCGCAGGGGCTTTATACGATTGAAGAACTGAAGGCGCCAGATGGATTTTCAGTCAGGATAGATCCTTCATCCGGGGAAGGGGAGTCTAAATTCATCTCATCCGAACATTTTGACTGTGTAATAGCGGAGGATGAAGAGGGGATTACGATCGGGAAACTAGAGGGAGATGACGGCGGTCGGGAGTATACTTTTCTTATCAAAAATAATAGTGATGACACGGAACAACCGGTAAAAGTAAAGGCTGGAGAGAGTGTATCTATAAAATTGAAACCCGACAGTTATTCAGTAAGTTCAACGGATGACCAGTATGCAGGATTTGAGCTTACCTATAAAGACAGCAGCACTCTGCTCATAGACCACAATTCGCCTACAGTGACGTTTGTCAACACTTTCGCAGAAGGGGAGGGTTCCTACCGGATCATACATGAGTACTATAAGAAAGTGGGAGATCATTATGAGTATGAAGGTTCCAGCGCTGTAAAAACAATCAATGGACTGTGGTTAAATGCGGAATATACTGTGTTCAAGAATAACGATGCGGCGCGCAAGTTCGATTTTGGGAAATACAGATACATAACCTTGAAATCACCATGGGCATATGCATACGGACATGTTGAACCTATCGCTGCCGATTTGGCTGTTGCGGAGCAGTCTTCTGAGAGAAAGGCAAGTTCAAGCAACGCGGTAAACTTTGAAGTTGAAGGGAGTTCCAACAATGCGCTGCGTGAAGAGAAGATAATTGCCGACGATGTGAAGACAGTGTTTGACAAGGAAAAAACTTTCGATGAAACCGCGTCAGCGACCAGCGGCCAGCAGATCTTTGACGAAAACGGTATTATTGGGCAGGGAATTGGAAAAGGGTCGAAGAATGACGTATATCAGTATCAACCAGATACTACTATGGAACATGTTACGACCACATCAGACGGGAGCGAAATCATTATTCTGCGTTATGTACGAGTCCCTGGCGCTTACAAGGTTGTCCATGAATACTATCGGGAGGAGGCAGACGGCACTCTCACTCTGGAAGGAACCAGTGATATAGGGGAAATGAAAGTTGGTTCTGTGACAGCAGATTTGTACAGGGCAAGTCCTGCTATGTGGGAGAAAAATTTCGATGGGAGGACCTATAACCACAAAGAAGACGTATATGGAAAAGTCATAATGGAGGAGTCAGATAAGGAAGGCCTTGGGGAGACGAACACCGTTGACGGACAGACTTATGGAATGGATTCGAAGATGACGGAGGAGATTGGCGGGGTCCTTGCCACGGAAAAGGGAAATCAGACCATCATCTTGAGATATGTGAGGGTTCCCGGTTCTTATAATGTGGTCCATGAGTACTATCTGGAAAAGTCAGACGGTACTCTTGAATTGGAAGGAATCAGTGATTTAAGCTCTAATACCGTAGACACTATCACAAATACACAATATAAGGCTGAAGAGTCTATGAGGAGACCTGATTTTGACGGCAGGACTTACAATTACAAAGCAGGTGTTTACGGAAAAATCGTATCGAATGAGTCGGAAGCAGGAAACCTGAAAGATATAAAAACCACCCATGGGCAGACCTACGGAAAAGATCCGAATATGTCAGACGGAGTCCTGGCCACGAAGAAGGGAGACCAGGTCATTATCCTGAGATATGTGAGAACCGAGTCAGACACCAGTTCCGTCAGCGGCGCATACAACATTGTTCATGAGTACTACCTGGAAAAGTCTGATGGAACTCTGCAGCTGGAAGGAATCAGTGACATAACCAGCAAGACCGTGGATTCCGTGACAGATGCATCGTATAAAGCCAATGAGTCCATGTGGAAACCAGCGTATAACAGTCGGACGTACAGCCACAGAGAGGATGCCTACGGAAGAATCGTACCGGATAAGTCGGAAGGAGAAAACCTGGAAGATATAAAAACCACTGCGGCGGGTGAGACTTACGGGAAAGATCCGAATATGTCAGACGGAGTTCAGGCCACCGAGAAGGGAGACCAGATCATCATCCTGAGATATGTGAGGACTGAACCGGTCACGGATTCCGCCAGGGGCGCTTACAGTATTGTCCATGAATACTACCTGGAGAAGCAGGATGGAACTCTGCAGCTGGAAGGAATCAGTGACATAACCTGCAAGACGGTGGATCCCGTGACAGATGCATTGTATAAAGCCGATGAGTCCATGTGGAAATTGGTGTATAACAGTCAGACATACAGCCACAGAGAAGATGTCTACGGAAAAATCATACCGGATAAGTCTGAAGGACAAAATCTGGAAGATATAAAAATCACCGCGGCAGGTGAGACTTACGGGAAAGATCCGAATATGACAGGCGGAGTTCAGGCCACCGAGAAGGGGGATCAGATCATCATCCTGAGATATGTGAGGACTGAACCGGTCACGGATTCCGCCAGGGGCGCTTACAGTATTGTTCATGAGTACTACCTGGAGAAGTCGGACGGAACTCTGCAGCTGGAAGGAATCAGTGAGATAACCAGCAAGGCCGTGGATCCCGTGACAGATGCACTGTATAAAGCCAATGAGTCCATGTGGAAACCGGCGTATAACAGTCAGACATACAGCCACAGAGAAGATGTCTACGGGAAAATCATACCGGATAAGTCTGAAGGACAAAACCTGGAAGATATAAAAAGTACTGCGGCGGGTGAGACTTACGGGAAAGATCCGAATATGTCAGGCGGAGTTCAGGCCACCGAGAAGGGGGATCAGATCATTATCCTGAGGTATGTGAGGACTATTCCCAGCAGACCGTCCAGGCCAGGCGGCGGTACCCCTGATACCCCCAATACTCCCGCCTCCGGCTCCTACAAAGTAGTTCATGAGTATTATTTAAGAGACGATACGGGAGATCATTTTGAAGGGAGAAGCGGTATAGCCACGATAAAGAAAAATCTGGGCGATACCACTTACACGGCAGACGGGGTGAATAAGATCACTGTATGTGAGGCCAATGGAATGAGCTATGTGTACGGCACATCTGCCTACGGCCATGTGACCGGGGATACCTCCGGCGACGGACCTACCGTTCAGGTTCCGGGGGACAGTCTGTACAGTATGGACCCGGAGATGACATGGGTGAAAGCTACAGAGAACGGAGATCAGATTATTATTCTGAAGTATTACCGCACGCTCAGCCCGGAACAGCCCCAGCGGCCGGAACTCCCGGAGCTTCCTGATCCCAACTCCCCCGACAGCCCTGATACTGTCACCATCACAGAAGGGGATGTACCTACTACATATGTGAAGGTGTGGAATCCCGAGACAGAGGAGTTTATGTACATTCCCGAGGACGAGGTACCTCTCTGGGGTCTTCCAAAGACAGGAGACAGAGGCCGTCTGTTCCGGTGGGCTCTGTTGTCAGCAAGTTCCCTGGGAATCTTTCTGGCGGTGTGGTTCCTGGGATTTCGGAAGAGAGAGGACTGATGAGAACGGCTGATATGGCACAGTCTCAATGAAGAATCCCTGTCAGACCAAGGCATACTTAAGCCCTGGTACTGGCAGGGATTTTTTGCTCTCTCATAATTCGTGCTTCTGTTTAAATGACGCAGATGAGGAAAAAGTGCTTCTTGTATTTCCCGAAAACCTATGCTATAATGCTAAATTGAAGTGTAGCGCCCAGGTGAGCAGGCGATTCACATATAGATTAAGGAGGAACCACAAACATGAGTTTACAGGTAGAGAATTTAGAGAAGAATATGGCAAAGCTGACGGTAGAGGTACCGGCTGAGCAGTTCCAGGATGCGATCAAGACTGCATATAATAAGAACAAAGGCCGTTTCTCCATCCCAGGTTTCCGCAAGGGCAAAGCGCCCCTTGCCATGATAGAGAAGATGTATGGCGTGGAGGTGTTCTACGAGGAGGCTGCCAACATCGTACTGGACGACACTTATCCGGACGCGGCGGATGAGAGCAAGCTGGAGATCGTGTCCAGACCGGAGATCGATCTGGTTCAAATAGAGAAAGGGAAGCCCTTTATATACACTGCTACCGTGGCTGTGAAGCCGGAGGTGACTCTCGGTGAGTATAAAGGCATCGAGGTGGAGAGAACCGTTGTGGAAGTGACCGATGAGGACGTGGAGAAGGAGCTGAAGAAAGTTCAGGATCAGAACTCTAGGCTTCTGTCCGTGGAGGATCGGGCGGTTCAGGACGGCGACCACACGGTCATCGGCTTCGAAGGATTTGTGGACGGCGTTCCCTTTGAGGGAGGAAAGGCAGAGGACTATTCTCTGGTGATCGGCTCCCACTCCTTCATCGATACGTTTGAGGAGCAGCTTATCGGAAAGAATATCGGAGAAGAGTGCGAAGTCAACGTCACCTTCCCGGAGGAGTATCATTCCAAAGAAGTGGCAGGAAAGCCTGCCATGTTCAAGGTGACCGTAAAGGAGATCAAGGTAAAGGAACTGCCGGAGCTGAACGATGAATTTGCTGAAGAAGTTTCGGAATTTGATACATTGGATGAATACAAGGCAGATGTTCGGGCGAAACTCTTAGAGTCCAGAGAGAGGCAGGCGGCCACGGAGAATGAGAACCGGGTGGTGGAGAAGGTAGTGGAAGGTGCATCCATGGATATTCCCGAGCCCATGCTGGATTACCAGGTGCAGAACATGATCAACGACTATGCCCGCAGGATGCAGAGCCAGGGCATGTCCTTGAGCGACTACATGAAGTACACAGGGATGACCGCAGATCAGCTGAAGAATCAGGCGAGACCTCAGGCCGAGAAGACTATCCGTACCAGGCTGGTGCTTGAGGCCGTGGTGAAGGCGGAGAATATTCAGGTTTCCCAGGAGAGGTTGGATGAGGAGCTTCAGAACATGGCCAATTCCTACAAGATGGAGATCGATCAGGTGAAATCTTATCTGGGCGAGCATGGCCTGGAGCAGATGGAAGAAGATCTGGCGGTTCAGGAGGCAGTAGATTTCCTTGTAGCCGAGGCAAAATTGGTTTAAAAGTAACTCTGAAAGACTGGAGGAGTGAGAATGAGTTTAGTACCATATGTCATTGAACAGACCAGCAGGGGGGAGCGTTCTTACGATATTTATTCCCGTCTGTTAAAAGACAGGATTATCTTTTTGGGCGAGGAAGTCAATGATGTGACTGCCAGCCTGGTGGTGGCTCAGCTGCTTTTTCTGGAGTCCGAGGATCCGGGAAAAGATATCAACCTGTACATTAACAGCCCGGGCGGTTCCGTGACCGCGGGCATGGCTATCTATGACACCATGAATTTTATCAAATGCGATGTGTCTACTGTCTGCATAGGCATGGCGGCCAGCATGGGTGCGTTCCTGCTCTCCGGCGGGGCGAAAGGGAAAAGGTTTGCCCTTCCCAACGCGGAGGTCATGATTCATCAGCCTTCCGGCGGAGCCAGAGGCCAGGCCACGGAGATCAAGATCGCAGCGGAGAACATTTTAAAGACCAGGAAAAAGCTCAACGAGATTTTGGCGGCCAACACAGGGCAGCCTATCGAGGTCATTGAGAGAGATACCGAGAGAGACAACTATATGTCCGCAGAGGAGGCCAGAGCTTACGGTCTCATCGACGCGGTTATCACAAAACACTGATCGACAGACCATTCGGGCCTGCGCGCTCCCGTAAACTGCGCGCGATAAAGTATGGATAAGAAGAAACGAGGTGGTAAGATGCCGGGCAGAATGGATGACAAGATCCGCTGTTCTTTTTGCGGCAAGACTCAGGATCAGGTGCGCAAGCTGATCGCGGGCAACAACAATGTCTATATCTGCGACGAGTGTATCGACTTATGTGCCGAGATTCTGGAGGAAGAGATGGACGGTGACGAGCCGGTCAGTGAGGAGTTCGGCGAGATCAACCTGTTGAAACCAAAGGAGATCAAGACATTTCTGGATGAATATGTCATCGGGCAGGACCAGGCGAAGAAGGTGCTGTCTGTGGCCGTGTACAATCACTACAAGAGAATTACTACAAGAAAGAATATGGACATAGACGTACAGAAGAGCAATATTCTGATGCTGGGTCCCACCGGTTCCGGCAAGACCTACCTGGCTCAGACCATGGC
Organism: uncultured Hungatella sp.; assembly: GCA_949879795.1. Taxonomy (GTDB): domain Bacteria; phylum Bacillota; class Clostridia; order Lachnospirales; family Lachnospiraceae; genus UBA3402. Next base: position 53,265 of record CATLBR010000013.1, read on the forward strand.
CAAGATTCTGAATGTGCCCTTCGCCATCGCCGACGCCACGGCTCTCACGGAGGCAGGGTATGTGGGCGAGGATGTGGAGAACATTCTCCTGAAGCTGATTCAGGCGGCGGATTATGATATCCACAAGGCAGAGTACGGCATTATTTATATTGACGAGATCGACAAGATCACCAAGAAGTCGGAGAATGTGTCCATCACCAGAGATGTGTCCGGCGAGGGGGTACAGCAGGCACTCCTGAAGATTCTGGAGGGTACGGTGGCCAGTGTTCCTCCCCAGGGCGGAAGAAAACATCCTCACCAGGAACTTCTGCAGATCGACACGACCAATATTCTGTTTATCTGCGGTGGGGCATTTGACGGTCTGGAGAAGATTATCGAGAATCGTACCAGCAAGGGAGCCATCGGTTTCAATGCGGAAGTCGTGGACAAGAGAAGCACGGATATCGACAAGCTGTTGAAGAAGGTGGAGCCTCAGGATCTCATAAAGTTCGGGTTAATTCCGGAGTTTATCGGACGTGTGCCTGTGACGGTTTCCCTTGAGCTTTTGACGGAGGACGCGCTGCTGCGGATCCTCTCTGAGCCCAAGAACGCTCTGGTAAAACAGTATCAGAAGTTGTTTGAGATGGATGACGTAAAGCTGGAATTCAAGGAGGAAGCTCTCAGAGCCATCGCCAGGATGGCTATGGAGAGAAAGACCGGGGCCAGAGGTCTGCGTTCTATCATGGAGTCTGCCATGATGGAACTGATGTACGAAGTGCCGTCAGACAACACCATCGGTATCTGCACCATCACCGAGGATGTTGTGGCAAAGACAGGCCAGCCGGAGATTGTCTACCGGGATACGGCAGTGCCCAGAAAGACCCTGGGCCAGCGACTCAAGAAGGACAGAGCAGGTGAGATCGCATAACCGAAAGAGAATTTGAGAAAACGGGAGCTTTTTGAGGGCTCCCTTTTTTTTAAAAAAGGCTGCGCGGTCAGACTGGTACGATACAGAAAAGAGGAAATAGAGATGGAAGAAAGCATTATGACGATGGCAGTGATCGCACTGAGGGGCTTGACGATTCTTCCTACAGAGATAAAACATTTTGATATCAGCAGAAAAAAGTCTATCGCGGCTCTGCAGCAGGCTATGGTTACGGACCAGAGGCTGTTTCTCGCGACGCAGAAATCTCCGGATGTCTCAGATCCCTCCGGTGAAGACCTGTGGGAGACGGGAACCGTCGCTGAGGTCAGACAGCTGATCAAGCTGCCGGGGAATATTCTCAGGGTTCTGGTGGAGGCGAAGGAGGCAGGAAGGCTTTTGGAGCTGGAGTCCACAGAGCCCCTGCTGACAGGCCAGATCCGCAGGCTTACGTTTGAGAGAGACATAGAGAGCGAACTTGCCAGGGAGGCGTCGGCCCGGATTCTGAGAGACAAGCTGGAGGAATACGGCGAGGAAAATCTTCGTCTGAATAGGGATACCTTGTCGGAGCTTCTCATGATTCAGGATCTGGACAGGCTTATGTCCCAGATCGGCATCCAGATCCCGTGGGATTACACCGTACGTCAGAGAATTCTGGAGAGTTCCGGGGAGACTCAGCTTTACGAGACTCTGGTAAGTCTTTTGATGACAGAGATCGAAGTAGAGAAGATCAAAAAGGAGTTTCAGGGAAAAGTAAAGTCTAACATAGACAAAAATCAGAAAAATTATGTTCTCAGGGAACAGATGCGGGTGATCAGGCAGGAACTGGGGGAGGAGGACACGGAGGGAGAGGCAGAGAAATACATGTCTGCCGTCTCTGTTCTGGAGGCCGGCGAGGAAGTGAAGGAGAAACTGACAAAGGAGATCAGCCGTTTGAAAAGCATGCCCTCCAGCAGTCAGGAGGCCAGTGTGCTGAGGACCTACATCGAGACGCTGCTGGAACTGCCGTGGAATAAGGTGTCGGAGGACAACGACGACATCGTCCACGCCCAGGAGATTCTGGAGGAGGATCACTATGGCCTTGAGAAAGTGAAGGAGAGGGTGCTGGAATACCTGGCTGTCAGGGTGCTGACGTCGAAGAGCAGCGGCCCTATCCTGTGCCTTGTGGGGCCGCCGGGTACAGGCAAGACCTCCATAGCCAAGTCTGTGGCCAGGGCGCTGGACAAAAAGTATGTGCGCATCAGCCTGGGCGGAGTCCGGGACGAGGCGGAGATACGAGGACACAGAAAGACCTATGTGGGAGCTATGCCCGGCCGGTTTGCGGAGGCTTTGAAGCAGGCAGGGGTGAGCAATCCGCTGATGCTTCTCGACGAGATCGACAAGGTCAGCAGCGAGTACAGGGGTGACACCTCGTCGGCTCTTCTGGAGGTGCTGGACGGAGAACAGAATGTCATGTTCCGCGATCACTATGTGGAGGTTCCCATAGACTTGTCTCAGGTGCTGTTCATCGCCACGGCCAACACCACGGAGACTATTCCCAGACCTCTTCTGGACAGGATGGAGGTTATCCAGTTGAGCAGCTACACGGAGACAGAGAAATTCCATATCGCTAAAAAATATCTGGTGGGAAAACAGCTGGAGAAAAACGGGCTGAAGGATTCCGGATTGTCCATCAGCGACGGGGCCATAAGGAAGATCATTCACAATTATACCAGGGAAGCAGGTGTGCGGAACCTGGAGAGGCGCATCGGCGATATATGCCGCAAGGCGGCCAGACAGTATCTGGAACAGAAGAGACAGGGGATCAAGGTGACGGAATCCAATCTCACCAGATATCTGGGAAAAGAGAAGATTTCTTTTGAAGACGCCAACGAGGAGGACCAGGCAGGTGTGGTGCGGGGATTGGCCTGGACCAGCGCAGGAGGGGATACTCTGCAGATAGAGGTCAACGTGATGCCCGGCAAAGGGGAGCTGAAGATGACCGGTCAGATGGGGGATGTGATGAAGGAGTCCGCCCAGATCGCCCTGAGCTATGTCCGCTCCGTCTGTCCGGACTATCAGGTGAAGCCCTCTTTCTTCGACAAGCACGATATTCATCTTCATATTCCCGAGGGGGCGGTTCCAAAAGACGGGCCGTCGGCGGGAATCACTATGGCTTCCGCCATGGTGTCGGCGGTGACCGGATATCCTGCGGACGCCAAGACGGCTATGACCGGGGAGATCACTCTGAGAGGGCGGGTATTGCCTGTGGGAGGTCTGAAAGAAAAACTTCTGGCAGCCAGGATGGCCCACATCAGGAAAGTGCTGGTGCCGGAGAAAAACCGGCCTGACATCGCGGAATTGTCCGGGGAGATCACCAGAGGCCTGGAGATCATGTACGTAAAAGATATGTTCCAGGTGCTCAGGGAGATCCTGGTCACCCCGGAGGGGACAGGAGATTTGCAGGAGAGAGGTTCTATATGATTATAAAAAGCGCGGAGCTGGAGACAGTGTGCGGGATAACCAGCAGATTTCCGGAGAATGCACATCCGGAGTTCGCTTTTGCGGGAAAGTCCAACGTGGGAAAATCTTCCCTCATCAACGGCCTGATGAACCGCAAGGCCCTGGCGCGGACTTCGTCCCAGCCGGGGAAGACACAGACTGTCAATTTCTACCTTGTGAACAGGGAGATTTACTTTGTGGATCTCCCGGGCTACGGGTATGCAAAGGCGGCGGTGGAGGTGAAGGAGAAGTGGGGGAAGATGGTGGAGCGGTATCTGAGAGGTTCGAAGATGCTTAAGGCCGTGTTTCTCCTTGTGGATATCCGCCACGAGCCCTCCAAAAACGATAAACTTATGTATGACTGGATTATGTACAACGGCTACCGGCCTGTGGTGGTGGCCACAAAGCTGGATAAGATCAACCGCAGCCAAATCCAAAAACACGTGAAGATGGTCAGGACCGGCCTGGACATGGGCAGAGACGATATCCTCATCCCATTTTCCGCCCAGACCAAACAGGGGCGGGAGGAGATCTGGAAGTTCATCGAGGATCTGGCTTAATTTGTTCTTTACGGGAAAAGTGGGACATGTTATACTAACGTTGTTTTTATACAAAGCCGAAAAGGAGAAATCATATGGGAGGTATTTTTGGAGTCATTTCCAAACGAAACTGTGTTCAGGAATTGTTTTATGGAGTAGACTACCATTCGCATCTGGGAACGAGGAGAGGCGGCATGGCCACCTACGGTCCCGGAGGCTTCAACCGGGCCATTCACAATATTGAGAACTCTCCCTTCAGGACCAAGTTTGAGAGAGACGTGGTGGAGATGGAGGGCACCATGGGGATTGCCAGCATCTCCGATTACGAGCCTCAGCCGTTGTTGATTCAGTCCCATCTGGGGAGCTTTGCCATCGCAACAGTGGGAAAGATCAACAACTTTGAGCCGCTGCTGCAGGAGGTATATGCCACAGGGAATACCCATTTCCAGGAGATGACCAGCGGTCAGGTCAACGCCACAGAGCTGGTGGCCTCGCTGATCTGCAAGAAGGACACTATCGCTGAGGGAATCCGTTATACCCAGGAGATCATCGACGGCTCCATGAGCCTGCTTCTCATGACCAGGGACGAGGTATACGCCGCCAGAGACAGACTGGGGCGGACTCCCCTGGTCCTGGGCAGGAGAGAAGACGGTTTTTGTGTCTCCTTTGAGAACTTCGCTTACATAAATCTGGGCTACAGCGATTACCGGGAGCTGGGGCCCGGAGAGATCGTCAGGATCACCCCCGATGGTGTGGAGACTGTACAGGGGCCCGGGGAGGAGATGAAAATCTGTTCCTTCCTCTGGGTGTATTACGGGTATCCCACCTCCTCCTATGAGGGTATCAACGTGGAGGAGATGCGCTATCGCTGCGGCAGCATGCTGGCCAGGCGGGACGCCATGGACGGCAGCATTCAGCCCGACATGGTGGCGGGTGTTCCCGACTCGGGCATCGCCCACGCCATCGGCTATGCCAACGAGTCAAAGATCCCCTTCGCCCGTCCGTTTATCAAGTACACGCCCACCTGGCCTAGATCTTTTATGCCCACCAACCAGGCCCAGAGGAATCTGATCGCGCGGATGAAGCTGATTCCCGTGAAGGCGCTGATCGAGAACAAAAAGCTGCTGCTGATCGACGACTCCATCGTCAGAGGCACACAGCTTCGGGAGACCACGGAATTCCTCTATCAGAGCGGCGCCAGGGAGGTTCATGTCCGGCCGGCATGCCCTCCGCTTTTATATGGCTGCAAATTCCTGAATTTCTCCCGCTCCAAGTCGGAGCTGGATCTGATCACCCGGCAGGTTATCCAGGAAAAAGAGGGAGACCATGCCCGGGAGACTCTGGAAGAGTACGCGGATCCCACCAGCAAGCGCTACGAGTGCATGTGCTCGGAGATATGCAGGCGCCAGAACTTTACCACTCTGCGGTATCACAGGCTGGACGACCTGGTGGAGTCTATCGGGCTGCCTAAGTGCAAGGTGTGCACTTACTGCTTCGACGGCAGGGAGTGAGGATGGCGGAAGGCTTCGGGGGGAGGGCTGCCCGAGGCCTTCCTGCTTATGAAGCCTTCCTGCTTTTGCCGGAGGCACGTTTGCGGCCAGGTTCCAAAATTTTTAATAAATCCCTCCTGTATCGTCCAACGCTGGGGCTGTATCCAGGGTTTTGCTTTGCTGTTCCTCCAAATTGTAATTTAATGCCAAATTGTCTTTTATGCGTTGTAGTATAATGTCTATTCTTTTGATATCTGATACCATATATTTTGTGTCTAACAGGTTTTTAAGGTCATCTTGCTGCTCGGTTGTCAATTTCAATGACTGAACAAATGTTACAAGTGCGAAATCAGCCGCCTGTTTGCCTATATAATCTGGCTGTACGCACAGACTGTCTATCAGTATAGATATGCTTGAAAAGGTATCTTTGCCATATGATGTGAATGACAGCTGTTGCAGTACTGAAAAAACTTCGATTTTATCGTAATCTAAGTTTAAGTCTGATGTGTATAGTTCCTTAATATAATCGTTGCAGTAAGATATAAACAGCGTGTCTATTGACTTTCTGTTTACCACAAAGATATCTCTGCACTTAAAACCAGCTATCTCTAATGGCAATTCCAGCAAACCTCTCTGAGCGATTACCTTTACCACATATCTGTTTTCATTCTCAACTTTACACAATATGCTATCTGCGAATATCGGCACATACTTACTGTCAGGATATAACTGTATTCTATTTGATTTTGCTATGCCCCTTTTATTATCTTCATGAAATGACACAATAATTTCTTCAAATTGTTTGGTATCCATTTTTATATAGACTGATATTTTATATAAATTGTCTATTACACATATAAATGATTTGCCAGGTTCTTGATCTTTTCTTGTTTCTATCATATATGGCTGAAGGTTGGATAGGTAGGTTTTTATAAATTTTAATGTATCAAACCCGCAGTATTCTATATAATCAAACAAATGCTGGTTTAAGCCGCTTCGATGTGTGCTGGTGTCTAGCGCGATTCTGTCCAGTTTGGCCAGATCCCGTATTTTTTTACATACCTTTACCATAGAAGTATCTATACCTTTTGACTCGAGCAATTCGTATGTCATATCAGTCATTGATGATCTCCTTTTATTCCAATTTACATGTATATTACGCATCGGTATGTATTCCATAATAACATTTATTCCATGTTTTCTCAATGTTTTCTTTTTCCTTTTGATGACACATGCCTGCGGTGGGGATTTGGTTTTCTGTGGAGTGATTATTACCAATAAAATTGGTGATAGCCATATTGATTTTGCAAAAAAATTGTGATAAAGTTATAAATAATTAGTAAAACAGAGGATAAATCGGACAGTTTGGTAAGGGGGGGATGAAACATGGCCTGCATGCTGAAACAGAGGCTGGAAGGTCTGATTGACCACTATGCGGCGCTCTGCCTTGCCCTTGCCCTGGTGGTTCTCTCCTTGATCGGCGTAGGGGATGTCCGCATGGTGGGGCTGGTGGGCTTTCTTCTGTGTGGAGTAGGCATCACCCAGGATTCTGCCAGGGCGGATCCCTGGGTCTTGTTTCCTCTCATTTTTTATGATTTGGCGGCCATGGCTTCCTCTTATATGGCTTATGGGAATATAGTGGATGGTTATGGGGCTATGCACGCCCTTTTTCCTGTCATTTACCTGCTGACGGCCTGCCTGGAGGGGGAAGAGTTCCGCCTGGTGAGGCGCTGCTGTGCTCTCTGGACAGGCGCTTTGGCCGGGGTGGGGATAGGGCGGTTTGTATTCCAGACTGTCACTTCGGGCCGAGTGAACCGGATGGCCGGGGTGCTGGGCAACTCCAACGCCATGGGGATCTTTCTGGTGTTGGGCTGGTTTGTGGTGATGTACTGCGGGGAGGAAGACAGCGAAGGAAAAGAAGGGAACCGGACTTCGCTCCTGCCCCTGCTGGAGCCGGTGCTGCTGATGGCTTTGGCTCTGACCTTGTCCATGGGCAGTTTTTTGGCCATGGCGGCGGGAATCAGCGTGGTGTTGATGGGGAAAAAGAGGCAGGCATCCTGGGGGGAGGTCTTTTGGCACGGCTGTGGGCTTCTGGCCCGGGCTACCCTGGGGATGGGGACAGGCGTGCTTATCTATCTGGCCGCTGCCCGCACCAGCGTTCCATGGACATGTGTGTTCCTGCTGGCCTACGGGACAGCATTGACGGTCTATTGGAAGACTTTTTTGCGTTTTCTGCAGGTGTATCCCCGGGCGGCCCTGGCGCTCTCGGGGCTGGGCATCCTGGTGGCGGGGGCGGCGGTGCTCCTTAGGCCCAGCGCCACAGCCACCTTTGCCGAGCGGCTGGAGATGATGGGCAGCGGCCTGAGTTACCTGACAAAGTCCCCGCTTTTCGGGGTGGGGTCCTTCCGGTGGAGGATACTGGATCTAAATGACGGCGGAAAATATTTCAACACCTGGCATATCCACAACATACCTATCCATATAGGGGTGGAGATGGGGTGGTTTGCCATGGGGATGGCAGTCCTCACAGGGCTGCGGGGCCTGTGCAAGAAGAAAGCCCCCACTCTGCGGGCAGGCACAGCCGCCTTCCTCTTCCACAATATGATTGACACCAGCTTTTTCTATCTGGGGATCACGGCGCTGGCCTTGGCGGCCACGGGTGAGCCGGGAGCGGGAGGAAGGAAAATAGGCGGCGGGGCGGTGAAGGCCGTCTTTTCCCTGTTTGCCGGGCTGTTTGCTTACAGCCTGTATCACGGCATAAGGTGGAACTAGGAGGGGGAGGGATGAAGAAAGAAGAAAGTGAGTTTCGCTGTATATGGCTGTTGCTGGCCGGGTTTGGCGCCGCAGCCGTGGCAGTTCTGGTTCTGTGTCTGAGTTTCCGATCCCAGATACCGGATACGGTGGGCCGGGTGCTGACGGAGGCGGAGAGGGCGGAGGTGATCGGGAGCAACAGCCCGCTTACCGAATATGTCTATCTCTCGCCAAACGCGAATTTTCCCCGTGAGGATGTTATCCGCAAGGTGACGATCCACCATATGGCGGGAGACCTGCTCCTGGAGGATCTGGGGGCATCCTTCGCTCAGCGGGATCGGCGGGCCTCTTCCAACTACGCTATTGACAGCCAGGGGCGAGTGGGACTCTATGTGGAGGAGGCCAATCAGGCCTGGACCTCCAGAAGCCCGGAAAACGACAGTCAGGCGGTGACCATCGAGGTGGCCAATGACGAGATCGGCGGAGAGTGGCATGTGAGCGACGTGGCCTACGAACGGCTTATCGAGTTGTGCGTGGATATCTGCCGGCGCAACGGGATCGAGAAACTGTGGTACACCGGGGACGAGACGGGAAACCTGACTCTGCACAGTATGTTCTACAGCGGAACCGAGTGCCCGGGACCCTATCTGAAAAGTCGGATGGGCGAGATCGCGGAGGAGGTGAACAGGCGGCTGAACAGAGAATAAAGCGAGAATTTATACAGAGACATAGTTTATGACAGAATATGCCGGATATCCCGGCCGCTGTCTCCGCCAGAGGCGGCGTGATTGAATTAGGGAGGGATAATAGAATATGAACGTTAAAAAGAAGAAATACAAACGTATGTATGGTGCCTGCATTCTCTTTTTAGCTGCGACGCTGACATTAATTACGGTGGTACGGGCTGCGAGCGGTCAGATAGAACGCAGCGGCTCCTACACGTTGATCATCAAGAAGGTTTTTGACAAGAATACTCCGCCTGAGGTAGCAGCAGCTGCTGAAAAGCAGGTCTATACCTTCCGGGTGGAGGCGCAGGTCAAATCGGGTGACGGGTATGAGCCCGAAGAAAAAATTGTTCAAATCCGAGGCGAGGGTGAGGCGGAAGTTGAGTTCAGCAATGCGTTCAAAGTCAGCATCATCGAGCAGACCGACGGAGGCGGATTTGATATCAGTCCTGGCAATAAGGGCCTGACCGCCGGCAGCTACGTCGGCAGAAGCGTCTTTGGAAGTGTGGGAACTCCAGGTAACTCCGCCGATAAGAGCGCCGGCACTCCAAGCAACTCCGTCGAGGGCAGCATCAGCACCCCAAGCAATTTCGCCAGCACAAGAGCCGCTGAGGGCAGCGTCGGCACCCCTGTCCATTGGGATGTGGTCAAAACCGAATGTTTGAGCGAAATGCATGCGGGCGCCGCCCAGGCCACGGTGAATATCAACAAGGACGGAGGCAGAATTGAGGTTACCCGTCCCCAGGGCGCTCCGACTGCCAGTTTTGAATTCACCGGAAAGCCCCTTCATGAGGAAAACGAGAGCAAATTTAAAGATAGATTTCCGATACGTTTCACTGCTGCCGCCGGAGAAACGAAGGAGTTTACCGGTTTGCCTCAGGGGGAATATACCATCACCGAACTGCGGGCTCCGGATGGCTTCAGTGTCTTGGTGGGCTCTCGGGAATTTGATGTGGAGGCCGGCAAAAGCGGCAAGGTCTATATCAACGGCAGCGACAGCAAGCTCTTGATCACAGCGCCGGAACCGGTGAACGATGTTGTGCTGACTCATCACTACCGGATCTTAAAGGAGGGCAGAGAATACAGAGAGATCGATGTGTTATCCGGAAGGACCGGCACTGTGGAGCATTTGAATGAAGGGGAGTATACCATTGAGGTGTCTGAGACCTATGACGGGTTTAAGGGGTATACGGTATTTTATCCGAGTACGAGCGTAAAAGAGCAGCAAGGAAGAATAAACACCTTAACCACAACTGATAATCGGAGTTGGGTATATTTTTCTGTTAATAATGCGAAACAATTGGAATTCTATGGGTATGGACCTTTGTATGATGCCTCGGGTAAAAAACTGAATTCTATGGTTACATATCAGCCGAACTATGGCGTGGCAAATGCGGAAAACAAAATAGTCCGAAACGCTGCTAGTAAATCTTCGAGAAAGGGCTGGGATACTTATACGCTGAATACTCCCAAAAGGCTTATTCCACCAAATGATAAACTGTATGTTGCAATCTCAAATGTATCAGATGCCAACGCAAAGTCGATTGATGTATTTTGGCGGGAATATAAGGACACAAAAAAATCGAAAGAGATTAAAAGGCCCTCATCCGAAGGCGATCGAGTGACAGTTAATGGCCTGACAGAAAACTACATCACCATCACCAAACCTGAGGATGAGAATATGCGCGGCGGTGATGTGAAATATTACTACACGATCAAAGACTCTAATGGCAACCTGATTGGAGACTATATTGTTACTGATGAGAGCGGAAATGTGATTAATGTTCCCAAGGGTGAGATTTTTCAAGGGAACGCCACCACAGTCACGCTTAGAGCCGGGCAGACGGTGAAGATCAGCGGTCTGAAACAAGGCGCAAACTACCAGATCTATGAGAGCGTTGAGGAAGCGCCTGCGAGAGGCTTTCGTGTGAAGTTAGAGGACACCAAAAGAACCGTCACTGAAGCTGGACGCGGAATCGAGATTCAAACTCTGGGCGAACGCGAGGTAAAGATCAGCAAAACAGGCAACTCGGAAAATGATGATAATCGGAACTATACCTATAACATCTATGAAGGAAATAAAAGCGAGGTTCTCCGTACCGTTACGCTTAAGTCTGGAGAAACAAAGACTGTGGCGGAGGCGACAGGCTCCATGCTGCCTGCCGGAGAGTACCGCATTGTGCCGACGGATGACCATGTGGCTGGTTTTGACGTAAAATTTACCGACAGTAGTACACTGACCTCTGATTATATCAGAAACGCGACCGTGACCTTTACCAATACCTTCGGCGAAGTGGAGGAATCCTACCATGTGATTCATGAATACTATCTGAAGAACGATGACGGAAGCTACAGCTTCGAAGGAGCCTCCCCGGTGTATACCAAGAACTGCGACCATAACCATTCAGAGGGCGATGGACACTATGCTTCAGATGTCCACTTGCTGGATGTGTACAACGGGAACACCTACACCCACTTTGGCGATGCCTACGGCAAGGTGGTCTCCTGGCCCAAGGGCGAGGACTCGGTGGAGGTGGAGCTGGAGGATGACGATAAGCCGTACAAAGACAGCCCTTATGTTATGGATGGAACCGGCAGCAACGGCATGGGTACTGATGAGGATCCAGGCACCCGGGATTATGCCTATGTCCCCTTGATGAATCTGAAGTTTGCCACCGCAACTCCTCACAGACATGAGGACGGGGTTCATGAGGGCGGCGCGCAGATCATTATCCTTCGCTATTATCGGGAAGAGACCCTTCTCGAAGGAAAGTACAATGTGATTCACGTGTACTACAAGCGGACTAATGAGGGCGATGAGTGGGAAGGGCGCAGCGATCTGGAAGTCAGGAACGTTGGCCGCCTGAACAAGGAGAACAGCTGGACGACTTATGATGCCTCCGATGTGACACAGATACCGAAATTCTCTCCCAGAGATGGAGAGGAGTATATGTATCAATATGACGGCGCGGCTTACGGACGGATTGCTGAGTGTGATGGTGACAACTTTACCGGAGAAGGTGTCATCGGAGACGGGCTGGAATACCGTAAGGACGATACGATGACAAGCGTCAAGGCTACCGTGGAGGGAGACCAGATCATCGTTCTACGCTACTATCGTGTGGGCGGTTACAACGTGGTCCACGAATACTACTTCCGGGAAAAAGCCGGCAACGCGGAAGATTCCGGCGAGATTGGCGGTGAACCCGGAGAGAACGACGAGACTGAGGAGAATCCTGATGAAGATGTCGATCCCGGGAACACAGGGAGCAGATTTCAAGGTACGCTCACAGATTCAGACGGTTATACCTATAAGTATGAGGGAAATAGCGAGATTTTCGCTTATCCTGCCCGGCTGGGAGGCTGGTATGATGCGGAAGGGGTTGAACAGAAGGAGAACTACGATATCTACACCTATACCTATAAGGATGCCGTCTATGGATATCTGGGCGAAAACAGCGGAGAATACTCGCTTGCGCCTTATAAGACCGGCGTGACCTCCAACGAAAAGCACGACGAGGTCATCATTCTGCGCTATTACCGGGAAAAGGCGAAGGATCCAGAGGAAACGACTCCGAGCCAGGAGGAAACAACTCCAAGTCAGGAAGAGACGACCCCGAGCCAGGAGGAAACAACTCCAAGTCAGGCGGAAACAACCCCAAGTCAGGAGGAGACGACCCCGAGTCAGGAGGAAACAACCCCAAGTCCAGAGGAATCGTCGGAAACTCCTGAGACACCTCCGCGAAGACCCTCATCCGGCGGTGGTTCCAATCCATCTCCAAGGACTCCAGAGACAACTTCCGGAAATCCAGAGACGACTCCTGAAACTCCGGACTATCCCACGGAGCTGCCCGACCCTAACGCTCCGGACAGTCCAGAGAGGATCACCATAATGGAGAACGGCGTGCCCACCACCTATGTGAAGCGGTGGGATCCCGAGAAGGAAGAGTGGTTTTACATCCAAGAGAATGATACTCCTTTGTCTGACATGAGCCTTCCCAAGACCGGCGACAGCGGCCATATCGCCCTGTGGGTGATCCTGGCTGTGAGTTCCCTGTGCGGGCTGGCTGCCATAAGCGCTTCTCTCCGAAAGCAGAGAAATAAATAGGAATATCACAGACATTAGGCATCTGGCAGAGGGTGAGGGTCGGCGGGTTCTCACCCTCATTTCGCCCCTAATCTTCTCCTTATCTCTTTCTGATAGGCAGCGTATTTGGGGGAGTTCATGATAATCAGGTCACATTCCTCATCCTGAACATCCAGGGCCCGGTAGACATCATGCCCGTTATAGGAAGGCGGCTCCAAAAAATCCATGGCTGCCCGATAGGAGGCGCGTTTGCTGCAAGGTTCCAGGATTCTTGTGTAAATAAGATCCGAGAGGATGGCATTGATATCATAATGGAAGTGGTGCTTCTCCATGATTTTTCTGCAGATACGTTCAAAGCCCAGCTGGTAATAAACCGCCTGGGGGAAGTGATTATCACCAATAAATTGATGGCAGACATATTGATTTTGCGAAAAATTTGTGATAAAGCCTGACTTTTGCAGAACTAACGTTCTTTTTAGGCCGCAAACCACGAAAATCTGTGGCTTGCGGCCTTCCTTATTTTACCGTTTATGGTTGTGTTTTTCCGCTCTTTTTCACATCTCCCAGAACTTTTTTTATCTCACCCAAAGTACGGTATTTTTTGCTGAAATCGATGTTTAACAGTTCTCCGATATCCTTAAGGATTTCATCATAATAATCAAACAGATAGATATTCTGCTCTACCAGGCTGCATTCACATCTCCTTAGACTTTCCAGGATAGGTGTGACACCATATTTTCTCCCCAGACGGTATTCCAGAAGCCTTGCCAGCACCGGCGCCACAAAACAGATCAGGAAATGGGCCTGGATATGTTCCAGGTTCTGCAGATATACCGGCCGTGTTTCCAGATCACTTTTTGTAATCCGGAACGATTCCTCGATCTTCCACAGCCCACGGCAAATATCTATGATCTGCCCGTCCGAAAGTTTGTGTTCGCTGGTTACAATTGCGTAATAGCCGTCATACAGTTCTTCTTGCGCGATCAGGTCTTCATCTATCTCCAAAGCCTTTCCCGCATGGGTCACAATCTCCCCTGTTTCTTTATCAAAAGAGAGATTTTTTACATATTTTGCCGCCCCATAGGAAGTGGAACGGGTATACTTTTGCGGTTCCTGAACCATGCTTTGGGTTTTTTTAAGTACTTCTTCCCGCTCCATCTTTGCTTTTTTGGCATAAGCGGGGCTGTAGAAGACCACATGTTTCTCATCTGACGATTGTCAAGGTGATGCCCACCAACCTTTCGGCGGTGGAGAGCAATGAGCTGAGGCTGGACCATCTGTTTTTGTTGGAGGATGGGGCTGTGGGGATCATCGACTATGAGTCGGATTGTTCGGAAGAGAATTTTGTAAAGTATCTGAATTACGCCGCCAGGGTGGTCAGGCGGTACGCCAGGAAAAGGCAGCTTGACAGGCTGAGGACATTGAAGATCATTGTAATCTACACAGCGGATGTGGAGAAGGCCAGGGAGGTGTATGACCTGGGCGGGGTGACGGTGAAGGTGGAGACAGCTTTTCTGGTGGGGCAGAACACGGAGGAGATCTGCCGGAACATAGAAGAAAAAGTCAAGTCCGGGCAGGAACGGAGCGATGAGGAGCAGATGCAGCTGATGATACTGCCCTTGACTGTGAAGGGGAAAGAGGGCAAGCAGGAGCCGGCTGTGAAAGCGGTGGGGCTGGCGAAGCAGATGAAAGACCGCAGGAAAGAGACGGAGGTGCTGGCGGGGATCCTGACATTTGCCGACAAGGTGATCGATGAGGAGTGCGGCTGTCTGCGGCCCGCCTTACAATTGCTGTAAAGTCCTTAAGGCCTGGAAGGATTGCTTAGGCAATCAATGATTCACGGCCCCTTCACTCACATGAGAACCATCAGCCAGTTTCTTACAAGCAAGATTGACGAATCTGCCTGCTGATTCTCATGTGGCTGTGGATAGTAACTGTGAAAGTGAAAAAATTCGCAGTTCCCCTTGATTTTTTCGAAAATCGTAGTATAATAAGTAAACAGTTAACTATCTAACTATAAACACGCGAATGATTAACAAGTGAAGGGAGGGAGAGATATGGCAGAGGAATTCGGATCCCCCGGCGACGCGGTGGAGATGGAGACCGTCAAGAAGCTGATACAGACCAACAAGAGGCACAGGAGGGTCCTGGAGAAGAGGCTGAATGTGACAAAGGTGTTCAGAAGCCAGCACCAGCTGTTGATGTTCATTGTCAGGCACCCCAACCTTTCCCAGATCCAGCTGGCCAGGATGCAGGGGATTTCCACGGCTGCCATCGCGGTGTCCCTGAAAAAGCTGGAGAAGGGCGGATATGTGAAGCGAGCGGTGGACTCCAAGGACAACCGGTACAACCAGATCCAGATTACAGAGAAGGGCATGGAGATGGCCAGGTACAGCACAGGCGTCTTCCGGGAGGTGGAGCAGATCATGTTCCGGGGATTTTCCAGGGAGGAACTTCAGGTGCTGGGAGGGCTGCTGGACCGAGTGTACAAGAACCTGGAAAGCAGCGCCTTAACGGATGAAGGGCCTGGAAGAGAGGAGGAACAGGGATGAATCGATATGGAAAGTATATAAAACCCTACAGGACAGCATTTATCCTGGCGCCGCTGTGCATGCTGACAGAAGTTTTCGGGGAGATCATGCTTCCCAAGCTGATGTCCATGATCGTGAATCACGGGGTGGCCGCCAGGGATATGTCCTACATTGTAGGAGTGGGGATTTTGATGGTGGTGTTTGCCACGCTGATGGCCCTGGGAGGAGTGGGAGGAGCCTATTTTTCGGCCAAGGCCTCCATCTGTTTTACCAGCGACCTGAGGGAGGACCTGTTTGCCAGGGTGCAGAATTTTTCTTTTAAAAATATCGATCAGTACAGCACCGGATCCCTGGTGACCCGTCTGACCAATGATATCCAGCAGGTACAGAATGTGACCATGATGGGGCTGAGGATGATGTTCAGAGCGCCGGGCATGCTCATAGGGGCCCTGATCATGGCGTTTCTCATGAACGGAAAACTGGCGCTGGTGATCCTGGTGGTGATCCCGTTTCTGTTGTCAGCGATTATTCTCATTTTGAAGACGGCATTTCCCAGGTTCACGGTGATGCAGAAGAAGTTGGACCGTCTGAACTCCGGAATTCAGGAGGCGCTGGTCAATGTGCGGGTTATCAAATCTTTTGTCAGGGAGGATTTTGAGGAAGCGCGGTTCAGAGAGATGAACCAGGATCTGAAAGAAGGCAGCCTGAATGCCATGAAGGTGGTGATTCTCACCATGCCGGTTATGACCCTTGCCATGAATATTACGACTCTGGCTGTGGTGTGGTACGGGGGGAACATGATCATCGCGGGGAATATGCAGGTGGGAGACCTGACTGCTTTCACCACATATATTGTACAGATTCTCATGTCCCTGATGATGGTTTCTATGGTATTTCTCCAGAGCTCCAGAGCCATGGCCTCGGTCAAGCGCATCAACGAGGTGATGGACACAGAACTTGACCTGACAGACGAGAATGCTTCCAAGAAGGAACTCCTGGTGCAGGAGGGCAGGGTGGAGTTTCAGAATGTCAGCTTCAGCTATCATGAGGGAGCGGGGGAGAAGGTGCTGGAGGGCATCAGCTTCACGGCTCTGCCAGGGCAGACCATAGGGATCATCGGCGCCACGGGAAGCGGCAAGACCAGTATGGTGCAGCTTATACCCAGGCTGTACGACGTGACGGCAGGCAAGGTTTTGGTGGACGGTGTGGACGTGAGAGACTATTCTCTCCGCAATCTGAGGGAGGGGGTAGGCATGGTCCTCCAGAAAAATGTGCTGTTTTCGGGGACTATCGAGGAGAATCTTCAGTGGGGAGCCGAGAACGCCACCCAGGAGGAACTGCGCCAGGCGGCAGAGAGCGCTCAGGCCCACAGCTTCATATCTTCTTTCTCGGAAGGCTATCAGAAGGATCTGGGGCAGGGCGGCGTCAACGTATCAGGAGGACAGAAGCAGAGGCTGTGCATCGCCAGGGCGCTTCTGAAGAGACCGAAGATTCTGATTTTGGACGACAGTACCAGTGCGGTGGATACTGCCACCGAGGCGAAGATTCGGGAGTGCTTTTCCACCACGCTGAAAGATACCACCAAGTTTATCATCGCTCAGAGGATCAGCTCTGTGGAGGAGGCAGATCAGATTCTGGTTATGGACGACGGAAAAATTATCGGAGCGGGCAGTCACGGGGAATTGATGAAAGACTGCCAGGCTTACCAGGAAATTTACTATTCACAGAGAGACCGTGAGAAGGAGGTGAGCGCGTGAACATGGACGAGAAAAAGCTGGAAAGTCTGAAGAAGAGATACGGGAGAGCCGTGCCGCCGCCCAGAGGGCACGGAGGTCCGGGACCAGGGCCGGGAGGACCGGGAAGACGAAGGGCTTCCATGGTCAAGGGCACGCCAAAAAACAGCAAGGAGACTGTAAAGAGACTTCTCAGGTATCTCAACGAAGACAAGGCAAAGATGGCGTTGGCATTTTTCTGTGTCATCGTCAACACGGCGGCTTCTCTTGCAGGTTCCTACATGCTTAGGCCGATTATCAACCAGTATATCGCGCCGGTGGACGGAACAAGGGGCGACGCGGCGGGGCTGGCAGGAGCGCTGGCGTTTATGGCTGCGGTTTACAGTCTGGGGGTGGCGGCCAATTACGCTCAGGCCAGGGTTATGCTGTCGGTGGCTCAGAATGCCCTGCAGAAGATACGGAACGACCTGTTCGCCAAGATGCAGACTCTGCCGGTCCGGTTTTATGATACCAACAGCAACGGCGATCTGATGAGCCGTTTTACCAACGACGTGGACACGGTGGGACAGATGCTGTCCAACACTCTGGTGCAGCTGTTTTACGGAGCCTTGAGCATCGTGGGTACTTTGTGTCTGATGATCTACACCAACATTTATCTGACGGTGGTGACCGTCGTCATGGTTCCGGTGATGATGAAAGCTGGCGGTGCAGTGGCCAGGAGAAGCCAAAAGTATTTCGCGGCACAGCAGAAATCTTTGGGAGCGGTCAACGGCTATGTGGAGGAGACTATCACCGGCCAGAAGGTAGTGAAGGTGTTCTGCCATGAGGACACGGCCAAAGCGGAATTCGGACTTCTCAACAGGGATTTGAGAGACAATCAGATCAAGGCTCAGTTTTTCGGAGGGATTATGGGACCGATCATGGGGAATTTGAGCCAGATTAACTATTCCCTCACAGCCTGTGTGGGAGGACTTCTGTGTGTGTGGAAGAATTTTGACGTAGGCGGGCTGACAGTATTCCTGAATTTTTCCAGACAGTTCAGTCGCCCTATCAATGAGATTTCCATGCAGATCAGCAATGTGTTCTCTGCACTGGCAGGAGCGGAGCGGGTGTTTGCCGTCATGGACCAGGATCCGGAACAGGCCGACGATGCGGATGCGGTGACTCTCAATCCCATGAAAGGCCATGTGACGCTGGATCATGTGACTTTTGGTTACCGGCCGGGGAAAGTGATATTGAAAGATATCAGCCTTTACGCCAAGCCCGGACAGAAGATTGCCTTTGTGGGATCTACGGGCGCGGGCAAAACTACCATAACCAATCTGCTGAACCGGTTTTATGACATTCAGTCGGGCAGCATCACCATCGATCAGGTAGATATCCGGCATATGAACAGGAACCATCTGAGGCAGAACATTGCTATGGTGCTTCAGGACACCCATCTCTTTACAGGGACTGTGCGGGAAAATATCCGCTACGGAAGGCTGGATGCCACTGACGAAGAGGTGATTCAGGCGGCTAAAACTGCCTCGGCTCACTCGTTTATCATGCGTCTTCCACAGGGGTATGACACTATGCTGGAGGGAGACGGAGCTAACTTAAGCCAGGGTCAGAGACAGCTGCTGAACATTGCCAGAGCCGCTGTGTCAAAAGCTCCGATTTTGATTCTGGATGAAGCCACCAGCTCTGTGGATACCAGGACAGAGAAACATATAGAACACGGAATGGACCGTCTCATGGCGGACAGAACTACATTTGTCATCGCCCACCGCCTTTCCACCGTGCGCAACGCCAACGCTATTATGGTGTTGGAACAGGGAGAGATTATCGAGAGAGGCAGCCATGATGAATTGCTGGAGATGAAAGGCCGGTACTATGAGCTGTATACCGGCCTGAAAGAGCTGGATTAGAGAAAAAGGACAGAGGGTCAGTCACAGCCCCTCTGTTCCAAAAATGGTCTTCCCGTAAATATGGCCACAGACCGGGGGCGCATGATAAAGCTGCCGTCGATGCGTGTCTCCTGACCTGGTGGGTAGGTGTATCGGCCCTGACCGTCGCCGTAGGTGTTAACACTGAGATACCAGGCTCCGCGGTGACGCAGATTGGGCAGGGTGATGAGAGCGTTCTCCCAGTCGGCGTTGATGCAGATGTAGACAAGGTCGTCATTTCCCTTTTTTCTGTCGTAGCCGGCGAAACTGACGGAAAATGTCTTGGCATTGGGATGAATGCTCCAGTCATCGGCGTTGAGGCCATGGGTGTGAAGGCTTTCCATGCCGCATATGGAATCGGGAAGTTTTCTCCGGATCACCGTGTGCTCATGGCGGTAGGCGATCATAAAGCGGAAAAATTCAAACAGCTCCCGGTTCTTTTCCAGAAGAGTCCAGTCAAGCCATGAGATCTCGTTGTCCTGGCAATAGGGATTGTTGTTGCCGAACTGTGAGTTTCCGAACTCGTCTCCTGCTAGGAACATGGGAGTGCCCCGGCTGCACATGAGTACGGCGCAGGCATTGCGTATCATGCGGAAACGCAGATTCAGGACTTCCTGGTTGTGAGTGTCACCCTCGATGCCGCAGTTCCAGCTTCGGTTATCGTCGGACCCATCGGTGTTGTTCCAGCCATTGGCTTCGTTGTGTTTAGTATTGTAAGAGTACAGGTCGTACATAGTAAAGCCGTCGTGGCAGGTGAGAAAATTGATGCAGGAATTATAGCCGGCATAATTTCCCTTATAATCTGTATAAAAACCGCCGTATAGATCGCCGGAGCCGGACACGCTCCACGCTGCATCCAAGGCATACTGAAAATCTCCTTTCAAGAAGGAGCGGAGGCTGTCTCTGTATCTGCCGTTCCACTCGGCCCACCGCTTGTTGGCGGGGAAACTGCCCACTTGGTACATGCCGCCGGCATCCCATGCCTCGGCGATAAGTTTCACGTTGCTGAGAAGAGGGTCGTAGGCCAGACTTTTCAGCAGGGGAGGATTGTTCATAGGGGAACCGTCCTCGTTTCGCCCGAGAATACTGGCCAGGTCGAAGCGGAAACCGTCTATGCGGAAGTTTATGGTCCAATAGCGCAGACATTCCAGAATCATCTGTTGGACGATAGGGTGATTGCAGTTTAATGTGTTGCCGCAGCCGCTGAAATTATAATAGTTGCCGTCAGGGGTCAGCATATAGTACATCTTGTTGTCCAGTCCTTTAAAGCAGAAAACTGGTCCCTGTTCGTTGCCCTCGGCGGTGTGGTTGAAAACCACATCGAGAATAACCTCAATGTCACTGTCATGGAGAGCTTTGATCAGCTCTTTTAGTTCTGTACCTTCCTTGTTATATTCGGCGGAAACCGCATAGCTGGCATTGGGGGCAAAGAAGCTGACAGTGTTGTAACCCCAGTAGTCCAGAAGCTGGCGTCCGTCTACTACCCGGGAATTCATGTTCTCGTCAAATTCGAATACAGGCATCAATTCAACGGCATTGATTCCAAGCTCTTTTAAGTAGGGGATTTTTTCCTTCAGACCCTCAAAAGTGCCCTTGTGAGTTACCCCCGAAGAGGGGTGGCGGGTAAAGCCTCTCACGTGGAGCTCATAGATGATCAGATCACACATTTCTTTTGAGGACTGAGGGGCCTCTCCCCAGTCGAAAATATCCCTGATTACACGGGCGTGGTAGTGTTTCTTTTTTCTCTTTCCCCAGGAATCCTGACCGGTGACCGCTACGGCGTAAGGGTCCAGAAGAACATTGCGCTTGTCAAAAAGCATGCCTTCTTCCGGCGCGTAGGGACCATCGATCCGGTATGCATACTCAAAGGTTTCGATATCCAGTTCAAACACGATCATGGAATAGACATCACCGATTTTGTAGGATTCAGGAAAAGGGAGAATTGCGTAAGGTTCTTCCTCATCTCTATGGAATAAGAGAAGTTCACAGGATGTACCGTTGTGAGTGTGAACAGTAAAATTCACTCCGTTGGGCAGCGCCATGGCTCCATTTACGTCAAAAAGACCGGGCCGTACGGGGAAACCGGCTACTTCTCCCATGGGAGTGAAAGAGATCGGGTGATCCAGAAGGTATCTCTGTGTGTAAGGTATCAAGTCGTTCCTCCTGTCTTTTGCTGGTTGATAGATGTCTCGGGTTAAAACAACAGATGCGTCTTTACTATCATATTTATTATAAGGCGAATTTGGGGACGAGTCAAATAAAATTCGGGAAAATTGGAGATAAAATAGTTACGGTTTATGTGACGGGCATCTTTTGCCCGGTTTACACCGCGCAAGAAACACCATGAATTTGACCGATATGGAGAATATGAAAGGATGATGTGAGCAATGGATCGAATTGAGAAGGTGAGAGATTATGTAGATTCTGTGTTGAGGAGGACAGGAGATTACGGGTTCCGAAAAGAGGCGGTGGTTCATCTGTACGGAGTCGCACAGGCTTGTGGTATGATTGCCATGAAGCGGGGGGAGAATGTGGAGCTGGCTGTCATCGCAGGGATGCTCCATGACATCTGGACATACTCTAAAATGGATTCCAGGGAGCATGCCCACAGAGGAGCGGGGATGGTCAGAGAGATCCTGCATTCTATGGGGGTGTTTGAGGAACATGAGATTGAGAAGATCTGCCATGCCGTCTACCATCACAGCGGCAAAGCTATTTGCCAGGAACCTTTTGACGAAGTCCTGAAGGACGCGGATGTATTTCAGCACTGTATGTTCAATCCTCTTCGGGAACCTTCCGTTAAGGAATACGCAAGATTTGAGCGGCTGAAGAAAGAATTTTGCCAAAAAGGACTTGCAATGTAAAAATTTATATGATATGCTTTTTAAGTTGATAAAAATCACGTCTGTCGATTCCTAGGGCGGTGCCTAAACTGTAAGGTCCCCGAGGAAGTATGAGACACAGGCGGAAGAAAAACCAGATGGAGGTAATAACATGAGCGTTATTTCTATGAAACAGCTTTTGGAGGCCGGTGTGCATTTCGGACACCAGACAAGAAGATGGAACCCCAAGATGGCTCCGTACATTTACACTGAGAGAAATGGCATCTATATCATCGATCTGCAGAAATCTGTAGGCAAGGTAGACGAGGCTTATCAGGCGGTTGCCGATCTCGCTGCCAACGGCGGTACGATTCTCTTTGTGGGAACTAAGAAGCAGGCGCAGGATGCTATCAAGACAGAGGCGGAGCGCTGCGGTATGTTTTATGTGAATGAGAGATGGCTGGGCGGCATGCTGACCAACTTTAAGACTATCCAGAGCAGAATCGTGAGGCTGAAAGAGATTGAGACCATGTCCGAGGACGGTACATTTGACGTACTGCCCAAGAAGGAAGTCATCAAGATTAAGAAAGAGTGGGAGAAACTGGAGAAGAACCTGGGCGGTATCAAGGAGATGAAGAAACTTCCAGACGCAATTTTTATTGTGGACCCGAAGAAAGAGAGGATCTGCGTACAGGAAGCACATACTCTGGGTATCCCGCTGATCGGTATCTGTGATACAAACTGTGATCCGGAAGAGCTGGACTACGTGATTCCGGGTAACGACGACGCGATTCGCGCGGTGAAGCTGATCGTTGCCAAGATGGCAGACGCAGTGATTGAAGCAAACCAGGGTGAAGCAGAAGATGCTTACGAAGGATTTGAAGAGACAGCGGAAGCAGAGGAGACTGCAGAAGCTTAATTCAGTGAATGCTTCAATCTGTGAATAACGGATTGGAGCATTTTTAAAAAATATAATAATCGGAGGAAAATGATCATGGCAGTAACAGCAGCATTGGTAAAAGAATTGAGAGAAATGACCGGCGCCGGTATGATGGACTGCAAGAAAGCACTTGCGGCTACTGACGGCGATATGGATAAAGCGGTTGAGTTTTTGAGAGAGAAAGGCCTGGCGGGAGCGGCTAAGAAGGCGGGCCGTATCGCGGCGGAGGGCATCGTAGTGACTGCTCTCACAGAGGACGGCAAGAAGGCGGTCGCAGTGGAAGTTAACGCTGAGACAGACTTTGTGGCAAAGAACGAGAAGTTCCAGAATTATGCTGCGGATGTGGCAGCCCAGGCTCTGGTGACTACCGCCGCGAATATCGATGAGTTCATGGCCGAGACATGGACAAAGGATCCGTCCATGACTGTCAAGGAGGCTCTGTCTTCTCAGATTTCCATCATCGGCGAGAACATGAACATCAGAAGATTCGAGCAGGTTGTGGAGGACAACGGTTTCGTGGCTTCCTATATCCACGGCGGCGGCAAGATCGGCGTGCTGATCGACGTTGAGACCGATGTGGTCAACGACGCGGTGAAGGAGATGGCCAAGAACGTGGCCATGCAGGCCGCGGCTTTGAAGCCCATGTATACAGACAGGAGCGAGGTAAGCGAGGAGTTTATCGAGCATGAAAAGGCTATCCTTATGGCTCAGATCCAGAACGATCCCAAGGAGGCTTCCAAGCCGGAGAAGGTCATCGCAGGCATGATTCAGGGACGTATCAATAAGGAACTGAAGGAGATCTGCCTCATGGATCAGGTTTATGTGAAGGCAGAGGATGGCAAGCAGTCTGTGGATCAGTACGTGAAGGCCGTGGCCAAGGAGAACGGGGCAAATATTAAGATCAAGAAGTTTGTTCGGTTCGAGACCGGTGAAGGGTTGGAGAAGAAAGAGGAGAATTTCGCTGAGGAAGTGGCGAAGCAGATGGGAATGTAACTCCAATTTCATAAGATTAAGCAAGACGCTGGAAACCCGCATGTTTCCAGCGTTTTTTGCGTTTTTGGGGTGTCGTTTTGGGATGATGGAAATCGGGAGGATTTGCGGAAAAGTTGGTAAAAATCTGGTACGGGAATTGGTAAAATCCTTTACCAACTTTTAAGGGGCGAAGTTTGCAGGTTTTTTATAGAGAAGGAACGAGTGGGATTTTTTACGAAGGAAGCAATGAAAAAATGATGAAAGAAAGGACGAAGTGCATGGAACTGATTGAGATGATGGTGGTGATGGGGAAGAACCGGATGATCCAGCTGCCGGAAGAGGAAGTGAAAGTAATGGGGCTGAAGGAAGGGGATGAGTTGTGTCTGTCTTATCTGGTGGATGATCGGATGGAGGGGAAGGTGAATGAGGCGGGGGAGTTTTTAGTGGAGAAGGTAAGATGATAAGAACAAAGGGGGCGTTAAATTCCTTGACAGTCGATAATCTCTTCAATACAATAGAGTTAGCAAAGTTATGTTGGAGGGAAGCGTTATGGGGAAAGAACAGGTTTATTCTTGTGCCGAAGATATTGCCATGAGGCTTAAAGAAGATAGAAAGTATGGAAAAGCCTCACTAATGGTTGGCGCTGGATTTTCTAAAAATGCAAAGAGCAGGGGAATGAAGGATATTATACCACCTGATTGGAGTCAACTTGCAGATAAGATGTATTGTGAATTATATCCTCAATTTTCTGATATGACTGAAGATCAGAAGAATGAATGGAAAAAGCAGAGAATCATAAAGACATCAGGGAAGAATGTTACAAAGTTAGCGGAAGAGTATATTGTAAATTTTGACAGGAACAAAATGAATCATTTGATAGAAAACGCCATTGCAGATGATTTATTTTTTCCTGGAGATTTACATAAAAAATTGTTAATGTTAAACTGGGCAGATATATTTACAACAAATTATGACACGCTGTTAGAACGAACAGCAAATATGGTAATTCGAGAAAAAAATTATCAGATTGTATGTTCTCACAATGACATAGCAGGAAGTATAAGCCCCAGAATCGTAAAACTGCATGGAAGTATTCCGCATGTCAAGCCATATATAATATGTGATGAAGATTACAGGGTTTATCCAATAAAATATGCAGCAATGGTAAATACTGTACAGCAGGCAATGCTGGAAACAAGATTGTGTCTGATTGGATTTTCGGGTGATGATCCTAATTTTCAGAGGTGGATGGGATGGATCAGAGATAACATGGGAGAATGCTGCCCTATTATTTATCTGATTGGGATTTATGATAAATTGAGTGAGCCGGAAAGACGATTGTTGGAAAACAGACAGATTATAGTTGTTGATATATCTTGTCTGGTTGGAAAAGAAGAAGCAGATAGGCATGGTACTGCTATTTCCAGATTTTTGGATTTATTGGTAGATTATCAGAAAGATGAAGATATTTTTCGGGACAGGCCATATTCAGAAGCAGATGAATTTTGGAAGCCGAAGGATAAGAATAAATACATTAAGAATATGGGAGTCTATTTAAAGCGGGTCGCAAAAGAAATGCAGCCGTATATTTTGTTCCCATCAGAAATAAAAGAAAAAGGTGTGGGAAAGGAAGTAAGTAAGAAATATAAAGAATATTTTATAAACCATTTTGGGGTATTGGTTAATGTATGCAAAGAGGGAATATTCCAAAAAGAGGAGTTGCCTCTAATAGAGATTGCAGATATTATAAAAATTTTGCGGAAATATTCTGTAGTTTTAGGAGATGAAAATGCGGAGGGTTTAGAGAAAATATTCGAAAATTATGTAGATATTTCAGTTGTTTCAAATGATAAACTGAGTGCTTTAACAGAAATTGCGCTATATCTTGCTGAGATGTATCGGATAGATGGAAAAACTATAGAATATGAGAAAAAAATATCATTGCTAGAAGCTTATATCAGTAGAGTCTCATGGTATAAGAACGAACTGCTCATCGAAAGAGTTAAATATAAGATCGAATATTTTGAATATGGTGCAGCAAAAGAACTGGTTGATAAAATTGAAGAAAGTAGTTTTGAATACAAGATACAAAAAGCCGGATTTTATAAACAGTTATCGGAATATGAATCTGCCGATAAAATATTAAGTACATGTTCAACGGAATTGGCACAAATGAAAATATCGAAGGATATTTATGCATCTTATTTGGGTTATTTGAATTTATGCCATCGTGCCGGTCGGTGGAGTATTTCGGATGAGTATTCAGATGCTAAGTATTTTGAAAATTCATATAATACTCGACAGATTGTAATAAGGCAAAGGGATGATTTAAGTCAAACTTTTTTTAGGGATGATTGCAGGGAGAGCAGAAGAATACTGCCATTTAATTTAAACACAGGGAATAGTAGGATTACACACTATATTGGAATAAACGATGTCTATGTCAAGAGTTTTAGTTATTTACTTACATTAGATAAGTTATGTCTTCCACTTTTTAGTGATTTGGCAGATTTGTTGCCTAGAGTATTTAATGTGGTAATTACTTCAAGTAGTTGTACTTACTGGAAGTTATCGTTGATAGCTCGAAGCGATAATAGTAAACTTATAGACCAGATATTCACAAGAGAAACAATTGGAGAAACTTGTAAAGAGGATATAGGTACCCTATTTCATTCATTAATATCACTGGCAAAAAATTATAAGCCAGAGGATGATTATTCTCGAAAAACATACATTGTATCGATAAAAAATGTCTTAGATATATTATCAAGACTTGTGATTTTTATGCCAGATGGAGAGGTTGTGCAATATCTGAAAATATTAGGTATGATAAGTAGAAATAGTGACAGTATTATTGAAAAAGATATAAATAATATTTTACAACGTATTGCTACCCGCTTTAATAGCGATGTGGCAGTTTCATGTCAGGATCTGATATTTGAGGAATTTGGGGTTCAGTTTTATTTAGCGAACTATTTTAGCGAAATTTCTTTTGATATCGATAAGGATAATGTAAGGAATTATTACCTTGCTGCAATTGATCGAGCTTCTAAGGAAAATATGAAGGAACGGGACTGTGGAATATCACAGCTATTATTATTGTGGAAAAATTATAAGTTGGAAGATTTGAAAAATAGAATTATAGATATTTTATGGGATGGTGATGGACTGCCACGTTCAGAACTATATTATCCGTTTATATGGGAGGAGTTGCCACATCCTGATAATGTAAAGTTTTCAGAATTATATTACCAGTATCTTTCGGAAGATAAGTATTTGACTGCCGTTACGGATTTTGGTGTAATCAGAACTAATTCTTTAGGTAGTGTATACAACTATTTGAATTTTTTCTATGCAACATCGAAGATGTCAAAACGGAAGATTGAAAAAGTAGTTTTAGATGAAAAGCTGGCTGTATTTATGTTAAATACAGCGTTTGAATATGTGCAGAAGGAAAAAAGTCTTTTAAAAAATTATTTTGAGAAATTCAATACGGAACAGAAATTTGAATACATTGGGGAATTAACAGCACTGATTTATATTCAGGCCATTGACAAGGGGTTTGTAGCATCCGTGAATAGTAAAGTTAATGAGATTTGGCAGATATTAGATGAAAACCAAATTGTGACAGATGCTATTAGAATGGTCAATGAAATTAAGAATGGTCAGTATAATTTGTGTATGGAGATTTTTGAGAATATTGTTTTATCCAAAAATAAGAAGAAGTATTCCAGTGGATTTGCAGGTGTAAGATGTTTACTTTTCTACTTTGAAAGCAAAGGAGAAAGAAATATTGACATAGACAATTCATTTGAAAAATTTATGAGTTCAATTAAGTATCTGGATATTGAATATTCGAAAACAATTTGGATACATTTTGGCTCCCTGATGATGCAGGATTATTTCATAGATACGAGGGCACAAAAGTATATTTCATCTGCTATTAGAAAGTGTATGGGACTCTATATAGAACCTGCTAAAAAAGGGCAAAGATTCTATGTGGATGGATTGTATAATTGTGTAAATGCCTTACATACTTATTGGAAGTGTATATTAGATTCAGATATAGAAAAATTACCGGAATTAGATAATTGTGTTGCAGAAGCAAAAGCCATTGATAATTGTGAGATCAGAAATATATGGAGATGTTGATTTTTGATTTCAGTGTTTGCTGTCAGATTGTATTATGTTTGTACAGTACATAAAAACTTTCAAAGAGAATCAGGATAAACTCCTTTTAGACAAGGAGAAATTCTGGTTCTTTTTTATACCTTAAGGAAGGGGATGGTTCGATGAATTATATAGAACTGATTGAAGAAGTAAGAGCAGAACTGCTGCAGGTTGTGAATCAGAGATGCGATGACATGATCCAAATGTATCAGAATGGGGATCCATACAATCGTTCAGAGATCAGGAGCAGGGAATGTTGTCTGGGGAGGACCTCCCCGTCCATGCTCAAAGGGAAGAGGCCGGTCTCTGTAACATTTGCTTCTGGTGAGACCGTAGAAACACCTACATGGAAAAAAGCAGTCCAGACCATTCTGAAGCACTGCAACAGGCAGCCGGACATGCATGAAAGACTGATGCAGCTGAGAGGAAAGGTGTTCGGCAGGCAGCGGACGATACTTGGGAAAGATCCGGCAGGAATGGATGTACCGATCCAGATCGATAAGAATTTGTATTTTGAAGCCAAGTTTGATACGGAGGCATTACTGACAATGATGGAGAAAAAAGTGCTGGAACCTGTGGGCTATGACTTTTCCGGGATTGTTATCCAATATACAGAAAAGAAACCGGCGATATCAGAAAGCCTGGAGAGTGTGCAGGAAGAAGCGCTGGAAGAGGAACAGAGTGGAGGGATGACACTGAGTTAGAAAAAGGATATCTGTATACGAGGCAGAAGGGACTTCCATAAACGGAAGGATCCTTCTTTTTTACTGCCTGAACAAAATCCGTATATGAATAAACAATAACAGGAGGGAGAGAGAATACATGAAATCAGAAGACGAACAGATGATCCAGCGGATCATGGACACCGACACTATGGGCTATGCCTGTGTGTACAACAGCGGCAGCGGTAAAAGAGAAGAATACCTGGTTGCGCTGACCGCAGAGAACCTTGCCAATTTTATCGGAGAAAAGGGCGGGAAGGCCCGGCAGATCACCGTGACCGATGTTCTGGACTGCCTGGTGGCAGAGAGCAGAATGGGGACGCTGGGCAGCTGCCCGGATCAGAAACTGCATAGGGAGATTAACCAATTCTTGGAACCGATCCAGAGGGGAGAAAAAGAGGCAGGGGAGATCCTGGCCGTGAGCAGGGAGGTGGCGGACGAATACTTTGCAGCGGAAGAGGAAGCGGCCATCCTGGCAGAGTGCCGGATGCAGTAAAATAATGGAAAGCGAAAGGGGAAAAAGATATGGGATGGATACTGGGTATTACAGCAGCAGTGGGGATCCTTCTGGCCGGAATAGCCGGACTCGCATGCGTAGCGGTGTACAGAGTCAGTGAATGCCAGAACGATTGAAAAGCTCCGTCCATCATGGCGGACAGAAACGGATCAGAAAGAAAAGGAGCGTATCATGATCAGACAGATCAAAAAAGAGGAACTCCGAACGATGCATGGCCGTGAGGGACTGATCCTCCAGGGCTGCGGCGGGGATCTGAAGGAGTGGACAGACGGGATCAATCAGATGCTGGAGCAGGAAGGGATCCTTCCCAAAGGGAAACGGCTGGATGATGTGGCGGTTTTCCAGAATGAGGGGATGACCAACCTGCTCTTTTTCTTTGGAGAAGAAAAACTGGATATGGGAAAACTGGCCGCCTGGAGGCTTAAGACCCGTTACCACTTTGGCAGCACATGGATGTCCGACTATGTGGATAACCGGCTGGGAGGATTTCTCCATGAAGCCGTGGCAGAGAAGCCGAACTGTGCGCTGATTGGTGAGGATGGAAACATCTTCAACCTGATGGGGATCGCGGCCCGGACCCTTCGGGAAAACGGTATGGAGGATAAGGCGGAGGAAATGAAGAAGCGCATCACTGAAGGCGGATGTCAGGACTACTATGAAGCGCTGAACATCATCGACCAGTACGTCACCATCACGGGAAAAGAAGAACCGGAGATGGGCGGGATGGAGATGAAGTGACATTCTGGAAACAGGAGAAGGGAGAGGAGGCAATCGTGGAAGAAAGAGAACCCGTCATAAAGATCCTGTATGAAAATACCACAAGGCCGGTCAATCGGGTCTTACTCACCTTTCCGCTTTCCGGCAGGGAGAAGCCGGAGCAGAAGATGCTCTCTCTGACCAGAGGGCATGAGGGAAAGAGCAGCATCCCCTTCCGGATCGCAAAAGTGGAATCCCCCATCCCCGGCCTTGACCGGTATCTGCCTGCGGACGGCTGGTTCCAGGAGATCAGCTGTCTGGCAGAGAAGATCGGAAGGATGGACAGGGAAGAGCAGATGAAATTTTCCGGGGTTCTGGACTGCCGATCTATCTCCACCATCGGGGATGCCCTGGAAGCGGCGGAAAGCCTGCAGCTGTATGACTGCTTTCCTGGCGTGACCTGCAGCCGGGAGCTGGGAGGATATGTGGTGGAGAACGGCATCATGGAGTTTCCCAGGAAGGTGTGGCCTTATCTGGATTATCGTGGCATCGGGGAAGAATACTATGCCTCCCACAGCTGCGCTTATACACAGACCGGTCTTGTGGTGCGGAAAGAGGAAGCGCCGGAGATGGAAGAAGGATATGTTCAGGGGCTCCGGATACAGTAATAGGGAGGAGGGAATGCATTGCGGATATTTGTAAAAAGAGAAAACTGGGAGGATGGGATCTGGATGCGGCTTCCGGCTACAGAAGAGGAAGCAGAACAGGTCAGACGGAGTCTGGAGGAGCAGCATTCATCGATCATGCTGCCCTTTATCGGAGCGGTAGATTCCAGATTTCCGGAACTGGAGAACCGTCTGGTGGGGGAAATAGTCTTTCCGGCAAAAAACCTGGACCGTCTCAACCAGATGGCCGAAAGGCTGGGGAGCCTGAACGGGGAGGAAGAGATGCTGTTCCGGGCGGCATTCCGGCTGGAAGCTCCCTATACAGCGGAGCAGATCCTGGAGACACTGGGGCATCTGGACCGCTACCGGCTCCATCCGGAGATCGGAAACCTGGAGGAACTGGGGAGATATCTGTCACAGGAGGAGACCTCACAGCTTCCGGAGGGGCTGGAGGTTTATGTAGACTATGCAGGGATTGGCCGGCTCCGGCAGGAGGACCGGGGATATCTGACAGAGGGTGGATATGTGGAGAAACGAAAAGACCTTATGGAACAGACGGACACAGAGGAAGGGCAGAGCAGGGGAAAGGGGCCAGAAACAGAAAAGAGGCAGGAAACAGAAAAAATGGAAAAGAAGCATGGCGTTT
>CATLBR010000014.1 GCA_949879795.1 uncultured Hungatella sp.
CTGCTGGATCAGGCAGAGAGAATTCTGGAAATGGCGCCTGGGGCGGTGCGGCTGTGTTTTACAAGAGAGACGGTTTCGGATATAGAGCACGTAACCAGAGCCTGGGCGGAGGTGTTGTCCGGCGGCGTGAAAGAAGGAACGGCAGAAAGAAAGGCAGTATGTGGTTCCAAAGGAGAGGCAGGCCGGGGAGATTTTACGAGAGGACATTTTAAACGTGGTGTAGAGTAGGTGATGATTTGGTAAAACTCATAACGGATGTGTCAAAATATCTGTTGATTTGGCTGGCAGCTATGTACACATTCTGGAGTTTCAGATATTTTAATGTGGGAGATGAGAAGAGGGAGCGGATATGCAGGAGACGTCTGCCGCACCTTCTGTTTCTGTTGCATTTTTTGGCCTGTGGAGTGTTGTTTTTAAACACAGGAGACTGGAAATTGCCTGTATTATATGGGGTCCAGGCGGTATTTCTTCTGTGCTATATGTCTCTTTACGGACGGCTTTACCGGAACCGGTCCGAGATTCTGGTGAACAATATGTGCATGCTTCTGTGTGTGGGTTTTATCATTCTCGCCAGACTGTCCTTCGACAAGGCGGTCAGACAGTTTGTCATCATAGTATTTTCTGCGGCAGTCACCATGCTTGTGCCGTTTATCATGGACCATACATGGCAGCTGGGGAAAATCCCGTGGCTTTATGGTTTTCTGGGCCTGGGATTGTTGTGTCTTGTACACGTATCGGGCAATACCAGCTACGGCGCTCAGCTCTCGCTGACTGTGGCGGGGGTCTCCGTACAGCCGTCGGAGTTTGTCAAGATCAGTTTTGTGTTTTTTACTGCGGCCATGTTTTACCGGTCCACAGACAGGAGACAGGTTTTCATAACCAGCGCCGTGGCCGCTCTTCATGTACTGCTTTTGGTGATGTCCAAGGATCTGGGGAGCGGGCTGATCTTTTTTATTACTTATGTGTTTATGATATTTGCCGCCACCTCAAGATGGAGCTATCTGGGGCTGGGGATCTTCAGCGGGGGTCTGGCGTCGGCTGCTGCCTGGACCATGTTTTCCCATGTGAGAGTGAGAGTTATGGCGTGGAAGAATCCGTGGGCAGATATTGACAACCGGGGATATCAGATTGCTCAGTCCCTGTTTGCCATAGGAACCGGCGGATGGTTTGGTCTGGGGCTCTGTCAGGGAATGCCGGGAAGGATCCCTGTAGTGGAAAAGGATTTTGTGTTTGCCGCCGTCTCCGAGGAGATGGGGGCTTTGTTTGCTTTCTGCGTGCTTCTTATCTGCCTTGGATGTTTTCTCCAGTTTATGATGATCGCCTGTGAGATGCAGGCCTTGTTTTACAAACTTATCGCCCTTGGTCTGGGAACGATGTACATTGTCCAGGTTTTTCTGACGGCGGGGGGAGCCACCAAGTTTATCCCTTCCACGGGGGTGACGCTTCCCCTGGTCAGCTACGGCGGAAGTTCTGTTCTGAGCACCTTTGTGCTGTTTTCCGTGATGCAGGGGCTGCATATTCTGAAACGCAATCAGGAAGAGGAAGATGAATATGAAACTGAATAACAAGGGGGAGAAAAAGAAAAGGAACCTGTCTTGCGGCGGGGAGAGCGACAGGAGTATATTGAGGCTGAGCTATGGGGTGGTCTTTCTGTTTTTCTGCCTCATGTTGTATATGTGGTATTTTCTGACAGTTCAGAGGGAAGATGTGATCAACAATCCTTACAATGCCAGGCTGGATAAATTTTCAGAGCGTGTGGAACGTGGGCCGCTTGTGTGCGGAGACGGGACGGTTCTGGCCAGGACGGAGACGGACGGCGAGGGGAGAGAGGTGAGGGTTTATCCCTATGGTTCTCTATTTGACCATGTGGCCGGTTACTCCGCCAGGGGAAAGACAGGCCTGGAGTCTCTGGCCAATTTTTATCTTTTAAGTTCTCATATAAATCCGATGAGCCAGGCTGTGGCGGAACTGTCGGGGAGGAAAAATCCGGGGGATTCGGTGGTGACGACCCTGGACCGGGAGCTTCAGCAGGCGGCGTGGGATGCTCTTGGCGACAGAAAGGGAGCCGTGGTGGTCATGGAACCGGACACGGGGAAGCTCCTTGCGGTGGTGTCAAAACCGGGGTTTGACCCAAACAGAATAGAAGAGGACTGGGAAGAGCTGGTGGCGGGGGAGGACGGCCAGGCCAGGCTTTTAAACCGGGCTTTTCAGGGCCTGTACCCTCCGGGTTCTGTGTTTAAGATCGTGATGGCACTTGAATATATCAGGGAGCATCCTGACGACTACAGCCGTTTTCAGTTTGACTGTGACGGGTATTTTGAATGGGGAGACTACAGAATTCAGTGTTATCACGGCAGCGCCCACGGCAGTCAGGACCTGTCTCAGGCTTTCGCCAACTCGTGCAACGGGGCCTTTGCCAGCATGGGGCTGGAGATGGATCTGGAAAGTCTGGAGAGGACGGCGTCGCAGCTTATGTTCAGCGGGGGGCAGCCTCTGTCCCTGCCTCTTCCTTATTCCCAAAGCCGTTTTGACATGAAAGCAGGGGCAGATGAGTGGGAGATACTTCAAACCGCCATCGGCCAGGGGACGACCCAGATGACCCCCATACACAATGCGGTCATAACCTGCGCCATAGCCAACCGGGGAGTGGTGATGACTCCCTTTCTCATAGACCATGTGGAGAACAGGGCAGGGGATATGGTGAAGACTTTTGAACCCCAGGAGTGGGGGAGGCTGATGACGGAGGAAGAGGCCGACATTTTGAAGACTTTGATGATGCGGGTGGTGACAGAAGGAACCGGTTCTGCCCTGAGGACTGAGAATTACACGGCAGCGGGAAAGACAGGCTCTGCCCAGTTTGATACGGGAAAGGAGTCTCATGCCTGGTTTACCGGCTTTGCTCCGGGGGAGAATCCGGAACTTGTGGTTACTGTGGTAGTGGAGGAAGGCGGTTCCGGGGGCAGGGCGGCGGCTCCCGTGGCCAGAAGTATTTTTGATGTGTATTTTTCGCGGTGACAGTCCTGGGCGGTAAATGAGTCCGGCAGGTTACGATATGGTCCGAAGCATTTAAAAAAACAAGGGTCTTGCATATCCCCTGAAAAAGAGTTATACTAGTCTCAGTCTATGTTGACACACCATGAAGCCGGGAAAATTTTTGGCTTCAGGCAGGAGGAATTGCAATGATAGAGGCAACGAGCTGTGGCGGTGTGGTTATATTTCGAGGCAAGATTCTTGTATTGTATAAGAATTATAAGAACAAATACGAGGGTTGGGTTTTACCGAAAGGAACTGTGGAGGAAGGGGAGGAGTACAAGGAGACGGCGCTCAGGGAAGTGAAAGAAGAGACAGGGGTGAGCGCTTCTATCATCAAGTATATTGGGAAAAGCCAGTACTCCTTCAACACGCCTCAGGATATGGTGGAGAAAGACGTCCACTGGTATCTGATGATGGCAGACAGCTACTACAGTAAGCCACAACGCGAAGAGTTTTTCATGGATTCCGGATACTATAAGTTTTATGAGGCATACCATCTGCTGAAATTTTCCAACGAGAAGCAGATCTTGGAGAAGGCCTACAACGAGTATCTCGAGCTGAAAAAGAACAATCTGTGGGGCTCTAAAAAGTATTTTTAAACAGGACGTGAAGGTATGCCGCTCTCGGTGAAGAGAATTCGCCGGGGGCGGCACTTCTTTTGATCATGTCAAAAAGAAAGTGTAACCTGAATTTAATATTTATGTAATAAATGTAAAAAAACGGACATAATCTATAAATAGACACAGATTATTCTGTGGATATTGCGGCGGTTGTGTGTGCCGAAAAAGGAGGGTCCGTTGATGAAAAAAGACAAGGTAATGAAAATAGTGATGTCGGCAGCAGTCATGGCGTCTGTAGCGGCAGCGCCGGTTCGAGCTGAGGACGGGGAAGAGTTTGAAGAGGCAAAAGAGGTACAGGCCGTGAATGCGGAGGCGGAAAGTCTTCCGGAATGCGGGGAGTCTGAAACTGCGGGAATGGAAGAAGAATGTGTAGTTGCAAAAGAGGGGGAAGAGGAGCAGGAAAAGGAACAACGGTTTCAGACAGCAGGGACAGCGTGCCAGGCTTATGAGGCTGTGTACCGGGCGCATACTTCTGTCAGCGAAGGTCCGGGGGTGGTAAAATGGCAGAGACGCGTGGCCAATCCGCCCCAGGAGTACGGACCTCACTGCGTCAGCCTTCTTCAGGAAGAGGCGGAGACGGCAGAGCAGGACATGCTGCAGGAACCGGCGGAGGAGACTCCTTCTTACACGGAGGAGGATCTGTATATCTTGGCTCACGCCATCTGTGGGGAAGGACAGTGCTATCCTGACGATGAGCAGCTGTACATCGGCTCTGTGATACTGAACCGGAGAGATCACGGGGCGTATCCTGACACCATCAAAGGCGTGGTGTTTCAAAAAGGCCAGTATGCCTGCACCTGGGACGGCAACTATTACCGGGAGCCCACGGAGGCCAACTGGCGGAATGCCAGATGGCTTTTGGAGAACGGGAGCATCCTGCCGGGAAACGTGGTGTACCAGGCTGGATTTCGGCAGGGCAGCGGGCTGTACCTGCAGACAAGGTATCACAAGTATTGTTACAGATCGTAATCAATGTCATTTAGTTTAGGTATTCGTTGGCCCCCTGAAAGCCATCTCCTGTCAGGGGGCAAAAGCAGAATTCGCTTAAGTGATATTGGATCGTAATAGAAAAAAACAGGACAAAAACCGTATCCTTCTCGGAGGCGGTTTTTTTTCTGTCATTTGTCACGTCCAATATGACAAATGTAATAAAAGAACAGGAAAAACAGTGACAATAGACAGATGTTTTATACAAAGGGAGCTGATAAAATAATCTCAACGAAAGGAAGTAAAACAAAAAAGAGCAGGAGGTATCAGAGATGAAATATGTAGTACTTGTCAGCCATGGCACATTCGCCCCGGGGCTGCACAGCGTGTTGAAGATGCTGGGCGGAGGAGACCGGGAGGATGTCTTAAGTGCCAGCATGGAGGACGGCATGGGGGCGGACGTGTTTACGGAGAGATTTGAGCGGACCATAGAGGTGATAAAGGAAGATGACGAGATCATTCTCCTGGCGGACATCATCGGCGGCTCCCCTCTCACCAACGCCCTGGATGTGCTGTCACAGAGAGGGCTGCTGGGACAGACGAGGGCTTTTGGAGGGATGAATCTTCCCATGGCGCTGACGGCTTCCATGATGAAAGACATGATGGACATGGACAGCTTGGCGGCCAACCTGCTGCTGGAGTCAAAAAACGCCATACAGGAGATGGTGCTGGATATGGCGGACGACGAGGAGACAGACATCTGAAGACGGGACCGAAAACCAAAAACAAATATAAAGAATGATAAAAATAAGAGGAGGAAAAAATTATGTCAGTATCATTTGTCCGTGTAGACGACCGTATGATTCATGGTCAGACCTGTACCAGATGGGCTCTGGAGTATCCCTGTGACGGATTGGTGGCAGTCAACGATTTAGCGGCGACCAACCCGGTGCTGAAGGCGGCTTACAAAAGCGCTTCCGGAAAGAAGACCTTCGTGTGGACCATGGAGGAGTGGAAGGCGAAATGCCAGAAGGTTCTGGACAGCAAGGACCGGTATTTTCTTATTACAAAGAATCCTGTGGACATGAAGAAGATCCTGGTGGATCAGGGTTTCAACCCGGGAATCAAGACCGTGATCATCGGGCCATGCAACGACAGGCCGGGAGCCACCAAGCTGGGCAACAACCAGTCCATCACCCAGGAGGAGGCTCAGGCCCTGGAGGACATCATGAACAAAGGCTACAGTGTGGAGTTCGCGCTTCTCAAGGATGAAGCTATCGGCAATTGGACTAAGTTCAGAGGTCAGTTTGGTTTTCACTAAAAAAAGAAAGGCGGCATGAATTATGCAGATTAATTTATTTCAGGCAATTCTTCTGGGCCTTTGCGCATGCTTATCCAGTATGCCCGGCTTAGGCGGAACTACATTTGGAAACTATACATTGGGACGTCCCCTGGTAGCAGGACTTGTGGTAGGACTGATTCTGGGAGATATGCAGACGGGCATCATCGTCGGAGCGGCGATACAGGTTATCTACATAGCTCTTGTGACTCCCGGCGGAACCGTTTCCGCAGATGTCCGGGCGATCAGCTACATAGGCATTCCTCTTTCTATATGCGCCATCAAGGGCATGGGGCTTGACCCGACTTCATCGGCGGCCAGAGACATGGCGGCGGCCCTGGGAGCGGCAGTGGGAACTCTGGGAACCGTTCTGTTCTACGGCACAGCCACAGTGAACCTGGTATGGCAGCACATCGGCTGGAAAGCGGTGGAGAAAGGTGATTTCAAGAAACTGTATCTGGTGGACATGGGACTTCCCTGGATTTCCCACCTGATCTGCTCCTTCCTTCCCACAGTGATCATCACTATGGCAGGTTCCAGCATGGTGGATCTGATGAAGACATACCTTCCCATGGACGGCATCGCCATGAAGACTCTGTTTACCGTGGGAAGCCTTCTTCCGGCAGTAGGCGTGGCCATCCTGTTAAAGCAGGTGGTGAACAAGGCCACGGATTTCCTCACATTTTTCTTCGGTTTTACCCTGGCGGCATGTATGGGAGTGAATCTCATCGGCGCGGCGGTGATCGGCGGATTCTTCGCTGTGATCAACTATAAGATTCAGATGTTGAAACTGCGCCCGGCGGCGGCAGGCGCGGCTTCCTACGATGACGACGAGGAGGATATTTAGGATGAAAAAAATATCAAAGAAAACACTGAACAAATCGTTTTTGTCCTGGTTTTACGGCAATCTCACCTGTTTCTCCCAGGAGCACATGCAGACCTTCGGATATCTCTGCTCCATGCTCCCCGTGGTGGAGGAACTGTATGACACCAAGGAAGAGCAGAAGGATGCCTTGCAGACCTACACGGCGTTCTTCAACACAGAGCCTCAGATCGGTACTTTGGTAGTAGGTATGACAGCCGGTCTGGAGGAGGCCAAGGCCAACGGCGAGCCCATCGACGGCGATACCATCAACGGTATCCGTGCCGGCCTTATGGGGCCTCTGGCAGGCATAGGCGACTCTCTGATCGTAGGTACCCTGATTCCCATCCTCCTGGGCATCGGCTTGGGACTTTCCGGAAACGGTTCTCCTTTGGGCGCTATCTTTTATATCGTCACATGGAACCTTCTGATGTTCTTCGGAATGAAATTTGCCTACTTTAAAGGCTATGAGATGGGCGGCAAGGCAGTGGAGATGCTGGTGGGAGAACAGGCTCAGGCACTTCGTGAATCCATCATCATGATCGGAACCATGGTTATCGGGGCTGTGGCCGCAAGCTGGATCAGCGTTACCACTTCTTTCCAGATACCGGGAGTTATCAATCTTCAGAGCACCTTTGACTCCGTGTATCCCAAGATTCTCTCCGCGGGAACCGTGATTTTCTGCTGGTGGCTGATGACGAAGAAGAAAATATCACCTACCATGGTTATGCTTATCCTGGTCGTCATCGCCTTTGTGGGTGTTCTGCTTGGATTCTTTGATCCGGGTCTGTCCTACTAATTTGGGGTAGTGACGGCGGTTGTCTCCGGCGCGGCGGCATATCTCATCAGTGTGGGACACAGACATGGAAAAAAGAATGTGGAGAACATTCTCAGAGCTGCACAACAGTTATAAAAATGGCGGGGAGGCACGATTTGTGTGGCTCCCTGTTGAAATTTATGGTAAACTTTTCTTGCAGTTATGAGATCAGAGTTGAAAGAAGGTTGACAGAATGGAAAGACGGCAGGATAAACGTGTGCTGCAGATACTGACGGGACTTGTTCTGGGTATTCTGGCGGCAGCTGTCATGTGGTACTCCGCGGGTGAAGGGCTGGATCAGGCGGTGAACAGGGAGAGAAAACATAAATTCGGGGCCACATATATGACCATGAACAATCCTTTTTATGAAATCATCGATGACGAGCTGAGAAGCCAGCTGGAGGCCAGGGGGGATATTCTGATCACAAGGGATCCTGCGCTGGATGTGGGGAAGCAGATTGAACAGGTTCAAGAACTGATCGACAGGAATGTGGACGGAATCTTTATCAATCCTGTGGACTGGAAACAGATCACTCCTGCCCTCAAGGAGGCCGCCAGGGCGGGGATTCCCATAATCGTGGTTGACAGCCAGGTGTTTGAATCTGAGCTGGCGGCATGTACCATCGTGTCAGACAATTATCAGGCAGGAGTCCAGTGCGCCGACTATCTCCTGGAGCATGACGAAGGCGGAAACATCCTTCTTCTGACTCACAGCGCGGCGAAATCAGGACTTGACAGGATTCAGGGGTTTAAGGATACTATAGAAGGACATGAGGAATTTCAGATACTGGCGGAGGGGGACTGTCTGGGACAGCTGGAGATGGCCATGCCTGTGACAGAGAAACTTCTGAATCAGTATCCCGAGACGGATATTATCATGTGCCTCAACGATGTGGCGGCCATGGGAACTATGGCTGCGCTGAAAGATGCCGGCCTGGAAGGAAAGATCGTTGTCTGCGGGGTAGACGGCTCCCCGGACGGGAAGTCTATGATAGAGGCGGGATTTATGGCGGCCACGGCGGCGCAGTTTCCCCGGGAGATCGGAAGGAAAGCGGCGGAGGCGGCCTACATGATTCTGGAGGGAGAGCCGGTGGAGCCTGTCATCAGGATCGGGACAGAGCTGATCACCGGGGATAACCTGAAACTTTATGGGAGTGACGGATGGCAATGACGGCAGAAGAGGCATATTTACGTAGAGCGGGGGCTCACAGACAGGAGCAGCGGCAGGGAGACGGAGACAGATATGAGCAGAGAGAGGATTATCACAAATCTTCAGCAGGCAGTATATATATTGAATTTGGCGGCTGTGTGTCTGGTGGCGGGAAGCATGGCTGTGAGTGTTTTCAGGATTGTGGACGCCATGGAGGCCGAGAAGTTTCTCTCCCTGCTCAGGGTGAGACCGTGGAATCCAAGGACGATTGTCATCGCTTCCATAAGCGGCTATCTGTGTCTGGTGCTTCTCAGCTGTATGGGACAGCTGTGGGAACATAAGGGGAAGTGTACGCGGATACTTATTATCGTGGGAGAGATGCTCCTGTGCATCGGGACTACAGTGGCCATGAATATGAACTACAACGGTCTAGTCCTCCTGGTGGTGGCAGATATGGTTCGAGGGCAGAAGGGGAGCCGTCAGAAACTCATTCTGGGCATCGCCATCGTGGGTCTTTACACCATTGTCAACTACAACCTGACAGGCGGGTACTTTAACATGATTCCATGGGAGTCATTTCTCACAGCCTACAACACCAGCACTCAGGCATTCCTAAAGGGGATATTGAGTATTTTCAGTTCCATGAATCTGGTCTTGTTCATCCTCTACATGACTATGCTGATCCAGGGAGAATACAGGGAGAGAGAAAGGATACAGAATCTGAATCAGCAGCTTGAGGAGGCAAACCGAAAACTGAAGGAATACGCGGCGGAGGCGGAGAAGAACGCGGAGATGAGGGAGAGAAACAGACTGGCCAGGGAGATTCACGATACCCTGGGCCATGCCTTGACCGGCATTGTGGCGGGAATCGACGCCAGTCTGACCATGCTGGACATATCCCCGGAGGCTACCAGACAGCAGCTGGTGAAGATCGGAGATGTAGCCAGGCAGGGGATGACAGATGTGCGGCGCTCGGTCAGCAAGCTGAGGCCGGACGCGCTGGAGAAGCTGGAACTGGAGGATGCCCTTGTAAAGATGCTCAAGGATACAGGCGCTGCCTCAGGGGCCCATATACGGTTTCAGAATCGGGTAAAGCCTTTTAAATTCCAGGAGGATGAGGAAGAGGTGATCTACCGGGTGGTCCAGGAGGCCACCACCAACGCTATTCGTCACGGTCATGCGGATCGGATCTCCATCTCTATCTCAAAGGAAGATGGGTGGCTGACCATAGAGATCCAAGACAATGGAATCGGGTGCGGCCAGGTGGAGGAAGGGTTTGGGCTGAAGCATATGAAAGAACGGCTGAGCCTTCTAGACGGGACTTTGGAGTACGGAGGCCGGGAAGGATTTCACATCACTGCCAGAATACCTGTTCGCTGGGGGGAGGAGCGTCAATGAGAGAAAAAATAAAGATCGTCATCGCGGATGATCAGGAACTGCTTCGGGAGAGCTTGAAAATTGTGCTGTCGGCCAATCAGGACATGGAAGTCATCGACACCGTGTCTGACGGGCGGGAGGTGATCCGCTCCGTGCGTTCGGAAAAACCGGATGTGATTTTGATGGATATTCGGATGCCGGGGATGGACGGGGTGTCCTGCACCCAGATCATCAAGGAAAATTATCCTCAGATCAAGATCATCATTCTCACTACCTTTGACGACGACGAATATGTGTTCAACGCTTTGAAATACGGCGCCAGCGGCTATCTCTTAAAGGGAGTGTCCATGGCGGAGCTGTCGTCGGCTATTCGCACGGTGTACGGTGGAAAGGCCATGATCAACCCGGATATAGCCGTGAAGGTAGTCAGGCTTTTTTCACAGATGGCTCAGGGAAACTACACGATCCAGGTAGACGACAGGAATATAGAAGATATAGGGAGAACCGAGTGGAAGGTCATCCAGCAGGTGGGTTATGGAAGATCCAACAAAGAGATAGCGGCTGCGCTAAATCTCTCAGAGGGGACAGTGCGCAATTGCCTCAGCTCTGTCCTGAGCAAGCTGGATCTGAGAGACAGAACCCAATTGGCCATCTGGGCGGTGCAGACAGGAGTCACCACCCGGAACTTGGATATGTCTTAAAGGGGGAAGAGGATTGAAAGGCAGAGAGAGACAGACGGCGCGGATACCTGTGGCGGCAGGACTTGTCCTTTTGATGATAGCGGGGGCATGTGCTGCGGGGCATCTCAGGGAAAAAAGCAGGGGAACGGTGATCTATTTCGGAATGAACGCAGGGAGTTACTGGGATGTACCTACGGGCAGCTGTTATGAAGTCATCGACACCGCAATCCGGAGGTTTGAGGAAAAACACCCGGGAGTCAGTGTGGAATATACCAGCGGGATTCTCAAAGAAGATTACCCGGAATGGCTGGCGGAGCAGATCCTTCTGGGGAGAGAACCGGATGTTTTTATGATCCCCTCGGGAGAACTGGATATTCTGGCTTCCCTGGGAGTGCTCAAAGATCTGGAGCCGTTGATGAAAAAGGACGTGGAATTTGACAGAGGGGATTACTATCCTGCTGCCTGGCGTTACGGGAACATCAGGGACACTCAGTATGCTCTTCCTTATGAGAGCGTACCGACGCTGATGTTTGTCAACAAGACTCTGCTGGACAAAGAGGGGATAGATATGCCGGGGGAAGACTGGACATGGGAAGATTTTCTTGCAATCTGCCGCCAAGTCACAAAGGACACTGACGGGGACGGGGTGGTCGACCAGTTCGGGTGCTTTGATTACGGGTGGAAAGAGGCCGTGACTTCCAACGGAGTCCAGCTGTTTGAGAAGGACGGCACCGCCTCATATTTCGGGGATTTCAGGGTGGAGTCCGCTGTCAGATTTGTGAAAGAGCTTAACGGAGTCAACGAAGGCTATGTGGTGACGGCGAGAGAATTCGATCAGGGGAAGGTGGCCTTCAGGCCTTTTGCTTTCTCAGAGTACCGGACCTACAAGCCGTATCCCTGGAGAATCAAAAAATACTCGGATTTTGAGTGGGACTGTGTAAAACTTCCTGCGGGACCCGACGGCACGGGTCAGTCAGGGCTGGACACGCTTCTCATGGGAATAGGCAGCAGAAGTTCTCAGGAAAAGCTGGCGTGGGAATTTATAAAAGAATTGTGCTATGAGAAGGAGACCCAGCTCCATCTGCTGGTAGCCTCCCAGGGGATGCCGGTTCTGAGGGATGCCGTGGAATCCCCGCTGCTGAAGCAGGTGTTGGGAAACGATATTCCGGGAAACGGCAATATGGATGTGGATGTGATCCGCCAGGTCATGGAGGAGGCCGGGGAAACGCCTAATTTCCGGCGTTACAGTTCAGTCATGAACCAGGCGGACGGTGAGATCAGCGCCATCATAAACGGTGAGAGATCCATAGACAGCGGACTTTTAAAACTGCAGAGGGAGATCAACAGCCTGCTGAGACAATGATCAGGTTGACAACAGACTGCTTGAGACCGCAAGTCAGGCTATGGAGGAGAAAAATGAAGACGAATTATCCAAATTATATGGACATCAGGATCATATACAGCGACATCGACGGGACACTGTTGAGACGGGACCATCATATATCTGCCAGGACAAGGGAGGCCATCCTGGATCTGGACAGGAGGGGAATTCCCTTTATCATGGTGTCCGCCCGCATGCCTGACGGGGTGAGACTTATCCAGAGGGAGCTGGGCAACCGCAGGCCCATCATCTGTTACAGCGGAGGCCTTATCCTTGACGAGGAACAGAAGGTGATATACAGCCGCCAGATGGACCTTGACCTGGCGGC
Source organism: uncultured Hungatella sp. (assembly GCA_949879795.1). GTDB lineage: Bacteria > Bacillota > Clostridia > Lachnospirales > Lachnospiraceae > UBA3402. The sequence continues at coordinate 12,515 of CATLBR010000014.1, forward strand.
GGAGGTGCAGTCCGCCCTGGAAAGAGAGTGTCCGGGGATCTGCTGCAACACCTACGGGGGAGAGCTGTGGGTGGTAAAAGATGATCGGAATCCGTGGGTAATCAGGGAGGAGACGATCACGGAGGGAAAATCGGTGGTGGGGGACATAAGGGATATGTTTGCCCAGGCAGGAGGGATCCACAAGTTTCTTCTCATGGGGGACCCTGAGGACATCGCAGGGGGGGAGACTTTTTTAAAGGCCGTTTACCCTCAGCTCACCATCCTCCGCTCCAACGAGTACTACCTGGAAGTCATGGACGGGGCCGTGGACAAGGCGGAGGGAGTCAAGATTCTGTGCGGCCGCTATGGCATACCGAGCGCACAGGCAGCGGCCTTCGGCGACGGAGAGAACGACGTGGGAATGCTCAACGCGGTTGAGTACGGGTTCGCCATGGGAAATGCCCCGGAGCGGGTGAAAAAGCAGGTGAAGTACGAGACAGAAAGCAATGAGGAGGACGGGATCTGGCAGGTGCTCAGGCGAATCAGAGACGACAGAATGAAGGTGTCGGAAAATCATCGTTTAGGTGACAGATCGGCACCCTTGCTCTAAAGAAATATGAAAATCAGGTAGGGAATCCCGTTTTGTTGGTTTCTTACCTGATTTTTTTGTACTTTAATAAAGCTGTCTTTTATCGACTTTTTTAGATTGTTCAAAATTCCTCCGGTTCCCGTGGAACATTCTGGGGGAGGTTCCCGTTGATTTTTTAAATACCCGGCTGAAGTAGAGAGGATCCTTATATCCTACAAGCTCAGCCACCTCGGACACGGACAGGCTCTCCGTGAGAAGCAGTTCCTTGGCCTGTTCCATGCGGAGATTTGTGAGAAACTGGACAGGGGCGGTTCCAGCGGCCTTCTTGAACTGGTGGGAGAAGTGGTCGATGCTTAAGTGGCAGAAATCGGCCATGGCGCGGATGTCCCAGGGTTCCATGTAGCGCTTGTTCAGCTGAGCGATGAGCTGGTCTATGAGAGCGCTGTTGATCTGGGGAGTGTATTGAAGCTGTGTGAGGCGGTTGATGAGAGAGAGAAGTTTATAAAAGTCAGCTGCGGCGATGTCGTGGAATCTGGGCTTGCGGAGCTGGATTTCCAGAATGATCTCCTCGAACACCTGCTTTAGTGTGCGGTGGGTTCCGATGAGCGAATCCCGGATCTCAAATGACTTAAGAAGAGAGACGCTTTTGGTGCCCAGAAAATGGATCCAGTAGATCTCGGGGTTGTCCGCAGCCAGATAAGTATAGATCTGAGGCTGATCCGGACGGTATAGGATGATGCTGCCCGCAGGAACGGTCTCCCATGTCCCGTTAATGAGAAAGTGTCCGCAGCCTTTATAAATGTACAAAAGCTGGTAATCTGGACGGCCGTCGGGGCGGTGGATGGAGAAGTCTTTGTTGAAACGATACTGGTGTCCGCAGCTGACCACGAAGATGGGGAGCAGGGCATCCTCCGGAACAATATAGCTGCCGGTGTTGTGGGAGCGGGCGACTACACGGATCATAGTATGTACCTCCTGAAACGAGCTGTGGACAACGGTGGGAACTGTGTCCCATGGCATAAAAAGTAAAGCAGAATCGTCCATATAAATAGCATAATATAGCATGGATTATATATGTAATTATGCTATAATTCTACCATAAACACGAGAAGAATGCAAACACAGAAATGTATATATTTCCGGGTGAAATTTCCGCGGGACGGAAATATTCGGGATCAGGAGGAATGCCTATGGAAGGCTGGGAAGAGACACGGAGATGGCTGTTTAATATGGAAGATACGGATATCAAGATAGCATCGCACCGGGGGAAATTTGGCTCCAGCGTCATTGAGAATACCTCGCTGGCCTTTTTGACGGCCATGGGGGAAGGTGCGGATATGGTGGAGATGGATCTGGACATGACAAAAGACGGTATCCTGATAGGCCATCACGACAAGACTATGAAACGGCTTTTTTCTGTAGATGACAAGATATCCTGCCATACATGGGATGAGATTCAGAAGATGCCTCTGATCAATTATCTGGGCGAGGTCAATGTGACAGGGCTGGAGACCTTCCAGGAGATATTGGACAGCCTGCGGGGAAAGACCCTCATGGCGCTGGATAAGTGCTGGGACCACTGGGATGCGGTGTATGAGTCTCTGGCAGAGAAAGACATGCTTGGCCAGGCTGTCTTTAAATTTCCCATCAAGAACAGCCAGGCCGCGGAGTGGGCGGTAGGACATGGAGACTGCATGTTTATTCCTATGGTAAAAGAGGCAAAGTACCTGGAAGACGTGGATATCCTCAGAAAAAAGGCGGTTGTCCCCGCAGTGGAAGTGGTACCTCGGAAAGAGACAGACAGCATCTATGCCGATTCCGTGTTTACATGGGTGAAGGAGAGGCACATGAAGATATGGTGCAATTCCTTAAGCCTTGCCAGACGCCTGGTCTACGGGGCAGGGTATGATGACTTAAGGTCTCTGATCTTCGGCGGAGACGAGGGATGGGGGGGGCTGGCAAAAAAGGGTGTGGATATTATTCAGACCGACTGGCCGGCAGAGACATCTGCGTATCTGAGAGAGATCGGCAGGAGACGCTGATTTTGGATGGCATTTTTAAGTGTAAATAAAAAGAGGAGGAAATATCATGAAAAACAGAAAACTTTTATCACTTTTTGCGGCGGCAGCCGTGACGGCAGGAGCACTGGGCGGATGCGGCGGCGGAAGTACGCAGGCCACCCCGGCGGCGTCGGAGGCGCAGGGGGAGCAGAAGACAGAAGCGGGGCAGAAGACGGAAGGACAGACTGGGACGTCCGCAGGGGAGACATCCGGCAGCGCAGGGGAAGGGTCACCCTATGAGGTGACAGAGCCGATTACCATTGAGTACTGGTATAACAGCGCGGTAAATGAGGATTTCTACAATAAATTGGCGGAGGATTTTAACTCGTCCCAGGAGTATATAACGGTGGTGCCCGTCTGCGGCGGTGATTACAATTCTATCTCAGAGAAGCTGACGGCAGCCCAGGCAGCGGGAACCGGACTTCCGGGACTGTGCCTTATGAGCGTGGACCGAATCGCGGTGTATATGGACAGCGGAGTGTGCGAGCCTCTTGACCCGTACTGTGAAGCCTACGGGGTTGACACATCTGACTTCATCGACGCGTTCATGAACGGCGGAACTTATGAGGGTGTCACCTATGGGTTCCCCCACGGCGTTTCCGTGGCGACGTTCTATTACAACAGAGATGAACTGGCCAAAGTGGGGCTGGATACTTTTCCGACCACCTGGGAAGAGTTTAAGACCTGGTGCAGGGAAGTACATGAAAAGACAGGCAAGACCGCATACACCTGTGCCTGTATGCAGAATAACATTTTGTACAATTTTTCTTACAACTGGGGCGGCCGTCTGGTAAAAGAGGACGGAACCACAGGCTTTGACAGCGAGACCCTGAAACAGTATATCAGGGAGATGAAAGAGATGGTAGATGCCGGTTATGTGGAGTGGAGTCTGGAGGGTGTAGAGGCCGTAGGCAATAAGTTCCTGAACGGAGATACCATGTGCATCAATATTTCCTGTACAGATTACAGCCACTATACGGACAATGATTTTGAAGTAGGTCTGGCATGGAATTATACAGGGGAGCACGGTATCAGTTCCGTGGCAGGTTCCCTGATGTTCATTCCCTCCGGATTGGATCAGGAAAGCAAGAACGCGGCTTTCGTGTTCGCGAAATATTTGAGCAGCCCGGATGTGAATCTGGAGTGGGCGAAGTTCTCAAGCTATCTGGCAACCCATAAGTCCACCATAGCAGATGAGTCCAAAATGGCGGAGATCTATGAAGCGCTTCCCGAGATGAAGATGGTATACGAGAATTCCGACAACTATATCGAGAAAATCAAGACTCCCTATTTTTCAAAGGCCATGAAGCCCTTTATGGAGGCGATCAACCAGATCATTTTGGAAGGGGCTGATTTTGACGAGACATGGAACAACATGCTTGAGGAGGTCAACTATGTGTTAGCAGGCAACTAAGTGCCTGAGCGATCAAACCAGAAAGGAAGCAGTATGAAAACAAATACATCTGGGCAAAAGAAAAGGATAAAGCGTTCTACTCTCGAGGAATTCCTCTGTGTGCTTCCGGCAGTGCTGTTGGTCATGGTGACCACTTACTATCCTCTGGCAGAGCTGATCCGAATCAGTTTTACAGACTGGAATTTGCTGCGGAAAGACTATAACTATGTGGGATTAAAGAACTGGCAGTGGTTTTTTGAGAATGCGGCAGGGAACAACTTTTACAGAGATATGGGGACTACACTGATGTACACGGCAGGTTCCGTGCTGATCAGTCTGGTGCTGGGAATGCTTTTGGCTCTCCTCATGAACCGGATGACGAAAGGTTTTGGCGCCATGCGCGCCATTATCTTTCTTCCCAGGTATGTGGGTATGTCATCGGCGGGCATCCTGTTCCTCTGGATTCTGAACAAGGATTACGGAATTGCCAACAATTTTTTGGAACTTATGGGCGGTCCCCGTCTGGCCTGGGTTACGTCAAAGGGGCTGGCTATGATCTCGGTGCTGATGCTGACAGGATGGAATTCCGTGGGTTATGCCATGATGATCTACCTTTCGGCCATGACGGGAATTCCCAGCAGCTACCATGAGGCGGCGGCCCTGGACGGGGCTACCAGAAGCCAGAGGTTTTTTCAGATCACCCTGCCGCTGCTGTCGCCCACCATCCTGTTTCTGCTGGTCACGACATTTATATCTTCCATGAAAGTGTTCAATGCCATTGACATTCTCACGGGAGGCGGGCCTTACGGAAGTACGGAGGTGATTGTTTATCTTATTTATCAGCTGGGATTTGTGGATTACCGTGTAGACAGGGCGGCTGTGGTATCCCTGGTATTCTTTGCCTTTTTGCTGGCGGTTACGATTCTGACTATGCGCTGGTCGGAAAACAAGGTCAACTATGATATGTAGAGGGGATACAGAATGAAAAAGACATTTCACGGATATACAAAAAAAGATAAAGCAGTCTATGGGGCCCAGACAGTGATTGCGGTGCTGGTCACCCTGATCATGATTTTCCCCCTGTATTGGATGGTGGTCACCAGCTTTAAGACAGGCAATGTGGTGCTCACAAAAGACATTCATCTCCTTCCTGACAGCCTGAGCTTGGAAAACTACATAGAGGCCTGGAACAGAGTGCCTCTGGGGAGATATATTTTCAATACCGTCATCGTCACCATCATCGTTATGACTATAAAGATCAGCGGCGGAGTGCTTGCGGCATATGGATTCGCGAGAGGAAATTTTCCGGGAAGGAACATTCTGTTCTACTTGATTTTAGGCGCCATGATGGTTCCGCATCAGGTCACATTTATCCCGCTTTATATCCTGTGCTCCAGGCTGGGGTGGGTGAACACCTATATGGGTCTTGTACTGCCAAGCGTAGTGGCTCCCCACTTTATCTTTATGCTCAGACAGGCTTTCATGTCCGTGGATCAGAGCTACATCGACGCGGGAAAGATCGACGGCCTTGGGACTTTGGGGGCCATCTGGTATGTGATGATTCCCATGTGCAAGGCTTCCCTGATTACCGTGTCGCTGACTACGTTTATCACGGAGTGGAACAGCTACTTCTGGCCGAAGATTATCACACAGACCGACGCAGTGCGGGTGCTTACCGTGGGATTGGTGCACCTGAGAGAGTCCTGGAACGGTGAAGCTCTGTGGCTTCACACCAACGTGACCATGGCAGGAGCCGTGATCACCATGATTCCAGCAGTGGTATTGTTCTTTATATTCCAGAAATACATGCTGACCGGTTATTCAAAGACTGCTATGAAGTAGATTGAGGCCATCGCCCATCCGACTGAGAAGGAGGATGGGCTGAATCTGTACAGAGGAAATGAGGGAATGTATGCTCAATCGTATTTTTAATATGGAAAATGATTTCTGGACCTTTGCCAACAAGGTGGCGGACATGGTGATCCTGGAGGTGGTGTGGCTTGTGTGCTGTATTCCTGTGGTCACGGCAGGGGCGGCGAGCACCGCTTTCTGGCATGTGTTTGTCAGGATGGCGAAGGACGAGGAGGGCCGTGTGCTGCCTGGCTATTTTAAAGCATTTAAGAGCAGGTTCCTGATCGGGACGGCCATCGGCGCCATCAAACTGGCAGTGGGACTATTCTTTCTGGCGGATTTCTGGGTATGCCTTCGGATGGGAACTGGGGGTTTCATGTTCTTAGCTGGGGTTCTGGGCATGCTGCTTCTTTTCTGGATGCTGTGTTCCATGTGGTTTTATCCCCTGGCAGGAACGTTTCCGTTTCCATTAAAAAAGGTTCTGGGAAACAGTGTCTACCTGACTGTGAGACATCTTCCGTACGGGCTGGCGTGTCTGGCGCTGTCCGGGGCAGCCATATTTCTTTCGGTCAAGGTTCCGTACGGATGGATTCTCCTGCCGGTCCTGGCCTGTTATGTCAGCGCCAAGGTGTTTGCATGGATATTCTCCCAGTATGAAGAGAGAGACGGCGGTAGTTAAAGATAGTTCAAAATGAAGGAGAGAAGATAATATGGGAACAGGAAAAAAGAGACAGCTGATATTTCTGATGACGGATACGACAAGGAAAGATATGCTGGGATGCTACGGAGATTCCAGGATGAAAACGCCAAACCTGGACAGGCTGGCCGGAGAGGGAATCCGCTATGAGAACGCCTATACCTGCCAGCCCGTGTGCGGGCCTGCCAGAAGCGCCATCTTTACAGGAACATTTCCCCACACCAACGGCATGGTCACCAACTCCATCGCCATGGGGGACAATGTAAAAACTATCGGGCAGCGTCTGAGCGACGCAGGGATTCACTGCGGCTACATCGGCAAATGGCATCTGGACGGAGGGGATTATTTCGGACTGGGGAGATGCCCGGAGGGATGGGATCCCCGGTACTGGTATGATATGCGCTGCTATCTGGATGAACTGACCAGGGAGGAGAGGTTGAAGTCGCGTCAGAGAAATACCTCCTACGATGAGGATATGACAGAGGAATTCACCTATGCCCACCGCTGTACGGACAGAGCACTGGCTTTTCTCAAAGAATGCCAGGGACAGGATTTTTTACTGACCGTGTCCTATGACGAGCCTCATGGACCGTCTCTGTCGCCCAGACCTTTTAACACTATGTATGAAGGATTTCAGTACGACGACAGTCCCGAGTTTCATGACAGCTTGGATGGAAAGCCTTTTATGCAGAAACTGTGGGCGGGGGAGAACCTTGAGGCTTCACCGGAGGAGCTGCGCAGAGCAAATCCCGGCATGCAGCAGCTGCTGGGGTGTAATTCTTTCGCGGATTACGAGATGGGGAGGATCCTGGATGTAGTGAGAGAGCGATTTCCAGACGCCATGGTCATCTACACTTCAGACCACGGAGCCATGCTTGGCGCCCACCGGCTCAGCGCCAAAAACGCGGCCATGTACAAGGAGATTGCCAATATTCCTCTCATCATCAAGGGAGGCGAGGCGGGGAAGGTGGTGGAAGCCCCGGCATCCCACATCGACCTGGCTCCTACGATTCTGGAATATTTCGGAGAGCACATTCCCAAGCTCCTTGAGGGGAAGAGCATGCTGTCTCAGATATATGACACTTCCCTGACGGTCAATGATGTGGTGTATACGGAGTTTACCCGGTATGAGGTGGATCATGACGGGTTTGGAGGCCTGCAGCCTATGAGGGCGGTCACGGACGGGAGGTACAAGCTGGTTCTCCATCTCCTGGATACTGATGAATTCTATGACACCCTGAAAGATCCCCACGAGGTGGACAACCGTATAGACGACCCTGAGTGTGCTTCCCAGCGGAACAGGCTTCATGACCGGATCCTGGAACATATGAACGAGACGAGGGATCTGTATCGGGGCTATCAATGGGCCTGCAGGCCGTGGAGACCTGAGAAAAAGGCTCTCTGGGCAAATGACGGGTGTACCAGGCAGAGGGAAAACGAGGAGTATGAGCCTAGGCAGCTGGATTATGACACGGGGCTTGAGATGGAGGAGGCAGTCAGGGGAAAGCAGGAAAAGGACTGAGTCCGGCAGAAAATATTGCAGAGAGGAGAATCAATGACAGATATAGCGGATCTTCACACCCACACCATCGCCAGCGGCCACGCTTACAATACCATTTACGAGATGGCAGAAAGCGCGGCACAGAAAGGAGTGCAGGTTCTGGGCATCACGGACCATGGTCCCCAAATGCAGGGAACCTGTCCAAAGAGTTATTTTAACAATTTCAAGATGATTCCCAGACAGCTCAAGGGGGTCAGGGTGATGTTCGGCTGTGAGCTGAATATCCTGGATCATGGAGGAAACGTGGATCTTGGACCATCGATTCTTGAAAAGCTGGATTTTGCCGTGGCCAGCATTCATAAACTTTGTTACGAGGGGGGGACGGCGGCCCAGAACACTGCGGCCTATGTAGAGGCTATGAAGAATCCCGCAGTCAGGATCATCGGCCATCCCGACGACCAGGCATTTCCTGTGGATTACGACACTCTCGCGGCAGCGGCAAAGGAATATCAGGTGCTTTTGGAGGTAAACAACAACTCCCTCAACCCAAGGTGTGTGAGGAAGGGGGCAAGAGAGAATTACCTGAACATGCTGGAATACTGCAGAAAGTACAGAGCAGCCGTGATTATGGACAGCGATGCCCACTGTGAGGTGGATGTGGGAAACCACAGCCTTGCCCAAAGTCTCCTGGAAAAAGTGAATTTTCCTGAAGAACTGATTGTCAACCGATCAATGAGGGCGCTGGAAGAGTTTATACCTTTCTTGGTGGGCATATAGGGAGGAGGACACATGAAATTGTCTACTACCACGGCCATATACAGGGACAGGCCGGAAGGAAAAGGAAAAATCCCGGTTATTGAATGTGTAAGGCGGCTTCACCAGGCAGGATATCGGGATGTGGATATCAATTTTAACCTGATGAGCAAGATGGATCTGGAACTCTCGAAGCCTGACTGGCAGGACTGGGCCAGAGAGCTTGGGGAGGTGCTTGGGGAGCTTGGCATGACGGCTCTCCAGTGTCATGTGCCTTTCTACAATGTGCTGGAACCGGACAGTATCCCCAACGCGGAATATACTGAGGAGATCATCAGGAGGGCTGTGGCTGCCGCCGGGAACGCAGGTATCCGCACGGCGGTGTTCCACGGAGGAAGCTATGAGGGAACCTGTGACCCGGAGAGAAACTTAAAGGGCAATTTAGAATATTTCAAGCCTTACGCAGAGTTGGCTGGGAAGTACGGCGTGAGCGTGGCTATCGAGAACCTACCCGGGACAAAAAGGGCGGGTGGAGACAAGGATACCTGTACCTCCTGCCCGGAACAGCTTTTAGAACTGTGCGGACGGCTGAGAAAGGAGTACGGCAATGTAGGGGTCTGCTGGGATTTCGGCCACGGAAATCTTACAGGCTGTGACCAGGCCCGGGTGATAGAAGAACTGGGAGACTATCTTCTGGCGGTTCACGTGTCGGATAACTACGGGATAGGAGATGATCACAATCTGCCGTATCAGGGAAACATACCGTGGAAACAGGTGATGCAGGCGCTGGGAAAGGCAGGCTACCAGGGAGCTTTCGCCTATGAGACCCACAAACTCACTGCCGCCATGCCGGAGGAGATGGTGGACGAGACTTTGAGATATACATACAGGCTGGGGACTTATCTCATGTCCCTGGCTGAGTGAGGGCTATTGATGTGGATTTAAAAATACAGAGGCATAGAACACCTCTGGCTTATACTGAAAGTCCGCGATCCCGTTGTATCTGGCGGCGATGCTGCGGACAGACAGCATCCCGGTCCCCCGGTCTGGGTGTTTGGAAGACAGAAAGGCGCCGTCTCTGAGGACGGGCGGATTCTTGCAGGAGTTGTCCACGGTGATGGAGATGGCGCGGTCGCCGGCAACCCTGGCATGGACGCGGATAAAGGAAGGCTCTCCGGGCTCCTCCAGACAGGAATCTATGGCGTTTTCCAGAAGGTTGCCGAAAATAATGCAGATATCAGGCTCGTTGATCCACAGTTCGGCGGGGAGGCTGATATGGGAATCAAAACGAATATTATTTTCGGAGGCAAGCTCTCCGTAATGGCAGACGACTGCGTTGACGGCGTAATTGCTGCAGTAGTTTTTGGGAGTCAGGGAGGCCAGCTTCTGACTGTATTTCGCGATGTAATCTTTTAACTGAATATTGTTACCGCTCTCAAGGCAGCTCTGAATCACGTTCAGATGCTGCCTTAAATCATGTCTGGCCTGCCGTGTCTCTTCGATCTGCTTTTGGAGCATGGAGTATTGGGCCCGCTCCATGGCTATAAGCTGTTCCTGGTTTCGGGCCCGCTCTTCGGCTTCTCCCTGCAGCCTCAAAGATTCCAGGGACGAGACCAGGACATAGTAGACGATAAAAGTCATGATGAGCAGGCAGACCCGCGCCAGGATAAAAAGCATTCCGGCTACGGTAATCATGTCAGGATCCCAGGTGAACATGAGAACCACCAGAGAAATGAGGGCGGGGATCAGCCAGATGGTGCGCCACAGCTGAGGCGCATGGGTGTTTAAGACCTTTTCCTTGGTGATGTCCAGGAACATAAGCATAAAAGGGGCTGTGACAAGGATGGGTATCATCCGGATCAGGCTGTCCAAAGGCATGCCCAGGAAACGGTATGAAGCCTGCTGCTGCCTGAAAAAACGGAGATCCAGAAAGACGGCGCTTCCCCGCGCAATCATGATGTAGTCCACAATGAGGGTATAGATAAACAGTAGCTTCGGGATTTCCGCTTTGACGCAGGACAGATAGATTGCCATGGATATGAAGGCAAAAAAGATATCCCACATTCTGATGTCTTGTCCCAGCGCATACTGATGGCAGCACACCACAAATTCCAGGGACATGTTAAGGCCCGTGAGCAAGAGAACCGTCCACAGAGGGAATCTGAGACGTCCGCGAAAGGGATAGTACGCCAGGACGTGAAGAGGGAGCAGCTCCAGCATATAGGTGAAAGCGGAAAGAAGGACAGATGGAGTGAACATGGAAAGCCTCCTGCTTGATTAATCAGCGCCGTTTCGGGTTTTGCGAAAGAGATAGCTGGCATAAGCCTCCTTCATCTCTTTATATTTCGGACGGCTGATGGGAACGCTGTTCCCGTCGGCCATTGTAAATTCGGAGGAGTTAAAGGAGGTTACATGGTCCAGGCAGACTACGTATCCCCGGCAGCAGTTTTGAAACCGCAGCCCCAGGGCCGATTCCCCGTATTCTCCAAGTTCCCGGAGCATGGACAGAAAATATTCCAGAGTCATGTAAGGCTTTATTATGCCCAGGGTGGTCTGGATTTCCAGAAAATGCCCGGTGGAGCGGACATAGAGCACATCGTCCAGGTACACATGGCGGGTCATGCGGTTCTCTTTGATCTCCAGGACATGGCGGGCCATCTGCTGGGTTATGAGGCGGTTCATGAGCATGCCAAGACGCTCCATGGTCACAGGCTTTAAAATGTAATCCAAGGCTTGGACTGTGTACCCCTCCAGGGCATAACTTTTCTCTGTGGTTATAAAAATAACAGGGATGGCGGCATCCGTCTTTCTGAGGCGGCGGGCAGTGTCCATGCCGCTTAGGCCTTCCATCAGGTTGTCCAGAAAGACGGCGTCAAATCTGCCCGGGCGGTAATCGGCAAGGAACTGTTCCCCGCTGAGAAACAGGGAGAGACTAAGATTCACATGCTGTTCGGAACAATACTCCGTGAGAAGTGACCGGAGCATCTGCAGGTCAGATTCCACATCGTCTACCAATGCCAGATTCATTTACACACTCCTTTAGCGGTTGTTGTCTCAATTATAACAAACTGCCCGGGAGATTGTAAAACAATTCATGCGATAAAAAATCAGTTGGCGCCAAATGGGTTGAAAGGAATTTCAATACAGGGTATCATAAAGCGAAAAACCAGGAGGGTCGTACTATGCAGTCAGCAACCGTGCCTGCCTCCATGGAGTATCTGCACCAGGTGATGTCTTTGACAGAAGAGATCTTAAGGCAGGCGGGGTGCGGGGAGGACGATGAGAGGCTGATCGGCATATCCGTGGAGGAGATATTTACCAACATTGCCTCCTATGCGTATGGTGAAGGAGAGGGGCAGATACAGCTTGAATTTGAGATTCGGCGAACAGAAGAGAAGAACAGGGAGGCAGTGATCCGTTTTCGGGATCAGGGATTTCCTTATAATCCTTTCAAGAGGGAAGATCCAGATCTGAGCCTCCCTATCCAGCAGCGTCCCGTGGGAGGCCTGGGAGTCTACATGGTGAAGAAATTCATGGATCAGGCAGATTACCAGTATGAAGACGGATGCAACGTGACCACCCTCAGGAAGATGTTTAAGGAGGTATGAATGAGGTATTCCTGTGACTTAGAGGCTCTGGAAAGCCAGATATTCGATGCCGGCGAAGACGGGGAGGAAACTCAGGCGCAGCTGCCCGAAGAGGAGTCGCCATGGCAGGAGGATATACAGGAACCGGTGATGATGGCCATCACCCTGGAAGACGGAACTGAGCTGGAATGCAGGGTGGAGGGAGTGTTTCTGGAAGGCGGGAAAGAGTATATCGCCCTGGAAACAGACCAGGGAGAGATACAGATTATGGAGCTTGGGCAGGGGGATGAGGATGAGATACTGCTGATCCCCGTGGCTGGGGAAGAAGAGCAGGCCCAGGTGGTTCAGGCATTTATCAGGCTCTTCGGAGACGAGGCTGACGGCCACGAACTGCCGGAGGAAGACAGTCCGGGTGAAACGGAGGCGGAGGATCCCCGGGTTCGGGCTTGGAATACAGAAAAGACAGAGAGAGGGAATGAAGATGACCGAGATTAAGACGGAGAAAAAGATCGACGGGGCCACGGCCCCGAAACTGGACGCGAAGCTGAAGGGGGCTCTGGCAGCGGGGGAGACGGAGTTGGTGGTGGACATGGCCGAGACTACATATATATCTTCCGTGGGGCTGAGGGCCTTCGTGTCGGCTCAGAAAAAGATCAACAAGACAGGCGGGTCTATGGTGCTCACCCACGTACAGCCCTGCATTCTGGAAATCTTTGAAGTCACCGGCTTTGCTGGGGTACTTACCGTTGAAGGCTGACGGGCCCACCTTTGAACAGAAGCTGTGGAAGGGAGCCGGGGTCATGCTGGCAGGCTTAAAGCCGGTGGTTTTGTACCTGTTCCTTCCAGCGGTTCTCATGAGCGTGGGAATGATGCTCTTCGGAGGCCGCAGCGCCAGAACCGTTATCGCCGACAGCGGCAACTTTTATTATGCTTTGGGAATCTTGCTGACTATGGCGCTGCTCCACAGAAAAAGCAAGAAAAGGGGGAGTTCTCTCTGGCAAGATTCAACTGTGGAATTCTGCGGGCTCTCCGTCAGGAGAATGGCACTTCTGACAGTGATGGGACTGGGCTTTGCTGTGTTTTTTTCAGCGGCGCTCACGGTCGCCCCCTTTCCCCAGGCCTTGATGCAGTCGTACCGCGATTCTTCGGAAACCGTGGGAAGCGAACCGGATCAGGTCCTTGCTATGGTTACCACTATATTTCTGGCGCCTGTGGCAGAGGAGGTTGTGTTCAGAGGATATATGCTGGGACATTTTCTCCGATGGTTTAAGACGGGCCATGCCATTCTGCTGTCCGCGGCTGTATTTGCCCTGTGCCATGTGTCCCTTCTGTGGATGGTCTATGCGTTCTTCATGGGGGCGCTGCTGGCATGGGTGTCTATACGAGAGGACAACACCGCCTACTCCGTGGCTCTGCACATAGGCTTCAATTTAAGCGTGTTTCCCATTCGGATGATCAACGGAAACGACGTGTGGAAAGAAATTCTGTTTGGAGGCAGGCTTCAGGTGGCCCTGCTTGGCGCGGCAGCGCTTTTGGCGGCCCTTGCTGCTTTGCGGCAGTACAGAAGGGAGGATATCATATGATTAAAAAAATTGGCCTGGGAATCCTCGGATTTATTCTCGGAACCATTTTGATAGGATTTGGCGTGAATGTGCTGATCCTCAGGCTGGCGCCGTCTCTGCTTGGGGTGTATGAAGGAGAGGTTCTGGATTACTCCCTGCTGTTTCGAGGGGATACATACTTGTATGGCGGCGCCTTGACCGCTCTTCTGGTGCTGCTTGCGGTGCTGTTCGCCAGGCCTTCCGCAGGCCGGGCAAAAAAACTGATGAAATCAAAAGCAGAAAATTTTGAGAGTAACCTGGAGAATTCCCGTTTTATGACCGAGAAAGAGCGGGACAGTAATTTTGATCCTTATAAATTTACTAAACTTTCAGAAAGTTCTAAGGATGGAATCCCCGTATATGCATGTTTCAATAAAAAACGGAAGGAACTGGATGTGAATCTCGCCTCTCCCATGCATGGCCTGGTCATCGGCGCCACCGGAAGCGGCAAGACCACCACATTTATCAATCCCATGATTCAGATTCTGGCCCGGTCAGGGGCAGGGTCTTCCATGATATGTACGGACCCCAAGGGAGAGCTGTTTCAGCTTCACAGCGGGCTTTTAAAAGAGAGGGGCTACAAAGTCATGGTTCTAGATCTGAGGGATCCATACAGTTCTTTCCGCTGGAATCCCCTCACCGATCTGTATGACCGGTATCAGCTCTATTTAAAGACAGGGGAGGGGATCTTCATGCGGTACGACCATGCCCCTGACAGCGGGCTGGAACTGGTGAACAAGCCGGATCAGTACGGGGAGGAGTGGTACGAATACGAGGGGAAGGCGTGGGCGGTGCGCCGGGAGCTGCTGGCCAACATCAAAATCGCCAGGCAGAAGATATTTGACGAGGTGTACGAGGACATGAACGACCTGATCAGCGTCATCTGCCCGGTGGAGTCTCAGGATGACCCGGTGTGGGAAAAAGGAGCCAGGTCTCTTATCATGGCGGTATGCCTGGCCATGCTGGAGGACAGCGAATATCCGGAGCTGGAGATGACCAGGGAGCGGTTCTGCTTTTACAACATCAACAAGGCCATCGGCAACTCGGACAATGACTATGAGGCCCTGAGGGGATTTTTTAAGGGGAGATCCCCTATATCCAAAGCAGTAGGGCTGTCAAAGCAGGTGCTGTCCGCGGCAGAGAGCACCATGGCCAGCTATATGTCCATCGCTTTCGACAAGCTGTCCATGTTTAACGATGAGGGCCTGTGTTCGCTGACTTCGGCCACAGACATCGACCCCGTTCAGTTTGCCACGGAGCCCACAGCCCTGTTTCTGAAGATTCCTGACGAAAAGGATACACGCCATGCCCTGGCGGCTGTGTTTATCCTGTGCATCTATAAGGCTTTGATCAAGGTGGCCTCTTCCCGGGAGGATCTGAGCCTTCCCAGAAATGTGTATTTTATTCTGGACGAGTTTGGAAATATGCCCAAAATCGATAAATTTGACAAGATGATCACCGTGGGCCGTTCCAGAAAGATCTGGTTCAACATGGTGGTTCAGTCCTATGCCCAGCTTGACAATGTGTACGGAGACAAGGTTGCCAACATCATAAAAAGCAACTGCGGAATGAAGATGTTTATCGGTTCCAATGACATTGAGACATGCGAGGAGTTTTCGAAGCTCTGCGGCAACATGACAGTGTCCACCTCCAGCATCTCGTCGTCCATGGGAGATAAACAGGGCAATATCAATGTGTCCAGCCAGCTGCAGACCAGGCCTCTCATCTACCCGTCTGAACTTCAGAAGCTGAACAACAAGACAGATACGGGAAATGCCATCATCGTCACTTTCGGCAACTTTCCCCTGAAGACAAAATTTACCCCCAGCTACAAGTGCCCGCTGTATCAGATGGGAACCATGGATCTGTCGGAGGTGAGAATGAACGCCTTCTTCGGGGACGAGATCTATTACGATCTGGACGAGCGGAACTATATCGTGGAATCCATGGAAGAACTGGAAGAGGAAGAAACGCAGGAGGCGGTACAATGATGAGAAAATGTCAGACAAGGGGGAGAATCCGAAAAAAAATCTGCCATATCTTTGGGGCGGCTGCCGTGGCGGGAGCCGTTTTGACCCTGGGAACCGGTACGGTTTGCGGGGAAGTCTATGTGTCAGAAGAACTGTACGGCGGCTGGGATGAGGATGAGAGGGAAGATAGCCGGGGTGAAGACTGGGGAAGGATGACGGAACCCGGGATATCCCAGGCGGCGCAGGAGCGGCAGACAGGGCCGTCTATCAATCAGGTCACTCTGTCGGAGCAGTATCACAGTGATTATAAAGTTTATGAGGAGTCCTTGGGCAACCAGTTCTTTTTTTACACCAGTGTGTCCAACGGGGGCATCACTGACAAGGATGTGACCATGGATATTCCCAAAAACATAGATGCGGCAGTGGAGAAAGACGGGGAGCCCTTCCCATACGTGCGGGGGCAGACCATAAGCGGTTACGGAACTTATGTGGTCAGGCTGACAGCCGTGGAGAACCCGGATGCCCCTTTCTCAGAGCAGAGAGAGTACACGGCCTTTTTCCGGTTCAGGATTCAGGAGAAACCTCCCGAGGAGTCAGGCTCTGAGGAATTTTCAGGAAACTTTCCTTACGGGGAGGAGCGGAATATTCTGGAGGGGGAATCGGAGACAGAAGACGAATTCGGAGCAGCGGCCATCCTGCAGTCAGAGGCAGGAGAGGCCACAGGCGAAGGAGAATACGGCCAGTCCGGGGAAACGCCAGACGAGTCCGGGGAAGGCGTCGGCGAGGCGGCTCTGGAGGGAGACGGAGAGTCCCTAAAAGGGGATGAGGACAGCGGGACAGAGGGCCTGGATGAGGCAGGGGAGAGTCGGGAACATGAGGAAGGCCAGGAAACCGAGTCAGGAGAGGCGGAGGCAGGGCAGCCCGGCGCCGGCCAGGAGAGACAGCCAGAGCAGCAAGAAGGCGGGGCCCAGGGCCTGTACAGTCCCAGAATCCAGGTGTATGACAGCGCCTCAGGGATATATGAGGTGACATTTGAAAACGGAAGAACGCTGGCTGCCAATGTTCCGGAGGGCTATGTGGGCCCCGGAGCGGTGGAACTGTCTGTGTCGGAAGGCAGGGTTAAGCTGTACAGAGACGACCAGCCTGTGGAGTTTACACAGGGACAGAGCCTGACGGAGCCGGGATATTACCGGCTGGAGGCGGACGGGCAGCCATGGTCTTTTGTAATAGCCTCGGCGGTCAGGCAGATGGATAGCTACCCTGCCCCGGCTGGCATGGCTATCACAGGCGCGGCACTTGACGGGGAGCCGCGGAAACTGTCCTCGGACCGATATGTGTCCATGAAGGAAGACGGGCTGTATCAGATCTTCATGACAGGAGAAGACAGGGAAGAATTGGAGGTATTCCTGAAGAAGGACACCCAGGCCCCCCAGGTTCAGGTGGCGGTGACAGGAGGAACGGCCGATATCCAGTATCTGTCTGACGACGTTGAAACCATCGTCCTGGAGAAAAACGGGGAGGTTCAGAGCGGCTTCTCCGGCTATGCCATAAAAGATCCGGGGGCCTACCGTCTTACCGTCTCCGACGAGGCGGGCAATGTGTCCAGCCAGGAGTTTACAGTGAGATACCGCCTGAACATCTACGCCGTGGCAGCCATCGTGCTGATTCTTTTGGTGGCGGCAGGCGTTGTGGTGTTTGTGATGCATATGAAGAAAAATGTTAAGGTGAGGTAGTTTCCCGCGGGAGGTGAGGTGTTGGAGCTCTGTTTCCTCGAGTCTTCCTTTGTGAAGGCCCTGAAGGATATCTTTGAAATGATTCTGGAAAATGTGTTCGTGCCTATTTTGACAGATATCCTTCAGGTATTTATCAACTACTTTATGTCTGTTATCTGGTCCATGTGGTCGGAATGGCTGTTGGCTATTTTCACGGTGATGTGCAGCCTGGTGGACTTTGTGGAGAATATATTCAACGTGTTTGCCGGCATCTCTCCGGTAGAGGTGGGGGGAAAGGATACATATCTTCTGGATGCCCTTTTTCAGATGGAGGATGTGTCCAGGGCTTTTCTGGGGATCACGATTATGTCGGTGGCCATCTCCTTTATCTTCACCATCTACAAGACGGCCAAATCCATATCGGATATGACGCTGGAGAACAAAAACCCTGTGAGCAAGGTGCTGGCCGACGGCATGAAGGCGGCAGTCACCTTTATGCTCATTCCGTTTCTGTGCATCGCCATGCTGCAGATATCTACCATCGTGACCAATCAGGCAGTCACGGCTTTTAAAGCGGCCCAGGGCGGAGGGACCACCATCGGAACCACCATCTTTTTGTCCGCAGGGCTGGATGCCGACAAGGCCACCACCTCCAGGAGAAATCCTGTGTCCGGTGAGATGCAAGACTACCGGGCGGGGAGAAACCCATCCTTCACCGACGATGTGAGGAGCCCTTATCTCACTGGAGAAAAGGACTACAGGGATCTGCTGACGGTGAAAAAAGATTTTTATCCGTCGAATTTTGATTTTATACAGGGGTTTGCCAGCGCTGTCCTGCTGCTGCTGATTTTGGCGGGGGCGGCTATGATCTTCATCAGAAGGCTTTTTGACTTGATTCTTTTGTACCTGGTGGCTCCCCTGTTTGTCTCCACCATACCTCTGGACGACGGAGCTACCTTCGCCAAATGGCGGGAACTGTTTGTGGCAAAGTTTTTCTCCGGCTTTGGGGTGATCTTTTCCATGAGATACTACCTTCTCCTTGTTCCCACCATCGCCAACAGCAGGCTTTGCCTTTACAGCATGAATCTGCCAAATGCGGTGATCATCAACAGTGTGCTGAAGATGTTCATGATCATCGGAGGAGCATGGGCCGTCTTTAAGAGCCAGAACCTGATTCTTCAGATCATGAATCAAGAAGCGGCGGCGGCAGAGCAGCAGGCGGGATCCATGCTCTCCGGCATGATTATAGGAAGCGCCACCACGGCCGCCAGCATGGCAGCCGCGGCTGCCACAGGAGGTTCCTCCGCCGCTCTTGGAGGCTTGGGAGGCTTGGGAGGTCTCGGCGGCATGGGCGGAGGCGGTATGGGCGGTTCAGGCCTCGGCGGCGGAGGCGGCATGGGCGGTCCGGGCTTAGGCGGCCTTGGGAAACTGGCCTCCGCGGCCGAGGATATGGGAAATTCCGGCGGCGACGAGAGGCAGAGGTATTCGGGAAAATGACAGACACGGTGCGTAAGCGCAAAAGGAGGTGGGAGAATTGGAAAGTGTGTATCTTGGATTGTTTCAGAAAGTGTTTAACTGGGTGCTGGAGAGGATTCTGGATCCGGTGTACCGTTTTGTGTCAGGCCTTCTGACTACGGTGTTTGGCTGGATATTCCAGGAGATTCTGGCTCCGGTTCTTCTGCCGGTGCTGGAGACGGCTATGGATATTTTTATCCAGCTATGGCTGCGGATATACAGCATACATCTCTACACTCTGTTTGCAGGACTTTTAAAGTTGATTGACTACCTGGAGACGGCTTTTGACGTGTTCATAGGACTGAGGGATGTGACATACACGGACCCCAATGGAAATATAATCACGGGGAGCCTGGTGGAAGTGCTGATGCAGCAGAAGACGGTCAGCACCGTGTTCTGGGTCATCACCCTGGGAGCACTGGGGCTGGCCCTGGTTCTCACCATCTACGCCACCGCCCGATCCGCCTTTGATCTGGATTTTGAGAACAAGCGGCCGGTGTCAAAGGTGCTGACCGCGATGATGAAAACCTTTATCAACTTCTTTACGGTACCCTTTTTTGTCTATTTTATGCTGAAGCTGTCCGGGATAATATTAAAAGGAGTAATCGAAGTGCTGACAAAAGGAGGCGGCACGTCACTGGGGCGCATCGTCTTCATGATCGCCTCTTTGAAGGCGGCGAAAAACCCGGATTACAACCTGGGTTCGGCTGCTTCCTTAAAGATCGAGCTGGGCACCTCGAAGGCAGATATTGTCCGGTATCCTTTCTACATACTCAAGGGAGAAAACGGCGTGGTTGTGAAAGATTACGGGAATATCGTGGATGTGATGGAGTCATTTGAACTGCCGTCCTTCGACTATATCGTAGGGTTCATAGCGGCCGTGTTCCTTCTGTTTACCATCGGGGTGTGCCTGATTATATTTGTCCAGAGAATATTTGAATTGATACTTCTGTATCTGGTGTCTCCATATTTTGTCTGCATGATGCCTCTGGACGACGGAGAAAAATTCAGCAGATGGAGAGATATGTTTATCGGAAAATGTTTTACCGGCTTTGGGTCTGCCATAGGCATGAGGATGTTTTTGATGATCTGTCCCATGGTCATGGGAAACCGTATAAAATTCGGGGTGAATTCAAGCCCGGAGATGGACTATATGATGAAACTGTTTTTCCTGGCAGGCGGAGCGTGGGCGGTGTTTAAATCCGGTTCCATGATCACCTCCCTGGTCAGCTCCTCGGCGGGCTCGTCGGAGGCATCCACGGCCTCCATGGCCGGAGGAATGCTGTTCGCCCACACCGTGGGGACCGTCATGTCCAAGGGCCAGCAGGCCATAAGGACAGGGCTCTCCGGCAGGGGAGGAGGAGCCTCGGGGAAAAGTCTGTCGGAGGCAGGGAGATACAAGGGAGCCGCCGGGGGTCAGGAGAAAAAACTCAGCCTGGGAAAGAGGGCCAAACTTTTTGCCAAATCCGGCAAGGAGGCAGGCTACAACTTAGAGAAGGGCATCAAAGGCATAGGCCAGGCGGCCAGGGATCTGAAGGCCGGGGACGCCAGGGGGGCGCTGCGCACCGCCGGGCACATGGTGAGGAGCGTGGACAGTATCCGAAACGCCCGGAGGGCCGCTATGGGAAAGAAGCTGACCCCAGGCCTGGAAGAGAGGTTCAGAAACAAGGCGGAAGGGTTGTCACAGCTGGCCGGCAACGTGCTGGATACCGCCGATTCTATGGAGAAGGCGGGGAAAAGTATTGGGGCTGCCGCCAAACTTCTGGTGGGACCCGGCAAACTGTCCCAGAAGACAGGACAGCTGGCGGACACCGCCAAGAACGTCTACAGGGCAAAGAGGCAGTTTGACAAACTGTCGGTGAGATATGACAGCTACAAAAGAGGGACAGGAAACCAGGGAAGTCAGATGGTGGATGCGGGAGGAAGCCAGCTGAAGGTCAACGAGAGAGGCCAGGTGATAGCCAGGAAATTCCTTGGAACCATGTTTGAAGAGCAGCCGGGGCCCCAGGCTCCAGGCGCCGCCCCCCAGGACACAGCGTCCGCGGCTGACACATCAGGGGCGGCGGATGCTGTGTCCGGGGGAACCGTGAAGGCGGCCGGAGACAAGTCAGGGCCGTCCGTGGGAGCCGTGGAGAGCGGCGGAGACAGCTTGGGTGTGGCCGCGGGAAAGAGCACTGCCAGTATCAGAGGAATGAGGCATACCATAAGCGCGGGAACGCCGGTAGGGGAGAACAGGCTCCCGGTGGCCTCCATCAGGCTGCGCCATACCATAAGCGCCGGGACTACAGGCGGGGCGGGAGCATTGCGCAGCGCCGTGGCAGCCGGGAGGATCCGGTATGGGGAGAGCTCCGGTATCTTCGGCCCAGTCACCCGCCACACTATAAGTGCCGGGACCACAGGCGGGGCGGGGGCGCCCATGGGCGCCGCTGAGGCCGAGAAGATGAGATATTCCCAGGCTTCCCGTTCGTCTGCCGGAATCACCCGCCATACCATAAGCGCCGGGACCACAGACGCCGCCGGGACATTCCAGGGCAGCGCCGGATCCCTTCAGGGGCGGGGAACGGAAAGCGGAGACGGAGGAAGGTTTAACAGCAGCCCTCCGGTGTCTGTGAAGACGGTGGACTGTGGGGAACTTCCCAGGGCGAGGAGGGCCAGCTGCAGCTCGGCGGGAGAGAAAGTGTCCTATTCGGATTTGAGCATCCGCGGGCTTCGGTATAACAGCGGGCCCCAGGGGAGAGGACAGATAACCAGGAGGAATTCGCGATGAGGATCATACCCAAGAAGACAAAAGTAGCTATGGAGTTTTTTAAAGGCGTGGAAATCCCCGATGTCTTTGTGGGTATTGTGGGGCTCTCCATCGTCATCTCCATCGTGTTTTCCAACCTTCCTTTCCGGATCTACATAGGGGGAGCAGTGGCGGTTCTGTTCGGCGCGTCGGTGATCCCTGTGGACGATGAGAAGGCTTATATGATGGTCTTCAACTTCTTGAAATATGTGGCCAGACACCGTCTCTTTCAGGAGAGCCCGGCGAAGAAGGGAACTCCCACGGTGGCGGACATCACTCCCTTTACAGGGGTGGAGGATCAGTTTATTCAGTATGGAGGAGAGTACTACGGGGTGGCTGTGGAGATCCCTGACGTGGAGTTCAAATTTTATACTCTTCAGCGGCAGAACCAGATGATCGACCAGGTGTTCGGCTCTGTGCTCCGAACTATCTCGGGCACGGAGACGGCGGCCCTGGTGAAGATCGACCGCCCCGTGCTCTACGATTCCTACATAGAGACGGAGGAGAGGAAGATCAGGGAGTTGGAAGAGGCGTTTGTCAACGGCCTTCTCAACGAGGAAGAGCTTACCACCCGGGTGGGGATCATCCATGACCGAATGGAGCAGATCCACCATATCAATGAGAGAGACAAGGTGTACGTGCCTTTTCACTATATGGTGTTTTTTCACAAGGACAAAGATATGCTTCTGAGTCAGGCTGAGAACATGGTATCCACCATGAGCAGCGACGAGATGCAGTGCCATATCCTCTCGGAGAAGGAACTGGTGGTTTTCCTGAAATACAACTATACCATGGCCTTTGACGAGAGGGAGGCCTACAGGCTGTCCAGGGATGAGTACATGGAGTGGATTCTCCCCAAGGAGATCAAGTTTACCAGCCGGACGGTGGAGTACGACGGGCTGATCACCCACAATTTCCGGATCACGGACTATCCCACCATCGTGGGCAACGCCTGGGGCAGCAACCTGTTCAACCGCCCCGGCACCAGGGCCGTGATGAAGATGAGGATGGTGGACCGGTACAAGGGCATCCGCCAGATAGACCGGGCCATCGACGAGCTGCGGGAACAGGCCAACTCCACGGGAAAGACCAGCCGTCTCATGGAACTGCAGACTCATGTGGACACTCTGGCGGAGGTTCTGGCCATGCTCCAGAGCGACAACGAGACGCTTTTGGACGTCAACGTGTATGTCACCGCCTACGACCACGAACTGTCCTGGCAGATGAGCCTGCCGGAGAGGGAGAGGAAGAAGCAGGCTTCCACCCTCTCCATGAAGAAGCAGATAAAAAGGGCGCTGTCGGAGGAGAGTTTCCGCTCCACAGACAACTATGTGCAGCAGTTCGAGGCCTACGCCTCCAGCCAGATCTCCGGCTATGACGTGTTCCGGAGAGTCAGCAGGGGGATACATTCCAGTTCCGTGGCGGCGGTGTTCCCCTTTGTCAACTCCAGCCTCAGCGATCCCGGGGGGATCTGCATCGGAGACAGCGGAGGCAAGCCGGTGTTTATCGATTTTTTCGTGAGAAATAAGGATCGGGTCAACAGCAATATGGTGGTCATCGGCAAGTCGGGAAGCGGCAAGTCCTACGCCACAAAGACCATTTTGACCAACCTGGCGGCGGACAACAGCAAGATATTTATTCTGGATCCGGAGAACGAGTATTTCGGCCTGGCCTGCAATCTCAACGGGAAAGTCATCGACGTGGGGAGCGCGACCCAGGGACGGCTGAACCCGTTCCACATCATCGCCAGCCTGTCCGACGAGGAGGAGAGCGAGGAGGAGAGCATAAATACCAGCTTCAGCACCCATCTCCAGTTTCTGGAGGAATTCTACCGCCAGATCCTGCCGGGCATCGAGGCCGACGCCCTGGAGTACCTGAACAATATCACCATGCGCATGTACGAGGCCAAGGGCATCGACAGCGAGACGGACTTAAGTCAGCTTGAGCCGGAAGATTACCCCATCTTCGACGATCTCTATGACAAGATCCTCAATGACTATCAGCTGGCGGCCGGTGAGTACAGCAAGGAGAATCTGAGGGTGCTTTTAAACTACATATCCAAGTTTGCCACAGGCGGAAGAAACTCTCTTCTCTGGAACGGCCCGGCATCGGTGTCCACCAACGAGAATTTCATCGTGTTCAACTTCCAGTCCCTTCTGGCCAACAAGAACAACACCATCGCCAATGCCCAGATGCTTCTGGTGCTCAAGTGGCTGGACAACGAGATCATCAAGAACCGGGACTACAATATCCGCTACGGGGCCCAGAGGAAGGTTATCGTGGTTATCGACGAGGCCCATGTGTTTATTGACAGCAAGTTTCCCATCGCTCTGGACTTTATGTACCAGCTGGCGAAACGTATCCGCAAATACAATGGAATGCAGATCATCATCACCCAAAATATCGCTGATTTTGTGGGGACGGAGGAGCTGGCCAGGAAGTCCACAGCCATCATCAATGCCTGTCAGTACTCGTTTATCTTTCCCCTGTCTCCCAACGACATGCACGACCTGTGCAAGCTCTACGAGAAGGCGGGAGCCATCAACGAGAGCGAGCAGGAGGAGATCGTCAACAACGGAAGAGGAAGGGCGTTTGTGGTCACTTCGCCTTCCAGCCGGACGGGGATCAACATCAGGGCCAGCCAGGATATGGAACGGCTGTTCACGGTGTAATTTGTCAACATCTGATTATGTGAGGAGTGAAGATCATGGGAAGACGGAAGAAGTTTGCTGTCTTTGGAATATGTCTGGGGCTGGCCCTGTGTGGGGCGGGATGCGCGAAGAAGGCTTCCAATGAGGTGGAGAGGATCCAGAGCACAGGGATTCTGAGAGTGGCCCTGGTGGACACAGGCAGCCGGTACATGGATATGGTCGGCGAGGAACCGGTAGGGATTGAACCGGAGCTGGCAAAGTATGTGGCTGATGCCCTGGGGGTGGAGATACGGTATCAGGTGAGCGGGAGGAAGGAGGCCCTGGGGGCTGTGGCTGCCGGCGAGGCGGATATAGCCCTGGGGTGTATCAACAACTCCGGAAGCCTGGCTGGGGAATACCTCACCTCCGTCAGCTACGGCAAGGGGTATTTCTACGCCGTTACCAGGACAGGGGATTATGCCCTGACTGTAGGGGCTTTTGAGGATTCTGTTCTGGGAGCTGACCCAAATTTGGATGAGGCTACCAGAACCGCCCTGTATCAGGCGGAGGGAGTGCAGGTGAAGGACTATGATTCTCCTCAGTCTGCCGGTGAGGCCGTGAAGGAAGGGCTTATCCGGGCCTATATCTGCTATGAGGATCAGGCTGCGGCGCTTTTGGAGGATGAGGAACTGCAGGTACAGAACGTGGCCAACCTGGCTCCGGAGGAGTTCGTGGTGGCAGCGGGAAAATCGGACGCCGCCCTGATAAGCGGTATCAACACGCTGATACAGCAGTTTCTGGAGAAGGAGTAGAGGCCTATGGCATATTTTGACAGTTCGAAAAACAGGGCCCTGTGGGAGATACGCCTGGGAGAACTGAGGAAGGAGCGGGCTGCCAGGGAGGCAGGAGGTTTCGGCCAGGCCTTTGAGCGGCAGCCCCAGAAGAAGGAGCCGGGGATCACCAGAGTGCCTATAAGTTACCAGGAGCTTTTGAGACAGGAGGCCATGTCCTCCGAGAAAAATAAGAAGAGAGAGCGGGGGACGAATATGGAGAGAGGGAAAACCCGGCAGAAAGAAGAAAAGGCCCATGAGATGGGGTAGGCTCTGGCCCATCTCATGGGTATTGGCTGCGGCGCTGTGGGCGGGGGAAGGAACGGTGAGCCAGGCCTGGGCGTCGTCGGCGGAGGCAGGATACAAAGCCGGTGCGGGCGGGGCAGGGAATGAAGAACCGGAAGACCAGGATGAGGATTTTCAGGATGAGGACTTCTGGGACGAGGAGGAACTGTCGGATGAGGAGGTGGAGCGCCTTCTGGACGAGTATTTCCGCCAGATGGATGAAGACCCGGCAGATAAAAACCCGGAGAATTTCAGATCCATGGAGGCTGTTCATCTAAATATTTCCGATATGAAGCTGGAACCGGAGGAAGACGGAGGGTTCCGGTATGTACTGCCTAACGGAAACTACTTTGTCGCCTCCGTCCCATGCGGCATGATCACCGGGGAGGCGGTGACTCTTACACTGACAGGGGGAACCGTGGGAACCATGCGCCGGGATGATGTGACGGAGATGCTTCCCGATTCGGGGCGATTTACCCAGAAGGGGAGTTACCACATACGCCTTTTGATGTTCCAGCTGGCGGGAGGCACGGCGGCAGACTACAATGTCTATGAGGTGAACTTTTACTTTACCATAATCGGGGGCAGGGACAATACCCTGGGAGCCGTTCCCGCCCCGGAAAGGTTTGTCATAAGTGAAGTCCTCCTGGATGGGAGACGGCAAAAAATACCGGAAGAACGGTGTTTTTTCCTGGGAGGGGACGGGGAATACCAGATACGGTTTCAGGCCGCGGACCGTGAAGGCCTCTCTGTGGAGACCAGGTTTGTCAGGGATACCCAGGCTCCTTTTTTGTCTTTTTCCCCGGAGCCTCAGGGCGGAGCCGCCTCAGGGGCGGTGGAGTTCGTCCCCTCGGAGCCGGACTGCCGGGTATATATAAATTATAACGGAAGCAGAGGGTACGCGGTGAGCAGCACCCTGACTTCTGTCGGCAATTATGGCCTGTCGGTGGTGGATGAGGCGGGCAATGCCAGGGAATATCAGCTGTGGATTCGCCAGACCTACGATCCCGCTGACTGGCGCCTGATTCTGGCGGCGGTGGTTCTGGCCGGGGCGGGAGCGGTGCGTCTCCTGCTTTTGAGGCGGGATATGAAAGTTATTTAATACGGTTTGTGGTCGTTTCCTTCCTTACTTAAATGGCGGGACGCGAATACAAATAAAAACAATGATCAAGGAGGAATGGAGATGCAATATTTTTATTTTCTGTTATCGGCGGCCCAGTCCGGGGCATCCGACAACCCGTTTGAGACTGTGAGTCAGCCCATCATAGGTCTTCTGAACATGGCGCTGACACCGGCACTGGGGATCGTGGGAGCTCTGGGAGCTATCTACTGTATCTTTCTGGGAGCAAAACTTGCCAAGGCCGAGGAGCCCCAGGACAGAGAGAAGGCGAAAAACAGCCTGAAAAACGCCATCGTGGGATTTGTTCTCATCTTTGTGCTCATCGTGGTTCTCAAGCTGGGCATGGGCGCTATGCAGTCCTGGATGCAGAGCAACATAAAATAGTAAGCCGGGGCGGGGATTGAAAAAATCCACCGACAGGGCGGGGCATGTCTGTGTATGGCATGCCCCTGCCGTGGACGGCGATTTGGGGGAGGTGTGGATTGTGAAAAGGATAATAACACTGGGAAGTCTGTGCCTGGCGGTTCTTGTGTTTTTCACAGGCTGCAGCTCTCTGACAGGGTCCGTGGAGGTAGACGTGACAGCCATACAGAGTTCGGTGGAAGCGGAGGAGGTCACTGACGAGAACGGAGAAAATCTCGCGGACGAAACCAGGAAAAACAAAGAGGTTCCCGACTATTTCCAGCATAACCTGACGGAAAAATTTAAAGGGTCCCAGGGGAAGCAGGCTTTTCACATCAAAGACGGGCATTCCCGGGAACCAAAAGACATAGAGGCTTTTCAGATCGGAGCCATGAAGGATGAGAAGACATTTGTCTATGGCTATGTGACCCGTATGGACCAGGGGGCAGAAGCCCAGGAAAAGATGGTTCACTGCGGGGCGTTTTACAACTATGACACCGAAAAGTTTCAAGTGTTTCATGAGAATGTGTATGCCAGGGAAGGAGAAGAAGCGGGGGACCAGGAATCCTTCTTTATTCAGGCGGATAACGGGGGCGGGGATATCTTTGTCTATGACAACGGCGAAGGGTATATCTATGACCAGGAGGGGAATCAGAAATTTCATGGAAATATGGAGGCCTTTATACGCCGTCAGTTTCAGAATGTCCACTCTGTGTCTGTGATAAACGCCCTGACGGACGGCCAGAACCGGATCTATATAGAGCTTTCCATAGAGAAGGAAGAGGTTCAGGTTCCCAAGGAAGAGGTTCCCGCCTCCACAGAGGAAGGCCGGGAGGACGGGGATGAAGGAGCCGAGGAGGCTGGTGAAGAGGAAGGGAAGCTGGACGAGGAGGCCGAAAAGCTGGACAAGGAAGTGGATGAGAAGACAGATTCTCTGATTCTGGTGTATGAGTACCAGAAGATCAATTCTGGCATGGATCAGGAGAACGAGGCTTTTGAGAAACAGAAAAATGCCTGGATTGCCATGACGGAGGGCCAGGAGTTTGAGACAAAGCCAGGGGGGGTGGAGGACTGGAAGAAGGCAGTGGGGGCACAGCCTGACTCATGGGGAAGCGCCTATCTGGGAGGTATGGACAACACCAAGGTATATCGATGGAAGGAAGGAGAAAAATTTATTTTAAAAGACGGTATCTGCACTTTCAAGCCGGAACCCGACAGCTATGAGAATTTCAGAGACGTAAAGGAGAACTGGCAGCTGGAGAATCTGTTTATCCCTGTAGACAAAAACTACAGCTGTTTTTACGGCAGAACCAAGACATTCCGGTACTATAACCCTGAAAGCATCGAGAGAATCTATACTCTGGTGTGGTATGAGGACGAAGAGAAGGACGACGGAACCACAATCCAGGTAAAACACTCACAGAGATATAAACAGAGACTTCACAATATTTATACTAAAAGGTACGCCCTTCTGGAAAACGCCTATATAGAGTCCTACCGGGTTATGGATCGGGAGAACGCGGTCACCCTGGGGAGACGTGTGGAGGGCCAGATCCAGTGCACAGGGAAAGACAGGAAGGTGCGGTGGATTCAGTCGGACGGGAAACTTGCGGACACTCCCTACGAGGTGACGGAGGACACTCAGGCGGGGGCGTTCGCAGACAACGGGCAGGTGTACTACATAGAATACGGACAGGAGTCCATGACTGTCGTCCGGGATGCCAGCCGGGGAGGCGACAGGAAGAGGAAGCCTGAGAAGATTGAATATAAAAATCTGGCGGGGAGCTTTGAATCCGGAGATTCCCCCTACGACGCTATCCTGGAGAACAAAATGGAGGAGGATGTGCCGGGTCTTAACGGTATGTATGGCTATGATTACTACACAGAGGATCAGGTGCTCCCCGTGGAGCTGAATCTTGACTTGTCCCTGGCGGCCGAGCTCAGGAAGAAGGGGGACCAGGGGATCTCCAGACTGGCAGGGGACAACGGGAAAGGTTTCCTGATGACTTCCCGGGAGAAGGGGCTTATCTTTTACTCCCCGTCGTCAGGCCTCAGCCAGGTTCTGGAGAGCGGTGCCTGGTTCGGCACCTGGAAGGCAGGGGAGAACTATGTGTCCGTGGGCTTTTTAAACGGAGAGTCGTCCTCCTACGGAAGTCTTGACGTGGCTTTCGCCAGAGTGTACGAGTACAATCTGTCACGGGTGTGCAACGAGAGTATGGAAGAGACGCTCAGGGAGATTCAGGCTCAGGAGGAGGCCGACAGGCAGGAGGAATCCAGGCAGGAAGAGGAAAGCGACGAGGAGGAGACTGAGGAGACCACGAAAAACGCTTTGGAGCAGTGGAACGAGGAATATCAGAATAAATATACGGAAACTTATCCCAAGAATGATGAGTCGGGTCCGCCTAAGGCCGGTACAGAAAGCGCGGACGGGGAAAAGGATAAATAGCAGAAAGGAGAATGTGTATGGCGCTGTTTGGAGGGATGAAAGCCCAGGACTTAAGGGGCAGGGTTTGGGAGTTTGAGGAGTTTGAGAGATTTTTTGAGGAGGAGAATAAGAAGTCGGGGAATTCCAAATTGTTTCAGGAGGCGGCTAAGGCTTTTCAGGATTTCGCGGCTCTCAGAGAGACAGAGATCAACCTGGAGAGCGCGAAGAAGATGGTGGAGGCCAACCAGAAGCTGGTGGAGGCATGCAAGGCTTACTCTGATTCCAGAAGGGGGGCCATCACCTCCTCCGGCAGGGAGAGGCTGGCGGTGATGGACAGCTTGGCTATGTACCAGGAGGGCCTGAATCTGGATCAGGTCCGAGACATGAGAGTGATGCGGGAGAATGAGGGGAAGACCTGGGAGCAGCTGATCGCTTTTTCCATGGCTTCCACCAAACTGCCTCAGGGGAAACGGGAGGTAGTGGGCGACAACATCAACGAGAGATTTAAGGTGGAGGTGGACGGCAGGGTCGGTTTTTTCACAGAGAAAAAAATCCTTGACGATATCTACACGGAAGTGGAGAAGATCACCAGCAGGATTGACGAGAAGACAGACAGAGATCTGAAAGAGGCCCTGGAAGGGAAGAGTGACTATATCGGGGACAGGCTGGCCTTAAGTAAGGGGAAAACAACAGGAGCCATCGAGAACGGATACCAATATAAGGCTACCACCCCGCTTATGTGTGATATAGGGGAATTCTGGCATCAGATGGAGAGATGGTCCATGCCCAAGAGAGAACTGGGGAGAGAGGTGGTGGGAAATGAGCTCAATCTTAAGAGAGCTTCTGAAATCATATGTAATTACAGGGAACAGCTGGCAGAGGAAGGGCCTGATCTCAGCGGAAAAAGGAAAAGGGAGCTCATGGGGCAGGCCATAGAATCGGTTCTGGGGGCTGAAGAGGACTCGGAGGAATTAAAAGGGCTTTTGGACAAAAACAGGGAATTTCTCATGAGAGCCTCGGACTATTCCCAGAGCATCCCTGCCAATGCCAATACAGAATACCGGTGCGCGAAACTGGGTCTGATCCAGATACGGTCCCTGAACGATGACAGGAAGCAGCAGGCGGCCCTGGATCGGGCTATCAATGACGGCAGATTAGCTTATGAGTGTTCCTCTGTCTCAAATGAAAGGCTGGATAAGGACAGCACGGCCCGTAATGTGGCGAGAATACAATACGGGGATGAGCTGACAGTCCGCAATGTAGCCACGTCCCGGATAGCGGAGCTTTTGGGAATTGGTCATATTGTGGCTCATTCGGAGAAAATGCAGGTTTTGTCAGATGACGGCAGGGTCATGACAGGATGTTTTATGGAGATGGCGAAAGGTATCGACCTGGATTCAAAGGATGAGAAGGTTCAGGCTATGATCGAACAGGTGGAAGTGACCAACACTCCCAGCTTTGTAAAAGATTTTACCACTCTGGAGGCATTTGACTTTATCTGTGCTCAGAATGACCGCCATGGCCGCAACATATTCTATCAGCTCAGCGAGCCGGGCGCTGACGGAAAGCGCTCTATCGTAGGGCTTCAGGGAATTGACAACGACCTTTCCTTCGGAGACAGGGATGATCAGTTGACACAGCATCAGGGGTTGATGGAAGACATGGTGTTTATTGACAAGGATCTGGCAGAGAATATCCGCAAGCTGGACAGAGACTCTCTTCAGTTTGCCTTGGGGGATCTTCTGGAACAGAATCAGATCGATGCCATGGCCAAACGGGTGGAGCGGCTTCAGAAGCATATGAAAGAGCGTATGGTTGAGATTGAGCCCGGAGGCTGGGAGCTGAAGGATTACACCATGGATGAGTCGGTGGACAGCCTGACCCCAAGAGGAAAGAACTATGTGCGGGGACTGAAAAATCTGGATGCGGGTCTCAATAAGAAGGCGGAGCTCGGGACCCTGGCACCCAGCAAGAACGCCTATATAAAACTGGCATTTGACGTAACGAAGGGACGAATCGCCAGGGAAAAAACCGAGAGGGAAAAGACGGCCAGGGAACCGGAGAAGCCTCAAAGGGTTTCCATATCTGTAAAGGATTTTGTGGGATCTTCGGCCAGGCCGGGCAGAAGGCCTTCCAATGTCTCCCTGGGAAAACACAGGGAGAGCGTGGCGAAAAAGCAGGACCAGGCAGTGAAAGGCGGACCTGTGGTCTGACGGCAGGTGAGAAAGGGGACAGAATATGGGATTGTTCGGAAAAAAGAAGACAGAGGTTCCGGAAGACGGGAAATGGACCTTTGAGGAATTGGAACGGTATTTTCAGAAGGAAGGCAGAAAAAGGGGGAATTCTCCCTATTTTCGGGAGGTGGCCGACGCGTTCCAGGATTTTGCCCGCCTTCAGAGGGAGCCTGTGGATGAGGGAAAGGCCATGGACATGGTGAAGGCCGATGTCAGGCTCAGAAAGGCCTGCCAGGCCTATGAGGAACACCGCCGGGATGCCATCACCGACGCCGGAAAGGAGCGGCTTAAGGCAGTGGTCGGCCTGGAGGAATTCCGCGGCGGCTTAAACCTGGACCAGGCCCGTGACATGAGGGTAGTGCGGGAAAACAAGGGAAAAACCTGGAGGGAAGCCGGACCGTTTCAGACCGCTTATCTGGAAGTGGACCCGGAGAAACTTCAGGTCACAGGGGAGGCGGTAAGCCAGAGGATCAAAGTCACCTACGGCGACAAGAAAGGCTTTTTTACAGAACGGTTTGTCCTGGAAAACGTGGACACCCAGCTGAACCGGTACACGGCCGAGATTGGCCAGAGGGGAGATCAGGCTCTGGAAGAGGCCTTTCAGGATCACAGAGACCAGATCAAAACCATCCTGGACGATGTGGCCGTCACGGGAGACACCATGAGAAACGATTCCCTGCGGCTCCAT
Organism: uncultured Hungatella sp.; assembly: GCA_949879795.1. Classification (GTDB taxonomy): domain Bacteria; phylum Bacillota; class Clostridia; order Lachnospirales; family Lachnospiraceae; genus UBA3402. Next base: position 45,122 of record CATLBR010000014.1, read on the forward strand.
CTGGGAGACAGGTGCAGGGAGCTTTTGGCGGATCCGGACCCTGAAAGACAAAGGATCGGCCAGAGGATTCTGGGAGACAGGAGGGTCTTCGAGGGGGCTCTCCAGATTCTGGACAATTTCAGCACCAGAATCGCCACGGAATTTCAGGGGACAGCGGATGCCGAGCAGAAAGAAGAGGCCATGAATAAGGCTTTGAGGCTGAAAAGAATGGAGATGAAACAGGAGGTATTCGGGTTTCTTCAGGAACATAAAGAGGTTCTGAAAGAGGTTTCCCTGGAGAAGATGGAACTGACCCGGGCCGAGAGAGACCGGCAGTGCGTCATCCTGGGCCTGACCCAGATGAAAGAGTCCATGGATCAAACCTCCGAAAAGGGAAGGACTCAGGCGGAGGCTGTGGGCAGAATGCTCCAAAACGAGGAAATGATTGACCGGTGTGTCCATTTCGGAAAGGCGGCCAGAGTGTCCCAGACAGCGGCGGACGCGGGAAATCTGTCCGTGGACCAGGGGGATGAGCTGACGTCCCGCAACATCGCCTCATCCCGGATCGCGGAGCTTTTGGGCATCGGGAACATCATCGCCCACTCGGAGAAAATGACGGTCAAGGCAGGGGACAAGGTGATGACAGGATGCTTTATGGAGTTCGCCGAAGGCTCTGACTTAAACGCCAGGGCAGCGACCACAAGGCACAGGCTGCACAACATGGATGTGGCGCCCACGGCCGGCTTTAATAAAGATATGACCACTCTGGAGATCTTTGACTATCTGTGCGCTCAGAATGACCGGCATACGGGAAACATGTTCTATAAGCTGAGCGAAAAGGAGAACAAGGACGGAAAGTACCTGATCGAAGGCATCCAGGGCATTGACAGCGACCTTGCCTTCGGGGCGGAGGACATTGAGATCTTTAAAAACCAGGGGCGGCTGTCGGATCTGATCTTTATCGACGATTCCCTGGCCGACAGGATTGAGGGGCTGAACCGGGACGCTCTGGAATACGCCCTGGGGGACCTGATTCCTCAGAACCAGATCGACAAGATGATGGAGCGGGTGGAGAAATTCCAGCGGCATATGACAGACAATATGGTCCGGATCAAGGATGGGAAGTGGGACCTGAAAGAGTACGCCATAGACGCTCCTGAGGAAGGACTGAAAGAGAGGGGAAAAAGGTATGTAAAAGGCCTGCAGAACCTATTCACTCCCGGGGAGAACGACAAAAATCACAAGATCGGCTATATCAGAGAGGAGATGGACGCCTACAGGGCCCGGAGAGAGGCGGACCCCACCCGGGTGGCCCTCAGCTTTAAAGAGCTGAAAGAGTGGGAGGCCCGGGAAAACGGGAACCGGGCAAGAAGGGAGCGGATTCCCGGAAAACCTGTTTTGGGGAAGTACCGGGAAGAGCAGGCTGCCAAAAAGACTCCGGAAAATGAGACTCAGGCTCCCGAGTCACAGTCCAAGGAACAGAAACAGGAGAGGTTCCTGAAGAATAAGGGACAGGCGGTACTGGCCCTGGCGGTGACCCTGACGGTAACTTTGGGCACGGGGGCTGCCTTTCCCTCCATGGCTGGAGAGCTTTCCTGGAGACAGCAGGAGGACGGCTGGTACTATTGCCTGGAGGACGGGAGCCCGGCTGCAGGCTGGGTGGAGGACAAGGGTAAGTCCTACTACATTCTCGAGGGAGGAAAGGCTCTCACCGACGGGATGACTCCCGATGGGTACTACGTGGACCATGGAGGGGCGTGGTATGAGAGGAAGGAGAAGATTCTGGATATAGATTTCACGGCCCCGCCGCGTCCGGCATCTGCGGATTCGCTGTGGGCGGGGAAGGACGCCCTGATGAGACTGAGAACGGAGGTGGCCCAGAGGGCGGAGCTGGGAGGCAGCCGCCGTCTGAAGGTGTCGGAGAAGGAGATCGAGTATATCATGCTGGAGGAGACCGGCGCCGGCTCATCCCAGAATAAGACGGTTCAGAAAACCGTGAAGGAGACGGTTCTTCTGGGGATTTACCGGGAGCAGGACAAAGGCAGGTTCCGTCTGGATATATCTATCGGTCTGGGATCGGATTATGGATACGGAATGTTCAAGGCCATGATGTACCAGGTCTCCTCATCCCCTGAGCTTTTGACCGATGGGATATACAGCGCCTGGGAGGAAGACAACCGGTGGGGAATCAAAAGGGGAGAATGGACGCGGGTCGGAGACAGCCAGGTTTTATACGTGTCGGGAGACGGGTACGGAAGATTCTATATCCGCCCGGCAGGGGAGGGAAATTAGACTATGGAGGATCAGTGGAGACATTTAAAGATAATCAAAGATTTTTTCCAGATTCAGGAGGACGGCCAGATGCCGGAGGGCTCCAGGCTCCTTTTGGACGCCACGGAGCTGAGGAGCTTTAAGGAGGGGCAGGATCTGGTGACCGTGGGCAACCCTCCAGAGGACGGAATGTACATCATCTTGGAGGGGGAAGCCCATGTGCTGACGGCAGACGGGGCTCTCATCAACGAGCTGGGGGCAGGGGATGTGGTAGGCGAACTTGCCCTCATCAAGGATGGGGTGAGAAAGGCCACCGTCAGGGCCGTGACGCCGGTGGTCTGCGCCAACATTGCCAGAACGCTGTTTATGGAGATTGCCCGGACCAACCACAAAGTCTACGGAGCCCTTCTGGAGCTTCTCTACACCAAGACTACCAGGGTGGTGACGGAGAGGGAGCGTCTGAAGTCGGAGCTGGAGATCGCCTCCCGCATACAGACAGGTTTTCTGCCAAAGTCTTTTGAACGGTTCTGCCGTCTTCCAAACGTGAAGATCACCGCCAGGATGAAGCCTGCCAAGGAGGTGGGGGGAGATTTCTACGACGTGTTCTTTATCGATGAACACAGGCTCTGCTTTCTGGTGGCGGACGTGTCGGGGAAAGGTGTGCCTGCCGCCCTGTTCATGACCCTGGCGAAGACCCACATCAAAAATTATATGATGCTGGATATGCCTGTGGCGGATGTGGCCGACCTGGTGAACAACCGGCTTAACGAGGACAACGAGGAGGAGCTGTTTGTCACCGTCTTCATCTGTGTGCTGAATACGGACACGGGAGAGCTTAAATTTGTGAACGCGGGACACAACAAGCCTTTTGTCAGCCGGGACGGAGAACCTTTCGGCCAGATGGACTGCAAGGTGGATTTTGTCCTGGGGATCATGGAGGATATGCCTTACCGGGAGCAGTCCGCTTACCTGATGCCCGGGGATCGGATCTGCCTGTACACCGACGGGGTGACGGAGGCCTTTGACGTGGACGGGAAGATGTTCTCGGATGACGGGATGGAGGACGCGTTAAACCGCCATATGGCGGAGGCGGGAGAGCCGGAGATTTTTATCGAGAGGCTGTATGAAGAGGTGGAGGCCTTTACCAGAGGCGCGCCTCAGTCTGACGACATAACTATGGTATATCTGTCCAGATAGAGTTCTCCTTGAACGCGTTCAGAGCGTTGGGAGAGAGAAAGTCATAAAGCATACAGGGAGGGAAAAATGGAAGAGGGTCTTCGGATAAGATTTTGGGGAACCAGAGGTTCCATAGCGGCCCCCTACAGTGACCGGATGGAGTTCGGAGGGAACACAAGCTGTGTGTCTGTGGACTGGGCAGAAGGCCTGGCCGTCTTTGACGGGGGCACGGGGCTGGTGGAGCTGGGGCGGAGGATCAAGGAGGCGTCGGGAAGACTCTCCTCCAAAGAGACCAGGATACATATTTTCGTGAGCCACCTTCACCTGGACCATATAGTGGGGCTGTGCATGTTTCCATGTCTGTTCTGCCGCGACATGGCCATAGAACTCTATGGGCCCTGTGAAGAAGGGCTGTCGTTCAGGGAACGGTTTTGGGCGGCCATGTCCCACCCCTTCTGGCCGGTGACCATGGAGCAGACGGCGGCCAGGATCACCTGGCATGACACGAAAGACGGGGACATATGGATCCTTCCGGGAGATGTAAAAGTGAAGGCTATGAGTTCCAGGCACCCGGACGGAGGGGTCATGTACCGTCTGGACGGAAAAACAGGGTCTGTGGTCTACGGGCTGGACTGTGAGCCGGGGGAAGAACAGGGAGATTTCTGGAAGGCTTATGAGGAGTTTGCCAGGGGCTGCGATCTTCTGATCTTTGACGCGCCCTACGGGGAGGAAGAGTATGAGGCCCACAGGGGGTTCGGCCACGGTTTCTGGCAGCAGGGGCTTTTGATGGCGCGAAAGTGTGGTGCAGGCCGGCTGTATATCAGCCATCATGAATGGGAGAGGACGGACGGGCAGCTGGCGGCCGCGGAGAGAGAGGCCAGGCGAAAGGCCTGTGACAGGGAAGGCTTTGTCGTCTTTGCCAGAGAAGGAGCCTGTGTCTGTCTTCAGTCCGGAGATGAGAGGGGCTGTGAGTGAAAATCCATGAAAAGTAAATCAGGAAAAATAACGGCTGCCGCGGCGGCGGTGATTACGGCATTGTCTTTTGCCGTTTTCTTTTACGGTGCGGCGGGATTCTGGGATATGGGCCTTCTGGACCGGCTCAATCAGAGAGAGTCGGCGACCAACAAAAAGATATATATCATCGGTATCGACGACAAGACTCTGGAACAATATGGGGCTGTCAATACCTGGAGCAGGCATATTCCGGCAAGATTGGTTGAGACGCTGAATCGGGATGAGAGCACCAGACCGGCGGTGATCGGATTCGATGTGATCTACAGTGAGAAGGGGGACGAGGAAGGGGACAGCCATTTCGCCCGGGCGTGCAGGGAGGCTGGGAATGTGGCGGCGGCCCTGAGCTTTTCATTCAAGGAGATGCCGGAGAGGGATGAGAGAGGGAAGGTGGCCTACAACCCATATCATGTAGAGTATGTCATCGCTCCCTATGACAGCCTGAGGGACCAGGTGACCGTGGGATATGCCAACACGGCGGTGGACCGTGACGGGGTCGTGCGTCAGGCCATGGCCTGCATAGACTATGAAGGGGAGAGGGTCTACAGCCTTTCCTCACAGATATACAGAATGTATCAGGAAAGCAGGGGGGAGGAGGCGGTTTTTCCCCCCGTGTACGGCAGGGGAAACCTGTACTATTTTTCTTATTCCGGAAAGCCTGGGGGATATAATATGGTGTCCATGGCGGAGGTGCTGGACGGAACCGTGGATCCCAGGCTCTTTAAGGACGCCATCGTACTGGTGGGGGCCTGTGCGGTAGGGATGCAGGATTCCTACACTCCGGCTGTCTCTCACAGCAGCCAGATGTACGGGGTGGAGATCCATGCCAACATTATCGACGCACTTCTGAAAGGGAAGACCCAGCTTCCTGTACAGCCCTTTTTCTATGGGGCCGGCGCTGCTATCCTGTGCGGAGTGTTCTTTCTGCTCACACGGAAGATGAAGATCATTCCCGCATCTGTAAGTACGGCAGTTTTGATTCTGGCGGACATAGTTTTTGCCAGATTTATGTACAGCCGCGGGATTCTGGTTCCTGTGGCGCTGATTCCGGTGGTTGTGGCCCTGCTCTATGGGGAGCGGGTTATTGAAGGGTATCTGGCGGAAATCCTGCGCAGGCGCAGGGTGGTGAACGTGTTCAAACAGTATGTGGCGCCTCAGATTGTGGAGAAGATCAGCAGGGACACGGATTTTGAACTGGTGCTGGGAGGAGAGAACCGGCATATTGCCGTCCTGTTCGTGGATATCCGGGGCTTTACCACCATGTCGGAGAGCCTGAGGCCGGAGGAGGTGGTGGAGATTCTCAACGAGTACCTGAGCCTGACCACCAAGTCCATCTTTGACAACGGAGGAACTCTGGATAAATTTGTGGGGGATGCCACAATGGCCGTGTTCAACGCTCCCTTTGCCCTGGACGATTACATATTCAAGGCGGTTTGCACGGCGTGGGATATGAAAGCCGGGGCGGATGCCATCGCGGAAAAGTTCGAAAAGCGGTTCGGGAAAACCGTGGCCTTCGGAATCGGCGTCAACTGCGGGGATGCGGTGGTGGGGAATATAGGCTGTGAATTCCGCATGGATTACACCGCCATCGGGGACACGGTGAACACTGCGGCAAGGCTGGAGAGCAACGCGAAACGGGGCCAGATTCTCATCAGCCAGGCGGTCTACGAGGCGGTAAAAGACAGGGTGAAAGTGACACCCATGGGTGAGATTCCCCTGAAGGGCAAAAGCAAAGGCGTGTTTGTGTATCAGGTAGATGAAGTGAGGAGATAGATGGGCAGAAAAAAGTTGCTTATCCTGCATATGAGTGTATTTGGGGGGCTGCTGACGCTGTTGTGGTTGATGCTTGTGTGTGCTGCGGCTATTCCCAACCATGCCCTGAAGGACAACATGGAGCGGAGCGCCGGGAGCTACAGGGAGAAAGAGGCATTTTCTTTTGAGAATGGCAGAAGATGGAACGGTATAGCCGACAATTACGCGGATACCATACTTTTAAATGTGAGCTGGAATATGGGGCAGAGAGACAGTCCGGTGTTGGGTTCCCTGGATACCTGGTATTACGACGGGGAGGAGATGGGGGAGAACGTGGGGCTGTATCTGTCGGTGGCACACAGGAATGTGGAACCCAACGTGGACTACAGCAGATACTGGCACGGCACCGCTGTGTTCTTGCGGCTGCTTCACATGTTCACCGATGTGGAGTCTATAAAGGTTCTGGGATTTGCGGTTATCCTGGCTCTGTCCTGCTTTACCGGATTTCTTCTGACCAGATATGGACACCCGGAATTGACAGCAGCCATGTTTTTGTCTATGGGGGCGGTTCAGATCTGGAATGTGAGGCTGAGCCTTGAATACGAACCTACATTTGTCATCTGCTTTCTGTTGTGCCCTGTCTATCTGTGGACAGAGAGAAATCGTCCTGAATATCTCACCTGTCTCACTGTGGCAGGCGGGGTGATGGCAGCGTTTTTTGATTTTCTTACCACCGAAACAGTAGTGCTTTTGTTCCCCCTTATATTGGTGGTGGCAGTGAGGGGGGCGGAGGGCCGTCTGGGCGGTTTTCGTGACAATATCCGTCTGCTGGTTTTGTGCGTGCTTTGCTGGCTGTGGGGTTACGGCGGTACGTTTCTTGTGAAATGGACAGCTGCCTCTGCGGTCACAGGTGAAAATAAGTTTCTGGCAGCGTTTTCTTCCGTGGGGGAGAGAGTTGCAGGAAATCTGCAGGGGGCGGCCGGCGAAGGATTTGTGGCAGGTATTCCCATGGCTGTGGCCGCCAATTTTACGGTTTTGTTTGGCGGTGATATCCGCGTGGATCCGGCCAGAACGGCGGCGGGGCTGGCGGCGGTGTGTGCATGCCTTGGGTCGGCGCTGTATCTGTTTTACAAAAATAAAGGAAATACGGTGGCTCTTAAGCTCCTGGGGGTCCTGGGCAGCCTGGTGATTCTCAGATATATAGTTTTGAGCAACCATTCCTATCTTCACGAATTTTTTACCTACAGGGCTCTCATGAGTACTGTGATGGCGGTGCTGTCGGCGATGACACTTTGTATGGAACTTCCTCATAAGATGAGAAGGAGGTTAAAACGTGGCAGATGAATTTGAACTCACGATTCTCATGCCCTGCCTTAATGAGGAAAAGAGTCTGGCTTTCTGTATTGAAGAGGCCAGGAATTATTTGGAAGAAAGCGGTGTCTTGGGCGAGATTCTGGTGGCGGACAACGGCAGTACCGACATGTCCTGCCGCATTGCCAAGGAGATGGGGATCCGGGTTGCAGAAGTCTCCGAGAAAGGGTATGGCAGCACGCTGATAAAAGGGATAGAAGCGTCCAGGGGAAAGTATGTGGTCGTAGGAGACTGCGACGGAAGCTATGATTTCTCTGCCGTGGGAGCGTTTTTGGGAAAACTTAAAGAGGGTTACGGGCTGGTGGTGGGAAACCGGTACCTGGGAGGGATAGAACCCGGAGCCATGCCTTTCTGGCACCGGTATCTGGGTGTTCCGGTGCTGTCTTTTCTGGGCAGACAATGCTACGGGGTAAAAATCGGAGATTTCCACTGTGGTATACGGGGATTTGACCGCCAGAAGGCTCTGACCCTGGGACTTGGGTGCAGGGGCATGGAATTTTCTACGGAAATCATCGGAAAATTCGTGATGGCGGGAGAGCCTGTCTGTGAGATTCCGGCGGTGCTGCGGCGGGACAGGAGGGATGGGCCTTCCCATCTGAAGACTTTGTCCGACGGGTGGCGTCATCTGCGGCTTCTGGCAGAGGACGCCGCGAGGCGCTAAACAGGAGACCGGAGTCAAAGACAGACTGATGAAGGATGAAGGAGGGATTGACAGTGAAAAAAAGGCTGAAAGGGCTGGCTGCGTGCTGGCTGGCAGTGATACTGGCGCTGCATGTCATGCCTGCCACCGTGATAGCGGATGCTTCCTGGCAGACAGCCAGTCCGTCAGGCGCCATGAGGGCAGTGACAGCGGCAGATGAAAACACCGCCGCTGAGAACGCTTCAGGATGGGTTATGGTGTACAGCGGAGATAAGCAGATTACATCCACAGATGATCTGCCTATAGTCAGGGAGAACACAGAAGGAATGGATGTAGCATTTGACGTGCCTTTCAATCAGCAAAATGATCTCACAGGTGTTTTGGCAGAGAACCAGCTCCTGACAGGCTGGAAATTGTGGTCAGCTGACAGCGGCGGCGCTGCTGTGGAGATGGAGGAAGATCTGACGCCTGAAGGCTCCCTCACTTCTGAAAAATATAGTACTTACAGCAAAAATTCCAATAATCATGTGTTCATCATACCGGTCTGGGAAATAATAGAGGAACCGTCCACAGAGGAATCATCGTCAGACACTCCATCGGAAAGCATTCCGTCTGAGGGATGGGTCATGATATACAACGGGGGTAAAGAGATTACATCTACCGCCGACCTGCCGACTGTGACGGAGAGTGCGGCAGGAGTGGATGTGTTATTTGATGTGCCTTTCGACCGGCAGGAGAACCTGACAGGTGTTTTGGAGGAGAACCAGATTCTGACAGGCTGGAAGCTGTGGTCAGCTGACAGCGGCGGTGCTGCTGTGGAGATGGAGGTGGAACTGAAACCGGGTGACGCGATTTCCGCGGAGGAATACAGTACTTACAGCAAGGACTCCAACAATCACATATTTATCATACCGGTCTGGAAGATAAAAGAGGAGCCGTCGCCGCCCGAGTCGTCATCAGAGGAGACATCGGTCAATCCTTCAGAAAGTGACCCGCCTGACAATCCGTCTGAGGAAGAGACGTCCTCAAGCTCTCCCCCGGAAGACCCGGCGCAGATAATCGATGGCAGGGTATATACACTGAAAAGAGGTGACCCGTGCGAACTGGGAGAAGGGAGCTGGACTGTGGACGGAGACAGGACCGTGTACAGAGGCGGACGCAGGTTCTATGCAGGGTCGGACGGAAGCTACACATTCCATCAGAAGTAGGAGAGAGGTCAGGTATGGAGAAGACAATATTAATAAAAGCGGCGGCAGCTGTCATCGGAGCGGCGGCAGTGGTCACGGGAGCTGTTATTGCCGTAAACCGCCTGTCAGGGAACGGGGATTCGTACCGCTCCATCCTGGTATATGAGGTGGAGGGAACCGCTCAGATCAACAGGCCGTCCGCAGGCGTGATGAATGCTGTGGAAAACCTTTACCTAGAATCAGGGGATGGGCTTAGTGTCTCTGCAGACAGTTTTATGCGCCTTCGTCTTGATGATGATAAATATGTTATGGTGGAAGAGGATTCTGCTTTTTCCGTGGAGGCCACGGGGACGAAGGCAGATTCAAAAACCAGAATCAATTTGATCAGGGGGGCTATTGTAAACGAGATACAAAATCCTCTCAGCGCCGGTTCCGTGTATCAGGTGACTACCCCCAATTCGATCATGGCCGTGAGAGGAACCATATTCCGGGTGGAGATATTATTTGACGAGAGCGGAGAGGTGTACACCAAACTGTCGGTCTATGGAGGAAAAGTGGTTTCAAGGCTGATATTTCCGGACGGGACGATGGACGACGAGTTGTCCGTGGAAGCAGGTAGTGAGGTTATCATACACAGCAATGACACACTTACGGAATATCTGAGATCGGCGGAGACAATTGAATATGGCTCCCTTCCCCTGCAGACACTTTATGTACTTCGAGATATCATGGACAGAGGAGATGTGATCCAGGGTCTCACCAGGGAAGAACTGGAAGAACTGATCCGAAAGCTGAGCCAGGAAGATGAATCCGATGTTCGCAATGAGGAACCGGGAAGCACACAGACAGCAGGGGATGAAGAGGAATTCCAGAGTGAATTTCCGACAGACATGATCAGAGATGAGACTGAGAGTTCTTCCGTGGAGGAACTGTCGGCTGCGGGGCAGGCGGAGACTACAGCATGGCGAGAAACTGTGAGCCAGGTGCCTCCCACGGAAAACCCCTATGCCTCAAAGATGCCAGAGACGTCAGGGCAGTCGGATAGTACTATTCAGCCGCAGACAACCACAGCGCAGGAAACTCAGCCGGAGACTACGGTGGAAACTTCTCCCCAGCCCTCTCGGGACGGTGGCGAGGACAGGGGAGATAATGGAGGCGGCGGTTCGACCGGCGGCGGAAGAAGGCCGAGACCGACAGAGGGTTCTCAGGAATCGGGAATTCCTACAGAAAGTCCGTCGGGATCGGAAGCCCCCTCCGAGAGTTCAACGGAATCGGAAGCCCCCTCCGAGAGTTCAGCGGAATCGGAAGCTCCAGCGGAGAGTTCATCAGAATCGGAAGCCCCCGTGGAGAGTTCATCAGAATCGGAAGCCCCCACTGAAAGCACGCAGGAATCGGAGGAAACTACGGGAGAGCAGGAGAGTACTACACAGGCGGCTCTTTATACAGTAAGGTTTATATATCAGGGAGAAGAAATCGGAATTCAGCAGGTAGAAAGCGGCGGCTGCGCTGCGCGTCCGAAGCTGGATCCGGCGGCAGGTGGAGACTGGGATTTTGATTTTTCCACAGAGATTGCAGGGGATACGGAAATTTTGTGGCATTGATATATGTGTTTGCATTATGGCTGGCGTATGCTAAAATGAAGCTATAGTTTGAGAGACTATAGAGGTGGCACAAGGGTATTCCGGTTGAGTATAATTTTTATATCGGAACCCCAAAATATCTTAATAGAAGTCACAAGAAAAGGAGCTGAGAACATATGAGCAGAGCATACGAAGAACTACAGCCGTACCTGGAGAAGATCCAGGCATTCCAGACAGCGAAGGTGCTGTTTGAGTGGGACAATGAGACCCTGGCGCCGAAGGAGGCGGGGCCGTACACTTCAAAGATAGTCGGGACCTTGTCTGGCCAGTACTTTTCAGTCATCACGGATCCCAGGGTGGCGGAGCTGGTAAAGCTGTGCAGAGAAGAGCAACTGGGGCAGGTGGAAGCTGCTGTGGTCAGGGAGCTGGCTGAGGAGATAGAGAAACTTGAACGTGTCCCTGCAAAAGAGTACCGGGAATTTGCGGAACTGACTTCAGAGGGAAGCAGAATATGGGCCAGGGCCAGGAAGGAGAAGGACTTCCGGATCTTTGCCCCCACCTTGAAAAAACTGGTGGAGTACACGAAGAAATTTGCCTCTTATCGGGCGAGAGAAGGGCAGAAGCTCTATGATGTGCTGCTGGATGACTATGAAAAGGGATTTGACATGGAGACCCTGGATGGCTTTTTCGGCGCCCTGAAGGAGCAGCTGGTCCCGTTTTTGAAAAAGGTGACAGAAAGCAGTGTGAAGATTCAAGATGATTTTCTCACGGGAGATTATAACCAGGCGGATCAGGAGGCAGTGGGCCGGTTTTTTGCGGAATATGTGGGGTTTGACTTTGACAGGGGAGTCATGGCGGTGAGCGCCCATCCGTTTACCACCAATCTGCATAACAAGGATGTGCGCATCACCACCAGCTATAACAGCCATGTGGACAGTTCGCTGTTTTCCGTCATTCACGAGTCAGGACACGCCGTCTACGAGCTGGGGATTCCCGATGAGCTGACTCAGACACTGGTGGGACAGGGAGCGTCCATGGGTATGCACGAGTCTCAGTCCAGGTTCTTTGAAAATATCATCGGACGGAATCAGGCATTTTGGGAGCCGGTGTACCACAAACTTCAGGAACGGTTTCCGCGCCAGCTGGGAGACGTGACGACGGAGCAGTTTGTGAAAGCCGTCAACAAGGTGGAGCCCAGTCTGATTCGGACTCAGGCAGACGAGTTGACTTACAGCCTCCATGTGCTTATCCGGTATGAGATCGAGAAGATGCTGATTGAGGAAGACCTGGCAGTGGAAAAACTTCCGGAAATCTGGGCTGACAAGTACGAGGAATACCTGGGCGTGCGCCCGGGGGATGTGTCGGAGGGTGTGCTTCAGGATATCCACTGGTCCCAGGGGGCATTTGGCTACTTTCCATCCTATGCCCTGGGAAGCGCGTTTGGAGCCCAGTTGTACAGCTATATGAAAGGCCAGATGGATTTTGAGGGGCTGCTGCGGAGAGGAGACATTAAAACCATAGGAGAATTTCTGAGAGAAAACATCCACCGGCACGGAAAATTGAAGACCAGCCGCCAGATGCTTCTGGATATCACAGGTGAAGACTTCAACCCTCAATATTATATTGACTATCTCACCGATAAATATGGGAAATTGTACGGCATATCCTGATGCCGGTCCTGGACATCCTTGGCTGTTGTAAGGAACTCAAGGCATGCAGATCCACAAGAATGGTACAATGTGTCAAAATGCTGTCAAAGTCTATATTTTCCTTGATTTACCATATATGAATCAGTATAATAACAATTACAAAGGTACATGCCTGACCGACAGGCAGACAAAAACTGTATCATGTATAAGGAGAGAGGGAAAATGAGAGTTCAAATTTATGACACCTATGAAGAGATGAGCAGGGCAGCTGCAGATCTGGTTGCAGCTCAGCTTCTGCAGAAGCCAAATTGCCACCTTGGAATGACAGCTGGAAATACGCCGGTGGGATTGTGCGCGGAGTTGGTAAAGCTCTACAAGGAGCACAGAGTTTCTTTTGCAGAGTGTACTCTTTACAATCTGGAAGAGATGGCCGATGTGCCCCCGGAAGATCCGAAGAACTTAAGACATACATTCTTCCATGTTCATCTTCTGGACCATGTGGATGCCGATGACACACAGCTGGTTCTCCCGGACGGTTATAAGGACGGGATCGATGAGGCGTGCAAGAAGTATGATCAGCTCATGGACAGCCTTCCCGACGGCCGTCTGGATATGCAGATTCTGGGAATCGGTGCGGATGCCCATATCGGCATGAACAAGCCCGATGAGACCCTGACCTCCCAGGCACATGTGGTGTACAACAGGAGCGGCAGACCTACCTGCGCTATGGGACTTCACCATATGCTTCTGGCTAAGAAGATCATTATGATCGCCAACGGTGAGGAGAAGGCCGAGGCTGTAGCCAAGATGGTCAACGGTCCCATCACCACCATGGCTCCCGCTTCCATGCTTCAGATGCATCCCGACGTGGTTGTGCTTCTGGACAAACCGGCGGCATCCAAGCTGTAAGGTTTTGAGGATAAAAAGATATTTTGATATGGAAAAGCCATGGCCGCAGGGCAGTTTGTCACGCGGCTATGGCTTTTATGGTGTTACCAGTATTTTTCCAGATGATAATTCAGTTCTGCTCCGATTAGGAGGATGCAGATACAGATATAGAGCCACAGCATCAGAACTACCACGGCGGTAAGGCTTCCGTACATATAGGAATAGTTGCTGAAATTATTAAAGTAGATAGAGAAGAGTGCGGAGAACACGATCCACCCCAAGGTGGAGAAGAGGGCGCCGGGCAGCTGGCTTTTCAGGCTGTGCCTACGCACAGGGACTACGGTGTACAGACCTGTAAATACGATGACCAGAACCGCCAGAGCCAGAAAGGACCGGAAGCTGATGACATAGAGGGTCAGGGTGGAGATCACGGGAAAGACTCTCAGGAGCAGCCGCTGAATGCTGGTTCCCAGAACCAGGAGCAGAAGGCTTGCCACACAGGCCAGAACGAACAGAACGGTGTAGCCCGAGCAGATCAGCCGCCGGATGATATACCCTCGCTGCTGAGGACTTTCATAGACCCGGTTGAGACCCCGTTCGATGCCCAGCATTCCGCGTGAGGCGGACCAGATAGCTACCACAGCAGATATGGATACCATGGTGGCGGGGGATTTGGCGTACAGATCGTCCACAATGCCGATGACCAGGGAGTCCAGCATATCCGGCATGATGGAGACAAGAAGCTCCAGCAGATCCGATTTGTTGACAGCAGGAATTTTCTGAACCAGGGTGAGAAGAAGCATGATGAAAGGAAAAAAGGAGATTACGATAAAAAACGAGGCCTGGGCGGCATAGACCGTAACCTCGTCCTTTTTATATTTGTCAAATAGTCGTTTTCCTTCAACTAAGAGAGCGATCATAAACAGAGTACCTTCTATTTCTTTTATTTCTATGTATCTTATCATGAGTCGGAAAAAATGGCAAGGCAGGCAATAAATTTCCTTGAAATAAAAGGACGGCAAGAGTATACTGTCCATAAAACCGGAGATTCTGGGTGCAAGTATGGAAATGTGCCCGGATGGACATACTTTGCGGAGAGAACCTATGGATATAAGCTGTGTTCCCGCCAAAACCATTGTGACAAAGACCAAAGATTCCCGATGGTTTGGCGTTGATTACAATATGAATATTTACAGAGGGTGCTGCCACGGCTGCGTTTACTGTGACAGCCGTTCCGAATGTTATCAGATTCAGGATTTTGACCAGGTGAAGGCAAAGAAAGACGCTCTTGTGATCATCCGCAACGACCTGCGGAGAAAAGTGAAGACAGGGGTGGTGGGAACCGGTTCTATGAGCGATCCATACAATCCTTTTGAGAAGGAGCTGAAACTTACCAGACATGCCATGGAACTGGTGGACGCCTACGGCTTCGGTATGGCCGTAGCTACCAAGAGCGCTCTGATGCTGAGGGATATGGATATTCTGGAGAGTATCAAAGATCATTCTCCGGTTCTGTGCAAGGTGACAGTGACCACCGCGGACGACGCCCTGGCCAAGAAGATCGAGCCCAACGTCTCCTCTCCGTCCCAGAGGCTTGACATGATCGCCCGGCTGAGTGAGAAGGGGATATTCACTGGAATCCTTCTCATGCCGGTGCTGCCTTTTCTGGAAGACAATAAAGAAAATATTATGTCTGTGGTCAGGTGTGCCCACCAGGCGGGGGCCAGATTTATCTATGCCGTCATGGGGATGACTTTGAGGGGCAATCAGAGGGAGTGGTATTTCGACCGGCTGGAAGAGCTGTTTCCGGGACAAAGGCTGAGGGAAAGATATCTGAAGGCCTACGGCGGGCGGTATGAGTGCGCCAGTCCCGGAGCGAGAGAACTGTGGAAGATGTTTGAGGAAGAATGCCAAAAATACGGGATCTTATATAAGATGGACGACATTATTCATGCCAGCAGACGGCCTTACGAGACTACACAGTTGAGCTTATTTGACTTGTAAAAAGCGGATTACATGCTGCCGCAGGTATATGGCTGCGGACTGCAAACGGAGAGAGGAGATGGAGATGGGAGAGAAGATGACAAAACTGGAGAAGTACTGGATACTGTACGATGTGGGCAATTCGGCTTTCGTCCTTTTGGTATCCACGATTCTGCCCATTTATTTTAACTATCTGGCAGAACAGGGAGGGGTATCGGAGGTAGACGCCCTGGCCTGCTGGGGGTATGCCATGTCCGTATCAACTCTTCTTGTAGCTTTTATCGGGCCTGTGCTGGGAACCATAGCCGACACGGAAGGCTACAAAAAACCGGTCTTTACCATATGTGTGGTCACGGGCGCCGCAGGCTGTGCCGCCCTGGCCGCGCCGGCCTCGTGGCTTTTGTTCCTTGTGATCTTCGTCATAGCCAAGGTGGGATATTCCGCCAGCCTGATCTTCTACGACGCCATGCTGGCCGACGTGACGGAGCCGTCCCGTATGGATCAGGTATCCTCCCAGGGGTACGCGTGGGGGTACATCGGAAGCTGTGTCCCTTTTATCCTGAGCCTGGTGTTTGTATTGGGCTATAAAAGCCTGGGCATCACTATGGAGACGGCCATGGCCGTGGCATTCTTTCTCAACGCTGGGTGGTGGCTGGCAGCCACGGTCCCTCTCTGGAGACACTACAGGCAGAGACACGGGGTTCCAAAGCAGGCACACGTGGTCAGAGACAGTTTTGGCAGACTGGCGAAGGTACTGAAAGATATAAGAGGGAATCGAAAGATTCTTTTGTTTCTGCTGGCGTTTTTTTTCTACATCGACGGAGTGTACACCATCATTGAGATGGCGACGGCCTACGGCAGCGCCATCGGTCTGGATACTCAGGGACTTCTTCTGGCTCTTCTGGTGACTCAGCTGGTGGCATTCCCCTGGGCTCTGCTGTTCGGAAGGCTGGCGAAAAAATATAAAAACACCACACTGATTAAAGTCTGCATCGTTTGCTATTTTTTCATCGCCCTGTTTGCTGTACAGCTTGACAGGCAGTGGGAATTCTGGTTTCTGGCAGTCTGCGTCGGCATGTTTCAGGGAGGGATACAGGCCCTGTCCCGGTCTTACTTTGCCAGTATCATCCCGCCGGAGAAGTCGGGAGAATTTTTCGGTATCTTTGATATCTGCGGGAAAGGGGCGTCCTTTATGGGAACGGCCCTGGTGGGCGCCATGACACAGCTGACCCAAGATCCCGGTGCAGGCGTGGGAATGCTGGCAGTGCTCTTTGCCGTTGGATTTATCCTTTTCAGGAAGGCGGCTGCTCTTTCCAGCCCATATACTCCTTGAAATAAGATACAAATTCCCTGGCGATGGGGGAGACATATCCGTTTTTTTTGTACACGGCTACCATCCGGGTGAAGGTGGACTCCGAGAGGATCGGATGCCTGGTCAGACTGTCCCCTATAGAAAGGTTGCAGATAGTCTCCGGAACCAGGGCTATTCCCAGCCCTGCTCCTGCCCACAAAAGACAGGTTCTGGCGTCGTCATTACGGCAGAAGATATCCGGTTCCAAGCCGATATTTTGGAAAGCAGCCGATATTATGGAATCGAAGCGCCGGTAGTAGATGAGCGGTTTCCCCGCCAGATCCGCCAGCCGGATGGACTGGCCGTCATCACATTGATGGAAATACCGGGGAATTCCTACGGCCATAAGGGGTTCCGACGGCCCGTAGCAGCACCGGAAGCCTTCACAATTGAAAGGAGTGCGGAGAATGGCACATTCGATAAGGCCGTTTTTTAGGTGCTCCAGAAGCTGATAGGTGTTCCCTTCTGTCAGTTCAAATCGGACGGCGGGATGTTCACGGCAGAAGTCTGTCAGAAATTCTTCTGTCAGCATGTGCCCGGAGGATGAGATGGTGCCCAGCCGCAAGATGCCGCAGGATCCGTTTTTATACCCATGAAGCTGTTTTTCGGTGGTTTCCATGACAGCCAGGATGCTTTTAGCCCTCTCATAGAGAAACGCTCCCGCCGGCGTAGGTTCTGCCTTCCTGGAAGTTCGGGTGAGGAGGCAGACTCCCAGCTCTTCCTCCAGGGCCATGATCTGTTTGCTTAGAGGAGGCTGGGACAGTCCCAGGGCCTGAGCCGCCGCGGTGAAACTGCCTGTCTCTACAATGGCTGCAAAATAGTGTAATTGTTTGGAATTCATAAAAACCCTCTCTGTATCTGTCAATCTTTGGAAGAATATCTCTTGCGCATATTATACCATAATGCTATAATGGCACAAGCTATTATTTTGAAAAAATATAAATAGGGAGGATTCCATATGAGAAAGCTCTTAAAGTACTTTAAAGGCTACAAACTTGAAAGTATACTGGGGCCTCTGTTCAAGCTGTTGGAAGCCAGCTTTGAGTTGTTTGTGCCTCTGGTCATGGCTCAGATCATCGATGTGGGAATCAAAAATCGCGACATGGGATATATTTTTCGTATGGGGGGCGTGCTGGTGCTCTTGGGGGTCGTGGGGCTGACTTGCTCTTTGACGGCCCAGTACTTCTCGGCCAAGGCGGCGGTGGGCATTGGAACCATGCTGAGAAATGACCTGTTCCGCCACATCAACACCTTGTCTTACAAGGAGATCGATACCATAGGGACTTCCACGCTGGTCACCAGGATGACCAGCGATATCAACCAGGTTCAGTCAGGAATCAACCTGGTGCTGCGGCTGTTTCTCCGCTCCCCGTTTATTGTGTTCGGTGCCATGGTCATGGCCTTTACCATCAATTTCAAGGCCGCTATGATCTTTGTAGTGACTATTCCTCTCCTTTCCGTGGTGGTGTTTGGTGTTATGCTCATCAGCATGCCGCTGTACAAGAAAGTTCAGAAGCAGCTGGACCAAGTGCTTCTCACCACCAGGGAGAATCTTTTGGGAGCCAGGGTAGTGCGGGCGTTCAACCGACAGGATGACGAGGCAGAGAATTTTGATCAGGAGAATGCCCTGTTAGTCCGTCTACAGGTGTTTGTAGGAAAAATATCCGCTCTCATGAATCCTGTCACCTACGTGATTATCAACGGGGCCATCATCGTCCTTATCTGGACAGGGGCATGGCAGGTGGAGGATGGGATCATCAGTCAGGGTGAGGTTGTGGCTCTGGTCAATTATATGTCCCAGATTCTGGTAGAGCTGGTGAAACTGGCCAATCTGATCATCACCATCTCCAAGGCCCTGGCCTGCGCCAACCGTGTCAGCACGGTTTTTGCCCAACAGACCAGCATTGTGGACAGCGGAGAGGGCAGAGAAGGGAAGGATGTAGGGAGAGATGCCAAAGTGGAATTCAAGAATATGGATTTCTTCTACGCGGGGGCCAAGGAGCCTTCCCTGAGCGGAATTTCCTTTAAAGCTCTCAGAGGCCAGACCATCGGAATCATCGGGGGAACCGGTTCTGGAAAATCTTCGCTGGTAAACCTGATCCCCAGATTCTATGACGCTACCCAGGGGGAGGTTTTGGTGGACGGGAGAGATGTGAAGGACTATCCTCTTACGCAGCTGCGTCAAAAGATAGGCGTGGTGCCTCAGAAGGCAGTGCTTTTTAAAGGCAGTCTCCGGGACAACATGAGGTGGGGGAAAAGCGACGCCACAGATCAGGAGATATATAAGGCCCTTGATACAGCCCAGGCCAGGGAATTCGTGGACAGCAAGGAAAAGGGGCTGGATTTAATGATACAGCAGGGTGGAAAGAACCTGTCAGGCGGCCAGAGGCAGAGGCTGACAATCGCCAGGGCGCTGGTACGGCAGCCCGAGATTCTGATCATGGACGACAGCGCTTCGGCTCTGGACTTTGCCACCGACGCCGCTCTGAGAAAAGCTATCAGGGAAAATACCGCAGATATGACCGTGTTTATTGTGTCCCAGAGAGCTACCACCATCAAGAACGCAGACCGGATTTTGGTATTGGACGACGGAAAGCTGGTGGGTCTGGGGACCCACAGAGAACTTTTTGACCAGTGCCAGGTATACCGTGAGATCTGCCTGTCCCAGCTGTCAGAAGAGGAGGTGCGCCAGTGAAAAAGCACAGATCAACCATAAAAAGAATTCTCGATTATATAGGTCACTACAAATGGGGGGTCCTTGTGTCCTTGTGTCTGGCGGCGGTGACGGTGATCACCACCCTGTACGCACCGATTCTCATCGGAGACAGTGTGGATCTGATCATTGGCCAGGGAAATGTGGATTTTGCCGGACTCACAGCGGTTCTCGGAAAGATGGGCGTGGTGATTCTCATCACGGCGGTGTCCCAGTGGCTTATGAACCACATCAACAACAAGATCACCTACCGGGTGGTGAAGGATATCAGGACCAAAGCCTTCGAACATCTGGAAGTTCTTCCGCTCAAATATTTAGATTCTCATCCTTCGGGGGATATCATCAGCCGGATCATCGCGGATATCGACCAGTTTTCCGAGGGACTGCTTATGGGTTTTACCCAGCTGTTCACAGGTGTGCTGACTATCGTGGGAACACTGGGATTCATGTTCTATGTCAATGTGTGGATCGCCCTGGTGGTGGTGTGTGTGACCCCTGTGTCTCTCCTGGTGGCCAGCTTCATCGCCAAGAAGACGTACATCATGTTTAAGCACCAGTCGGAGACAAGAGGAGAGCTGACGGGCCTCATCGATGAGATGCTGGGAAATCAGAAGATTGTCCAGGCTTTCGGCCATGAGGCCGAGGCCCAGAAGAGTTTTGAGGAGATCAATGAGCGGTTGGGCAAATACAGTCTGAGAGCTACGTTTTTTTCTTCCATCACCAATCCGTCTACACGGTTTGTCAACGGTCTGGTCTACGCCAGCGTAGGCGTGGCAGGGGCTTACGCCGCCATTCATGGACTGCTCTCCGTAGGTAAGCTGTCCAGCTTTTTAAGCTATGCCAATCAGTACACCAAACCGTTTAACGAGATATCGGGAGTGGTCACGGAGCTGCAGAATGCTCTGGCTTCCGCCGCCAGAGTATTTGAGCTTATCGACGAGGAGCCTTTAAGGCAGGAGGATGAGGATGCGGTTGATTTAAATCAGGCGGACGGCAATGTGAGACTTGAACATGTGTATTTTTCCTACAACCCGGAGATCTCTCTTATCGAAGATTTCAACCTTTCGGTGAAGCCGGGCCAGAGAATCGCCATCGTAGGTCCCACAGGCTGCGGAAAGAGCACGGTGATCAATCTTCTGATGCGGTTCTACGATGTAGATTCAGGGTGCGTAAAGGTAAGTGGAAACGATATCCGCCATATGACGCGAAAGAGTCTGAGGGCGAACTACGGAATGGTTCTTCAGGAAACATGGTTGAAATCCGGTTCCATTCGTGATAATATCGCATATGGAAAACCAGATGCCACGGAGGAAGAGATCATTCAGGCTGCAAAGGAGGCCCATGCCCACAGTTTTATCAGGCGTATGCCCCAGGGCTATGACACGGTGATCTCCGAGGATGGAGGCAATCTGTCCCAGGGGCAGAAGCAGCTTCTCTGTATCGCCAGAGTCATGCTTTGCCTCCCGCCGATGCTGATTCTGGATGAGGCCACCTCATCTATCGACACGAGGACAGAGATTCGGATACAGAAGGCATTTGCGAAGATGATGGAAGGCCGCACCAGTTTTATTGTGGCCCATCGTCTGTCAACCATCAAGGAGGCGGATGTGATTCTGGTTATGAGAGACGGGCACATCATCGAACAGGGCAGCCATGAAGAGCTGTTGAGTCAGGGAGGATTTTACGCACAGCTGTACAACAGCCAGTTTGCTCCGGCATAAGAGGTTTTCTATAATATTATTCAGGAAAAGGGAGATTCAGAGATGAACAAATCTATATTGATTACAGACGAGATTCTGTATGCGGGTGTGGAGGACAGGAATCTGGATCTGTTCGAAAGCCAGTATCCGGTTCCGGACGGAGTTACCTACAATTCCTATGTGATTCTGGACGAGAAGACGGCGGTTATGGACACGGTGGACAATCGGGCCACGGAGGCGTGGCTGGACAATATAAAAGGAGCTCTGGGGGGAAGAAAACCAGACTATCTAATAGTATCCCACATGGAGCCGGATCACGGGGCCAACCTGGCGAGATTTGCGCGGATGTACCCTGAGGCTGTGATCGTGGGCAACGGGAAAACATTTCCTATGATCCGGCAGTTCTTTGACATAGACCTGGAAGGAAGGATGCTGACTGTGAAGGAGGGGGATACCCTTTCGCTGGGCCGCCACACCCTGCAGTTTTTCATGGCTCCTATGGTGCACTGGCCGGAGGTTATGGTTACTTGGGAACAGACAGAAAAGGTACTGTTCTCGGCTGACGCCTTCGGCACCTTCGGCGTGAATTCCGGACTGGAGGAGCAGTGGACCGAGGAGGCGGCCAGATATTACCTGAATATTGTGGGGAAATACGGTGTGCAAGTGCAGGCTCTCCTGAAGAAGGCGGCAGGGCTGGATATCCGGATGATCTGCCCGCTTCACGGACCTGTTCTCATAGAGAATCTGGAATTTTACCTGAAAAAGTACAACATCTGGAGCAGTTATGAACCGGAGGTCCACGGAGTCCTTGTGGCGGCGGCATCCATTCACGGCAACACTCTGGCGGCAGCCAGGGAGATGGCCGAAGTGCTGAAGCAACAGGGCGAAGAGCTTGTGGAAGTGGTGGATCTGGCCAGGACGGACGTGTCCTACGCTGTGAGAAAGGCATTTTACTATGACCGTATGGTGCTGGCCTCAGCCACCTACGACGGAGGTCTGTTCCCATGCATGGAAGTCTTTTTGCAGCATCTCAAGTCGAAAAACTATCAGAAGCGCACAGTGGCTCTGATGGAAAACGGGTCATGGGCACCGTCGGCGGCAAAAGCCATGAAGGGGATGCTTGAGACCATGAGGCAGATCACGGTCCGGGAGCCTGTGGTGACCATTCGCTCGGCGCTGGACAACCAGGGGAGAGAACTCATGGCCCAGGCGGCCGGCCGGTTGGCCGAACAGTGATAAACAGGGTGAGAGGGGAGGGGCGGTTATGGTGCACCTGATAATCGGCGGAAGCGGAAGCGGAAAATCTGCCTACGCAGAAAAGCTGATGATGGAGGAACCGGAGGAAAGCCGGGTCTACCTGGCCACCATGAGGCCCTGCGACCAGGAATGCAGAGAAAAGATTAAGAGACATCAGGATATGCGCAGGGACAAGGGCTTTGCCACGTTAGAGTGTTACGGGAGGGTCAGGGGGCTTCTGGTTCCGTGGGGCAGTTCTCTGCTTCTGGAATGTGTGGGCAATCTGCTGACCAATGTTTTTTATAATGAGAAATACAGCGGAAAAGACATGGCCCAGATGGTGACAGAGGATATTCTGGACTTGCAAAATCGAACCCGAACCCTTATTATAGTAACAAATGATATCTTTTCGGACGGCCTGTTCTACGGAGTAGAGACAGAGGCCTACCGAGCTGTCCTGGGACAGGTGAACAAGAATCTGGCCAGGGCAGCAGACCATGTGACAGAGGTGGTCTACGGCATCCCTGTGACGATCAAATAGCGGAGGAACCACAGATGGAACTGTTGGGAAGTCTTGTCATAGCCTTCTCCATGTACTCCCGGATCCCTATGCCGCAAGTCCGGTGGACAGAGGAGCGGATGGGACATGTCATATGTTTTTTCCCGCTGGTGGGCCTGGTTATGGGAGTTCTCCTGTACGGTTTTGAAAAAGCTGTCCAGGCTCTCGGTCTGGGTCCTGTTTTTTACTGTGCGGGAGGAACGGTTCTGCCTTTGCTGGTTACAGGGGGAATCCATATGGACGGTTTTATCGATGTGGCAGACGCCAGAGCCTCCTTCGGGGAACGGGAAAAGAAGCTGGAGATATTGAAGGACCCGCATACAGGCGCTTTCGCGGTGATCCGGACAGGAGGCTATCTGCTTTTGTACATGGCTGTCTTCTCTGAATTCCCGAGGACAAAGATGCCGGTTATGGGGGCTGTTTACATATTGACCAGAGCCATGAGCGGCCTGTCTGTGGTGGCTTTTCCCAAAGCCAGAAAAGACGGCCTGGCGGCCTCATTCTCGGACAGGGCAAAAAAGAGGGCCGTCCTGCTCTCTATGGCAGGTTACACAGCTGCGGTTTTCATTTTTCTCACAGGCTATGGAGGCTGGCGTGTGGCCGCCGCCGTTGCCGTGACGGCGGCTCTGCTGATTTGGCGGTATTACCGGATTGCTGTTAAAGAGTTTGGGGGAATGACAGGGGATCTGGCCGGGTGGTTTCTCCAGACCGGAGAGCTGGTACTGATGGCGGCAGCCGCAGCTGCCGCCAGGATATGACAGAAAGGGGCAAATATGATTCTGGTAATAGGCGGAACATTTCAGGGAAAAAAAGAGTTTGCCAAGGAACTTGCCGGAAAAAAAAAGCTGCGGGTGGTGAATCTTTTCCAGAATCAGATCCAAAAGATTCTGGAGGAGGGGGAGAATGTGGAAATTTATATCCGCAGATTTCTGGAGAAGAATCCCCGCACGATCATCGTCATGGACGAGGTGGGAGCCGGGGTGGTGCCGGTGGAGTGGTCTGACCGGGAATACCGGGAGGCCGTCGGACTGGCAGGACAGCTTCTGGCAAGGGAGGCCGAAGAGGTCTACCGGGTAGTCTGCGGCATCGGCGTGAGAATCAAATGATGAGGCAGAGGGCTGTGGTGATGGCGGCGGCATTTCTGCTGGATATGTTTCTGGGGGATCCTCACGGTTTTCCTCATCCGGTGCGGTGGATGGGGTTCTTTATTGCCAACCGGGAACAGGTGTTGAGGAGGAAATATCCGAAGACAGACAGGGGAGAGTTGGCGGCGGGGGCGATGTTGACGGTTCAGGTGCTTCTGGCGACCGGTCTCTGTTCTCTAGGAGTGCTGTTTTTGGCAGAAAAAGTCCATGAGACGTTGTATCTGGCGGTGGAAACCGTCATGTGTTATCAGATGCTGGCTGCCAGATCCCTCATGACCGAGAGCATGAAAGTGTACCGGGCGTTTGTCCACAAGGATACGGAGAAGGCCAGAGAGGCTGTGTCCATGATTGTAGGAAGGGACGTGGAGACTTTGTCGGAAGAGGGAATCATCAAGGCGGCGGTGGAGACTGTGGCGGAGAATACTTCCGACGGGGTGATCGCCCCTGTTTTTTATATGGCCGTGGGCGGAGTGCCTCTGATGTTCCTCTACAAAGCGGTGAACACCATGGATTCTATGGTGGGGTACAAGAACAAAAAATATCTCTGGTTCGGGCGGTGGGGAGCCAGACTGGACGATATGGTGAACCTGATTCCGTCCCGGATTGCAGGTGTTCTCATGGTGGTCTGTGCTTGGATTTTCCGGATGGACTGGAGGAGGGCCTGGAGAGTTTTTCTGAGAGACCGGCACAATCATAAGAGTCCTAACTCGGCTCAGACGGAGGCGGCGTGCGCAGGGGCTTTGGGAGTGGAGCTGGCGGGGGACGCATGGTATTTTGGCGAGCTCTACAAAAAGCCTTCTATCGGCGACGAAACCAGAGCCGTGGTGAAGGAAGATATTCTCAGGGCCAATATGCTCATGTACGGGACGGCAGGGCTGATGCTGATTTTGTGCTGCTGCATTTTGTGGGTGGTATGACGAGAGGAGAACTTGAGATGGCAAAGACATTGATGATTCAGGGAACCATGTCCAATGCGGGAAAAAGCCTGCTGACGGCGGGGATTCTCCGGATTATGAAGCAGGACGGCTTTCTGGCGGCGCCTTTCAAGTCCCAGAATATGGCTCTCAACTCCTATATCACCCGGGAGGGGCTGGAGATGGGGCGGGCGCAGGTGGTCCAGGCGGAGGCTGCCGGGATCCTGCCTGTGGCGGACATGAACCCTGTTCTTCTAAAACCTACCAGCGACCAGGGCTCCCAGGTGATTATACAGGGAGTTCACCACGGAAATATGACGGCAAGGGAATACTTCGCCTTTAAAAAGACTCTGATTCCACGGATCATGGAATCGTTTCACAGGCTGGAAGAGAGGTATGACATCATCGTCATAGAGGGGGCGGGAAGTCCGGCGGAGATCAATCTGAAACAGGATGACATCGTCAATATGGGGATGGCCAAGCTGGCGGATGCCCCCGTACTTCTGGCGGGTGATATCGATCGGGGCGGAGTGTTTGCCCAGCTTTACGGTACGGTCATGCTCCTGGAAGAGAGGGAGAGGCAGAGAGTCAAAGGACTCATCATCAACAAATTCCGAGGGGATAGAACGATTCTGGATCCGGGAGTCGCCATGATCGAGAAACTGTGCGGGATTCCTGTCCTGGGAGTGGTCCCCTATATGAACGTGAATCTGGAGGATGAGGACAGCCAGGATCTGGTCCGGGGAGGCGGCAGCTTAAGGGGCCTGGTGGACATTGCCGTCATAAGGCTGCCACGCATCTCCAATTTTACAGATTTTCAAGTGTTTTCTACCATACCGGAGGTGAGTCTGAGGTATATAACAAGTGTCCGTGATCTGGGGACACCTGATATGATCATCCTTCCGGGAACCAAAAATACAATAGATGATCTGCTGTGGATGCGCAGAGGGGGATTGGAGGCTGCTGTTCTCAAGTGTGCGTCAGCAGGAATTCCTGTGTTTGGAATCTGCGGCGGATATCAGATGATGGGAATGACCCTTGAGGATCCAGACCATGTGGAGAGCGCGGGGGGAAGTGTGAGAGGCATGGGGCTCCTTCCCGTGGACACGGAGTTTCGTGAGGAGAAGATCAAGAGTCAGGTGAAAGGAAGATTCAGGCAGATAGGCGGTGTGTTAAACCTGCTGTCGGGACTGGAGGTGGACGGTTACCAGCTTCACATGGGAGTCACGGGAAAGAGGGGTTGTTCTCCGGGCCTTACGGATGTCGCCCGGGGACGGCAGGATTTGCTGGAGGAGGGAATTCAGCAGGGCAGCTGTTACGGGACATATATACATGGGATATTTGACTCAGGAGGAGTGGCCCGCGCCGTGGCAGAGTCCCTTTTAAAGGCAAAAGGGATGGAACTGACGGGGGAGGCGCATGCAGACTACGGGTCTTACAAGGAAAGGCAGTATGATGAGCTGGCGGCCGGGCTGAGAAAGCATCTGGATATGCCTGCCATATACAACCTGATGGGGGTGAATCGATAGGATGGAACTGGAACAGATTCTTCCGAAGGATATAGAAAAACGCAGTTTTGAGATCATAACCGAGGAATTGGGGGATCGACGTTTTCCCGACGGGGAGGCCCAGATCATCAAGAGGGTGATCCACACCACGGCGGATTTTGACTATGCAGACAATCTGATATTTTCTGAAAATGCCGTGCCCTGTGCCCTTGCCGCACTGCGGGAAGGGGTTCCCATCATAACGGACACAAATATGGGAAAAGCGGGAATTAACAAAAAGGCTTTAAAAAATTTCGAAAATGAAGTATACTGTTTCATAGCGGACGAAGATGTGGCCCGGGCAGCCGTCCTCGGCAAGACCACACGGGCGTGGGCGGCCGTGGACAAAGCCGCCGCCATGGGCAGGGACTGTATCTTCGCCATAGGAAACGCGCCTACCGCTCTGGTCCGCCTTTATCAGCTGGTGAGGGAGGGGAAGCTCATGCCCCGCCTGATCATTGCGGTTCCGGTAGGCTTTGTCAATGTGGTTCAGGCAAAAGAGTTGATCCTGACTCTGAATATTCCCTATATCGTGGCAAAGGGCAGGAAGGGCGGAAGCAATGTGGCAGCTGCCATCTGCAACGCGCTTCTGTATCAAAACAAAATTTCGGAAAGGACAGATATATGATTGTTCTGGAACGCACCACAGTTATGAACTTTGACAATGCCATGCGGGGCGCGAGAAACCCTATGAACAGCTGGGCGAGGATGGACAGCTGTTATGATCAGGAGGGAAATTACCATCTGGGGCCCAATGACCTTGACCTGGCCAGACGGCTGAGAAAAGCGGGAAGCGACCACAGGAAATTTATCCGGCAGATTTTCGTCTCCGTGGATATCACGGCGCCTCTCTACTGGTGGAAGGAGTACGACACATACAAGGTTGCCACGGTTGCCAACTCTACCAGCACCATGCACAAGCTCCACAGCAAGCCCTTTGAGCTGGATGATTTCAGTCATGACCATCTGACACTCAGAGGACTTGAGGCTCTTGAAAACCTGATCGGAACACTGGAGGAGATCCGTCAAAGCTATATAGAGAAGAAGAAAAAAGAGGACTGGTATGACCTGATTCAGCTATTGCCTTCCAGCTACAATCAGATGCGTACATGTACTTTGAACTATGAGACGCTGGTGAACATCTACTATGCCAGGAAGGACCATAAACTGGATGAGTGGCATGAGTTCTGCAGGTGGATCGAAAGTCTTCCATATGGAAAAGAACTGATACTGGGAACCGACTGACCGGGGAAAGGCGCACCCGTGAACCGCGCATGAGTTGTATGAATTTATTGGTTGCTGTTGATAAGAACTGGGGAATCGGAAAGAGGGGAAAACTTCTGGTCAGCATCCCCGAGGATCAGAGGTTATTTCGCCAGGAAACTTTGGGCAAAGTGGTTGTCATGGGGCGGAAGACGCTGGAGAGTCTGCCTGGAGGGAAACCTCTCCACGGTCGAACCACCATAGTCCTGTCCAGAGAGCCAGGTTACCAGGTAAAAGGAGCCAGGTGCTTTTCAGACATGGAATCGGCCCTGAAGGCACTCTCCGCCTGGCCGTCGGAGGATGTGTTTGTGGCGGGAGGCGAAGAGATATACAGAGAGTTTCTGCCCTACTGTGACACGGCACATGTAACCTATATCGATTATGCCTATGAGGCAGATACCTATTTTCCTGATCTGGATAAGGATCCGGAGTGGGTGATGGATCTGGAGACGGAGGAGGCCACTTATTTCGACTTATGCTATACCTTCCGCAGGTATGTGAGAAGGAACTGCCCGGGATAGCTTTTCAGGTAAACCTTCATGCGCCCGGCAGGTGGGTGCACCACTACACACAAAAGTCTGGCGGGCGCACTTGGCATACCTGAATTCATGCCGCCTAATCGGCGGCGGATTTTCATAGGAACCGGGGAGAAATGTACAGGCGGATGAAAGGGAGATTGAGAACTGATGTATATGAAATGGAAAACATGTAGAACCGGAATCCGGCGGGCAGGACTCATGGTCCTGACAGGGATCCTTCTGTGGACACAGCCGTTTTCCGTGTTTGCCACCTCCAAGGCGGAGAAAGAGAAGAGAGAGGCCCAAAAGGGGCTTGACGAGGCCAACCAGAAGGCCAACGAGGCTCAGCAGAAGATAGACAGTGCCCAGTCGGAAGTGGCGGCGCTGTCCAACGACCTGGCGGCTCTTATTGCGGATATCACTCTGCTGGAGGCGGATATTGATTATAAAAATGAGCAGATACACCAGGCTCAGGAGGAATACGACGCGGCGAAGACGAGAGAAGAAGACCAGTACGATGCCATGAAGAAGCGGATCAAGTACATGTATGAGAAGGGAGATACAGAATATCTGGATATCCTTCTCCAGGTGAAGAGCATGACTGAGCTTCTGAATAAAAGCGAATACATAGAGGCGCTCTATACTTATGACAGGGAGAAACTCAATGAGTTTCAGGAGACCAAGCTGGCGGTAAAGCAGTATAAAGGACAGCTGGAGACGGAAAAAGCCGAGATGGAAGGCATGCAGATCGAGTATGAGGAGCAGCAGGCTAGATTGGAAAAAACCATTGCCCAAAAGCGGACCGAGATAGCCGACTTTGACCAGGAACTGGAACAGGCCAGGGCAGAAGCAGCGGCCTACACGGCGGCTATAGCCAAAAAGAACGAGGAGATCCGAAAAGCCGAGGCCGAGGCCAGGAGACGGGCAGAGGAACAGAGGCGGGCGGAGGAGGCCAGAAGGCTGGCTGCGGAACAGCAGCGGCAGCAGGCCCAGGAGGCCAGCAGACAGGCGGCTGCCAACAGCGCCGCAGCAGATCAGCTGGCTCAGAACCAGGCTCCTGCCGGAGAGAATTCAGGCATCAATCCACCTGCCTCAGGCGATACCCAGACAGGAGCGGCTTCCACACTCATGGCTGCGGCCAGCACTACGGCGGCTTCGGAGAACAGACCGGCAGAGCAGGGGAGAGCCCTGGGGCCGGGTGTGACAGAGCCTCCGACGACTGCGGAGATCAAGCCGGTGGCGGTAAGTTCCGGCAAAGGGCAGCAGGTTGTCAGCTATGCCATGCAGTTTATCGGAAATCCCTATGTCTATGGAGGGACCAGCCTGACAAACGGAGCGGATTGCTCGGGATTTGTACAGAGCGTGTATAAAAATTTCGGAGTGTCGCTTCCCAGGACTTCCTCAGAACAGAGATCGGCAGGGACAGCCGTGGATTACGCCAGTGCCCAGCCCGGAGATATCGTCTGCTATGCAGGGCATGTGGGCATCTATATCGGAAACGGACAGATTGTCCATGCCAGTTCACCGACTACGGGAATCAAAGTGGGCAACGCTACTTACAGGAGCATTCTCAGTGTCCGCAGGATTTTTAACTAACATTTGGAGGATATCATGACAAAAGAAGAAAAATATAAACAGATGCTGGACACACCGGTTCAGAGACTGATTCCCAGGCTGGCGGTTCCCACGATTATCAGCATGCTTGTAACTTCTATTTACAATATGGCAGACACATTTTTTGTGAGCCAGATTGGAACCAGTGCTTCGGGAGCGGTAGGTGTGATGTTTTCTGCCATGGCCATGATTCAGGCTGTGGGCTTTACTCTGGGAATGGGAAGCGGAAACTATATTTCCAGATCTCTTGGAGACCGCAATGAAGACATCGCCGCCAGATCTGCCGCCACGGCATTTTTTACGGCGGGGATCATAGGAGTTCTGACAGCCGTGATCGGGACCATGTTTTCCAGACCTCTGGTGTATCTTCTGGGGGCCACGGACACCATCGCTCCTTATGCCCAGGATTATGCCAGATATATTCTCTTCGCGGCTCCGTTTATGCTCACATCCTTTGTCATGAACAACATTCTCAGGGCTCAGGGCAACGCTATGTTTGCCATGATCGGCATCACCACAGGGGGAATTCTCAATATGTTTCTGGATCCCCTCCTGATCTTCGTGTTCGACATGGGAATCTCCGGGGCCGCCATAGCTACCATGGCCAGTCAGATGGTCAGCTTCTGCATTCTGCTGTATCAATGCAATATGCAGAAAGGGTGCATCAGTATCCAGATCAGCAAATTTACACCCACATTAAAAATGTACGGCGAGATTCTCCATGCGGGTCTGCCGTCTTTCTGCCGTCAGGGGCTGGCGAGCGTGGCCACTGTGGTGCTGAATTTTGCCGCAGGGCCTTACGGGGATGCGGCTATCGCGGCCATGTCCATCGTGTCAAGGTTTATGATGTTTATAAATTCCAGCCTCATAGGCTTTGGACAGGGTTTTCAGCCGGTGTGCGGCTTCAATTTTGGAGCTAAGAGATATGACAGGGTTCTGGATGCCTATTGGTTCTGTGTAAAGGTGGCAGTGACCATGCTGACCTGTTTCGGCGTTGTGGCATTTATTTTAAGTGGCTCCATCATCACCTTGTTCAGGCGGGAAGACGCCGAGGTCATCCGGATCGGTACGCTGGCACTGAGACTGCAGCTTTTGACTATGCCGTTTCAAGCCTGGGTGATAATGGTCAACATGCTGACTCAGTCAATCGGCTACGGTTTCCGGGCATCGCTGGTGGCCATGGGCCGTCAGGGACTGTTTCTGATTCCCTCTCTCCTTGTCTTTCCAGGCATGTTCGGACTTTTGGGTCTTCAGATAGCCCAGCCTGTGGCAGATATGCTGACCTTCGTGGTGGCCACGGTGATTGTGGCAGGAGTGCTGAAGGAATTGAAACAGATGAGGGCAGGGCAGCAGATTCGGAGTTAGGTTTCAGAGAGATTACAGAATCGGGATGCCATAAAAGAACGGAGAACAGCTTCAGATGTGGTATATGACTAATAAAATATCAGCTTTTTTCATATCGTTGGCGTTACTTGTGAATCAGGGAGTTATGATGTCCCATGGAAAACAGGACTGGCCGTCAGATACGGAAATTGTGGCAGAGGCGGGGATCGTCATCGACATGGATTCGGGGACGGTACTTTTCGGAAAACAGATTCATATTCCCCTTCCGCCGGCCAGTATCGCCAAACTTTTGACGGCTCTGGTAGTGGCAGAGCACTGTTCCATGGATGAGATGGTGACCTTTTCCCATGACGCAGTGTACAATATGGAACCCGGAAGCGGCAACAAGCTGTCGTTGGAGGAGGGAGATCAGATATCGGTAGAAGACTGTCTCCATCTTCTTCTGCTGCTCTCAAGCAATCAGTGCGCCAACGCCCTGGCGGAGCATGTGGCAGGGAGCAGGGAGGCATTTGTGGAGATGATGAACCAGAAAATCGCAGAGATCGGGTGCAGTGAGAGCCATTTTGCCAATCCTTCCGGTCTCAATGATGAAAATCAGTATGTGAGCGCCTACGACATGGCGTTCATAGCGGCGGAGGCTTTTCGGAACGAGACCGTGCTGAGGGTGAGCTCCACAAGGCGCTACAGAGTAGGCTCCACCATCAACAACCCGGAGGGTGCCAACATCAGTATGGAACACAGGATTTTGATGGCAGAGAACAGCGGCAGTGAATTTTACTGTGAAGGGGCGCTGGCGGGAAAGACTGGTTACACCTCTATCGCGGGGAACACTCTTGTAACCTATGCCAGGAGAGGCGACAGGAATCTCATCAGTGTGATACTGCGGGGCAGCCAGCCTCAGTATTATATAGACGGAAAGACGATTTTAAATTTCGGCTTTGCATCCTTTAAAAATGAATCAATAGAGAACCAGGAGACCTTTATGCGGGAGCGGGAAGAGGTGGAGATCGAGGGAACTGCGTACCCTATGTCCCGTCTGCGTCTGGATGAGGCGGTTGTGACCCTCCCCGCGGATGCTGAATTCGCGGATGCGGAGAGGACCTTAAGGACGGAGCTTCCGGCCGGCCATCCCGAAGGGGCGGTAGCCATGCTTGAGTATACATACAATGAGCGTAAGATAGGCAGCGCTTATATATATGACATGGAGCTGGAGGCAGAGCTTGCCGCCCGGGCTACCGGGGAGGCGGAGGAGACGACCGGGGACATAAAGAATGATGACGCCGAGATGGGGGATCAGAATGCTTCTGGTCCGGAATCCGTCCGGGAGCAGGAGAACAATAGCTTCTCCCGCGGGGAAGGAAACTTTAGTCTGAAGCCAGAGTATATTGTGGTTCTGGCCGCTGTCTTGGCATGTGCGGGGGCAGTGACTTTTTGGACTGTAAGGAAAAAGAGGCAGGAGAAACTTTAATGGAGAATCCGCAGGAAGCGGAGAAGTCAGAGACTTTTGAAAAGCGGTTGCAGCAAACGGAGTATAACTACAGATGCGGTATATGACTAAGAAAATAACAGCTTTTTTCATATCATTGGCCATACTTGTGAATCTTGGACTCATGGTGTCCCACGGAAAACCGGACTGGCCGTCAGATACGGGAATTATGGCAGAGGCAGGGATCGTCATCGATGCAGATTCAGGGACGGTACTTTTCGGACAGAAGATTCATGTCTCTTTTCCGCCGGCCAGCATAACCAAACTTTTGACAGCTCTAGTGGTGGCGGAGCACTGTTCCATGGATGAGATAGTGATCTTCTCCCATGACGCGATATATGATGTGGAATCCGGAAGCGGCAACAAGCTGGCGCTGGAGGAGGGAGATCAGATATCGGTGGAAGACTGTCTCCATCTTCTTCTGCTGCTCTCAAGCAATCAGTGCGCCAACGCCCTGGCGGAGCATGTGGCAGGGAGCAGGGAGGCATTTGTGGAGATGATGAACCAGAAAATCGCAGAGATCGGGTGCAGTGAGAGCCATTTTGCCAATCCTTCCGGTCTCAATGATGAAAATCAGTATGTGAGCGCCTACGACATGGCGTTCATAGCGGCGGAGGCTTTTCGGAACGAGACCGTGCTGAGGGTGAGCTCCACAAGGCGCTACAGAGTAGGCTCCACCATCAACAACCCGGAGGGTGCCAACATCAGTATGGAACACAGGATTTTGATGGCAGAGAACAGCGGCAGTGAATTTTACTGTGAAGGGGCGCTGGCGGGAAAGACTGGTTACACCTCTATCGCGGGGAACACTCTTGTAACCTATGCCAGGAGAGGCGACAGGAATCTCATCAGTGTGATACTGCGGGGCAGCCAGCCTCAGTATTATATAGACGGAAAGACGATTTTAAATTTCGGCTTTGCATCCTTTAAAAATGAATCAATAGAGAACCAGGAGACCTTTATGCGGGAGCGGGAAGAGGTGGAGATCGAGGGAACTGCGTACCCTATGTCCCGTCTGCGTCTGGATGAGGCGGTTGTGACCCTCCCCGCGGATGCTGAATTCGCGGATGCGGAGAGGACCTTAAGGACGGAGCTTCCGGCCGGCCATCCCGAAGGGGCGGTAGCCATGCTTGAGTATACATACAATGAGCGTAAGATAGGCAGCGCTTATATATATGACACGGAGCTGGAGGCAGAGCTTGCCGCCCGGACTACCGGGGAGGCGGAGGAGACGACCGGGGACATAAATGATGGTGAAGTCGAAACAGGGGATCAAAATATTCCGGATCCGGAGGAATCTGGCCAGGAGGAGAATAGAAATGTCCTCTCCTCCGGAAAAGGAAACTTTGGATTGAATTCAGGGCAGGTGTTGTCCATGGCAGCTGTTCTGGCATGCGCAGCGGCAGCGGGAGCAGTGGCTTTCCTGATTGTGAGGAGAAAAAGGCAGGAGAGACTTCAGCGAGAGATCCGCAGGGAACGGAGGAGGCAGAGGCTCTCGGAGATCGGCTGCAACGAGGAGGAATTCGAGGAGCTGCTGCGCCGCCGCATGGAAAACAGTCAGAACGGAAAAAGAGATGGAAAAGACGGAAAAAATTAAAAAAAATACTGGACTAATTTGACATTTTGTGAGAAAATAATATCAAGTATGATGTGATAATTTTAACGAGCAAAGTACTTCACAATTATTACTTATTTGAAAGGAGTTTTACAATGATTTATTCACATGAAGTAGAGAAGATGTGCACAGTGGCACAGGGCGTTCATCATGGCGCGGCTCCGATTCCGGAAGAGGCGAAATGGGTAAAATCAAAACAGGTTTCCGACATCTCTGGTCTGACCCACGGCATCGGCTGGTGCGCTCCCCAGCAGGGCGCGTGCAAGCTGACCCTGAACGTTAAGGAAGGAATTATCCAGGAAGCTCTGGTAGAGACCATCGGCTGCTCCGGCATGACTCACTCCGCGGCTATGGCATCTGAGATTCTTCCCGGTCTGACTGTACTGGAGGCATTGAACACCGACCTTGTATGTGATGCGATCAACACCGCTATGAGAGAACTGTTCTTACAGATCGCTTACGGCAGAACCCAGAGCGCGTTCTCCGAGGAAGGCCTGCCCATCGGCGCGGGACTTGAGGATCTGGGCAAGGGCCTGCGTTCTCAGGTTGGTACTATGTATGGAACTCTGAAGAAAGGTCCTCGTTATCTTGAGATGGCAGAAGGATATGTAACCGGAATCGCCCTTGACGCGGAAGACCAGATCATCGGCTATCAGTTTGTAAGCCTTGGAAAGATGACAGATTTCATCAAGAAGGGCGACGATCCCAACACCGCTTGGGAGAAGGCAAAAGGTCAGTATGGCCGTGTGGCGGACGCGGTAAAGATCATCGATCCGCGTCAGGAGTGACACGTCGTTCCAGGTTAGATGGGAGATGTTTCGTTTCCCATACAGATTTCCCGGAGCGGGAAATTTTGTACTACATTTCTGTATAAATATTCAGGAGGGAAATACATATCATGGCATTATTCGAATCATACGAGAGACGTATCAAACAGATTAATGAAGTATTGGCAAGTTACGGCATCGCTTCCATCGAAGAGGCGGAGAAGATCACCAAGGATGCCGGATTAGATGTATATAAGATGGTAGAGGGCATTCAGCCTATCTGCTTTGAGAACGCCAAGTGGGCTTACACCGTAGGCGCGGCCATCGCTATCAAGAAGAACTGCCGCAAGGCAGCCGACGCCGCGGCAGCCATCGGCGAGGGCCTTCAGTCCTTCTGTATCCCCGGTTCTGTAGCTGACCAGCGTAAAGTGGGTCTTGGCCACGGCAACCTGGGCAAGATGCTTCTGGAAGAGGAGACCGACTGCTTCGCGTTCCTGGCAGGCCACGAGTCCTTCGCTGCCGCTGAGGGCGCCATCGGTATCGCCGAGAAGGCTAACCGGGTTCGTCAGAAACCGCTCCGCGTTATCCTCAACGGTCTTGGAAAGGATGCCGCTCAGGTTATCGCCAGGATCAACGGCTTCACATTCGTTGAGACCGAGATGGACTACTACACAGGCGAGGTTAAGGAAGTATACAGAAAAGCATACTCCGACGGCCCCAGAGCCAAAGTGAACTGCTACGGAGCCAACGATGTTACCGAGGGCGTAGCTATCATGTGGAAAGAGGGCGTAGATGTCTCCATCACCGGAAACTCCACCAACCCCACCAGATTCCAGCATCCGGTAGCAGGCACCTACAAGAAAGAGTGTGTGGAGAAAGGCAAGAAGTACTTCTCTGTTGCCTCCGGCGGCGGCACAGGCCGTACCCTGCATCCGGACAACATGGCGGCTGGCCCTGCTTCCTATGGTATGACCGATACTATGGGACGTATGCACTCCGATGCACAGTTCGCGGGTTCTTCTTCCGTGCCCGCTCATGTGGAGATGATGGGTCTAATCGGCGCGGGCAACAACCCCATGGTCGGCATGACTGTTTCTGTGGCGGTTGCTGTGGAGGAGGCAGCCGAGGCTGGCAAGTTCTAAATATACCTTGTAAATTGAAAACGCCGAAAGGCTTGAAAGTACCGTAATCTTCAAGGGTTGCGGTACTTTTTTCATGCCCAAAAGGGAAAAAGGAAATATGCTCTGAGCAGTCGTGAAAAGCGGTAAAAATTGGAGAGTAGGACACCGGTAGGTAACAAGTAGGAAACACGGTACAGGTAACAGAATTTCAGCAAAAGCAGACACGAAAAAAGCCGCAGCCACAAGGGTTACGGCATCTTTTCCATTTCTGTCCTCAGCCATTCAATATCACGCTTTGTATAGGTACCCTCTGTTATGTCCGTGATCTTGTGGCCGACAAGGAGCTTTATCACATATTCATCCACTCCGGCCTTTTTAGCCATAGTGATGAAAGTAGTTCGGGGATCGTGTGGGCGGTGATCCTCACGCATACCCAGGGCAGTCATTATTTTTGCGAACCGTCCGGCATATTTGTCATAGGTGATAGTCATGCCACCCTTTACAGCGTCCGGGTCGTTAAAGAGATATATGCTGCCGAGGCTGATTGCTTGGTCATAGTTTTTCTGCACAAGGCTTTTTATACGAGGATGTATAGGCACGACACGGTTTTTCCCGGCATCGGTTTTCATTCCCCCGGTAATGTACTGTTCGGAAAGGTTGACATCCTCGATCCTGAGCTTTGCAAGTTCTTGCGGGCGCCATCCCATGTAGCATTGAATCAGAATCCAGTCCACAAAGCGGAAAGAGTCGATGTTGTTCCAGAGGGTTTCCATTTCCTGGTCGTTGAAATTTATGTGCCCTCTCGTAGCAGCCTCTTTTTCTTTGATGATGTCATTGGAGAGGTCAAAGGTTCGAGCATAGTTCTTGTCTACCAGCTCGTACTCCAGGGCATAATCCAGCATAAGGTTGAACATGGATTTGATCCTTGCCTTAGTTCCCGGAGAGGCAGGTACCTTATGCCCGGCATCCTTACCGCGGGAGGGGATGATATAGCCGTCCTCCATAATGCCTTTGATATGTCTGGCTCGGAGGTCCTTTACACGCATACTGTGGATAGCGTGGCAGTATCTCCAGGCGGCGGTGATGGTTCTGGAGGACGATTCGCTTTCCAGGGTAGGGAAGTAGCTCTCCGTCCACTTCTGGTAAAGCTCGGCAAGGGTAAGATTGTTGTTTTGTATGTCGTAGGGATTGGCTCCATATTCAGCCAATGCCTGGAGAGCCTCTTTTTTTGTCTTGAATGTTCCTATCGGCACACGGTTCTGGACTGTTTTGCCGGTCTGCTCGTCCGTGATCCATCCGAGTGTGACACGGGCCAGGTATGGCTTGCGCCGGTTTCCGGATAATTTGGTTACGCTCCCGTAGCCGTTTGGCAGTTTCATGGCGTCACTTCCTTTACAGTTTGATTGATTCGATTACTGCGCCGAGTCCGGCATAGTCTGTTTTTACCGGCTCCAGTTTAAGGAGAGAGGACAGGGAAATTCCCTTCTGGTCCGGCACCTTTTCATCCAGAACGGATGTAGGCAGCACATAAAAATCCCAATAGTTCAGGTCGAGCAGGGAGACGTCCTTTGTCTTGGCAGTAAATAGGCAGAATACATACAGATCGCAGTTGCGCTTTGCGACAGTGGCAGAAGTGGCGGTAGCGTTATCCCAGGCCAGCTTTTTTCCAATGTCAAAACGAATCTGAGCAAATATGTTTTC
>CATLBR010000015.1 GCA_949879795.1 uncultured Hungatella sp.
GCTGAGCTTAATAATATAAGTTTTAGGTCTTGCCATAGTCGCCACCACCGTTTCTTTTTATGATAACATGGGATGGCATTTTATGGAAGAATAATTTAACTAATTATAATGCAGACAAGACACTAGTTTCATCTGAAATGTTTCTGTAAATGTATGTTTATTATCCGACATTTTCTTTCTCCTTTAATCTCCAAGAACCTCTTTTACATACTTCAAAACTTTCTTTCCATCCATCCTGCCGTAATCAGCCATGTTGATCGGCACAAACAGCTTGT
Organism: uncultured Hungatella sp.; assembly: GCA_949879795.1. Lineage (GTDB taxonomy): Bacteria > Bacillota > Clostridia > Lachnospirales > Lachnospiraceae > UBA3402. Next base: position 276 of record CATLBR010000015.1, read on the forward strand.
GAGGGTATTCCTCCCGAAGCCTTGGCAGTTCGTACTCGATCTGGGGCCCTATCAGCAGAATGTCCGCTGTTTCAATAACCTTGTTTAATTTCTGCAGCGCACAGGCCTTGATCTCACACTCATACCCCTCTTCCCTGGCTGCTGCCTTCATTCGGTTTACCATCAGACTGGTGGACATTCCCATATTGCAGAGCAATACAATGTTTCTCATAGCCTCCCTCCGTTCCCTTAAGTTTCAGTCCTTATGCTGTGATTATAAAGAAAATGCCGGATAACTTCCACAACCCTTCTTACCGTTTTAATGCGGTAATTTTTTTCTCAAAATTCTCAAACGCCGGCTCCTGTATGAGAGCCTCCACCGCCTCCTTGTCAGACAAAAACGCTGCCGTGATCTCATAAAATTCCTGAGTCTCCTCATCATCTTCGTCCTCGTTTAATGATGTGAGAACCACAAGCTGTACCATGTTGGCCGACCAGAGAACAGGCTTTTTCAGGACAGCCACTGCCACTACGGTCTCCCTGGTCATCATATATCTGGGATGGGGAATGGCAGTGAGATTGCCGAAATCCGTGGCTCCGTACTGTTCCCTCTCCATCACCGACTCCTCGAACCCTTCGGGAAGCCACACCACTTTTCCGATTCTCTCACAGATCTCATGGATCACCTGTTCCCGGTTCTCCCCTGGGATATGGGAGAAAAACAGCTCCCTCCGGTAATATTTATTCAAAAACTGCATGCCCCCTGCCTGAAGAAAATGCCGGATAGACATGATCTCCCCGCTCTCCAGAAAATCATGGATCTCCATAATGGGCACGGACACCTTTCTGTAAATAGGCACTGTGGTAAAGACAAAATCCACCTGTTTAAAGTCCACCTGTTCCAGCTCATGGACGCCGCAGATCTCCAGAGAATCGATGTACTCCCCAAACTCCCTCTGAAACCGGTACTTCAAAAGCCTGGAGCTGGCCTTTCCGCTGACGCAGACCAGAAGAATCCTGTTTTTCTTCTTCCTCATGGTCTTTTTCTCCTCCAGCGCCATGGCAAAATAGAGGGCTATGCACAAAACCTCATCCTCCTGCATCTCCCTCCCATAATGTTCCGTCATCTGTGCCGCTGCCAGCTGAGCCATAGAGTATGCCAGCATATATTTCTCTTTAATCTGCCTGTCAGGCACATTTTCCACTGGGATGTTGTACCGGATGCGGATCTCCATGGGAATCAGGTGCTGGATCAGCATGATCCTTAAGTTTAAGTCCTCCCGCAGCTCCACACCGTAACCGACATAGATCTCCTCCAGAATACGGGACACCAGACTGTCGATCTCCTTCGTTGCCACCAGGTTGTTCTCGCCGCCCTCCTCATCCAGACTGAGGATCCTGCGTCCTGCTATGTACACTCCTGCAAAGTAGATCTCCGCCCAGGGCATCCGGATGTCATAAACTGCCTCCACGTCCAGCCGCTCATACAGTCTGGCGGCCAGCTCCACCTCCCGCCGGATGCGCTTATCCGGTATGGGGGACATGGCCGTGCCGATGAAGAATCCCTTTTTCATCCTGGAGATACTGAGGCTGATATAGAGCACCGTGTTCTGAAAGGCGATCTCCGTAAACCGCATGTCATATTCCCCCGTTAATTCCAGGAGAGCTGCCGCGATCACACTCTGCTCCTGTTCCTGTCTTTCCCCACTTATCCAGAAAGACTTTTTCGGCAGATAGAAATTTTGCAGAATACAGCACCTCTTATCAAACTCCCTGCCCACTGCCCGGATCCCGTAGTAAGGCTTCCTCTCCAGCCCCAGAGAAAAACACCCCAGAATCTGCTCCACCCGTTTTAACTCATTGGTCAGAGTCTTGGAGGAGACAAACAGAAAGTCGCTGAGATCTTCCAGTTTCCTGTAATCCCCCCGGTTCAAAAAGAGCGCCAGCATATAGTCCACTCTCTCCGCCGAATCCAGCGGAACGCGGCTCTCATCCTTATAACGCCCTGTTTTGAACGCTTCCCAGGCATTCGCCTCCTCCACCTTGATACAGTATCCGTACCTGGGCTTTGAGAAAACCTGCGCCCCACTGCCTCCTATGGCCTCCTCCAGTTCCCTGATCCTTGTCCTTACGGTCTTCTCGCTGATCCCCAGCTCTTCTCCCAGCTGTTTTGAAGTCTTATAATCCTCTGACAGTGCGTCAAGAAGGAGCCATAATCTGTTTTCCATAATATTTACACCACCACATCCACTCTTCTGCAACAAACAGTTCCTGCATTTACTGCCTTTAGTCAAGAGATTATTTTCTCACAGATCTTTCCTATGGTCTTATCGATCATGTGCTGCTTCGCGTGATCATGTGTCACCCGTCCATACGGGAATACAGCCTCAAGAACACCGTCAGCAGCAGCAAATTGATCATACCGGATGCCAACAGAACCATTAACGGCAGCCTATAGCTTCCAGACGCTGTCCGAAGTGATCCCACAATCGTCGGATAAAACGCGGTGATTATGGAATCGGTTGCCAGAAGCGAATAGTTCAGTGAAAACGTCCGATGTCCGAAAAGCTCCCTGATCATGGACGGCATCATGGTGGCGTTGCAGCCGAAACCAACCAGAAGCAGGCAGATGGAAGCGATATAAATCACGGTATTTTGGGAAGTCACACCCAGAAAGATTCCCAGGACCGCGACTGCCGTAATGATGCTGACAGAAATCGCGGAAGTTTTTACCCCCAGCCGGTCAAATACAAATCCGAAACAGAACCGGGCCAGACCGTTGCACACCGCCACCAGGCTGACGATCGCTGCCGCGAAGGACGCCGAAGTACCGAGCACCTCGGTCAGAATCGGTGAGTTGTGGTTGATCATGGCTATCCCAATACCGGGCATCATAACCGTCATCAGATAATATACCCAGAACAGCGGCAGCTTTACCATATCCGCCGTAATCACATTTCGAGTTTTCTTACCCTTGCTTCTGTCATGCTGAGGAAGCTCGTTCATTTCCTCAAACGTGGGAATGCGGATAAAGGTTCCGAAAATCAGGACACCCGCCCCACACACCGCTGCCAGGGTTAAGAACGCTGTCAGAATACCCACACCGCCGATCAAACTGTTTAAAATCGGACCAAAAACAGCGGTGGAGAGCGCGTATCCCATGAGCAGCGCGCCGGTGGCAGTCGCACTCATCTCCGGGAACCACATCGGAATGGCGGACAGAATACAGTTATATCCCATGCCGACTCCCCCGCCCACCAGAACGCCGTATCCAAGATAGAGCTGCCATACCGCGTTCATTCTGCTTGCCAGAAAGAATCCGGCAAATACCATAACAGCGGCAGCTTTCAACATCACGCCGAAGGAAAATCGCTTGCTCAGGCTTCCGGCGGCTACGCTCCCCAGGGAAAAGAAAATAATATTGATTGTGAAAGCCAGCGAAGTCTGGCTTCTGCTCCAGCCGAAGTAATCTTCAATCGGAACGACGAAAACACTCCATGCCAGCGATACTCCCATAAACAGAAGCACCAGAAAGCCAATTCCCAGTTTCAGTGAACGTTTTTGCATGATCCCCATATGATATCCTCCTCTTTTGTCTCTTTACTCTACATAATACCACATATCATTTTTCCGCAGTCCCCCTGCGCAAAGGCCGCTCTTACGCAACAGCAGCAGTGCCTCGCCAGGATTCCCCAGGGACAGCACTCCTCACCCCAGCTGTGGATTAGGCCGCGCATCATAACCGGGCAGATGCCGAGGATTCCTCGGTAACTGCTTCTGCATTCAGCTTTCCAATTCATCTAATCCGCGTCTTAAATTCTCAGGCATAGTATTATCCCAATATCCATGATAATAAATATCCCAATGACGTCTAAAAGAATAATATTTCCCGTTATGTTTCGCAATTAAATGTTTTGGATCAGATTCCGCGACAATCGCTTTATTCAAAACTTCCTGGGCGATTTCATCTGGCAAATCCATCTCTGTTCCCCAACCACTATTGATTTTATGTTTAGGATTAAACTCATATTTACGAATCGGAAGTTGAAATCTATGTATATTAATATGCTCCTTTACTGCTAAATTTCTAATTGTTATATGTTCACATAGTTCTGGTTTATTTTTACCTCCAACATAGTAATAACAAGCCAAAAAGTCTTCCGCGAAATCATCTTTTATCAGCCATGAATTTGTATCTCTCCCATCAAAATACATAGGAGGTATCGGAAATTGAATCATCAGAGATTCTATCAACTGACTTTTTACTTTCTGACTCCATAGACTTTTTTTCTCTGAAATTCCGTATCAAGGTTAATCTCATCATTTTTCAGGCGTTTTACAATTGCCTCAACACTTAAAGTTTTGGGCAATATCGCAATCTTACTGGAGTCCAAAACAGTCTTTTTTTCCCCTTCGTTGTCCACAACAAGTGTAATTTTTTTTGAATCTTCAATATAGTCGATTGCTTCAGCAAAATTTTTGTCTGTGTTCAATCCCAGATCGTTCAACAGCTGTTCTACCGTATACGTTCTTAAACTTCCGCTCTCTTCCCCAATCTTAATCAATATATCCAATTCATTCTTTAATCTGCTATCCATAAGAATCTCCTATTTACAGTCCAACAATCATGGCAATACATTCCTACTGTATAGTATATCTTTTTCTATCACTTTAATCAATAGAATAGTCACTTTATTCATTAATTTGTGTTGAATAAAGCGACTATTAAGTCATGGTTCTTATTAAATTCACACCGGCAGGCTATCCCTCAAACACAACCCCCCCCACCCCAACTGGGGATTGGGCCACACCTCATACCCAGGGAGCTGTCTGGCTCCCCTGATGAGATAGGCTTTCAACTTCTCCCCATACAAAAACTCGTCTCTCCCCTCCACTATCCCCCACTGCATCATAAGAGCTCCGCTGCCTGTGACAAAGGGTGCTGCAAAGGACGTTCCGGTCACCGCCTCATATCCGCCTCCGCTTTTTGGTGCCATGATCCCCACTCCGGGGGCCGAAAGATCCGGCTTCACCTGATTGGTCACCCTGGTAAAGCCCCGCCCTGAAAAATCCGCATAGGTCTGGTAATTGCTGTTGTAGGCTCCCACGGTGATGGCCATGGACGCAGTGGAGGGAATGGTCAGAGTCGTATCCGGTGTTGACTCCAGAAAATAAGTGGACTGATTGAGGACGGCAGAAGAAGGCAGCCAAAAATCATAACTGCCCTTGACGATCCTTTTGGGAATCAGATGGAACACCCAGATACCGCTTTGCAGATAATCCTGATGAAGGGGAATAAAGTCAAAATAGATCTCCTGGGCCATGCTGTAGGGGCTGGGCTCCCCGTAGTACAAAAGAATCCGAGTGCTCTCATAGTCATAGGTCTGAGGACCGATGACCGAAGGAAGAGGGCCGAGAATACTTCCCGAAGGCGTCACCAAGGTGATGGTAAACTCATCCACAAAATATTTCCACAGCTGGATGGTGATTCCCGTCTCATAGGGGGAAACAGACAGCTGAATGTTCACACTTTCTCCCTCATTCAGAACTCCCGAGATATGTCCTCCTGCTCTCGCCTCATTGCCGGAACCGATGACTATCACATTTCTTCCATAATTGGATACCCCATCGATGTAAGTCTCCAAAAGGCTGGTTCCGTCGTGGGAACCGTAGGTGTTGCCGATGCTGATATTCAAGGCCACAGGCCTGCCAAGTTCAGCTGCCCTGCGCACCACATAGTCAATGGCAGTCATCAGTTCCGTGGTTCTGGGGAATCCAAGAGAATCCGCCACTCCCAGTTTCACTATAAGAAGTTCGCTCTCATAAGCTACCCCACGGTTCAATCCACTGCTCTCCCGTCCGTTTCCCGCCGCGATTCCCGCCACTGCCGTCCCGTGCCCACTCCCGTCCACGCTGGGGACTATGGCTCTGGCGGCGTGGCGGCTGCCCGACTTCAGGGCCTCGTTGATCTCCGCCTCTGTGAACACCTGACCCAGAGTCTGGTCCCACAGTTCCACGATCCTGGTGGTTCCGTCCTCGTTGCGGAAATCCTCGTGAAAATAGTCGATCCCCGAATCGATAACCGCCACGATGCACCCCCGTCCTGTCAGGTAAGGTGCATACCTGCTGCCTTCCACCTGGACATAAGTAATACAAGAGGCTGCCTTTGCCGATCCTACGGAAAAGTACAGCCTCTTTGGTTTCTCTATATATTCTACCTGGGGAAGCTCGCTCACCTCCTGAAGCCTCGACTCGGGCACCTTGAGGATGGAGTACTGATTCAGCAGCTCCTGCTGCCTCACCCCCATCTCCTCCAATCCCTCCAGGGGGCGGGAGTGCTTGACTATAACCTCCCAGGTCTTCTCTTCCCGGTCGTACCCTACGGCCAGGGTCTCTGAACGCTCCAGCTCTTCCGGCGTGGCCTCAAGCGCCAGGTTTAGAACATTTTCCATTTTCTGATTTTCCATACATGAATTTTCCCCGGAATCTCTTATCTGTATGATATGATCCCGAAAAAAGCGGTGTGCCTGGCGCCGGTTGTCCTATATCCTTAGACCCCCCCTATCCACCTCACCCTCTCTCCTACTGGTTCCTGTCATACCGGAATCTCAAAACGCCGTGTACCACCCACCGGCTGCGGTAACCCCGTCCGGTGCAGGTGGAAAGGGTCAGCACACGGTCCTCCGCCGACGGGACGATCCCGGTATCGATCACCGAGGCCTGCATACAGTATTTCAAAAAATCCTCCTCAAGACGGTTCTCTGTGATATCCGTCCGGTAGACCAGCGAGGTTACCCCCGCCTCCTCGGCAGAAAAGATATCATATCGGGAGACACCCTGGTCGTCGGCCACATAGATGCTGGGGTGCTCCTTCCAGAAATTCTGATCCTGGTAATCCTTCAGCATGGCGAACATGGCGCCGTTGCGCATCCTGTGCCCGTAAATGATGGTATGGAAATCCGTGAGATCCGGGCTGTTTGTCTCCTCCACGAAGATCGCACCGCCGCTGCTGGGCTCTCTCCTCCAGTCCCGTTTCAGGTAATACTGGTTGTCTGCTCCCTTTACCAGGGGACAGGACAGTTTCGTGCCGGGAATCTCGATCCAGCCTATTATATCCTGATTTACGGCCTGCAATGCCTCCAGATCCACATTCATCAGGGCGGCAGCATCCCCGAAGAGTCCTTCCTCCCCGGCCGCCTCACCCCCCAAGGACATGTCCTTTCCGGAAAATATCTCCGTGCCCGAGGGGGCGGACGAGACAGACCCGGACGAGGATCCCATATCTGACAGACCCGCGATCTGAGCCGCCTCGCTGTTTCCTGTATCGATGTTCCGGTACTGGAATTGCTGCCGAATCGCCATAGCCGTGCTGAAAAGAAATACTGCCGCCAGAAGGACTGTGAGAATCTTTGTTCCATATTTTTTGAACATAATCTTCCTCCTGTTAAAAAAGGCGCAGCCCGGTTTCCCGGGCCGCGTCCAGTCTAACTTAAAAGTTTTCTACTCTGCGTTGCTCTCTTTCTTTTTCTTCAGCAGCGCCAGCAATGCCAGCCCTGCGCCGGAGAGCAGGATCAGCAGATTCCAGACATTGGAATCGTCTCCCGTCTTCGGTATATTGGCAAGAGGCACATCAGGATCGAAAATGTTTGTCACCGGAACCTCCTCCACATTCGGAAGCCCTGCCAGAGGAACTTCAGAGCCGGGGATTTCTGTCAGCGGTACGTTCTCGTCCGGAATATTCGTCCGGGTCGGATTGCCCCCGCCTCCGCCTCCCCTTCTCGGCGGGTTCTCAGGAGTCTCTGGCGATGTCTCTGTGGGAGTCGTCTCCTCTGGGGTCGTCTCTGTAGGAGTCGTCTCTTCCGGTGTTGTCTCCGTCGGACTTGTCTCCTCTGGGGTCGTCTCCGTGGGAGTGGTCTCCTCTGGGGTTGTCGACTCCTCCGGTCTGTAAGTATTAGTAACAGTCACTACATTCCCGGTTCTGCGGACAGCCGAGTCATAGTTCTCGGGTACATTGATCTCCTCAACAGTCCAAGTATAGCTGCTGTCCAGGTTCTCCCAAGTATGGCTCCACCCATTACCTGCATTCAAAACAACAGCCGACTCATATGCCTCACCATCGCGGTACAACTGCACGCTGACGCTGGTGGGACGTACTCTCTCGCTGTCGCCTTCCCATACTTTGTTGACCGTCAGGCTTGTAGCGGGTACATAGTGGTTTGTTGCAGTAACTTGATAGGTTTCGCCCTCATTGTCTACAGTAACCTTAATGGAGTTATCCGCAGACGGGGCCTCGCCTTCCTTGAAGCTCACACCGTACCAGATCATACCGGAAACGTCTCCCTTGGTCTCTGCAACGGTATATTCGCCGTAAGGCAGTTCTTTGGTTGTGACAGTCTGGCCGTCATTTTTAACAGTCAATTCATCTACAACATCTCCTGCTGCGTTCTTCACCTGGAAAGTAAATTCTGCATTCGTCGGGATGGTGCTTCCGTCAGAGACCGTGACCGCCTTGGCAATCTGGATCTTTCCGGTTTTACGAGTATTGGTTACTTCAACAGAATTCTCTTCTGCCGAAATTTCCACTGGTGCCTCAACTTCACCGCTGGCAATGTACATCTCGGTTGAATCCTCAACCACTGTGTACGCAGTTCCTACAAGGATGTCCTCAATCGTGAAAGTCTCATCGGCCTTCAACTTGAAGTAGTAATTACCATTTTCCACATAGGATGCGGTAGTTGAACCCTCTGCTACTTCAACATCGCTGCTGCCGTCTCCCAGCTTCACAGTAAATCCAAACTCAGTCTGGGCGGGTGTACCGACCTCAGCCTCATGGACCCTCTTTGTCACCGTCAGGTTTGTAACAGGTACATAGTAGTTTTGTGCAGTAACCTCATAGGTTTTGCCTTCCTCGTCCACTTCCACCGTAATGCTGTTGTCCGCAGACGGAGTCTGACCCTCCTCGAAACTTACACCATTCCAGAACGCGCCGGAAACATCTTTCCGAACCTCTGTAATCGTATATTGGCCGTAAGGCAGTTCGATTCTCTTCGACTCACCGTCTTTGATGCTCAGCGTGGCTACGGGATCCGCAGTCAAGTCATCCGCTTTATTCCTTACCTCGAAAGTAAACTCAACATCTTTCTGTATACTGCCTTCATGAGAGACGCTGACAGCCTTGGTAATCTGTATTTCTCCGGTTTTGCGGGTGTTGGTTACTTCTACAGAATTCTCCCCATCTTCCTCAATGGCCGCAGGGGTTGTGATTTCGCCGCTCGCTGTGTACTCGTCCGACTCATCCTCTTCCACCGTGTACTCAATCCCTACAGGAATATTCTCGATGGTGAAGGTTGTGTCTTTTGTCAGCATAAAATGGTAACTGCCATTTTCCTCATAAGAGGCAGCAGTGGCTCCATCCGCTATCTCAACCGGGACAGTACCATCCCCCATCTTTACGGTAAATCCGAATTCTTCCTGGGCAGTTGTGTTATCGACTTCAACGACCCTCTTTGTCACCTTCAGATCTCTGACTGGCACATAATTGTTGTCCGCGGTAACCTCATAGGTTTTGTCTTTCTCGTCTACAGTCACCGTAATACTGTTAGACGCTGCCGGATCCTGGCCTTCCGCAAAACTCACGCCATTCCAGATCAGATTTTCAACGGCTCCGCTGACCTCTGTAATAGTGTAATCGCCATAAGGAAGGTTTTCGACCATATCAGACGCATCTTCTCCCACTCCCACAGACAACTCGGCTACAAGATTCTCGCCCTTCTTCACCTGGAAAGTGAATGTTGTCTCTGCTGGGATCAGGTTCTCTTCAATACCACTGACAGCTTTAACAACTCGGATTCTTCCGGTTTTGCGGGTATTGGTTACTTCTACAGAATTCTCCCCATCTTCCTCAATTGCAGTCGGGGCTGTAATTTCACCGCTCGCTGTGTACTCCTCGGATTCATCTTCTTCTACCGTATACCTAACCCCTACAGGGATGTCCTCGATGGTGAAAGTCGCGTCCTTGGTCAGCATAAAATGATAGACACCGTTTTCCTCATAGGAGGCAGCAAGGGCTCCATCCGCTATTTCCACTGGGACAGTACCATCCCCCATCTTTACGGTAAATCCGAATTCTTCCTGGGCAGTTGTGTCGTCGACTTCAACGACTCTCTTTGTCACCTTCAGATCTCTGACTGGTACATAACTGTTGTCCGCGGTAACTTCATAGATTTTGTTCTCTTGATTTACAGTCACCGTAATGCTGTTGCCCGCAGGTGTGTTCTGGCCTTCCGCAAAGCTCACATCTTCCCAAACCAGGTTCTTAACAGTTCCGCTGACCTCTGTAATGGTATAGTCGCCATAAGGCAGCTCTTTGGTTGTGCCAATCCCACCATTTTCCACATGAAGTTCATCCACAACCTCGTCGCCTCTCTTCACCTGGAAAGTGAATTGAGTCCCCTCTGGAATGAGGCTTCCGTCAACACCGCTGACAGATTTGGCGACTTGGATCTTTCCGGTTTTGCGGGTATTGGTTACTATTACGGAATTCTCCCCATTTTCCTCAATGGGAATCGGGTCTTTAACTTCGTCACTGGGTGTGTACTCGTCTGAGAGATCCTCTACCACCGTATATGTAACCCCTACAGGGATGTCCTTGATGGTGAAGGTTTCATCATTTGCCAGTTTGAAATAATAGGAACCGTTTTCCTTATAGGAGGCAACAGTGGCTCCATCCGCTATTTCCACTGGGACAGTACCATCCCCCATCTTTACGGTAAATCCGAATTCTTCCTGGGCAGTTGTGTCGTCGACTTCAACGACCTTCTTTGTCACCTTCAGATCTCTAACTGGTACATAATTGTTGTCAGCAGTAACTTCATAGGTTTTGTCTTTCTCGCCTACAGTCACCGTAATACTGTTAGACGCTGCCGGATTCTGGCCTTCTGCAAAACTCACGCCATTCCAGATGAGATTTTCAACAGTTCCGCTGACCTCTGTAATGGTATAATCGCCATAAGGCAGCTTCCCGGTTACGGCAGCCCCGTCTTCTCCTACCCTGACATGCAGCCTGGCTACAAGAGCACCTTCTCTCTTCACCTCGAAGACAAATTTTTTGTTCGATGAGATCAAGTTCTCTTCAACGCCGCTGACACTCTTGATAACCCGGATGCTTCCGGTTTTGCGGGTATTTGTTATTACTACGGAATTCTCCCCCTCAGCCGTAATGGCAGTTGGGTCTTCAACTTCGCCGCTGGGTGTGTACTGGCCTGATTCATCTTCTTTTACCGTGTATGTAATCCCTACAGGGATGTTCTTGATGGTGAAGGTTTCATCTTTTGCCAGTTTGAAATAATAGGAGCCGTTTTCCTTATAGGAGGCAACAAGAACTCCATCCACTATTTCTACTGGGGCAGTACCATCCCCCATCTTTACGGTAAATCCGAATTTCTCCTGGGCAGTTGTGCCGTCGACTTCAACGACCTCCTTTGTCACCTTCAGATCTCTGACCGGCACATAATTGTTGTCCGCGGTAACTTTATAGGTTTTTACTTCCTCACCTATAGTCACCGTAATACTGTTAGACGCAGATGGCTTCTGGCCTTTCTCAAAACTCACACCATTCCAGACCAGATTCTCAACAGCTCCACTGATCTCCGTAACGGTATATGTGCCATAAGGCAAATGATCGATTTCGCCAGTTTCTCCTACCCCGACATCCACTGTCTTTACAGCATTGGCACCCTCCACCTTGAAAGTAAATTTGGTGCCTGTCGGAATGAGATTCTCTCCAATACCGCTGATACTCTTGGCAACTTGGATCTTGCCAGTTTTGCGGGTGTTGGTTACTTCTACTTCTACGGAATTCTCGCCCTTCGTAATCGTCCCGTCAGTTTCAGCTCCGTCACTCGCGATGTACTGATCATACGGATCCTCTTTCACCTTGTAAGTAGTTCCCACAGGAATATCCTTGATGGTGAAGGTCGCCCCATTCCCTAACTTAAATCGATAAATAGCATTTTTCTTATAGGAAATCTCAGCTGCCGCATCAGCTACTGGAACATTCCCTGCACTACCGTCACCCATAGTCACAGTAAACCAGAATTCACTCTGATCGGGTGTGTTGCCAAATTCTTCGACTACCTTTTTTACTGTCAGTTTCGTGACAGGTTCATAATGGTTTGTCGCGGTAACGCTATATGTTTTGTTGTTCTCGCCTACATTTACCGTGATGCTCTTGTTGTCTTTGGATGGCTCCCCATTCCCGAAGCTCACACCATTCCAGACCAGATTCTCAACCTCTCCACTGACCTCTGTAATGGTATATGTGCCATAAGGCAGATTTCCAATTGTGGCAGTCTCGTTAATTCCGACCGGCAGATCAGCTATAACAGTTCCTTGGCTGTTTTTCACCTGGAAAGTAAACTTTTGTCCTGAGATGTTAGCAGCTGTAACACCGCTGACAGCCTTTGTTATTTCGATCTTTCCGGTTTTGCGGGTATTGGTTACTTCTACGGAGTTAGTATCCCCCTGCTTAATCGTACCATTTTCAACCTCACCACTCGCAGTGTACTCACCAGAGTCAGTCTCTTTCACAGTGTACTTAGTCCCAGCAGGGATATCTGTGATCTTAAAACTTTGACCTTGACTCAAGTTGAAGCTATAGATACCATCTTTCTGATACACAATAGAAGCAGCAGTAAATGTACCAACCTTCTCGTTGCTATTCCCCAGTTTTACACTAAATCCAAATTCTGTCTTCTGGGCAGTACCATATTCTGATTCTATGACAGCTTTCTTTGTTACTGTTAGACTGCCGACTTTTTTGTTGGTGAAATTGGCATCACCAGTGAGAGTAATAGTTTTGCCAGGATTCTTGACAGAAAAAACATTCCTATCACCTACCCATACTTCTACACTCGTGATCGTGTCTTTAAATTCATGTGTTGTCACATTCACGCCACCAGTACCGGTAGTAATCTCCTTCGGGGTGTCTTTTCTCGTTGCCTTAATTATGATCTTCCGTTCCGCTTCATCATAAATGATGCCAGATTGCTTTGAACTTGGAACAACTTCCCTTAAATAAAGAGTGGTTTCTTTAGATCCCTCTTTAAGTTCATTCCCGAACAGGTCTGTGGTAGAAAGATTCGGGAACTGAATCACACCGTTCTGATTACTGGTCACAGTGGCAATCTGCCTCTTTGAAGAATCAAGTAATAAAAACTGATATCCATTTGCAGAATCTGATCCATTAGCTGTCTTCACAAATTTGGTCGCTTTCAACGTAATATTGCTATTGAAATAATTGAAGCCCTCCTCGCCGAAGCTCAATGTACCGTTACAGCCGATACCACCGCCATGCATCTTAGAAGTATTTCCACTAATGGTAACCACCTTATTATTGAGTTTAAAAGAATTAGCTTTGGCCCCTACATTATTACCACTACCTGCGGTCAGTCCGAGCACGCCTTTTACCACAATCGGGTCGCCACTTACTGTTGAAACACCGGAAGAAGAACTAGTAGCTTTCCATCCTGTCCATTTAGCATCGCCATCATTCATGGAACGCTTACCAACTACACTGTAGCCAGCACAAAAATAATCGTTTGCGTTTGAAACTTTATCCTTTTTCCACCACCAATCATTATGGTCGACTACGTTGCTCAATCTGGTTACACGTTTGGAATTCTCTGCTGTATTACCATAGATTGCCGCCGTCTGAGGAGAAATATTTGACATCTTGCCGTGAAGGCAGCCGGCTACTCCACCGCCCTGTCCGCTTGCGGTATTACCTGTAATCACGGCATTGAAGATTTGCATGGAACCCTTGTTCTCAATAAAGATACCACCGCCGCCAAGGTCATTGATTGTTCCAGTCGAATTACCAGTGATGCTGATATTTCCTTTAGTAGGCTTGATTAAACCTATGCCAGCACAGAAAATACCACCACCGCCGCCGTATTTCCCGGTAGCCGCACCAGAAAGATTATCATTATCAGAACTGGTTGCAGTATTATTGCTGATCGTACCACCGTAAATATTCAGAAAACCGCCTCGTGCCACTGCAATGCCGCCGCCCCAGGTTGCATTGTTGTCAGTAATCGTACCACCATACATATTGAAGGTGGCTCCAGAATCTACGAGAACAGCACCGCCTGCGGGTTCACCATTGGTTTTATCACGATCTACAATCTCAGACCACTTTACTTTGGTTCCTTTACCACCGCTGATATTTCCATTGCCCTTCAGTGTAAAAGTACCGCCTGTAACATGGAAAACACTGCCAGTCGTTCCGATATACTTAATGGTACATCCCATTAAATCAAGTTCTTCAGTTCCAGTAACAATAATCGTACTACCAATTTCAATAGGCTTCGTTTTATCTGACCAACCCTCAATCGTCTTCTGGAGTTTCTTAACAGTATCATTAGCCGCTGCCAGATTCACTTCAGAAGTAAACAGCACCTTCCAGGTCATAGTTCCGGTTTTGGTCTTTTCTGTGGTTTCGGTTGTATCACTGTCATCAGCCTTTGACTGTCCATTAGAAGAAGACGCAACCACAGTTTCACTTCTTTCATCCTTTTCAGATGCTTTCTCTGCAGTTTCCTCAGATTCCGCATCCTTATAGGACACTTTCACTGGAGTCCCCTCAAATTTCACGAAATGCGCATCAGCAGACACTATATCTGATGCTTTTGCATTATCCGCTTTATCTTCCTCAGAGGTTCCTCCTGCGGCTTCCGCGGTCTTCTCTTCCTTTTCGGTCTCATCCTTCACAGGCTCTGCAGCTTCTGTCTCGTCCTCAATATTCTCTTCCACAGACTCCGTAGCTTCCGTCTCATCCTCAGAACTCTCCTCTACTGACTCTGTAGCTTCTGTTTCCTTCTCAGAACTCTCCTCTACTGACTCCGTAGCTTCCATTTCCTCCTCAGAGGTCTCTTCCACAGACTCCGTAGCTTCTGTCTCGTCCTCAGAGGTCTCTTCCACAGACTCCGTAGTTTCTGCAGATTCTGTCTCGTCCTTAGAGGTCTCCTCTACTGACTCCGTAGCTTCCGTTTCCTCCTCAGAACTCTCCTCCACAGACTCCGTAGTTTCCGCAGATTCCGTCTCGTCCTTAGAAGTCTCCTCTACTGACTCTGTAGCTTCCGTTTCCTCCTCAGAACTCTCTTCCACAGACTCCATAGTTTCCGCAGATTCCGTCTCATCCTCAGAAGTCTCCTCTACTGACTCCGTTTCCTCTTCGCTAGTCTCGTCTGCAGACTCCACGGTCTCCACATCTTTTGTAGTTTCCGTTTCCTCTTCAGTCGTTTGCTCTACAGGCGCAGCAGGTTTTTCCACCTTTATATTCTCCGTGAGAACCTCATCGGACGTACCGACCTTCGTATTCTCGGGGAGAGTCTGGCCTTTCACTCCGTCCTCCTCATAGGAGTACACAACGGTGACCATCGCTTCCTTGCCGGCGGGTTCAAAAACTACCGCCTCACCGCTCTGTGGGTCAATCTCCATGACCAGAGAACCATCTTCCCATGTACCTTCGACAGACCATGTGCCGCCCGGAACAAATTCTCCCTTGGAATAATCTGTCGTCAGCATATCCACAAACCCGTCGAGAGGCAGCGGATATGCAACTCCATTCTCCGGATCAGCCTGGGGCAATGGAATGTTCAGGTCATAAGTTTCCCCGGGGCCTTCCCCGGAATCATTCGCAGGCATCTCTTCCGCAAACGCAGTCAGATTCAGCGTATTCAGGCACAATGCCAGCGTCAGAAACACGGATAATCCGCGTCTGCTTGCTTTTTTCCATCTAGTCATATTATCTTCCTTTCTTTGCAAATTCACGGATGCAAAGTATCCGGCGGACATAGCATCCCGCTGACATACGGTCAAGCTGATACCACAGTTCCGTAGCTTTGCGTCCCTGGGTTTCCCCAGGTTTGCCAATTGCGCCTCTTTTTCTCCGCTCCCGCCGCGCCGACACAGACGACAGCGGGGTAGTACTACGGCGGATCCCTTTCCGTCATAGCCTCCCCCCTCCCTGTTATCAGACACCTACTTGAATCAGCCGGCATCCCCGCCATCGGGTTTCCCGGCAAATCCACGCAACAAGTTTCAAACAGCTCCTCCACAGCCGCACCGGCACAGCCAAGCTGTCCGGCTGCAAAAAAGTGTACTTTTTCGCAAAACGACTATTTATGGATCTGTATTTAAATCTTATCAGAAAATGTCTCACTTGACAATACCTGGTCTCCACATTTTTTCCAAAAACTAACTTGCGAAAAAGTACACTTTTTTGCAAAATGACAGATTTGAACTATAGATAATGCCCAAAATTGGGGGAATGGAGGCCCTGCACGAAACATTTTAAGTGGATTTGCCAAGAGTACCAGACAGCCAATCTACACAACTAATCGCAAAGGAGGCGGCTTTATGGTCCGGGTGATTCCGCCCTGGAGATGCCCCACTGCCCTATGCGCCGATGGCGGTGGAAGGCGGATAAAAAGGCGTATCGGCAAACCATTGGAAACGGTGGGACGCAAAGCCAGAGGCTGGGACGCAGGATATAACATAAACAAGAATATCCGCGTGACGCTCGTTCGGTTGCATTTAGGCAAACCAGGGGAAACACTGGGACCGCAAAGCCAGAGGCTAAGGGGCGACGGGCCCTACGCTCGTTCGGCTACCGGATTCTTTGCGTCCGACAGCAAACAGATGCTTGCAAAGAAAGGAAGATGAAGTTTATGAAACGAAAACGAAAAAGATTTTTGAAGCGTGGATTCGCAATGTTCCTCGTGCTTGTGACGTGCGTGGGCATGACCCCAAGCATGGCATTCGCGGCGGGGAATGATATGGCTGTTGTAGCTGGGGAAGCTGAGGATTTTGACAGTAATGAGGCTGACACGGATGTCACAGCTGACGGCCGGGATGTGGATGCGGGCGACGATGACTCTGAAGCTATTGGTGATAATACCAGTGTCAATGGACTTTCTGAGGCAGAGATAACCGTAGACCTCAGCAATGGCGAAGAAAAATCTAATGCCGAAGAAAATGACAGCGAATCTGAAGACGCTGGTAATAACTCCAGTGTCAATGATTTTTCTGAGTCAGGGATAACCGTAACCCTCAACGATGATGAGGCAAAACCAGACAGCAACGAGAATCTTGACGGTGGCGTAAAATTAGACACCAATGAGAATCCTGATGGTGACACCAAGACAGAAAGCAATGAGAATCCTGATGGTGACACTAAGGCAGAAGGCAACGAGAATTCTGATGGTGACGTAAATTCAGAGGGTAATGAACCCCCTGATGGCGACATGGAGTCAGAAGGTAGCGAGAATCCTGATGACGACACCAAGTCAGAAGGCAGCGAGAATCCTGATGACGACACCAAGTCAGAAGGCAGCGAGAATCCTGATGACGACACCAAGTCAGAAGGCAGCGAGAATTCTGATGGTGATACAAAGTCAGAAGGCAACGAGAATTCTGATGGTGATACAAAGTCAGAAGGCAATGAAAATCCTGATGGTGAGTCAAAACCTGAAGATAAAGAAAACCCTGATGACAACATAAAAGAGGATGAAGATGGCAATACTAGTGAGTCCGAGCATGATTCTTCTTACAGTGATACCACAAGCGAAACCAATGCAGAGACAGGAGAGACTACCACCACCACTATCTCTGGCTGGACTGATATTGATGACAAGCTCCCTAATAAGAAGACTGAAACTTCCGAGGAGACCGTCAAGGTCACAGTCACTGATAAAGATGGAGAGATCTTGGAAGAATCCGGTTCTGTGAAAGGTGAATCGACTACTACCACTACGACTACTACGACTGCCACCGAGCCTGGTACTCCAGAAGACGAGAAGGGACCAACGGTTGATGTGAAGCCTGGTGAAACCATCTCAACTACTAATCCGGGCGAGTTTGTCACTACTGATACAAACGAGGAGACAAAAACCGAGACAAAGGTTGAGAGTCAAATTCCTTCTAAGGATATCACTGTTGAACTGAAACCTGGCGAGAATAAGACAGGTACGGCTTCACTGACTGATCAGGAACTAGCAGATCTTTTGTTATGGAATGATAAAAATTATCCTTTGAATGAGATACTTTCAGAACCGAAAGTTGAGACCAATGAGAACGGTGAAACAGTTACAACATCTACCTCTCAGGAAGATGATAAATTTATCAAGACAGTTGTTACTGAGAAAAAGGATGGTTCTAAGGTCGAGGAGAAAACCACTGTTGAACTCAAGGGTACTCCCAATGATAAGGGTGGAACAAACGTAACCGAATATACAATCACTACGGTTACTACCATAATCGGAGCCCCCGAGACCAGTGAAAAGGTTGAGACAGGCGATGTGACTACAGAATCCAAGACGGAAACAAGCAATCTCCCAGATGAGGAGGAGACCTATATTACCTTGCCGGATAAGCCGGAATCAAGCGAAAGCACTGCTGAGGACGGCACAAAAACCGTGGTGACAGTGGAGGAAATTAAAGATGACGATGGTCAAACCGTTGGCTATCAGACGACGACAACTGTTACCAGCGCTGACGGCAAGCAGGTTTCCACTTCCAGTGAGTCTGTGTGGGGTAGGAAGACCACCGTTGTCACCTCTTATCAAAAGGACATTACTACAACTACCAGTACGGGCATAAACAAGGTTGTTACCACCACTACCACACTCATTACTCAGGGTACCACTGTGAGTAACCACAAGATTACTGCCACTGACCGAGAGATTACAGCATCTATGAGTAAGGTGACTGCTGGTGATGATAACGGCAAGGTCGTTATGACTCCATCTGTGACACCTGATGTGAAAGAACCTGCGTCCGGTAAAGTCGATACAACAACAGACCTGTATCACCGGCCTGATGGTACATTTACCGCAACTCCAACTGATAGGAAAGACTCAAATGGAAACACAATCTATGCAGCTACAGTTACACTTAAGGATAATAAAAAGATTGAAGTAGAAGTCGCCAAAGATCAACAGGGTAACTGGATCCCTGTTAATAATGATTTTGAGTGGTTTGGAGAGTATGGTCTTGAAAGTGCTATTCGCGTCAAAGCGCCAGGCAGTAGTGGTAACCCAGCTTACACTTGGCAGCCTCATCAGTTTGTTCTGAAGAATAAAAATGGTGAGAAGTTCTATGTATACTGCGCCGATTTTGAAGTTAGCCCGTCTAACGGTGCAGCATATACTATGACCAATATTGAGGATGCAGAATATTATGGAAAGGATGCTGCAGAACATATTCGTTATATCGCTGAAAACGGTTATTGGGGCACTACTTCAGGTACTGGAAGTTTAGCGGAATTAAAAAGCTGGCTGAGTAAACAATCAAATACCGGCCTTACCTCAGATCAAATTAATCGTTTGACTGCAGGCCAGGCACTGACTGCAACTCAAGCAGCTATTTGGCACTTTGGAAACAGCGGTGACCAAAAAGTGAATGGCGATATCGTTGGTCAGTACTACAATGGTGGCAATAGTTTCAGTCAAATTGGTGACACTGCTGATGATAGAATTTTGACTCAAAAACTTTATGAGTTTCTGATTAAAGGACAGACAGAAGCTCCAGATGAGACAGTTTTTATCACAGAGGACGTTTTTGCTACCAGCTCTACCATCACTATAGGCGAGAAAATCACTGAAACGGACGAAAATGGTGAGACCGTATTCAAAATGACCGAAGATAATAAAGCCATTTATAAAGCAGATGTTTCTTTCGGTATGTCTGTAGTACCTAGCAAGAATGGTGATTTGATCGTACAGGTATTTCTTGATGGAAATGTAATTGAGACCAAGCGTTTGGCTGGCGAGAATAAAGAAGGTCAGAATTATGGTAAAATCAGTCCAGACGAAAATGGTAACTATACTATTTCCGGTCTGGAATTGCCAAACGGTTCCAGGATTACCCTTAATTTGTCTGGTACTCAGGAGTTGGCAAAAGGTATATATTTGTATACCTGCAAGACAGGAATGACAGGTTCCCAAACATTCGTTGGTATGGGTGAAGGTGAACGCGATGTTGACCTGTCTGTAGATATTGATTTTAATGTCAAAGAATCTGAGGCAACAATTAGCAAGACCGAGTCCGGTAATACCCAGGAAAAAACTGATACTGAGATCCAGACTCGGAAGGATGAGATCACCCAAACACAGGTGTCAGCAGAAATTACTGTCACTACTACTACCACTGAGAAAGATCATACCGAGTGGGAAAATAACTGGAACAACAATAAGCGCCCAGAATCAACAGAAGGTGATGATGATGCCGACGCGGATGCCGACGCGGATGCTGACGCGGATGCGGATGCCGACGCGGATGCTGACGCGGACGCGGATGCGGATGCCGACGCGGATGCGGATGCTGACGCGGACGCGGATGCGGATGCCGACGCGGATGCGGATGCCGACGCGGACGCGGATGCGGATGCCGACGCGGATGCGGATGCCGACGCGGATGCTGACGCGGACGCGGATGCGGATGCCGACGCGGATGCTGACGCGGACGCGGATGCTGACGCGGATGCGGATGCCGACGCGGACGCGGATGCGGATGCCGACGCGGACGCGGATGCGGATGCCGACGCGGACGCGGACGCGGATGCGGATACCGATGACGACACTAACATCCCTGGCGGAAATGTCCCCAGTGGCGGTACTGTAACAAGAAGAAGGACGAATATCCCAAGTGAGAATGTACCTTTGACAAGTATCCCTAATGAAGAAGTGCCTCTGGCAAATATTCCTGATGAGGACGTTCCCTTGGCGAACATTCCTGATGAGGACGTTCCATTAGCCAGTCTGCCCAAGACCGGGCAGGCATCTGCCATGTGGCATGCGATAGCTGCTTTGTCCACCATGAGTTTGGCATGGCTGCTCATACTTGAAAAAAAGAAACGCCAGGATTCCTAATGGTGCGGAAGTGAAATAATCTGACTTGAATTGAGAGAGCCGGGGTTCCCAGTGAGCTCCGGTTCTCTTATTATAAAGAAACTACGGAGGAGTGAGACAATGAAGAGGAAACATTTCTTCCGTCGGGCGGCAATTTTGCTGCTGGCGGTTGTCGCGATGGCAGTTGTGGCTGCTGCTATGATCCTTTTCGGTCAAAGTGACAAAGACACGACTCTTTTTCGTCAGAAAGCCGACCTGCTCCGGCAGTCCGTCCTTACGGACTGGGTTGAACTGGAGGTAGGCGTCAATCCCGCTGGAAGTGCGGGACAAGTGGTTTTCCTCTCTGTCTGTGACGGAAACCAACGCGCCAGCGTCTACAGCGGCACAGGTGAAAACCTGGCCATAGCATGGGACACAGCCGTGGCTCACGCAGATAAAGCCTTGAAAAAAAGCGGACTCCAGCCAAAATGGGTTAAAGCTGATGTAGTTTACCTTTCTGAAGTTGTCCCGATGTCTGAACTGAAGAGGGGGGTTGTCGCCTCCCGCCAGCAGTTCTTCCGCTACGGGGTGGCATTTGACCAGAATTTTCAGACTGCCTTGCTGGAGGCAGAGCTCAACGGCGCCCAGATCTACGACTATGATAACGGCGGTGTCAGCCTGGACGCGCTGAGATCCTATCTGAAAAAGGCGAAACGCAGGCCCCTCTCCGCACTGCCGGACCAGTGCACCCTGTTCCAGTGCATCGGCTGGCTGTGTGACGAGAACAGCGACGTCTATGAGCTCAATGCGGGAGGACTGGATTACGGGCGGAGACAGGTGGAGGTTCTGGACGCAGACTATGTAAGAGAATTGATCCTGAACGGTTCTGCTTTTCTGAAAGATCAAGTCAGGGAGGACGGCTCTTTTATCTATGGGATCTACCCCTGCTCTGACCAGGAGATCGAGGGCTACAACATCGTACGCCACGCCAGCACCATCTGGTCTCTCATCTGCCGCTACCGCCTTGTGCCCGATGAGGAGCTGGCGGAAAAGATTGACCAGACCATCGGCTACATGCTGAGCCAGATAGTCTATGACGGCGGGGGGAGGGCTTATCTCTATGAGGAGACGGCCGACGAGATCAAGCTGGGAGGCTGCGGAATCGCGGTGGTCGCCCTGACGGAGTACATGGACGCGTTCCAAAACCGCAGGTACGAGGATGTCTGCACGGCGCTGGGAAATGGGATACTCACCATGATGGATCAGGAGAAAGGTACCTATTACCATGTGCTCAAAGGCGATTTCACCCGGAAGAAAGAGTTCCGCACGGTCTACTATGACGGGGAGGCCACGTTTGCCCTCTGCAGGCTGTACGGCCTCACAGGCGATCAGGTGTGGCTGGATGCCGCCGAGAGCGCGGTGGCACATTTCATAGAAGCAGATTACACACAGTACAAGGACCACTGGGTGGCCTACAGCATGAACGAGATCACCAAGTACGTCACCGACCGGCCGGACTACTATGTGTTTGCCCTGCAGAACGCTCAGAAGAATTTGAAAACCATCTCTGAGCGGGACACTACCTACCACACTTACCTGGAACTGCTCATGTCCACCTTTGAGATCTACGACCGGATGGTCCAGAGCGGCGCTTCAATCAGCGGTTTTGATCTGTGGCCCTTCCTGGGAGCCATCTATACCAGGGCGAACCGGCAGCTGAACGGGTATTTCTATCCCGAGTACGCCATGTACATGGAAAATCCCGGCCGTATCCTGGACACCTTCATGGTGCGGCATGACAGCTACCGTGTCCGCATCGACGATGTACAGCACAATATCGGGGGATACTATCTGTACTGTGTCAACTACGACAAGCTGGTACAGTACGGAATGCTGCTCTGCACCGACATCTTTAATTAACCAAAACAGAATATACAGAAAATCAACAAGGCTGCGCTTTTCCGCGAAAACGGCAAAGGCAGCCTTTTATTATACCCTTATGATAAGATATAAATCAAACACTGAGAGGGGGCGATAACTATTTTAAACCAAACATACGGGTATATCCGAGTGAGTACAAGGGATCAAAATGAAGACCGGCAGTGGGCCGCAATGCGCCAAATGTCCGTCCCTGAAGAGAACATTTTTACGGACAAGCAGTCCGGGAAAGATTTTGAGCGGCCCCAGTACAAAAAGCTGATCAAAAAGCTCAAGCAGGATGATCTGCTCTACATCAAGAGCATCGACCGCCTGGGACGCAATTATGAGGAGATCCAGAATCAATGGAGGATCCTCACGAAAGAGAAAAAGATCGACATCGTAGTGCTGGATATGCCCCTCCTGGACACCCGCCGCGGCAGAGATCTCATGGGGACTTTCCTCAGCGACATCGTCCTGCAGGTACTATCCTTTGTGGCGGAAAACGAACGGGACAACATCCGGCACCGGCAGGCGGAGGGCATTGCGGCGGCAAAAGCCAGAGGCGTCAGGTTCGGCAGGCCGCCTGTGCCTCTGCCGGAAAGCTACCACCGGGTCTATAAACAGTGGAAGGCAGGAAAAATCACCGGCACGGAGGCTGCCAGGGAATGCGGCATGCCCCTGTCCACATTTCGATATCGGGCAGAGCTCTATGAGAAATCCATGCTGCTGTGAGCGAGCCCTTTCTGCCTTTTGAATCCGATTTGCGGAGTGCGCCCTCGTCATCCGCGAAAATACATAAAAATGTGATCACGGAACACATAATCTCCAATAAAAATGTGAGGGAGTGTATTTATGGAACGATTGATTATGAATAAGCTGCTGAATTGGAAGAATTCGCCCTACCCCAAGCCGCTGATCTTAAAGGGCGTGCGTCAGGTGGGCAAGACCTGAGTCCTCAAAGAATTCGGCGGACGCTATTACGAAAATACAGCCTGCCCCAGTTTCAAGTGATTCCCCGGTGCTGGAGCCAGAGCAATCCTCCCTATGAGGTAGATTTCCTCATCCAGCGGGAGAATGATATTTCCACAGCCGCCCCGTTGGTCGGGGCGGCGTCTGTGTTGTTGGCGGTAATCCGATGCCGCTGTTCCTGGCGCCATCCGTGATGGCAGAGCCACGCTCGAACCTTCTTGTTATGCCGATCTTTCAAATACCACTTTACAGCTTTTAACATAGCATGCAAGCCCGCACTTTATAACGCTTCTCATCCCGTCCAAGTACAGCTGCTTTTCATAGTGTTCTGTCTCAATCTGTCTCATGGCCTCTTTACATCCGGCCTCCAGCTTTCCGTTCTCCGCATACTTTACTTCTATTACAATGCCGATTTTTTCGGCAAAATCCTCTATAATAATGTCCGCATACCCTTTTCCGCTTTCGGCGGGGGCGGGTAAAAAGGTTTACTTTTCCCCGCCTGATCAGCAGTTCCCTGATCATTGCCGTCTTATCTACATAGTAATATCCTTCTGTGCGTATCTCCTCAAAATTCTCAATTCCCACAGGCAGTATTTTTGTTTCATATCATGCATCCACCGCCTTCTCTTTCCCAAACATAGTTATTTTGTAAGTCCGCCGCCGAATAGGCGGCATAAATTCAGGTATGCCAAGTGCGCCCGCAGACTTTCATGGGTGGTGGCGCGTCCGCCCGCCGGGCGCATGCAGGTTTATTTCAAAAACCCGTTGACGATCTGGGCCTCGGCTTCGGCCTCGGTGAGTCCCAGGGTCATCAGCTTGATGATCTGCTCTCCCGCGATCTTTCCGATAGCCGCCTCGTGGATCAGAGCGGCGTCCGTGTTGTTGGCGGTGATCTTGGGGATGGCGCTGATCTTCGCGTTGTCCATGATGATGGCGTCGCACTCGGAGTGGCCGGCGCACCTGGCGTTGCCGTTGATCTCCGCGTTGAAGATCTGGGTGGAGTCCTCTTTCGCGACGGAGCGTGAGATGACGTTGGCGCTGGAGTCCTCCCCGTTCAGGTTCACCACAAAGCTGCTCTCCGCGAACTGGCTGCCGTGGGTGAGAAGACGCTCCCTGATCACCAGCTTGGCTCCCGCCGCCAGGTCTGCCTTGGTAGTTCTCCTGGTAGAATCCACGCCTTTGATCTGCACCATCTCCATCTCCATGTAGCTGTTCTCCTCCATGGTGACCTCCGTTCCCGGGTTCATGATCCTCTGGCCTCTGCCGTCCCCGGAGCCGTAGTGCTTCTCTACATATCTGACCTTGGCATCCTTCCCCAGGAAAAATCGGTGGAGTCCGTCATGTTTTGAATCCTGATCACCTCCGTTGTGGATGCCGCATCCTGCCACGATCACCACGTCAGCGCCGTCCCCGATATAAAAATCATTGTATACCATCTCTGTCAGACCGCTCTGGCTCAGCACCACCGGGATGTGGACGCTCTCATGCTTTGTGCCCGGCTTGATGTGTATGTCGATGCCCTCCCCTTCTTCCTTGGACACGATCTCGATGTTGGCAGAGTTCACTCTGCCCGCCATCTGTCCGTTGGCCCGGATGTTGTACGCCCCTGCGGGAACTTCATGGAGGTCGGCCACCTCCTCCAGAAGCCGGAGCTGTATGGAATCCACGTTCTGTATGCCCGCCATCTTATCTCCCTCCTTTATAGAACATGCTGCAGGAATCCACCGCGGAGGCGGTGCCCAAAAGCCCGGGCAGTATGTCCTCCTTAGGTCCCTGAGCCGTGATTCTTCCGTCTGCTATGACCACAATCTCATCAGCGATATTCAGGATCCTCTCCTGATGGGAAATGATGAGAATAGAACCGTTGGTGTTGTCCCTCATGCGCTCAAACACGGAGATCAGGTTCTGGAAGCTCCACAGATCTATGCCTGCCTCCGGCTCATCAAACACCGAGAGCCTGGTCCCTCTGGCCAGCACCGTGGCGATCTCGATCCTCTTCAGCTCTCCGCCCGACAGGCTGGCGTTCACCTCCCGGTTGATATAATCCTTGGCACACAGCCCTACCTCCGACAAGTACACACAGGCATCTGCCGCCGTCAGCTTCTTTTTAGCCGCCAGGCGGATGAGATCCAGCACCTGGACTCCCTTAAATCGGACAGGCTGCTGGAAGGCGTAGCTGATGCCTAAGTTCGCCCGCTCCGTGATATTCTTCTCCGTGATATCCTGGCCGTCAAACAGGATCTTCCCCTCGGACGGTGTCTCGATGCCCGCGATCAGCCTGGCCAGAGTAGACTTTCCGCCTCCGTTTGGCCCGGTGATCACTACAAATTTATGGTCGCCGACAGTCAGGTTTAAGTTGTGGATGATCTCTTTCTCCTTCCTCTCCTCCTGTACGCCGAATGACAGATTCTCTAATGTAAGCATATATGTCTCCCTCTTATGATTTCAGGTCTTTCGGCCTGTACCAGTTATTATATAACAGATTCCTTTTCTTTACCAGTGTGTGTCTTAATTTTCTGCGCCAATTTATGAATCTTTCCTTACTTCCCTTGTGCGCTTATACCTTTTATGATACTCTGGTTTCAAGATGCTGATTATTTTCAATCAATGCATGGGAGGAACTATTTATGAAGAAAAACTACATATCAAAAGCTGCGGCGCTCCTGGCCTTCTCTCTTGTCCTGGGCGGATGCGGGAGCGGCAGCGGCGGCTCATCCAAATCGGCGATGCAGAGCTATGCGGTCGCGGAAACCACAGCAGCAGCCTACCCCATGGCAGCGGCCCCCGCTGGAGCCATGGAAGGCTATTTCGACGGAGGCATGAATTACGAGGAGTTCGGGATATACGAGGAGGATACTGCCCTCGCCTCTGTCACCGACACCTCGTCCATAAGCCAGCCTCCTCTCGCCAACCGCAAGCTGATCCGCAACGTGTCCATGGATGTGGAGACCGATGCCTTTGACCGGCTTCTGGAAGATATTCAGAAGAAAGTGACAGAACTTTCCGGATACACGGAACAGTCCGACATCTCCGGGAACAGAAGCCAGTACCAAAGCCGCTACGCCTGGCTCACTGTCCGGATCCCCTGCGACAAGCTGGACCAGTTTATCGACATTGTGGAAAACACCGGAAATGTAACCCGCAAGTCTGAATCCGTCCAGGATATCACCTTGCAGTACAGCGACCTGGAAAGCCGCAAGAAGACCCTGACCATGGAGCAGGAACGGATCTGGGCTTTGCTTGAGAAAGCCGACACCCTGGAGGCGGTGATCGCCCTGGAGGAACGTCTCTCCGAGATCCGCTATGAGCTGGAGTCCATGGAATCCCAGCTAAAGCTCTTTGACAATCAGGTGGATTACAGCAGAGTGGACATCAGTGTCAATGAAGTTCTGCCTGCAAACTTTACCCCTACCGCCCCGGAGACCGTAGGTGAGAGGATCAAAAAGGGCCTCTCCCGAAACATGGACAACATGGGGGAATTCGTGACGGATCTGTTTGTAGGCCTCATCATTTTCATCCCTGTGTGGATCCCCTTTGGGGTCATTGCGGCTCTCTTTATCCTTTTGTTAAACAGATTTCGGAAAAAACACAGGAAAGCAGATAAAACCGGCGGTCAGCGGCCGTGGTCTATTCGTCTTCCCGAAAAAGCAGGCTCGGGAAAAACAGCGTCTGACGAAGACCAGACCACCTCTACAACTCCACCGCAAGATTCCTGAGCCACTTTTTCTGTCGGTATCTCACATATCCGATGGCCGCCTTGTACACTTCTTCAAGCATGACCATCCCGTATACGATATGTATAGGCTGCCGCAAAACCAGACCGCCGACAAACGCCAGAGGAATCCCGATAAACCACACTCCGCTGGTATCTATGAACAGGCACATGGCCGTGTCGCCGCCGCTGCGCAGAACCCCCACCACGTTCACATAGTTGAACATTTTAAAGGGCATGAACAGGGCGAACACGGTGATGCAGCGGCTCACGGAGGCGGCCACTTCATCGCTGATTCCCGGCTGGTACAGGGAGATGAAGTTCCACCTCATCCCCACGCAGAACAGGGCTGTGGCCAGGGTCACCAGAAACTGGAGAATAAAGAAATTTTTCGCGTAGGTCTCCGCCCTCTTTAATTTCCCTGCGCCCATCTCGTTGCCCAGAATCACCGCCGTGGCGGCGCTCAGCCCCTGGAACAGCACCACCACCACGTCCTGGATGGTGGTGGCGATGGTGATGGCGGCCACCGCGTCGTCCCCCATCCTTCCGTATGCCATGGAATACACGGTGGTGCCCAGCCCCCAGATGAACTCGTTGATGATCACGGGAAGGGCCGTGGAGAAGAATTTCATGAGAAATTCCCTGGACCAGCCGAACATCTCTCTCACCGCGCAGGCCACAGGCGTCTTTCCGAAATACACCACGCACAGGATGGAGGCCGACTCCACCACCCTGGCTATGAGAGTCGCCAGGGCCGCGCCTGCCACACCCATGGCGGGCGCACCGAATTTCCCGAATATCAGAATATAATTAAAGCAGATATTCACCGCTATGGCCACGCAGCTGATGATCACCGGCTCTTTCACCCGGTTCACGGCGCGGAGCATGGCCACATAGGTGTTGGTCAGCGCCGTGCACGGGTAAGAGAGGGCCGCTATGGCCAGATAAGCGGCCCCCATGCGGATGCTGGCGTCGCTGGCAGTGAATATCCTCATCATCAGCTCCGGCTTCAGGCAGGCGGGAACCAGGAAGATCACCGATGCCGTCAGAGCCAGGGTCAGGGCCACCCCCAGCACCCTTCTGATATTCTTCACGTCTTTATTGCCCCAGTACTGGGCCGCCAGGACTCCGGAGCCGCTGTTTATACCGAACACCAGCAGGGTAAACACGAAAAAAACCTTGTTGGCCAGACCCACGGAGGCGATGGCCGTGGAACCCAGACTGCCGATCATCAGGTTATCCACCAGGTTTACCACCGTGTTCAGCATTCCCTGCATGGCCACGGGCAGGGCAATCATAATCGTCTTTTTCAGAAAACCGGTATCCCGGAACATCTCTTTTGTGTCTCTCAATAATCCTGTCATTTTATGTCCTCTCTTTGATGTCCTCCCCCTGCCGACTCATCAGCAGCAGAAACCCTACAGCGAACGCACAAAGAAACGCGTCACTGGCGCGTTTCCTTATCCTCGTCCCCTTCTTCCGTCTCCTGCTCCTGCGGGGGAGCAGCGGTGACCTTCACTGTCTGTATCATCTTGTTCTCTACACTGAGAATCTTAAAAATATATCCTTTATATTCCACCTCGGAGTCTTCGTCTTCCTTCGGGATCCGATCCAGCTTGGAGATGAGGAATCCGTTGACCGTATCGTAGGAACCGGCCTCTTCCTGGGAGAACTCGATCCCCAGGGCCTGAGCGGCCTCCTCCAGGGGCGTCATGCCGTTCAAGATAAATCCGTCCTCCTGGACGAGGATAAACTCTTCCTCGGCGTCGTACTCATCCAGAATATTGCCCACGATCTCCTCCAGAATATCCTCCATAGTTATGATCCCGTCGGTCTGACCGTACTCGTCCACCACGATCACCATATGGATCTTCCGCGACTGCATCTCCCGAAACAGGGTGTCGATATTCCTGGTCTCCGGGATAAAATGGGCCTCCCGCAGAAGACCCGGTATCTGTCCCACCGGTTTATCTTTCCACTCCGGGTTCTCCCCGTAGATCACCGCGTCTTTCATATGTAAGATGCCGATAATATGATCCGTATCTTTCTCGTACACCGGGTAACGGGAATTTTTTCCTTCCCGGAGGATAAACCCGATGGCATCCGCCAGAGTCTCCGCGGCGCTGATGGACACCACATTGGTCCTGTGAGTCATGATATCCTTGGCGGCTTTGTCGTCAAGTTCAAAGATATTGGTGATCATCTCCGCCTCCTCGGCTTCCAGAACACCCTGTTCATGTCCCTCATTGACCATGGACATGATATCTTCCTCCGTCACATTGTCGTCCGCCGCGTCCATATCTATTCCCAGCAGCTTCAGCACCACCCATGACAGGCCTGTCACCGCGCGGATAAAAGGAAACAGCGGGATCAGCATGGCGCTGACAAAAGGCAGCAGCCTGTATCCCCACTTCTCCGGCTCCCTGGCCCCGCACTGTTTGGGGATGATAGTGCCAAAGGAAACGGTGCATATCAGGAGAAGCACGCCGATGAGAAGCAGGCTGACTGTTCTCAGAGCGGAACCCTCCAGCAGATTTCTCTGCCACATGGCAGCCTCCAGCCTCCTGCTCCACTGTTTTAAAATAAACGCGCCTATGACCATGCCTATGGTGTTGCTGACAATCTGTATAGAATCTATAAACCGGGAAGGCCGGCCGGCAATCTTCAAAAGTTTCCCCGCTTTTTTGCTGCCGAGCTCCGCCTCCTTCTCCAGATTACCCACATTGATATTTCGTATAGCAGAACCAAACCCGTAAAAAGCGGCCTCCAGCATCACAAACAGGACAAACAGCAGCAAACTGAAAGGCCAATACCCATCGTCCATGAATTTCTTATCTCTCTCCTTCTTTCGTATAATCTGTTAATATATCACATTCCGCAGGTTTCGTCAATGACAGACTATGTAGGCAGTTCCAGGCTGACCATCAGGGCATAGTCCACTTTCCGCTGCAGTTCCTCGTCAATGTGGCAGATCCTCTCCTTCAGTCTCTGCTTGTCGATGGTCCTCAGCTGCTCCAGCAAGATCACCGAATCCTTGACTATATCGCATTTTCTCGCGTCCAGTTCCACATGGGTGGGGAGCTTGGCTTTGTTCATCTTTGAGGTGATGGCGGCGCAGATCACCGTAGGACTGTGTCTGTTGCCCACATCGTTCTGGATGATGAGAACCGGGCGCACCCCTCCCTGCTCCGACCCCACAACCGGCCTTAAATCAGCGTAATATATATCTCCTCGTCTAATAATCACGTCTTCACACTCCGTCAATCAAGTTTTCACCTGTAGTATTGACCTGTTTGCCGCAGTATATTCATGCTTCTTGTGATTATTCTATTCCTGTTGCCCGTTTTTTTGTGCCTGGCCTGCCGGAGAAATCTGCCTGCTGTTTTACCGGAAGTCATTTTCCCGAAATTGCTTTGCCTGCTGAAAATCCCTCTGCCTGCAGGAAACGGTTTCTCCGGAAGTCATTTTGCCTGCATAAAATCGTCGTAGAGGTCGTCGAAGTAATCCTTCTTTCCTACGATCTCTCCTCCTTTTATGTATACCCTGGGAACCCTCTTGCCAATACCGCAGATGATCTCATAGTGGAACCCGCCGCCCAGGGCCGCCAGTTCTTCCACCGTGATCTGATCCTGGCCGTCCCTGCCGATGAGCGTAACCTCGTCGTCCTCCCGTGCCTCCATGATCCCGGTGATATCCACCATCATCTGGTCCATGCACACTCTTCCCAGAATAGGGGCGCTCTTCCCCCGGATCAGCACTCTGCCCTTTCCCGACAGGCTTCTGGGATATCCGTCGCCGTAACCTACAGGCACCGTAGCCACCACCATAGGTTTATCGGCCGTAAATGTGCCGCCATAGCTCACAGCCGTTCCCGGACCGATAGTCTTTATATAGGTAATGCAGCTTTTAAGTTCCATAACCGGACGAAGGGGAACCTGCTCTTTTGCCACCTCATCGGAAGGGTAGAGACCATAGATGGAAATGCCCGCCCTCACCATGTCACAGTTGGCGTCTTTCATGTCCACGATCCCCGCACTGTTGGAAATGTGTTTTACGGGAATGTGGATTCCCCGCCTCTCCAGCATCTCTATGAAATTCAGATACTCCTTTAGCTGTCTCCTTGCGCTGGTCTTGTCCGTCTCGTCGGCCCTGGCGAAATGTGTAAATATCCCCTCCACGGTGATTCCCTCCATGAAACAGATCTCCGCGGCCAGATCCGCGGACTCTTCCGTGGGAACCATTCCGATACGACTCATCCCCGTGTCCAGCGCCAGGTGGACATACGCCGTCCTGCCCAAAGCCCCGGCTGTCCGCGCCAGAGACAGAGCCTGATTTTTTTCAAATACCGTGGAGCGGAGCTCATAGTTTATCAGGTCTTCATTGTGCCTCTCGTGGACCGGACCCAGAATCAGGACGGGCTTTGTGATCCCGTGCTTTCTCAGATTCACGGCCTCCTGCACGGTGGCCACCGCGTATGCCTCCACATAGGGGGCTATGGCTTTGGCCACCGGAACCGCTCCGTGTCCATAGCCGTCCGTCTTTACCACTCCCATCATGGCCGTGCCTTCTGTCAGGTTCGCCGCCATGGCTTTCATATTGTCTTCCACCGCGTCCAGATCTATGGACGCGTACACTCTTGTGTAGGATCTCATGTTTCTCACACCTTCCTGTATAGTCAAATTCCTCTTGTGATCGTTCCCACTTCACAGGCCAGCTCCCTGGCCAGCATCTCCGCCGGGCCGTGGGTCTCCCTGTAACGGTCTCCCGCCAGTCCGTGAACATACACGGCCATGGCCGCCCCGTCAAAGGGTTCCATCTTCTGGGCCAGCAGCCCTGCCACGGTTCCTGCCAGCACATCGCCGGATCCTGCCTTGGCCATACAGCTGTTGCCGCTGGTATTCACATAACACTGCCCGTCCCTGCCCGCCGCCACAGTGGCCGCATCCTTAAGCACGCAGACAACCCCGTGGGCAGCGCTGTACTCTCTGGCAGTTCCCGGAATATCCTTTTGTATCTCCGCTATAGTCTTTCCCGTGAGCCGGGCCATCTCCCCCAGATGGGGAGTAATCACTATATTCTCCGTATAGTACTGAGCCAGATAAGGATATCTGGCGATGGCGTTGAGCCCGTCCGCGTCCAGGACTATGGGCACATAGGCGCATGTGAGGACAGACTGGATCAGAAGCCTGACATAGGGCTCCTGGCCCAGGCCCGGACCCGCCACGATCACGTCCGCCCAAGCGCATTCCCTCTCCATCCGCTCCTCCCACCGGGGGCCGGGGAACCGGCTGGTGCTGTCCTCAAACTGCCCTCTGGGGCTGTCCTCCGGCAGTCGGCTGCGTCTGTCCTTCTTCGGCCCGCTGCGGCTGTCTTTCCGGGGCAGACTGCCGCCGTCCTCCCCCGTGTCCTCCTCTCCGCTCAGCTCTTCCGGCCTGTAGGCGGCGACTATGGCCTCGGGAAGCTGCTGCTGCAGAACCGCCCGATTCTCCTCCACCGTCATAATTTTCACCAGCCCCGCTCCTGTCCGGTACGCCGCCAGAGCCGCAAGAAAAGCGGCCCCGCTCATGCCCCTGGAACCGGCGATGAGTAGGACTTTCCCGAAAGTTCCTTTGTTGCTGTACGCCGGCCGCGAGGGCAGCCTTGCCAGGTCCTCCCTCCCGTAAGTCCAGGCAAAGGGCCCTGCCTGGTCAAAACTGATCTTGGGAAAACCGATGTCCTCCACCACCACTCTCCCCGAGTAATCTCTTCCCGGGTACAGCACGCTCCCCAGCTTCTCACATCCGAATGTCACGGTCACCTCCGCCCTCAGGGCGATCCCCATGACCTGCCCCGTGGCGCTGTGAATCCCGGAGGGAATGTCCACAGCCGCCACCTTGGCGCCGGAGGCGCTTATGGCTTCTATAATCTCCCTGTATTCTCCTTCCACGTCTCTGCCCAGGCCCACGCCGAATATCCCGTCTATGACCACGTCGCGGCGGGAGAAAGCGGGGGGCGCAGAAACGTGGTCCGCTCCTCTGTTCCCGGAGACTCCTGCGGCAAAATCCCTCCACTCTCTTATGGGAATTCCCAGTTTCCGGGCGATCTCCGTCTGAGTGTGGAACTCTCTGGTTCCCCGATCTTCTCTGCCTGCTATGATCACAGATACGGCAAAACCTTCCAGGGCCAGCATCCTGGCCGCGGCCACGCCGTCGGCCCCGTTGTTGCCCGTGCCGCACACGGCCCAGACCATATCTTCTTTCTCTGCCAGTTTCCCTGCCTCCCTGGCCACCGCCATAGCCGCCCGCTCCATCAGCACCAGAGACGGTATCCCCACGGTCTCTATGGTGTACCGGTCCACCGCCTTCATCTGCTCTCCTGTCGCCAGATATCTCATACACAGCTCCCTTCTTCCCGCTTCTCCGCCACCGCGAACGCCGCCACATACTCTCTTGTGTCGGTGATGGACACATGGAAATCCGTGACGCCCATCTCCCGGGCCCTCTCTTTGGCTCCGCCGAAAACCCTGACAAAAGGCTTTCCTCTCTCATCCCTGAGCACTTCGATATCCCTGGGTCCAAATCCGGAAAACCCTGTCCCCAGAGACTTGGCCACCGCCTCCTTGACAGCAAAATTGCCCGCAAGGCGCGGAATGCTCTTCCCCGCCTGCAGGCACTCATCTTCCGTGTAGATCCGTGACAGAAAAGCCTGCTTTTCACAGGCTTTCCCCACACGGGCAATCTCAATCATATCTGTTCCGACTCCTGCTATCATGACTGTACGTTTCTTTCCGGCTTTCCTTTCTGGGAAGCCTTCTCTTTTTCTATTTTCTCCTTTTGGGCTTTCTGATCCTGCATGCTGCACACCCGGTAGGAAAGGCGCATAAGGCTTTCCGACAGGTGCACGTTCTCCACCACCACGTCGTCCGGCACCACCAGATCCGTGTGGGCAAAATTCCAGATGGCCTTGATTCCCGCCGCCACCAGGCGGTCCGCGATCTCCGGCGCCTTGGTCTTCGGTATGGTCAGGGCGGCAATCTGAACCTGGTTGTCCACGATAAACTTCTCCAGCTCCTCCACCCCAAGGATCTCCACCCCTCTCACCACCCGCCCGATCAGGCGGGGATTCACATCAAACATTCCCTTGATGATAAATCCGCGGCGCTCGAAATTGGCATAATTAGCGATGGCCTGCCCCAGATTCCCCGCGCCGATAATAATCAGGTTGTGCTGGCGGTCAACGCCCATAATCTTGGCAATCTCCGTGTACAGGTACTTTACGTTGTATCCATATCCCTGCTGGCCGAACCCGCCGAAATTGTTCAAATCCTGGCGGATCTGGGACGCGGTCACATGCATCCTCTGGCTCAGGTCATTGGACGAGATGCGTTCTACGCCTTCCTCCATCAACTCTCCCAGATGTCTGTAATATCTTGGCAGTCTGGCGATCACTGCTCTCGAGATTGGCTTATACTCCACACCTATATTCCTCTTTTCTTTCTATACTACTGAATATTATACTCAGTTGTTATTTTAATGTCAAATATTTCCCGAGAAAGAACATTTAAAAAACAATCTGCCCACAAATTTAAAATAAGCCATTGAAAACAGATGCTTTCCGTCTGCTTTCAATGGCTCTCTTCCGGCCCCAGGGCCCTGATCATCCTCCTCAGATAGGAGTCGCTGATAATAATGTGCTCATAAAAATCCAGAATTTTTGACTCGTCCGGCTGCTTATCCTGTCATTCTCCTCTCCTTGTCCGTTCCCTAGACTGTTTCCCTATACGGTTCTCACACCATTCTTCCCTGTCGTCTAAAGCATTGCGCTTTTATTATAGTAAATCCGCAGGTGACAGACAATTATAAAACTCCGCTAAAATGACAAACGGCAATTTTAAATAACAGAGCATTCGCAGACATTTTCCATTTTGTGGGCTTTTCGAAAACCCAAAATCCTACTCTACCCAAACTCCGTCCTCGTTTATACGGTATTCCCCGACCTGGGTATTTACCAGCATCGCACCCTGGGTTCCGTCTGACTGTTCATTGAGGTAATACCACTTGCCGCCGATGAACTGCCATCCTGTGCACATTTTCCCCTGGGTTCCGTCTGATACAGGATTCAGATAATACCATCTTCCCTGATCTTCTATCCATCCCACGACCATATATCCCTGTCCGTTAAAATAGTACCAGCTGGCTGTTCCGTTGTAAGCGATCAGTGCCCAGCCGTTTGCAAACCAGGTATTGTCGGGTTTCCGGCATTTCCATCCTGTCTCATCCTTCACCCATGTATTGCCGTCGGATACACCTCCCTGAGACGACGCGCCGGAATTAGAACCCCCAGGACCGCCGCTTCCTCCCGAACCGGAGCCGCCGCCGGAACCGCCGCTTCCTCCCGAACCGGAGCCGCTGCCGGAACCGCTGCTTCCTCCCGAACCGGAGCCGCCGCCGGAACCGCCGCTTCCTCCCGAACCGGAGCCGCCGCCGGAACCGCCGCTTCCTCCCGAACCGGAGCCGCTACCGGAACCGCTGCTTCCTCCCGAACCGGAGCCGCCGCCGGAACCGCTGCTTCCTCCCGAACCGGAGCCGCCGCCGGAACCGCCGCTTCCTCCCGAACCGGAGCCGCCGCCGGAACCGCCGCTTCCTCCCGTGCCGGAGCCGCCTCCGGAACCGCCGCTTCCTCCCGAACCGGAGCCGCTGCCGGAACCGCCGCTTCCTCCCGTGCCGGAGTCGCCTCCGGAACCGCCGCTTCCTCCTGTACCGGAGCCGCTGCCGGAGCCGCCGTTTCCTCCCGTGCCGGAGTCGCCTCCGGAACCGCCATTTCCTCCTGTACCGGAGCCGGAACCGTCTCCCGTATCAGAGCCGCCTCCGGAACTGCCATCTCCTCCCGTGCCGGAGCCGCCGGTACCTCCGCCGGAACCGCCGTTTCCGCCTGTACCGGAGCCGGAACCGTCTCCCGTATCATCTCCTTCGTCTTCCCCGGACGATTGGATATTCAGAAGAAAATTCTGGGCTGTCACTTTCAGTTCGCCGTACCTTGTCTTAAACTCTGCTGCCATGGTGTTGGTACCTGTTTTCGCTTTCTTAAACGCCTGGCCGTTGACTGTGATCTCTATGTACCGCCCGGAATAATCCCCCAATGCCGTGTAGTCTTCACCCCTGACCAGCTTTTCCCCGTTCAGCCACAACGCGGTAAACTCGTCAGAGTTTCCCTCAGATATCATCCTCTGGTCTTCATATTCTGTAACCTCATAACCATGATCCGTCTCACTGCCTACACCCCGGGACAGCTCATACCCTTCATCCGAGCACCTGCTCACATTATCGTCTGTGTTTTCTTTTACGGTAATCGTCTGTGTTCCCTTCACGGAAGATCCTTCCTTGCCGCCGAAAACTGCCTCTACAACCATTTCAAATGTTCCTGGCTGTTGGGGAATTCCCGAGATCCAGCCTGTGGCCGGATCCAGTGTGAGACCTTGGGGCAGACTGCCTTCCTGTATGCTATATACCGGCGAGACTGCCGCTCCTGTATTTACCGCTATAATATCATCTGTATAAGGCACATACAAAACCCCGTCTCTCAGACTGGAAATCACCGAAGGAGCCGGATTGATCTCACCAAAGTGGACCGTGACACCCTCCATGTTGATTTTGATATAATTGTTCCAGTCCTCTTGGTTTCCTTCGTAATAAATATGAGAGAGATTCTTACAATCTACAAATGGATTCTCATATACCTTTGTCACACTGACAGGGATCGCCGCGATTTTCAAATTAAGGCAATGTCCAAATGCGGATCCCCCGATAACCTCCACGCCGTCAGGGATCGTTACGCTGGTCAAACTGTCGCACTGGTTAAACGCGTAATATCCAATACTTGTCACACTGTCAGGAATTAATACACCGGTCAGATTCCCGCATTCGCTGAACGCATACGTCCCAATCATGGTCACACCGGCAGGAATCCTTATATCTGTCAGACTGCTGCAGCGGGAAAATGCACGATCCCCGATAGTCGTCACACCGTCCGGGATCCTTATATCCGTCAGACTCTTACATCCGTCGAACATACCATCTTTGACACTGGTTAGATTGTCGGGAATTACCGCCCTGGTCAGGCCCTCGCAGCCGCTGAATAAAGAATTCCCTATCTCGGTCACACTGTCCGGGATCTCCATACTTGTCAGACTGATGCAGCCGACAAACGCGTCATCCCCGATAGCTGTCACACTGTCTGGGATTGTCACATTGGTCAGGCTCCTGCAATTACTAAACGCACTAGCCCCAATCTTAGTCACGCTGTCAGGGATCGCCACGCTGGTCAGGCTTTTGCAGCCCCCAAACGCCTGAGCCCCAATCTCGGTTACTCCTTCCGGAATGATTATATTCTTCAGGCTTGTGCAGTCCATAAACACTCCCTGGGCGAATTTGGTTACACTGACAGGGATTGACATGTCGGCAAGACTTTCGCATCCGGAAAACGCTTCTTCGCCAATCTCAGCCACGCTGTCAGGGATCGCCACGTTGGTCAGGCTCCTGCAGTCATTAAACGCTTTTACCCCGATCCTGGTCACGCTGTCAGGGATCGTCACGCTGGTCAGGCTCCAGCATCCGTCAAACAGATAATTCTCGATGCTGGCGACGCCTTTGGGAATCGCCGCCTCCTTCAGGCTGCAGCACCCTGAAAATGCCTTTACCCCCACCTCAGTCACGCTGTCAGGGATCACGATGCTGGTCAGATTTTCTGACTTTTCAAACGCTCCAGTGCCGATCTCCTTCACACTGTCAGGGATCACCACGCTGGTCAATCTGCTGCATTCCGAAAATACAGAGTCCCCGATTTTGGTCATGCCGTTCTCGATGACGATACTCACAATCTCATCCTTGTGGGCAATCCAATAGTCATACCAGGACATGCCCATACTTATCTCACCTGTCCCGCTGATGGTCAAAACCCCTGCATCCAGCTGCCATGTAAGATTGCTGTCAGACACTCCTGCCGCCCGGTTCTGAGAAAACAGCTTGGGCATCTCAAACGCCGTATTCTCCCCGGCGGCATTTGACCCCGTTGCCTCGGGCGCGTCCGCTGCTGTCTCCCGATTATCCGGATCTTTTCCGGTAATGGCAGCCGCCGCCCCTGACGGCGTCAGTGATGAAACTACAAGCGCCGCTGTCAAAAACCATAACCATCTTTTTTTCAGATTTCTCATCTCTCTTCTCCATTTTTTATGTAATCTTTATCCTCGCATTCACTTCCATTCCGGTCAGGCTGTCATAATCTCACCTTTCATAATCTCTCCCAGCCTTCACACCCTCTGATCCGGCGGCTCCCGCGGCCACCTGTCAGTTCTCTTCTCTTTCTGCAGCAGACAATGTATCCGCCCCTTAAAATAAAAATAGTCCTCCAGACTGTACACCCAGATTTCTTCCGGTTTTAGCGCTGTATCCATCACATCTTCCATTTTCTGCTCATTCATCTTCCTCCCCCATCCCTTAATATTTTCACCAAAAGTATTATAATATTCTTAAAAAAAATTGTCAATAATTTATAATCGATATTTAATTTTATCTGAGGAATTTTAAGGAAGACCCCTCCAAGATGGAACTATGCGCACTCCATATAAAAGAGATCATGATGGAACTGGGCTGTCAGATCCTGCCAGAGATTGTGGATGAATGCAATACGATGCTGGAGGACAGTTCCAAACGCCGGGCCCACTGGCAGATCAAAGACCGCTGTGAAAAACAGATGCTTTCCGTCTGCTTTCAATGGCTTTGCTTCCTCTAGATGATTCTCCGTCCCATCGTTTCGCCGCCTGCCGCCCTCCCATTCCCCCCGCCAATTATGCTCTTGTCTATTTACCAAATGTCTGGTATAGTTAAAATCATTACAAAATCAACAAGTCAAGCGCACCACAAGGAGGACATTATGATTCTATCCTGCAGCCACATCTCCAAGGCCTTTGGGACGGATGTGATACTGGATGATGTTTCTTTTCATATAGAAGATTACGAGAAGGCGGCCATCGTGGGGATCAACGGAGCGGGAAAGTCCACGCTGCTGAAGGTCATCGTAGGCGAACTGGCCGCGGACCAGGGGGAGGCGGTCCTGTCCCGGGGAAAGACCCTGGGATATCTGGCCCAGCACCAGGACCTGACCAGCCACCGCACTGTCCATGAGGAGCTTCTGGAGGTGAAGCGCCCCCTCATCGACATGGAGGAGCGGATCCGGACGCTGGAACTGGATATGAAGCACGCCCAGGGCCAGGAGCTGGAACAGATGTTGGAGACCTACACCCGCCTGAACCATCAGTTTGAACTGGAAAACGGCTACAGCTATCAAAGTGAGATCGTAGGCGTCTTAAAGGGTCTTGGGTTCTCGGAGGAGGATTTCGGACGGGAGATATCCACGCTGTCCGGGGGGCAGAAGACCAGAGTGTCTCTCGGCAAGCTCCTTCTGTCCAGGCCCGACATCATCCTTTTAGACGAGCCAACCAACCACCTGGACATGGAGTCCATCACCTGGCTGGAGACCTACCTGATGAACTACAAGGGGGCCGTGATCATCGTGGCCCATGATCGGTATTTCCTTGACAGGGTGGTGACGAAAGTCATCGAGCTGGACCGGGGAAAGGCCATGGTGTTCCAGGGCAACTACTCCGCCTACAGCCAGAAGAAGGCCCAGGTTCGGGAGGCGCAGATGAAGGCCTACTTAAACCAGCAGCAGGAGATCCGCCACCAGGAGGAGGTCATCGCCAAGTTAAAGTCCTTCAACAGGGAGAAATCCATCAAGAGGGCCGAGAGCAGGGAAAAGATGCTGGCTAAGATCGATGTGCTGGAAAAGCCGTCAGAGGTAAACGACGAGATGAACCTGAAACTGGAGCCTGACATCACCAGCGGCGGCGACGTGCTCACCGTCCGGGGCCTTGCCAAGTCTTTCGGCGACAACCACCTCTTCTCCCATGTGGATATCGATATCAAGAGAGGGGAGCGGGTGGCCGTCATCGGCAGCAACGGGACGGGAAAGACCACCCTCTTAAAGATCATCAACGAGATGCTGCCTGCAGATGCCGGGGAGATCACTCTGGGCACCAGAGTTCACATCGGCTATTATGACCAGGACCATCAGGTCCTCCACATGGAAAAGACTCTGTTTGACGAACTCCAGGACACCTACCCTACCCTGAACAACACCAGGATCCGCAACGTGCTGGCAGCGTTTTTATTTACCGGGGACGATGTGTTCAAGCGGGTAGGGGACTTAAGCGGCGGCGAGCGGGGGCGCGTATCCCTGGCCAAACTGATGCTGTCCAACGCCAACTTTCTCATCCTGGACGAGCCCACCAACCATCTGGACATCACCTCCAAGGAGATCCTGGAGCACGCGCTGAACCAGTACACGGGTACGGTGCTCTATGTGTCCCACGACCGGTATTTTATCAACCAGACAGCCACCAGGATCCTGGAACTGTCCGGGCAGACCTTCCTCAACTATATCGGCAACTATGATTATTACCTGGAGAAGCGCGAGCTGATAAACAGCCTTTTTGTCTCCGGCGGACAGGAGGCTTCCGCCGACAGGAGGGGAACAGGCCGGGGAGGTCCTGTCTCCGGGCAGAACGGGACAAAGTCTTTTGACGGCCGATCTGTCTCTGCATCGGCCTCTGCCGGGCAGACAGACGGAAAACAGGACTGGAGAACCAGGAAGGAAGAACAGGCAAAGCTCAGGAAAAAACAGAATGACTTAAAGAAGGCGGAGGATGAGATCGCTGCCCTGGAAGACCGGCTCGCCTGTCTGGACCAGGAGCTGATGAAGCAGGAGGTGGCCTCCGATGTGGGGAAACTTATGGAGATCCACAAGGAGCAGGAATC
Organism: uncultured Hungatella sp.; assembly: GCA_949879795.1. Classification (GTDB taxonomy): domain Bacteria; phylum Bacillota; class Clostridia; order Lachnospirales; family Lachnospiraceae; genus UBA3402. Next base: position 41,594 of record CATLBR010000015.1, read on the forward strand.
CGTCAAAGAACGGCTGGAACAATTGTATGAAGTGTGGGAGACTCTGGCCGAGGAAGTGTAACCCCGGCTGACGGCCGCGTGGGAGAGTGATGCAGGGCTCCCGCCTCCCGCCGTTTCCCCATGGAAAGGAACTGTTATGACTAAAAAACGAATCGCCGCCATCGCCGCCCTGATCCTCATAGGGCTTTTGTACCTGGCGGCCCTGACCCTCGCGTTCGTGGACAGCCCGTTTGCCAGAAGCTGCCTTATGGCCGCTCTGTTCTGTACCATCGTGGTCCCTGCGGCAGTCTATGGGTATATTGTGCTTTTAGAACGTATGAAAAGGGATAAATCCGACGAAGAAGATCAGAAAGAAGAGGAAACATTTTGAACGAAATCTATTTCCCAAGCTGCAATTTTACCAAAGCCAGTCTCGAAGCCTCCAAAAGGATACGGGCAGCCTTGCCGAGACGGCGGCCAGCTATGGTCCATGACTAATCAGCAAGGTGATTAGTCATGGTGTGAACCCCCACAGCCTCATCATCTCCTCATCCTCCCCGGAATCTCCTGCGGCCACCGCATCCTCGGGCGGGATTCCCAGCCAGCCGCACAGCGTCCTCACCCCCCGGGCTTTGGAGGCCTGAGAGGATACCGCCTGCAGACAATTGCCCTCCATGAAAAGCCGGATTCGGCCCTCTTCATCTTCATCACATTTACGGGCCAGAGCCCTCATCTCTTCCTCCTTCCACGGCAGATGCCCGGGCCTTAAAAGCGTAATCTTGTAGACCTGGCCTTTCTCCTCATAGACCAGAACCCGTGCGCGGCAGCCAGAAGCCTCCCGCCTGAGAATTTCCACCCACTTTCTGTCCAGCGGGTAAAAGATCTCCCTTTTTTCCTGCCCCCGCTCCTGCTCCAAAACCACATGTCCCCCTCCTGCAAAAACTCCTCCCGAAAACAGATGCCACACGTCCCGGCACCGCCTTCTGGCCTCCTTCACAGGCATGGTTGTGGCAAAAAACAATTTTCCCCTCCCCCGGAAAGACGGACCATCGGCATCTTCCCTGCGGCTGGAGATCATCTCCAAAGCCCGTCTCGTCACAACCGGGATCTCACTCTCCCCCTCCGGAATCAACGTCCCCTGGATGTCCAGAAACACCGCCCCCGCTCTCCTGGGAATCCGAAACAGTGGGTAGACCCCGAACAGCACATAGTTCATCACGTCGTCCCTGCCTCCATAGGCCAGATAGCAGGAGCACCGTCTCCGGCCGCACACAGGCGGGCGTTCAAAAATCTGCCGTTCCTGCCCGTCATACCAGTTTCCTTCCAACAGCGGACCGATATTGCACCTGCGAAGGCTGCCGTCCGCCTCCACAAACAGCCTGTCCCTGCACCGGCTGACGTCTGCCCTCACCGCTGCCAGTTCCCTGAAAAAAACAGGATCTATGTCCGAAAACGCCTGTATCTCCTGATCCGTGTACGGCCTTCGGGCCCCGTCCATCTTGTTGACCCACAGGTAGATATCCTCCGGCAGCTCCTTCCTGAGGCGGCGGATCACCTCCAGATTTTCCGGTGCTCCCACCACCCCCGCGCTTAGCGCAGCGCCTTCTTCCCTGACACGTCTGCACTGTGCGGTAAATCTTTCTACAGAAGTCATCTCCGGGTGAAATGTGGCCCACAGCCGCAGTTTCTCCGTCATGCCTCCTGCCTTTCTGTAGGTTTCCACCGATTCTTTTACAGGAAAACTCAAGTTTGTCTGAGCGCCCACACAGTCCATTCCCCCTGCGGCAGACAGACGTCCCAGACCCTGCCAGTACCAGTCATGAATCAGAGCCTCCCCGTAGGGCGTCACCATGACCGCCCCCGCCGGATAGGGCAGTCTATGCCTTTTGCCGTCCGCGGCGCGGTCTCCAAACAAAGGGGGATCCTGCTCTCCACTCTCATTCCCACAGTTCACAAGGCTGTCCACAAAGCGCATCCACTGCTCCCTGTCTCTGTCCCATTCTGAGAGAGAGCCCCGCCTTTTGGAAAATGGGCAGTAGCTGCACCGGTAATTACAGCTTTTCAGGCTGCCCCTGTAAAGAATCATGGTCTTTTTTGTGAACATCGTCCCACTCCTCCATCTTCCTGCGGATCTCCGGGGAGATCAGCTCCGGCCCCAGGCAGTCCGACAGCCCCAGCCCCTCCTCGGTCAGCGTCAGCCAGCCCGGCCCGGTCTCGGGTCTCCCGGTCTCTGTTCTCTCCGCCCTTTGTCTCTCTGACGCCTGCTTTCCCGTCCCTTTCTTCTCTTCCAGAAATCCCTGTTCCATCCACTGTAAAAGCAGGGGAAAATCTTCCAGCGCCTCGGTCCCGAACTTCTGCCTATACGCCTCCCTGTCCAGCCCCGGACGGATCAGAAGATGGCGGATGGCATATCTCCTCTTCTCCTCCTCCCCGGACAGTAAGATCCCGTGAGTGATACTGGTGTAGTCCCTGCACTCTGTAAAAGCCCTCAGCTCCGCCATGCAGCTCTCCCTGGTTATGGCGTATGGCGTGCAGAAATGCAGGTCTCCTGCATAGCTTCTGCCTCCGCACCCCAGAGCCAGGGATGTGGCGAAGCCGCAGTCGGAGAATTCCCGAACTCCGCCGACGTCTGTGCCCTTGGGCCTCACAAACCGCCTCATGGAATCCTGGCGGAAACCTTCCGATTTTAGATATGCCGCCGCCTCCCTGTACTCCTGGTACGCCGTCTCCGGTTCCGGAACCACCCCTTCTCTCTCCAGAGAAACCCCGTGCTTTACATAGAGGGGATACAGGAATATCTCGTCAGGCCCGAAGCTCACCGCCTCCTTCAAAGACCCCAGAAGAGATTCCGGTGTCTGACCCGGAATTCCATAGATGAAATCCACATTGACACATGGAAAATCATAAGATTTTAAAAGCTCCAGCGCCCTCCTGGCCCTCTCTCCCCCATGTCCCCTGCGCAGAATGGCCAGTTCTCTGTCGCTGAAGCTCTGGATCCCCATGCTGACCCTGGTGATCCCCTGTCTTTTCAGAAGGTTCAGTTTCTCCTTCGTGGTCTGGTTGGGGGCGGTCTCGATGACGATCTGACGGTGCTCCTCAAACTCCATATACTTGTCCGCCAGGTCAAATACCCGCTGAAGCTGCCGCTCCTCCAAGAGCAGAGGCGTCCCTCCCCCTATGGTAAAATCAGAAAATACAGTCCCCGCAGATTCCAGGATCTCTCTGTACTGGCTCGCCTGACGCTCCACAGCGTCCAGATATCCCTCCATGGCCTCTCTGCCCAGGCCCGTGACGGAAAACAGATTGCAGTATCCGCACTTGGACTGGCAGAATGGCACATGAAGGTAGAGTCCGTGCCCCGCCCCGGCAAACCTCTGCCCATAGTCCCTCAGATTCACCCCCGCCAAAGGTCTGTAGGCCGTCTTGTGCGGGTAACTGTACATATATTGGATATAGGGATTTTTATGATACATGGTCTGTCCTTTCTCCATCTGCACCCTGCATCTTTTTTTTGTACTTTGACGGCTCCTTTTCAACTTCCTCCTGAAACCACTCCATCACCTGTTCAGCAAAGATTTGCCTGATTTCCAGATTGGGTATGGCCAGCTGATACAGATTGCCGTCAGCCTCTCCTCTCTGGGTCAGATATCCGGCAGTAAAAAGGACACTCCACAGATTGTTGATATTTGCATACAGTTCCCGGTATGTCAGGTCCTGATTTATATTTTTCGTCACCACGCCGCCGTTCACCAGCTCTTCAAGTTCTTTTCTGGTTCTGTTCTTTGCCATCTTAAGAAATGTCCTGATAATATCGTTTCCGCTTGTATTGATCCAGAAAGCTCTGGGAAGTTCCTGAGAATTTTCACGCAAAGCAGCGCAGTAATTAATCACGTCCCACGGGCAGTACACATCTGCGCCGCCAAACCGGTAGCCGTCATACCATGCTTTCACCGTTTCATACTGACCCTCAATTTCATAGTATTTCAGCATATCCCGAACTTCTCCGTCCGTGAATCCAAAATGTTCATCGAACGGAACATCTGTAATCCCCATCACCTTCAGATTATTTAGCCCTGTAAATATACTCTCCTTCGCGATCTTCAGACATCCGGTCATCACCGCGAAATAGAGGCTGTCATTGCCCTTCATGGCCTGATTGAACAGATTCCTTATCAGCTCCATCATCTCGTCATAATATCCAAACTGCCGCGCCTTATCCAATGGCACATCGTATTCGTCGATCAGAAGTATCGCTTTCTGACCATAATGTTTACAGAGCGCCTCCGACAAAAACAGAAGGCTGCTCCCCACATTTTTCAGGGTGATAGAGATAACCGGAAATTTACCCATATATTCCCTGCACAGCTCCTGATCTTTGGCTATCTCCAGTCCGTCAAAGAGACTGCCGTCACACCCGTACCCAAAGAAATATTTCAACATGCTCATATTCAAAGACTTTCCGAACCGCCTGGGCCGTGTGAACAGATTCACTTCTCCCCAGTTGTCCAGCAATTCTTTTATCAGTTCCGTCTTATCCACATAATAAAATCTCTCGGTGCGGAGTTTTTCAAAATTCTCAATCCCAACAGGCAGCTTTCTCGTCGTCCTCAATCTTCATGTCTCCTTCCTGTGACGCTACAGGAAAAAATGCTTGTAAGGCACCGTGTTCACCGCAGGATGGTTGATCCCGTGAAACTGGCACCCGTCCTCCCCGTAGCAGGTCCCGTGGTCCGAACAGCAGATGACAAAGGCCCCTCCCCGCTTCTCCTTCCACCCTGAAAACAGCCTTCCCAGCTCCCCGTCCACATGGCGGAGCGCCGCTCTGTGGCTTGAGATACTGTCCTGCCGGGCTCCCTCCAGATAAAAATAATTGGGGTAGTGGATGGCGTCGATGTTCAGGTAGAGGAATATCCTCTGCTCCTCCTCCTTGTCAAGCCTCTTTAGAATAAAATCCACCTGGTTGACGGCGCTGTTCTTCACCCCGCACCCGAAGGAGGGATGCCACCAGCTTTTCTTAAAGTATCCCGGAAACACCTTCCCCAGATCGGACCGCTTGTCGAAAAATGACACGCCTCCCACACACCAGGTATCATACCCTTCCTTCTCCAGTCCCTCCATGATGGTGGCACCCGAGAAGGGAAAAGCCCCTTCCGGAGCCTTGTTCCCCATTCCGATCTGCCTGGGGAAAAACAGCAGCTCCCGATCCGACAGATTCCTGGCGTCATAGTCGCAGGGCAGAAAACCGGAGAACATGGCGTGGTGGGACGGCCAGGTGAAATTTCCGGGAGCCTGACGTTTCTCCCACGGGCCGTATCCGTTCAGCACCGGCGTGGTTCCCTGGGCCTCCTCCTGTACCGCCGCATCGTACCGCAGGGTGTCCAGGCACACAAAGAGAATATCGTCTCTCCCCACCACCTGGTTCATGTCCACAGACGGCTTTCTCCTCTGTCTTCCCGATGAGAAGAGGCGGAAGGGAACCTCCGCCTTCTCTTCCTGCTTCTTTTCTGTTTCTCCTTCCTCCAGTGTCATCTCCGCTCTCTCAGTGATTTCCATACAGCCACTCCTTCATCATCTCCGCCTGATGGCGGTAGATCCTGTTTTCATTGTATATGTCCTGATAGATCAGATCCCCCTGGCCGTTCATCTCGATGACTCTCGGCCTCAGGCTCCCTCTCTCAAGCAAAATATCTATCCCCGCGCTGCGCAGTCCCGGGAAACATCCGGCCGCCTTCCTGCACAGTTCCTCCGTCTCCTCTCTGACAGACAGGGGAAGCCCCAGCTCTGACATACCCAGAGCGCGATTGTTCAGATGCAGGTTGGTGACAGGGCCTTTTGAGAGCCTGGCCAGCATAAAATCCACCTTCCCGTCCTGAACCACCGCCCGCAGGTCATAGGAGAACCCCTGACAGACCGCCTTGGCATACCACCGCTCCGCCATACAGTCAAGGCTCAGAATCCGCCGGAGCAGAGACTCTGCCTCCTTCCTGTCCGTAAATCGCCGAAGCCGCTTGGTGTTCACCAGGCGGCCTGTGAGGGGATCCTCCAGCCCGCAGGTGTAGAGGACCATCTGTCCGGTTTTTTTCTGATATCGGAAGGCCGCCACTCCCGCCGCCCCGGAGCCCCGGACCGGCTTTAAAAAGATCTGGGACATATGCCTTCTCTCCATGGCCTCCAAAAGCTGCTCCAGGCTCTCCGCCTTCTCCGCCAGGATCTCGGTCACGGGCATCCCTGCCCCTGCCAGCTGCCGCTTGCATTCCCCCTTGTCCAGAAGCGTTCTCACCTGGCTGGGATGGTTCAAAAATGATATGTTCTGCTCTCTCCCCAGCCGGGCCAGCTCTTCCAGATCTTTCTCATATCCCAGGGTCAGGCGGTTCAGCTCCTCCAGACAGGAACTGTCCCAGGCCGGCGGATCTATTTTTACAAACAGCTCCGCCTCCCGGTCCTTTTTCTCCCTGACGGTTCGGTCCCAGTCCCCTGAACACTCCCGCCAGTCCCAAAGGCTTATGGGTATTCCCGCCAGGGCCGCGCCTTTCTCCAGCCACACGGCCCGCTTAACGCCGGGAACGCCCAGGAGAACCGCCTGCCTCACTCTGTCAGCATGGCGTTCATCCATATCTCGCCGTCGTACTCTTCCTGCTCGTTGGCCTCGGACACATCTACCTCCACGGGAAGGGCTTTCAGTTTTTCTGCCGTGTGGTCTGACATATAGTGATAGTGGAGGTCAAGGGTCTTTATGTTGGGATACAGAGGAAGTTTCTTCAGAATCAACTCCCCGCCTTTGTCTGTGAGCGTGCCGTTGGCAAGGTCCAGGGTGTGGATCTGCTTCATGTATTTGCTCTCCAGGACCACCTCTGCCAGCTCGTCCTGTATCTCGCTGTCCTCGATTCCCAGATATTCCAGCTTGGGAAAATCAGACTCTTCCAGAAGCGTCCCAATCGTCTCTGCGTTCCCGTCAAAGCCGTAATAATCGCTTCCGATGTAGAGAAGCAGCTTTTTTAATGCAGGCAGCTTTGCCTTCTGGACAGACTCGATCACCGACACCGGAAGTCCGCCGCAGATGATGGTCAGGGATTCCAGCTTCTCATGGCTTATCTCCCCCAGCCGCAGGTCCGTGGAGCCCTTGATCGTCAGGGACTTCAGCTGGGGCATAGCCGCCCACAGGCTGCCGTAGTTCCCCTGGAGGATCCAGGACACCTCGCACTCCTCATAGTCCATGTCCCCCACAAACAGGCTTTCCACATGGGAGAATCTCTCCTTGTTGTCCACGATCCCGTCAATGATGGGCTGACAGTCTGCCCCGCAGGAGTCTCCCCAGCTGCCGATGACAAGCTCTGTCACCTGAGGAAATTCCGGGTCGGCCAGGATCTCCTCAACCATGGTAGCTGGAGTCTTGCCTTCCTCATAATCACTGTAATCATACTCGTATCTTTTTGCGTTTCCCATAGCACGTTTCCTCCAATCAGTCTGATGACTTTATTATACTTCCCCCTGCCATCGAAAACAACATAATTTTAACTTATGTTAAATATAATTAATATTGATTTTACTTATGTTATGTTTCCGTGTATGATTAATGTGACAAGAAACACTAATCCAAAGGAGGATTTCAACAAATGGTAAGAGCAATCGTAGGCGCCAACTGGGGCGATGAGGGCAAAGGCAAGATCACGGACATGCTGGCCAGGGAGTCCGACATCATCATCCGATTCCAGGGCGGCAGCAACGCAGGCCACACGATCATCAACAATTACGGCAAATTTGCCCTCCACCTGCTTCCCTCAGGCGTATTTTATGGACATACCACCAGCATCATCGGCAACGGTGTGGCACTTAATATTCCCTATCTTTTTAACGAGATCAAGGCTCTGACGGACAAGGGTGTTCCCGCCCCCAGAATCCTGGTCTCCGACCGGGCCCAGATTATGATGCCTTACCATGTGCTGTTCGACACCTACGAGGAGGAGCGCTTAGGAGGAAAGTCCTTCGGCTCCACCAAGTCCGGTATCGCTCCTTTCTACTCTGATAAATACGCGAAGATCGGTTTTCAGGTCAGCGAGCTGTTCGACGAGGCCGCCCTCAAGGAAAAGGTGGAGCGCGTCTGTGAGCTGAAGAACGTCCTGCTGGAGCACCTGTACCACAAGCCGGCCATCGACCCGGAGGAGCTGTTCAAGACCCTGCTGGAGTACAGGGATATGGTAAAACCCTATGTGTGCGACGTGTCCAGATACCTCCACGACGCCATCAAGGAGGGAAAAAATATTCTCCTGGAGGGACAGCTGGGTTCCCTGAAAGATCCGGACCACGGCATCTACCCCATGGTCACCTCCTCCTCCACACTGGCTGCCTACGGAGCCATCGGCGCGGGCATCCCGCCCTATGAGATCAAGAACATCACCACCGTCGTGAAGGCGTACTCCAGCGCCGTGGGTGCAGGGGCATTTGTCAGCGAGATCTTCGGACAGGAGGCCGACGAGCTGAGGAGGCGGGGAGGAGACGCGGGAGAGTTCGGCGCCACCACCGGGCGGCCCAGACGTATGGGATGGTTTGACGCGGTGGCTTCCCGCTACGGCTGCCGCATTCAGGGCGCCACCGAGGTGGCCCTGACGGTCCTGGACGTGCTGGGCTATCTGGACGAGCTTCCCGTCTGCGTGGGATACGAGATCGACGGCAAGGTCACAAAGGATTTCCCCACCACCGTGGAGCTGGAGAAAGCAAAGCCGGTGTACACCAGACTGCCCGGCTGGAAGTGCGATATACGGGGAATCAAGACCTACGAGGAACTTCCGAAAGAGTGCAGGGACTATGTAGAATTCATCGAGAAAGAGCTGGGCGTGAAGATCACCATGGTCTCCAACGGACCCGGCAGAGACGAGATTATCTACCGCAGATAAGACTGACTGCGGCAAGGCACGTCAAAAACACTCCTGTCCCGTGGGGGCACCCGCCGGCCGGGCGGTTGTCCCTCAGCGGGAACAGGAGTGTTTTTGCGCGAATTTGACTCTGAACCTCCGTAAAGATTTCTTTTCAGTTCCCCACCAGCATCTCCAGAAGTTTCCGCCCTGCCGGGGACATGGTGCTCTCCCTGTCCGTCACCACACATATCTGTCTCGCCGGCATCTGGCTGTCAAACTCCAGACAGAACAGCTGTCCGCTGTCCAGTTTCTCCCTTGCGAAGTCCTCCACCACACACCCGATTCCCATGTTCCTCACGGCAAACTGCACCACCATGTCGCTGGTGGCCAGTTCAAATTCCGGAGCCAGGTTGATGCCCCTCTCCTGCAGCCATGAGTCGGTAAATGCCCTGGTGCTGGTGTTTCCTTCCAGAAGAATACATGGAAGTTCTCCCAGCCTGCCGTAGGACAGACGCGTTCCCTTCAGGTATTGAAATTTCTCTCCTGCCACAAACACGTCCCGTATCTCTCTCACCGGAATGAGCCTGGCATCCCCCAGGGCAGCCACGGGGGTGCTGACCACGCCGAAATCGATCTTTCCCGCGTGGAGGGATTTCATGGTCTCCGGCGTAGGCGCGTTGGACACCATGACCTTCACATTGGGATATGTCTCATGAAACTGTTCCAGATAGGAGAGGAGATAAAACTGCAGGGTCATGTCGCTGGCGCCGATGCGCACTTCTCCCGTGTCCAGGTCCTGCATGCGCCTCAGCGCCTGTTCTCCGTCCAGGATCATCTTCAGCCCTCTCTCCACATGCCCGAAGAGGAGCTCTCCCTCCTGGGTGAGGCGGACTCCTTTTGACGTGCGGACGAACAGGCGGCATCCCAGCCCTGTCTCCAGCTGCTTCACCGCCTGGCTCACCGCCGGCTGAGAGATGCACAGGTATTCGGCTGCCAGAGTGATGCTGCCCAGCCGGGCCGCCTGATAAAACACACGATAGTATTCCAGGCTGATATCCATGTCCTGCCTTTTCTCCCAACTAGACAAACAGGTCTTCTCTCAAACCTTCCACAGCTTTTTTCACCGTGCCGTCCCGGAAGGGATTGCCAAGGCCCGCCAGCTCAAGCAGCTCAAAATACCCTTTGCTGCCGCCGGCCCGGCAGAGCCGGTAATAGTCTTCCCACGCCTGCTTCCTGTCCTTCTTCATCCGCCCGTAGAACTCGAAGGCCCCCATCTGAGCCAGGGCATAGTCGATGTAGTAGAAGGGGAAGAGGAAAATATGCTGCTTCTGCATCCAGAAACCGCCCTCCTCCAGGAACTCATGTCCGTCATAGTCTCTCCAGGGCAGATACACCTGCTCCAGTTCCTTCCAGACTTTGCGCCTCTCCCGGGCGGTCATGGACGGATTTTCAAATACCTTGTGCTGGAATTCATCTACGCACACCATGTAGGGCACCGCCTCCAGCGCCTCCATCACATGGGAGTACAGATATCTGTGGGCCTTGTCGCCGAAGAACAGTTCCATCCACGGGTGGGTGAAGTACTCCATGGTCATGGAGTGGATCTCCGCCACCTCATAGCTTGAAAATACCATGTCCATCAGCTTTACGTTCCTTGAGGCGGTGTAGGCCTCGAAAGCGTGGCCCGCCTCGTGGGTCAGCACGTTCACGTCGGCGTTGGTGCCGTTAAAGTTGGCAAAGATAAAGGGGGATTTATAAGCCGGGAGGAAGGTGCAGTATCCGCCGCCTCTCTTCCCCTGTCTGGTATCCAGGTCGAACATATCGTGCTCTGCCATGAAATCAAAGAATTCTCCTGTCTCCGGGGACAGCTCCCTGTACATCTTCTGAGCCTTCTCCACCAGCTCCTTCCTGTCTCCCCGGGGCACGGCGTTGCCCTCCGGGAAGATCAGCGCCTCGTCATAGTACCGCAGCTTCTCCACGCCCAGACGCTCTGCCTGCTGATCTCTCAGCTTCTGGCATAGAGGGACGACGATCTCCCTCACCTGGCGGCGGAAGCCGGCCACATCCTCGGCGCCGTAGTCGTACCGGCCTCTGCACAGATAGATGAAATCAATATAAGAATCAAAGCCCAGCTTCTTGGCCATGCCTGCCCTGAGAGCCACCATCTTGTCATAGATCCTGTCCAGCTCCGGGGCAATCTTCTCATACAGATCCCCCCATGCCGTCATAGCCTCTTTCCTCTCCTGCCGGTCCGTGCTCTGCATATGCTTTAAAAGGCCGTAAAAATTGCATGTCTCCCCCCGGAACTCCACGGAGGCCGCCGCCGACACCTTGGAATACTCCTGGGTCAGATTGCTCTCCTCCACCAGATCCTCCACCACAGCAGGATCGGACAGCTTCTGGTTTACCTCCATCCGCTTGATAAAATAAGAGCCGAACTCCTCCTCCCACTGATCCCTGAAGGGGGAATCCAGAATCACCTTCTCCGCCTTCTGGCACAGAATTCCCAGCTGCGGCCCTTCCTGGTTCAGATATCTCATCTCCCCGTCATAGAACTCGTCGTTGGTGTCTATGGTGTTGCGGATGCTGGCGATGGTCTCCATAGTCCCCTGCCTGTACTCCTTCTCCTTCTGTTCCAGGAACAGCTTCCTCATCTCCTCGTAGGAAGCCGCCTTCTTCAGCGCCTGGATATAGTCTTCCATCTCCCTTTTGGCCGTCTCCATATCCGGTCTCTCATACACAAGCTGTGAAAATTTTTCCATGATTATTTTCCCATCTCCTTTCTGGCTGTATTCTAACACATTTATAACTATATTTCCATACCGCTTCACACAAAAAAAGCCGACACCATTTCCTGTACAAAACCGTGACAGAACTGATATCAGCTTTTCCTGCTGCTTTTCATTTTCGCAATTAACCACAGGCCTTAACAGGCTACACCGTGATCTCCGCCTTCAGCCCCAGAAGCTCCTGATTCTCCCTGAGGACAGGCTCGATGACCTGGTCCAGGAACTCCTCTACCTGTCTGGGAGCGCGGCCCACATACCGCATAGGCTCCATGGTCTTCTCAAGCTCCTCCATGGACAGCCCAAAAGCGGGATCCGCGGCGATGAGCTCCAGAAGATTGTTGTCCAGGCCTTTTTCCTTCACGTTCTTTCCGGCCTCCATGGACAGCTGGCGGATCCGCTCGTGGAGCTCCTGTCTGTCCCCGCCTGCCTTCACCGCGTCCATCATGATGTTCTCCGTGGCCATAAAGGGAAGCTCCGCCATAAAATGTTTCTCGATAACCTTGGGGTACACTACCAGCCCGTCCACCACATTCAGGTACAGGTCAAGGATTCCGTCTATGGCCAGAAATCCTTCCGGCACGCTCAGTCTCTTGTTGGCCGAGTCGTCCAGGGTTCTCTCAAACCACTGGGTGCTGGACACCAGCATGGGATTCATCACGTCGGCCATGACATAGTTAGACAGAGAGGCGATCCGCTCGCTTCTCATAGGGTTTCTCTTGTAAGCCATGGCGGAAGAACCGATCTGATTCTTTTCAAATGGCTCCTCGATCTCCTTCAGGTGCTGTAAAAGGCGCACGTCGTTGGAGAACTTGTGGGCGCTCTGGGCGATGCCTGCCAGGACATTCAGCACCCTTGTGTCGATCTTTCTGGAATAGGTCTGCCCCGACACAGGATAGCAGGACTCGAACCCCATCTTGGCCGCGATCATCTCGTCGGCCCTGCGGCATTTGTCGTGGTCCCCGTCGAACAGCTCAAGAAAGCTGGCCTGTGTGCCCGTAGTTCCCTTGGATCCCAGCAGTTTCATGGAGGACAGCACATAGTCCAGATCCTCCAGATCCAGGTAAAGATCATGAAGCCACAGGGTGGCCCTCTTTCCCACCGTGGTGGGCTGGGCAGGCTGGAAATGAGTAAATGCCAGTGTGGGCTGATCCTTGTACTTCCGGGCGAACCCGGCCAGCTCGGCCATGACGTTGAGCAGCTTCTTCCTCACCAGCCTCAGGGCGTCGGCCATGATGATGATGTCCGTATTGTCCCCCACATAGCAGGAAGTGGCACCCAGGTGAATGATGCCTTTAGCCTTGGGACACTGCTGCCCGTAGGCGTACACATGGGACATAACGTCATGGCGCACCAGCTTCTCCCTCTCCCGGGCAACCTCATAGTTGATATCCGTCTCGTGGGCTTTCAGCTCGTCGATCTGCTCCTGGGTGATGGCCAGCCCCAGTTCCTTCTCCGTCTCCGCCAGGGCGATCCACAGTTTTCTCCAGGTACAGAACTTCTTGTCAGAGGAAAAAATGTACTGCATCTCCTTGCTCGCGTAGCGCTGAGAAAGGGGGCTTTGATATCTGTCGTTCATATGGTCTCCTTATCTTACTGGATTCCCAGACGCCTGAACACTTCCTGGTAAGCGTCCTCCACATTGCCCAGATCCCTGCGGAATCTGTCTTTGTCCAGCTTCTCGTGAGTCTCCTTGTCCCACAGCCTGCAGGTATCGGGGGACACCTCGTCTGCCAAGATGATCTCCCCGTGATACCGGCCGAACTCGATCTTGAAGTCGATGAGCTCGATGCCAAGACCTGCAAAATATTTCTTCATCACCTCGTTGACCTTGAAGGCGTATCTGCTGATGGCGTCGATCTCCTCCTGGGTAGCCAGTCCCAGGGCCAGGGCATAGTAACTGTTGATAAACGGGTCGTGAAGGTCGTCGTTCTTGTAACTGAACTCCAATGTGGGGCACTTTAACTGAATGCCTTCCTCCATGCCCATCTTTTTGGCAAAACTTCCCGCGCTGAAATTGCGGATGATCACCTCCAGGGGGACGATCTCTACCTTCTTCACCACGGTCTCCCTGTCGTTCAGCTCCTCGATCAGGTGGGTGGGAACACCCTCCGCTGCCAGCAGTTTAAAGATGTGGTTGGTCATCCTGTTGTTGATGGCCCCCTTGCCCACGATCGTTCCCTTCTTCTGGCCGTCAAAAGCAGTCGCATCGTCTTTGTAAGATACGATCAGAGCGTCCGGATCTTCTGTCGTGAAAACTTTCTTTGCCTTGCCCTCATACAATAATTCTTTTTTCTCCATGAGTAATCCACCTGTCCTTTTTTAATTGGTCTGCAAGAATAGACTTAAATTATAATATACCCTGATGGGAAATACAATATCTTAACGGCAAAATTTAAACCTAAAATTTTAAAAAGTGCGGGTCTCGACACGCACCCGCACCGAAGCATGGCTGCCACGCCAACCATCTTCCTTATGCCCGCAGCGCGCATCCTCGCGGAGAGTCTCTCGCATCATAGGACGCACTTTCTTTCCTATAATATAAGAAAGCGCATATCACGACTGTTGAAATCGCAATATACGCTTCCTTTTCTCCGGTCTTTCGGTTCTCGCTCAACCCCCTACAGTCCCAGATACTTCTTCCTGGTTTCCGCTGTCAGCTGGCTGGTGGCCTGGTGGTGCACGGTCTTTCCCCGCTCCAGAATATAGCAGTCACTGCTGACCTTCATGGCAAATTTGACATTCTGCTCGGCAATCAGGATTGTCACTCCTTCCTCCAGCAGGTTCTGCACCATCACAGCCAGCTGGTCCACGATGATGGGCGCCAGTCCCTCCGTGATCTCGTCTAACAGCATCATCTTCGGATTCTGCATCAGCCCCCTGGCCACGGCCAGCATCTGCTTCTCCCCGCCTGAAAGTTTATCACCCTTGGAATCTCTTCGCTCTTTCAGCCGCGGAAAAAATTCATACACGGATTCCAGATTCCACTTACTGCTCCCGTCTACCCCCACCCTGGCAGCCACACGCAGATTTTCTTCCGTGGTTAAAGTCGGGAAGATATGGCGCCCCTGGGGCACGTAGGCAATCCCCAGCCGGACAATGGCATGGCTGGCCATTCCCGTCAGCTCTTTGCCTTCAAACCGGATGCTGCCCTCTGTCTTGCAGTGCTCCTTGGGATTGAGCATCCCCATAATGGTTTTCATGGTGGTGGATTTCCCCACGCCGTTCCGTCCCAGGAGGCATACAGAAGTTCCCTGCTCCACAGCGAGATCTACGCCGTTCAGGATATGGCTTTTGTCATAATATCCATGAACGTCTTTTAACTCAAGAATCATACGTCGCCACCTCCCAAATACGCCTCCTGCACGTAAGCATTATTCTTAATTTCCTCCGGCGTGCCGCTGGCAATCAGCTCCCCGTCCCTGAGCACGGAGATCACGTCCGCGTAATTGAACACGATCTCCATATCATGCTCAATGAAGATGATGGTCATGTTCCGTTTTGCCGCCAGATCCCGTATAAGCTGCATCAGCTTGTACGCTTCCTCCCTGGCAACGCCGGCCGCCGGCTCATCCAAAATCAGCAGCTTTGGATCCATCGCCAAAGCGATAGCGATATCAAGACGTCTCTGATCTCCATAGGAAAGATATGCCGCCACCTCATTGATCTTATCTTCCAGCCCCACAAAAGACAGGTACTGAACCACCTCTTCCTTCAGATAAGTGTCCTTCACCGGAAAGAGGCTGAAGGTCTTTTTATTCATCTCGATCCTGGCAATCTGCACATTCTCGTACACAGTGAGATTGCCGAACAGTTTGGAGATCTGGAAGCATTTTGTCATCCCTTTATGAACAATTTTGTTCGGTTCCATCCCGGTGATATCCGTTCCCCGGAAGATCACTTTCCCGCTGGAGGGCCTGGTACGGTTGGTGATCAGATCCATCAGCGTGCTCTTCCCAGCCCCGTTGGGTCCGATAATCGCCCGCACCTCCCCTTCATTTACCTCAAAGGAAACGTCTCGGGTGGCATGGAGGGCGCCAAAAAAACGGTTCAGTTTTTCTACCTTTAAGATTGGCTCACTCATTTCTTTGACCCCCCTTCTCCGATTTTTCTGAACTTTTCACTACCGCCTCTCCCAGATCCTTGGAGGCCTTGTCTCTGAGAAGGCCGCCCTGGAGAAACAGCACACAGAGCACGATGATCAACCCCAATACAAACTGGTAATAGTTAGTCAGAATTGACAGCTGCGTGGATATAAATGTAACGATCACCGCCCCCAAAATCGGGCCGAAAAAGCTGTACATACCTCCGATCAGGCACATAATCAGCCCTTCTGTGGATGTGTTTGTAGAAAACATCACCGGGAAGGCGCCCATGTTCCGCATAGCGTACAAGATACCTGCAATGGTGACAAAAAAACTGGAAACCATACAGGCGCACAGCCTCACCCTCATGGTATTCATCCCTACAAACGTAAGCCTCTCAATATTGTCCCTGCTGCCCTTTAACACGGTGGCAAAAGGGCTGTGGAAAAACAGGTATATCAAGATAATACAGATTACGCTGACAAAAAAACTCAGGTAAAAGTTCCCGCTGGCGCTGCTGGCAAAAGGCAGCCGCACATTGCCGGTCAGTCCTGTATCGGAACCTACATACTGGATCTTAAACACCATAGTATAAAGCAGGGTATTGATTCCCATGCTGACAAACGCAAAGGTTAAATCATCGTTGGCTCTCAGACAAAGCACATTGATAAATAAGGAAATCGCCATGGAAATCACGATGGCGCCGATGAGGGCAATGGTTTTATCCAGACCGCCGCGGACGCACAAGAGCACATATACATACGAACCCATGCCAAAGTAAGTAGCCATACCCAAAGGCCTTAAACCGCCAAAGCCCAGAATAATATTTAACGACGAGGCAAACAGCATCATAATCACTGTTCGGCTCATAAAATCCAGCACGGAATCTGTCGCGAACTGCGCGTAAAGCAACACGCCGATAACCAGTACGCCGCCGATGATCCCATCCTGCTTCATCTTAGAGAGCGTTTTAAATGCTTTCATCTCAACGTCCCTCCTTCTTTGTAAAAATCCCCCTGGGATTAATAAACATACAGATTACCATTAACGCGGCAGGCAGAATATTATAATACTGCGGCAGATAAACTGCGCCAAACGCATTCACCAGTCCTACCAGAAGTGCGGCCGGAAGGCAGCCGTCCATGTTGCGCAGGCCGCCGATACAAAGGATCGGCATAACATTTCCAAATACAGAAAGCCCTTCTTTCGGACTCATACCGGTCATGGGGGCATTTAACACTCCTCCCAGGCCGGCGATGCCGATGCCGATCATAAACAGGATGCTGAACAGACCATTTACATTTACTCCCAGGTTGGCAACCATAGGGCGGTCGCTGATAATAGCCCTGGTCAGCATTCCCAGCTTGGTCTTATTGATCATATACCAGAAAGCAGCGGCAATTAATCCGGAAATCACTATTTCGAAAATATAGTATACCGGAAAATTAATGCCAAAAATCTTAACTCCTCCGTTCAAAAAAGAAGGCAGTGAAAGCAGGCGAATACTGTATCCCCAGAACATAACAATTATGTCACAGAGCATATATGCCACGCCGTAAGTCAAGAGCATAATATAAAGCATATCTTTGCCAAATAGCGGGCGGGTCGCCTTCTCGATAAAATAGCCGAGCAGGGCGACAAGAACCGGAACCAGAATCAACGACGGGAAAAAGCCGATTTTTGCCGCTATCGTATAGGTAAGATACGTTCCCAATACATAAAACGCTCCCTGCCCGAAGTTAACCATATTCATTCCGCTGATAATCAGGGATACTCCGGCAATCATCAGGTAAGAAACCATGCCGTTGCTGACTCCTGATATTAATGTTTGAAAAAAGAACGATACAGTCATATATTTGTCCTCAATTTTCCATTCCCGCAAATCGCAGGTTTATTTGCCGTAACTGCCTGTCAATCCTTTTCAGGGACTGCCAGGCAGTTACTTTCAACACAAAGCATCACTACTGCGCGCTTAAATCCTTAAATACGTATCCCTTCTCCTCCGCGTATTTCTGCACTTCTTCTTTAGAGGGAAGCATCTCGTCGCCTTCATATACGGCATATGTTTCACCTATGGGGATAGACCATTTTCCGGTAGTATCCTCAACCGCAGTCACATAATAATACGCATGAGCCATCAAATGGTCAAAGTCGCGGAAATACAAGTCATCACCGTACATGGTGCTGAAATGAACTTCACTTAAAGCCTTGGTCATAGCCTCCGGAGACAAATCTCCCGCAGTAGTTCTGGCCGCCTCAACAATAGCCTTAATACCTACATACCAGGTGTATCCCATATCAGAAGGATAGATTTCCTGGTCGTAATATTTCTTTCCGATATCGGAATAAGCCTGCACAAACTCGGCATTGCCCTCAATCTCATCCATCCAGAACGGCCATAAGTCAACTCCGTGAACCTTGCCGTAAGGATAGTTGCCTGCTTCTGCCAGAGCGGTGGTATTTGTAGAGTCGCAGGTGTACCAGCCCAGGTAGTCACACATGTCCCACAGCCCGAACTGTCCGCCCTGATTCACCAGAGACACGAAATTCGGTCCTGCTACCGCGCCGATGATCACATCAGGGTCCTTTCCTACCACTGATGAAATAATGGCAGAAAACTCCGTAGAGTTGCTGGACACCTGGTTGGAGCCAAGGTTCTGGAAACTGTCCCCAAGCTCGCGGTAGAAAAAGTCACGGCTGTCTCCGGAAGCGCCGCCGTCATTTCCGATAAAGAACGCGCTGGCAAAGCCTTTGTCCTGAGCGTATTTTGCATTCATTTTGGCGATAGGCCATGCCACAAAACCGCAGGAGAACATATATTTTGAAGCATTCTCAATGGTAACGCGGGTATTCATCGTACAGGGAGTAACCATGGGGAATTTGTTTTCCTCCGCCCAGGTTGCCCCGGTAGGAGCCTCGCCGTCAGACTTTGGACCAAGAATAGCGATGCACCCTTCATTTACCAGCTCTGTAGCCTTCTGTGCCACGTTTGCCGAATCGCTCGCCGTATCCCGGTATACTAATTCAAAGGGAACTCCGTTGAGACCGCCCTCTTCATTGGCTTCTTCTAATGCCAGAATCGCTCCTGCTTCCGCCCAGGTAACGGTTGCCGCCGCAACGGAAGAACGGTCTGTCAGGACGCCGATTTTAATAGTGCTTCCCGCCGCGGTTTCGCTGTTTCCCCCCTGCGGAGCGCCATCGGCTTTTTCTTTTGCGGTCTCCGCTGCCGACGCTCCCTGGGCGGCAGTCGTGCTTGGTGAATCGTTAACCGTCCCTGCACAGGCCGTCAGGGACAACGCCATAATCGCCGCCATACTCATAGATACTGCTTTTTTCATGTTCTTCTCCTCCTGTCTTATCTTTTCTATTTTTCCCGCATCTGCTTCACGACACGACATGTCCCGCTTTGTCAAGCAGGCACGGGTATTGGAACTGTAGTTTTCCAGCCCGGCTTGCTTCACGCCTTGTCCGGGTCGTGGACATCGTCAGGCCGCACAAAATAATCTGCGTTTCTCCAGGCTACCGAATCCTGCTTCTCCCGCACAAACGCGTTTTCCGCTTCAACCCAGCTTCCGTCCGTAAGGCCAAACATGCTCATGGTGGTAAAAGTTTTATATCCTGTGTCGTCAAAGTGGTAATCCACGTAATCATTGTTCTGTTCCTGCATCACGTGGCGGCCTACATCCAGCATGGCCAGCATAGCCGCATGGGCGCTGTAATGGATCCCCACTAATTTATATACACCTAACTCCTTCAATTCGTCCATGGAAACTTCTTCCGGGTCATGGGCTTTCCCGCATAAATCCGGATACCACATAGGGAATCCTGCGTACTTTTCCCCTTTAGCATTTAAAGCGTCCCTCAATCTCCTGCACATATCCAGTTTCAGTCTCCTGTCCGGAATCTTGTGCATCCACAGGATGCAAAGCATATCCGCGCCGGCATCTATGTACGCCTTGCACCGCTCCACGGTCTCCTCAAATTCGTGAACCAGATCACTGTCACAGCGGGCGATTAAAAATC
Source organism: uncultured Hungatella sp. (assembly GCA_949879795.1). GTDB lineage: Bacteria > Bacillota > Clostridia > Lachnospirales > Lachnospiraceae > UBA3402. The sequence goes on from CATLBR010000015.1 coordinate 61,319, forward strand.
CGTGATTCCCGTTTGCATCCAGCCCTGCTCTGGCCGCCTTAAAGCGCAGGCAGGCATCCGGTATGGAAAGCTGTCCCTTCCTGGCCAGTTCGGAAGTATCTGTAACCAGCACTCCCGCAGCCCCCGCCTGCATAATACGCATGCAGCCATACTGGGCATTTAAGGCCCGTCCCAGCCCAAACCCGTCATCTGCATCAATAATTAAAGGCATGGGCGTCATCCTGGTAATCTGTTCTGTCACCCGAACAAAGTCATCGATAGATAGCAGCTGCAGATCCGGAATCCCGGTTAAAGCGCAGGCCAGATCTCCGCTGGAGACCATGATCACCTCAAACCCGTTCATCTCTGCCGCTTTCGCCGACATACAGTCGTGAAGTTCCGGCACGATCCGAATATTATCTTCTGCAACCATCTTCCTCAGCCGATCTGATGCATGCTCTTTTTTCTCCGGTGTAAGAATATAAGGCAGTCCCATAATTTTTCCCTCCTGATTTTTATTACAGCCGTTCTTTTATATCCGGCCGGACAAAACCTTCCGGATAATCTTCCACCTGATGACCCACGATGGTGTACTCTTTATTTCCTTTTGTAAAGGTATTTTCCAGTGCCAGATATGCCTGTGGGTCAAACATCCCGGAGCTGGAGAAACTTTCAATCCCGGAAGCAGGCGCCGTCTCAAATGAATAGGCAACACTCTGATTTTTGTAGTTTACCAGACCGTGCTCCAGCATTCCTTCCATGGCCGCTTTCATGGTATAATGGCTGCTGCACATCTTAAAGCCAAGAGGAGTCAGCTCTTCCATGGTTACAGTAGGATGATAATGTCCGTCTTCCCCTTTATAAGCCCTCACATCCGCGTAAATCTTCGGCCCGGTCACAATCTCCGCCATCTCTCTGGCCTGCTCAAGGCTGCCCACCAGCACCATCATCGCCAGTACATACTGTCCTTTTTCTTTCCCCATTTCAATGGCTTCCTGAAGACGCTCACAGCCCTCTCTCATCTGTTCAGGATCAGCAGGATCCGCGTTGCTGCGGGCAATCAGCAGACAGTTCGTCCCTTCAAGTCCCTCCAGGGCAGCCCGAACCTTTGCCAGGTACTTGTCCCGGGGAAGGATTTTCGTGCTTTCTTCCATATCTGCTGAGTCTTCCAGCTGAATCGCCGCCGCACCTGCTGCCGAGAGGATCTTCGCCGCGCGGTACACGGCCAGAGGCCCGCCGAACCCGTCCTCAATATCCGCGATCAGCGGAATGGAACTGGTCTGCGCCACACGGCTTACCACCCGCTCCAAATCTGTCAGGTTGGTGAACCCGTAATCGATCACCCCGTTCAGCGAGATCGAAACCTCCCCGCCGGACAACAGGCTTACCGGAAACCCGCACATCTCTACTGCATGGTTGGACGCGCAGTCATATACACATGGAACCAGAAAACATTCCCTGCTCTCATCCAGAATCTGACGCAATGTCTTTTTACTTGCCACAACAATTTCCTCCTTGCTATTTTGTTTCATATTACTTTCGCTTATCAGCCGCAACCTCCCGATTAAAACTGAAATATTAAGTTTCAGTTTGTTGCACTTATGTTGCACTTAAAGCATAGCATCTTTTATACTTTTTTGCAATATCAATTGTTCTACTTTTTATTCTTTTGTCAATTATGCATAAATATTGCTGTGAATTTTATGCGTTATTACTGATGATTTTCCAAATCATCTATGATAAACTGATATTACATTTATGTGAAATCGATTCCAATTTTAATATGCAAATTATAAGAAAGGAGATACTTATATGATACGAAAAAGCAATGAAAAAGAAACAATTCGAAAACCCTCCCCCTTCAACGGCATCGGTGAGATCACTGTCCGCAGCCTGTTAAACGGCCCGGAAGAGATGAGCCAGAAAGGACGGGTGTTCGCCCATACCACCGTCTATCCCGGTTCCGAGATCGGATACCATGTCCACGCCTGCGACAGTGAAACCTACTACATTTTAAGCGGCTGCGGCCGCTACAATGATAACGGCCAGATCACCACAGTCGCAGCGGGGGACGTGGCTTACTGTGCGCCCGGAGAAGGACACGGCATCGCCTGCACCGGCGATGAGCCTCTGGAAATGATCGCCCTGATTTTATACGAATAACAAAAAAACCACGGATTCCGCATATGGTTTACGGCATCCGTGGTTTTTTCATTCTCTTAAATCTATTTACAATCTTTTAAATCCATTTACAATGTCCCTCTCTCCACAAGTTCCATGTCGAGAGTTACTTTATGCGTCTGGGACCTGCCTTCCAGCACATCCACCAGCATCCTGACAGACATCATAGTCGCCACATTGACCATGGTATCCAGTGAGGTCATCTGGGGACGGCACACCTCGCACAGCGGCGAGTTATCCTCGCTGATCACAGAAATATCCTGAGGGATCTTCTTTCCACGCTCCATCAGCGCATACATCACCTCAATAGCCAGCCTGTCCTGCACGCATAAGATCCCGTCCGTCTCCGGCCTCTCCCGCAGTATCCGATCCACCACGTCCTTGGCATCTGCCATACAAGGCCCTATATTGGTATATGTACAGCAGCCCACGCCGGGATAATCCTCCACTGCGCTCTCAAAAAATTCCTGTATCTTTGTCTTGCTGGCACGGTTCTGCTCTACAATCAGCACAAGGTTCTTTCTCCCCCGCTCTACCATGCGCTGAACGCAATAATGAAATCCCTTCCGCTCATTGGCGCCGACACAGTAAATATTATTCTGCTGAATCCGTTCATTCTGGTAAACCAAAACCACCGGCGTATCGGGGAGCCATTGGTTAAGACATTTCTGCAGCCGCTCATGGTCCAAAAAAGACAGGCCAATAAACAAAGCTCCCGCAACACGGCGGATGCTTAATTCATAAATCGCCCTCTCCATTGCATCCTGCTCATCATTCACATACCGGGAAATACACTGGTAGCCGTGGACGATCAGTTCATTCTGACAGCGGGAAAGTGCTTCATTTTGATGCTGGGAGTCCAGGTCATCCGTTAAAATTCCCACTGTGTGGGTCTTCTGCATCACAAGGCTCCTGGCATTCTCATCCGGGATATAACGATTTTCCTCCAGCACCTTTTGGATCTTTTCGCGATTTTTTCTGCTGACGCCCGGCTTCCCGTTGAGAGCCCGGGAAACCGTGCTGGGCGACACTCCTGCCAATTCTGCAATATCATAAATTGTTATGATCCTCACCCCCCAATACGTTTGTTCAACATGACAGTCCGATACCTCTTAAGAGTCTGTCGATTACCAGTATACAATGGAAACTGCAACTTTTGCAACAAAAATTCTGAGTTTTCGGCAAAATAAAACACCTGCGAATATTCAGATGCCGGTCGCCGTCTGGAAACTATCGGACGTTTTCTGTGTACCACAGTCTCAGACACCTGATAAGCAGTATTTCTTGACATAACCCGGAATTTATAATATTTTTATAGTACAACAAAAATCGTCACGGCGGCTTTTGGGGCTGTCCGCGGAAGGAAAAAGCATGGTAAATTTTGTAATTCTGTTAGAATGTTTTGGCATATGTCTCACGGCTGTAGCCTTATTCCTTCTCCTCAACGGAGACGGCGCCAGGGAGCAGAAGCTGCTGATCATGATTCTCTGCGGTTCCCTGGTACAGAACGTAGGGTATTTATTGGAATTGATCGCGCCCACAGTGGAAGCGGCCATGACGGCGGTGACGGTGGAAAAGGTGGGGTCCGCCTTTACCCCCCTTTGTTATTGCTGGTTTATCTACATCTATTGTTCCGTTACGCCGCCCAAAAAGCTTTTAAGGTTTCTGGGCGCGGTCAGTTTTTTATCTCTGCCCACAGTGATTTTTAACTGGCGCGGTCTTTTTTACCAGGATGTCCAGTGGACAGCCGCAGGGGATGGATTCCATTATGTGAGCCTTACCTATGGGCCGCTGTATGTGTTTTTTCTGATCGGCCACATTATTATTCCTTACGCCCTCTGTATCTACACCCTGGTGGGCGCTATCCGGGAACGCAGGGACCGGCAGCTCAACCGTCAGTACTGGACCATCCTGACCATTTCCGGCCTGCCTGTGGTCGTGCTCGCGGCCTATATTCTTAAAATCGTCAACATCTTTGACCTGACGCCAGTGACCCTGACCATTTCCATGTCCATGGTGGTCATCGTTATCTGGAGCCGCCGCAATTATGATTTCCGCTATCTGGCCGCGGAAAAGGTTCTTGAGAGCATGGGCGACGGCGTCATCGCGCTGGATGATCACGACCGGCTGGTCAGCTACAACCGGGCCGCGGCCGATATCTTCACTTCTCTGTCCGCCCACAGACCGGGAGAGAATATCCGGGCAGTGGAGGGTTTCCGGGAGGAAATGCTGAACAGTGATATCCCCCAGAGCTTTTCCATCAGCGGACAGCACTACGAAAGCCACAGCAAGCATATCGTAGACGAGAACGGCAAGATACAGGGGTCTGTTATTTTGATCCTGGATATGACCGATATCAAGTCCTATATTAATGAGATCAAGCGGGTGCGGCGTCAGGCAGAGAAGGCCAGCATCGCCAAAAGCGAGTTCCTGGCCAACATGTCCCACGAGATACGGACTCCCATGAACGCCATCATTGGTCTCAATGACATCATCATGGAGGAATGCGGAGACACGGAGATCTACGGCTATGCCAAGGATGTACAGTCCGCCGCCAGAAACCTGCTGACCATCATCAACGACATCCTGGACCTGTCCAAGGTGGAAGCGGGAAAAATGGAACTGGTGATCGAGAATTACTACATAAAAGACATGGCTGACGAGATCATGGGGATCATGGATATGGCGGCTTCCCAGAAGGGCCTCATCCTGAAATATGAGTGCGACCAGACCATACCCTGCCGCTACAGCGGCGATGACGGCAGGATCAAGCAGATCCTTCTGAACATTCTCAGCAATGCCATAAAATTTACGAAGAAAGGCTATGTGCGGGCCTATATTACGGGGAAACCCGGCAGGGACAACGACGAGGAGCTGCTCACCTTCTGCGTGGAGGATACAGGCTGCGGTATCCGGGAGGAAGACCTTCAGAAGATTTTCGAGGATTTCCGTCAGGTGGATTCCAGGCGAAACCGGAGCGTGGAGGGCACGGGGCTGGGACTTGCCATTGTAAAACATCTGGTGGAGCTGATGAAGGGCACTATCCAGGTGGAAAGCGTCTATGGCAAGGGAACCACCGTCACCATCACCATTCCCCAGAAAATCGTGGACCGGCAGCCGGTTTCGGAGATGAAGGAGGCCCCCCAGACAGAGCAGAAGGTCACGGACGGATTTACGGCCCCTGGGGTGAAAGTGCTGATCGTAGATGACAATGTGATCAACCGGAAGGTGGCCAGAGGCTTTTTGAAAAACTACGCCTTTGATCTCACCGAGGCGGAAAGCGGGCCGGAGGCCATTGAGCGGGTCCGCTCTGACCGGTACGATCTCATCTTCATGGACCACATGATGCCGGATATGGACGGCGTGGAGGCGGCGGAGATCATCCGGAGAGACTGCGGCGACAACGGGACCGCTCCCGTCATGGTCGCTCTCACAGCCAATGCCATGGAAGGCATGAGGGAGCGTTTTCTGGAACACGGTTTCCAGGATTTTATCGCCAAGCCTCTCGACAGGACAGAGCTGAACCAGCTTCTGCTGCGCTGGGTTCCGGAGAAATATAGGCAGACAGGAGACACGGAGGAGGAATCCAAACCCCTAGACCCCTCGGCTGTCCAGATCGACGGGGTGGATATGGAGGCTGTGACCCAATATTATTCCGGCGATGAAGAGGGGTTTGTGGAACTGCTGGATCTCTACTGTATAGACGGAAAGCGGAAAATTGAGCTTCTCCATCAGGTGGTGGATTCCGATCCCCTGCGCTATCAGATCGAGGTTCACGGGCTTAAAAGCGCTTCCGCCAATATCGGAGCCATGGAGGTGTCCGCCATGGCCCGGGCCCATGAGAATGCCGCCGTACAGGGTGACATGGAATTTATCCACAGCCAATTCCCTCTTTTGATGACAGAATACGAGAAACTGCTGGTGAATATCAGACGGTTTCTGGAAAAGCGGAGACAGGAAAAGGGGCGGAAAGAAAAACTCCCCTGCCTGACCATCCATGAGTTTAGGGAAGAGACAGCAGCGGCTCTGGAAGAACTGAAACATTTTCGTTCTCAAAAGTGCGGGGAGAGGGTGGAGACAATGCTGACCCATGAACTGCCCGGGGACGGGGAAGAGCGGCTTTTGGAGATACAGGAACAGCTGCGATTGTATGAAGATGACAAGGCTGAGGAGCTGCTTGGACGGCTTCTGGGCTCACTTGAAAAGGAGGAAGAAGGCAATGAGTGAAATGGGGGAAGGTCTCAAAAAACGGATTTTGGCGGTGGATGACGATGTGATCATCCTGACCCGGATTTCCAGCATCCTGCGGAATGATTACGAGCTGATTACCATCAATTCAGGGATGCGGGCTTTAAGGTACCTGGATCTGGAAAAGCCGGATCTGATTCTTCTTGATATCCGCATGGCCCAGCAGGATGGCATCGAGACCCTGCGGGAAATCCGCAGAAGAGAAGAATGTAAAGACATACCGGTGATCATGCTTACAGGCGTGGAGAGCAGGGATATGGTTGTGGAGAGCGCCAAACTGGGAATCCACGATTATCTGCTGAAACCATTTTCCTCAGTGGAACTGCTCAAAAGAGTCCGCCGGGTTTTCGGACAGGAGGAAACGGAAAATGAGGAAGGAGATGAATAGATGAATACCGCTATGTCGAAGGAAGAACTTGAAAAGATATTGGACCAGGCTGTCCAGGATGTGACAGAGTGTACCGCAGGCGTGCGCCTCCACCAGGAAAATCAGTCACCGGGGGAAGATCTCTGTACGGTACAGATCACCTTTGACAGAGGGTTCCGCACCAGCCTTACCCTCTGCGCTGACAGGGAGCTTTTGTACCGCATGGCCAGCATTTCATTTCATGAGGAATCCGTCAGCCCTGAGGACCTGGAGGAGTTCAGCAAAGAGTATTTCAATGTGCTCTGCGGCAGGATCGCCGCGGCTATGTTTAAGGCCACACAGGTTCCGGCTCATTTCGCTCCGCCTGTATTTTATCACGGACGATATGAGCCTGAGGGACAGGAGATCCAGTTTATGCTTACCTATTCGGATGAATACAGCAAGGGCGCCCAGTTCATTCACCATGTGCCATGTTCTGGCCCCAATGAAAACATTTCGGATGAAGATTAAGAGAAGGGAGTATTTAGGAAATGAGCAAGCGAGTTATGGTAGTAGATGATTCCCGACTGGTACGGGTTCAGCTGGGTGATGTTTTGAAGGGCACGGATTACGAGATCGCCGCGTACTGCCGCAGCGGTGAGGACGCCATCGCCCAGTATGACCAGGTAAAGCCTGATCTGGTGACAATGGATATTATCATGACCGGGATGGATGGACTGGACGCCTCCGAGATTATTCTGAAACAGCATCCGGATGCCAGGATCGTCATGATCTCGTCCCTGGCCTATGACGATACTTACGACAGAGCCAGGGCCATCGGCGTCAAAGGCTTTGTAGATAAGCCTTTTCACAAGGAGCAGCTGTTGAAGATATTTGAGCAGGCACTTGGCTGAGACGGTTATGTTCAAGGTGGGGGGCGGGAGGAGCCTTTTGGATATTGGATTTAGGGTATTTACGATGTATAAAATGTCAAATCCAACACCAGGAGGTTCCTTACGGGCTTTTCTTTACCTTGGCCTGTTTCTGAAAGAAAGAAATCCCATAACATAGAATCTGCGTATAGCCATAAAGTCCCTCCCCATATTTCTCGGTAAAAATCTGGTCAATGGCCTGGTCACAGTCTTTATCCATATCAGCCTCTCTCTTTGATTTTTTGGCTTCTATAATAATTGCCCGGCGGTTATCATCATCTTTCAAAAGGATATCCGGTCTTCCCAGCCCCTTCTCCTTGTTGGATTCTACTTCATAGCCCATTCCCACAAAAATCCCTGCCAGAAAAGCATGATAGTAGTCCTCGTGATAATCATGATAACTTATGGTCTTCCATAAAAGATCGGAAATAATCCTGGCCCCGCCCTGTTCATCACCCTTCCACAGCGCTTCCATCATCAATTTCCGGGCGCTGTCATCCATGGTGTCCTTAAATAATCTGACAACCGTATCTTCAAAAATAGAAGCGATCTCCCTGTTGGGGATCTTAAGGCTTACGGTTTCCCCTTCCTCTCTGGCATCCGCTTTCGTGAGATAACCTGCCATCAAAATTACGCTCCACAGATTATCCTCCGAAGAATGTAAGGTATCATAGGCCAGTTCATCGGAAATTGTCTGTACAATGGTGCCTCCGTTCATGAGGATTTCAAATTTGCCCTTTACTTTGAAGTCCGTTCTTTTGACAAAGGTAAACAGAATCCCGTTATGGCTTGTGTTTTTCCAGTAGTTCTTCGGTCTCGCGTCCTTTCTCTTTTTAAGAGCTGACATATAATTCATTACATCCCAGGGACAGTATACCAAACCGCTGCCAAATACATATCCGTCATACCATTCTTTTATCACATCCCTCTTGTCTCTTTGGTCAGCCACTGCCAGCATTTTCTCCACTTCTGTTTCTGAAAAGCCAAAGTACTCTGAAAAATCCTCATCTAACACAGAGTAGGACGCGAAGTTATTGGTACCTGTGAAAATACTCTCCTTGGCGATACGAAGACACCCGGTAATCACCGCAAACTCAAGAAACTCATTGTCCTTCAGCGATGTACCCATGATTCCTCTGATCACATCAAGCATGGAAGAATAGTACTGATTCTCCGCCGTGTTCTTCTCACCGGCTTTCGCGAGAGGCACGTCGTATTCGTCAATCAGGAGAATCACCTTTTTGCCATAAACAGCATAGGCCATCCGCGTGATGGTTTTAAGGGAATTTTTTACCTCATCCTCCTCTGCTGTTTTAAACATAATCTTCTCAAAAATCTCCCGGTCAGCAGGATTGACCTTACTTTCCTCAAGCAGAAAATCCCATTCTTTACACACATCCGCTAATCTGGTTTTAAGCATCTTGTACGCGCCGTCAAAGGTCTCTCCTTCAATATCCTTAAATGAAAGAAAAAGCACCGGATATTGATTCATCCATTTCTCACAGAATTCTTCATGCTCTGTAATCTTGAGTCCTTCAAAGATTTCCCTGCTGTCTTTCCTGATACTGAAAAAATTCAGCATCATGCTCATCATCAAGGTCTTGCCAAATCTCCGGGGCCTGGTGAACAGCGTCACTTTATTTTCGGTCTCTTCTACCAATTCATATATGATATCTGTCTTGTCCACATAATATTGGTCTGACCTGCGCAGGTTGGCAAAATCAGATTCCCCGACACCCACTCGGAACGCCATAGAGGAGCCTCCTTTCTGTTACTGGTCTTATAGCAATTCTATTTTACAGGAATGGATTTTGGTTACTTTGTCATAACCGATTCCCACAGCCAGAATCCTGCCTGTATAGTTTGGTATTTCCCCCAGTTTTCCTTTGAAGCGGAGGGCGTAATCCTTATCTTTGATCTGCCGTATCGCTTCATCGGGAGTGTGGTCAACTTTTAACTCCAGTATAATGGCATCGGCAGTTTTGTTCTCCGGATAAAAGATAAAATCCACATATCCCTTCCCAGCTTTATCTTCCCTCTCCACCTGGTATTTATCCCTTGCCGCCAGGTAGACAAGATTGACTACCGCGGACAATTCGATTTCACTGTTGTAGGAAAATATAGGAGACTCTGTGTTATGAGCATACTCTAAAATCTCAATCATAGTCTCTGTATCTCCGGCAAGAGTGCCCTTCAGCATTCTGGAGGATTCTCTGGCAAGTCTGTGGACATATCCCAGGCTTTCAGCAGACATCAGCAAATCATTGAATTTCATCATCAGTTCTCTGTTGGGAATAGAGACCCGGCCTGATGCCTGATCATAGGTTAAAAGGCCATAAACTACCATGGCAGAGCAAATCTGATTTCTTGTTCGCGGCTAGGCAGTGGCTGCCCCGTAACCTTCCAATTTTATTTCTACAGCTTCTCCGGCAGTCATGAGAGCCACATCGTCTTTCAAGTCGTTCACATTATTTTGTATATAGTAGAAAATCTCATCATAAGGACCTGAACTTGCCCAGTAATTGCTGATCTGGTTATTAGTCAAGGCGCAGACCACAGATCGGGGATTATACAATTTCCTTCCGCCCGCGGTATAGTAGCCATCGTACCAGAGAGACAAGTCATTTCTTTCGATTTCTGGATTCTCTGTATTTTCCACGTAAGTCTGATAAAGGATATCAACTTCTCTGTCATCAAATCCAAAAAACTCACTAAATCTTATCTTGGTTGCCATGTCATATTCCAGAAACATATTAAGTTCAGAGCCGCTTGTGTGTTTGGCTATGGGTAGAATTCCAGTCATATACACAAACTCCGCGTACACCTTTCCCTTTAACAAAGATTTCAGAAAAAGCAAATACGCCTTTTTGTCTTCCTCTCCCGCGAAGGGCATATAAAACAGGGCATCCCACTCGTCGATAACGAAGATAAATTTATCTCCGGTCTTTTGGAAAACAGCAGTCAGAATATCCCATGTAGCAGCCGAAATCTCGATTTCCAAATCAGGATAAGCCGCGGCCAAATCCTGATTAATCCCATCTTGAAATCGGTTGATGTACGGAAGGTACGCGGAACACCCCCTTGGCACTTCACTGAAATCAATATAGATTACATGATATTGATTCAAATAAGACTGGTATCGTTCGCAACTGGAAATCTCCAGGTTTTTAAAAATCCCGTCAGAGTCCACTGCCCTTCCGAAAAAAGTTCCTACCATGTTAGCCATGACCGTCTTTCCAAAGCGACGGGGCCTTGTAATACAGTAAAAAAGCTCCTCTGTGCCCAGAGCCGGGAGAATTTCTTCAATCAGTTTTGATTTGTCAATAAAGTATCTCCCGGATGCCACTGTTTTGTAAAATTCATAGGGTACTCTACTGTCTAAAAACATTCCCATAGGATTGCCTCCCTCCGTGAATTTCGCTGATCTACAGCTTCGCCCTGTATTCCTCCCACTTCTCTGTCGGAATACTCATAGCGGCCATGGCCTGGTCGGCTGTCAGCATTAAATTGGACATCAGATTTTTTATTGCCTCAAGCAGTGTCTTCTGCGTTGTTGTCTGCACCGCTTCTTAAACCGGGTTCCTTTTCTTCTTCAATTTCTTCCCGTGTTAATTCCCTTAACATGTCACACATGGTCGAATCCCTTCTTATCTCTCAATGTATCGGCATACGCCACCTACCAAGTCGTCGGAACCCATCCTAATTGTGAAACTCCGTTTCACAAGCGTTCCTCTCTCATATAGTTTTTGGTTTGCTGCGATACTTACTCGTAAAACCGCCTCGATATTATTCTTACCACATGGATCTGTCGGTTTCTCCGTGTTTTTGATGAAGACTTCTACAGCCGCTCTTTTCCATTTGTCCTATTGCATATCTGCCAAACGTCTTTTTATTTCTATGATCTTTTCTGGCCTAATCAAATATTCCTCATATAATTTCTTTGTATACTCTTTTTCAACCTTTCCTACAAGTTTTTTATACAGTTTAAAAAAATCAAATTTTTCCCCATCTAATATTGAAATCAAAGAACTAATCATCGGCGGAACAATAGCCAATAAAATTGGAATGACTAGTTTCACATTTTCGTTTCCCTTTATAAAAAAAATCAAAATTCCTACATAGTATAAAATAGTTAACCCAATAATAAAAGTTCTAATTCTGTTTAACCTATTAGCAATTCTCATATCTGCTTTTTCTTTACGCTTCTCTATATCTGCCAACTGATTTTTTAAATCATCTTTCCGCTTTGCAATTAGTTCGTCATTCTGTTGTCGCATATATTCGCTTTGTTCTTTTGCTTGCTTTTGAATTACATTTACCTTCTCTTCTTGATGCTTAATTACATCTACCAAGGCACTCCTCTCTTTCTCTAAATCCTGCAATTTATTTGCAAGCAATTCCTTTTCTGACTGATGAATAACTAATTGTTCTTCAGAAATAAACGAAAGTATATCTTCAACTACCCCTTTTCCAATATCTTCAGGTTTTTTTATCTCTTCGCGCAAAAGCAATATGCTATCAGCCAATTGATCCTCATTAATCTCTTGTCTGTGATACTTATCTTTTTCCTGTTCAAATTTAACCGCAACATTTTGAGTTAAAATTTTTGATAATACAATTTTAGATTTAACCAATACACTAAATGATGTTGGAAACTCATTTGCACCAAATCCCTTATTCAAATCAAACCATAGCCTATTTGTTAATGTATACATATTGACCGCCAACGGTGTACATGTAAAATCTCCACAAAATTCTGTGGCCATTTTTAACATTTTTCCTGTCTCTGTCAGAACAATATATTTACTCCGTTTCAAATCTTTTGAATGATTATTTTTTCTCAAAATATTCACATAATTCAAATGTTTGATATATCTTAATTTATCATCAGTAAGCTGATATTTCTTTATTGCTTCCTCACTTTCCAAATTATATTTATGGTACTTGTCCGCATAATAATTAGTCTCGTCTTCTTTTTTAATCAATTTATTTTGAAGTAAAGAATTAAAATATGCTTTTTTATCGATTACATCAGCAGCACTATGGCATCCTTTTACTATTTCTGCCATAGCATAATTGTCCACTGTCACTAAAGATTTTCCTTCAACTATGTCAATTGCTCTAGCAAAGAAAGAGTCAATTTCATCCGATACTTCTTTAAAATAATGGACTTTTATCACCTTCTTTTTATTTTTTAAATTCATTTCACTAATAAGCGAAAACAGTTCTTCCGCAAGTCTTTGAAATACTATTCCATTATATCCCGCCAAATGGAAAAGGATTTCATTCTCAACATATATGATTATTTCATCTTTCCATGCCGAATTATCGGATATGTCACTATTATAATTCAATCCAGCAAAAAGAACAGCCCCCTCTTTAATTTGTGCTAAATGCGATTGAAACATCTCATCGGACTCATTCTCCAAAATGAAAGCACTAATCAATTCGGAAAAGCCATTATGAACCGTATCATCCAATAAAAAAGAGCAAAATTCTCGTTGCAATTTTATCCGCTGTTCAATAGATAATGTACCTTTCCTTTCTTCAACATACTTGATAAGATTATTAGCTATATTCTCGTTTTTTATAGAAATATTTTCTATAGTAGACGAGACAACATCTGTTTCACTCATTACCATAGCAACATTTACTGTATACTGATTATTATTACGCGAAATATAATCCAACCTTTTCAATGAAGACTGAATCACATACTCAGGAATAAAAAAACCAAATTGAGAATTAATTTCCTCCGTTATTTGTGTAATTCCAAACAAATATAACTTCTGAGATATGATAATACTTTCCGCAAACTTTGAAACAACATAATATATGTCATGTTTGCCATCATCATACAATTGCCGATATGTAACGTATGATGCTAAACTTTTTATTTCATTGGTCATCTTCGCTTTTGTGTCTCCTTATTATCAATTTTGTTAAATCTTCATCACACCGCTAAATCCAGCGGCAAATCAGAAATATCCTTCAACCGTTTTCCACGTACAAGCGTCTCCAAAGTTTCAACTGCATCCTCAGAACCGACTTCGTTCACTGCGCGAACCAATTCGTAAAGTGCGGAATGATACACACAATCAATATCTCCTGTGCCAAGCGCCAAGGAAGCCAAGCGATTCGGCATAGGCTCCGCTGTTACCACGACGATATGCGGAAGATATCCCTTCCTATTACGAATCAAATTTAACGCTTCCGTTCGGCTATTCTGCGCCCGATCACTTCGCATTGTATATTTTGCTGACACACTGGCATGAAGTAAAGGTTTCCCGCCATTTGATTTCCTAATATCCGCCATCTTGCTAATATTATCATCAACTATGTATTGTTCAGCGTTAATTTCTTCATCTTCATAAAGGCCACGGTAAATAACCACATCTGGCGCAACAAGATAATCGTTTCCCAGCGCTGCCGCCAACTGCGCGTTTTCCGCTGTCAACGCATTCAAATACGTCAAATGTTCATATTGTTCAAAGTCACTTGTTTTAATCTTGTTATTATTGCCAAGCTGCAATATCCACCATTGACCCGGGCGAAGATTTTGCAGATATGGAAATGTTTCCCGCAAAAATTCCATCGTCAATAACTCAAACTGTTTTCCCAGTGTCTGCCCAGAAATTTTATCAACAGAATTAATTTTATGATGATGTTCGTCCACTAAAATTTCTATAATTTTACCCGCTATTGCCTTTGAGCCTCTGCTACTGGTATCAGCATTTGAGGCTACGCCTGCCCTGGTCAATGTTAATGTATTCGTCTCAAACAACCGCTCGTGAAAGCGAAATCTCGCATTCGCTATTAACGCATCCATCTTCTAAACACTTCTTTATTTTTTCTCCTACCGCCTGCGCTACTGGCGGAGGAAACGCATTTCCAATCATACGACATGCCGCTGTTTTCTTTTTACCAAAGATCCAGGTATCGGGAAATTCCTGTACACGGGCCATCATTCTGCTTGTCAAACGCGGCATTCCCTCAAAACCTACTTCCGGCGCTTCATTTGCTACACCTCTTCCATCCACTCCCAGCTCAGCCCATGCTTTCCTTGCCCTTGCCGGTCCCAAATCTGGTCCTCCATGTTTTTTAGAACCGCCAACTAAAGTAGGCGCGATCTTATTCGCGTTTTTTGCCCAAAGTTTCGCACCAGCCCATTTATTTTCTGCCATTAAGTCATACAATGCCTCACCAACGGTCGACGCACATCCTGGATTTGCCTCTGGGTATGAGAAAAAAACATTTTCTTCTTTTCGTATCGCGACAATTACCACGCGAGGGCGCAGCTGCGGAACACCAAAATCAGAAGCATTTAATAAACTAATCTGTGTATCATATCCGAGATTTTCGATTGATTTAAGAATATGGTTTCGATACTCATCAAAGCCTCTATCTAAAAACCCCCTCACATTTTCCAGCATAACAGCCCTTGGCTCAATTTCTTTAATCAATCTGATCGCCTCAAGGAACAAATCTCTCTCATCCCCTTTTCCCAATCGCTTACCGGCGATTGAGAAGGGGGGGCACGGCACACCGCCCGCCAGCAAATCTACTCCTCGAATAGGTTTTCCATCAAAATCATGAACATCCGCGCATATCACGTTCCATTCAGGACGATTTAACTTCAATGTTTTACAATACTCTACTTCATATTCAACAAGCGCAACATGAGTGAATCCAGCCAATGAAAGTCCTAAAGCCTGACCACCCGCTCCTGCGCATATTTCAACCGCTCGGATAGTCCACATATATCCCCCGGCCGGCGCCTGACCACCCGCTCCTGCGCATATTTCAACACAAGTTAATGGCCTTTGCACTATATATCCTCCTTATCTCTTCATACATCATCACTTATAGTAAGATTGTCATCAGGGCTTTTGTACTCAATCAAAGTCTAATATACCTCTGCCAGAACTCAACCCCAACTCAGCGGCCCCATAAAAACCGAAATGCCACTGGATCTTGGTGGTCACAAGGTTATCTCCCATCCATCTCCTCCTGCTCTTAATTTTTTTAGGGATTTAAAAGCAGGATTTCGATAGAAAGATCAGAACTTTCAAAGATACAGCGTCTGCTGTAGAATCGGTGTCCTATCCTTTTAGGGCTAACCGTGGAAATCATTGCTTTGGGGATATTATAGCACGGAATGGGGGGTGGGGCAAGAGAGGATTTTACTAGGGATCTATAAATGAGCAAATTTGAATTTTTACCAAAATTGCTTTAAATGCGTTAAAACTAAAGACACCATACCTTTTTGGGTGTATACTGTTTTTGCCTAGAAAACAATAACCTACAAAGGATGATGTCTTATAGAGAACAGTATATACCATTCAACGCTGCTTTACAACTGCTTTAAGAACTTAAATTTATGCCGTGTCTTCCCCCAGACTGTCATGAAGCATATCATGGCCATACTGATATCCGTCTTTTCCCTTGGATATCATGGGATGACGCCAAACCGGAAGACATACTGAAGCACACCGTCATCCAGTTCATCTATAAAGAAGCCCAGCAGTCTGGAAAGCCTGTGTTCTGCATCGTGGACGATACCTTCTCGTCAAAAACAAAGCCTTCGTCACGGGCTCTGCACCCGATTGAAGATGCATACCACCAATCTCACCTGAAGGGGAAGCAGGACTATGGGCACCAGGCCGTAGCTATCATGCTCTCCTGCAACGGCATTGTCCTTAATTATGCCATCGTCATGTACGACAAGTCCAAATCAAAGGTAAAGATCGTACAGGAGATTGCGGATGATCTGCCCGTACCGCCGGTTGTCTCCTATTTCCTCTGCGACAGCTGGTATACATGCGGCGACATCATGGACACCTTTATCAAAAAGGGCTTCTATACCATTGGTGCTCTGAAGACGAACCGGGTGCTGTATCCCTGCGACATAAAGCAGAAGGCAGGCGAGTTCGCCCTTCATTTGCGGAAGACAGATGCTGCTGTCAGCCTCATGACCGTTGGCAGCCGGAGCTACTACGTCTACCGATATGAAGGGAGCCTCAACGGTATCGAAAATGCAGTAGTTCTAATCAGCTATCCAAAGGACGCGTTCTATGTCCCCAAAGCCCTACGGGCTTTTATCGGCACGGATGTCTCCTTAAGTACCCGAGAGCTCCTGAACATATATGTGGGACGGTGGCCGGTTATGCGGATATCGGCATACCCCCCATATGCCGATATTTTAGAAATGCCGATTTGTAGCCTTCTGAAATATCGGGTATATAGCACTTTATAAGTTATCGGCATTTCTTACTATAGAGATGTAACAATTATCGCTATAGTAAGGAGACCCCATATGGCAAGAACCTATCCAGCATTGAAGCCATTGACAGAACAACTCATGAAGGAGGTAAGGGACTACGGGATACGCGAAGTGTCCACCGGGCAGTACCAAAACGTATACATTTTGGCACCCCTGTTTTCTATATATCTCCCAACAGAATATCACAATTTTTAAACTCTTCTTAACCGGAATCGAATAAATCTCTCTGATAATACAAAAAGGTGTAAAGCCCCTGATTTTCTGGAACTGCCAGGGGCTTTACACTTCTTTTTTCTAAATTTTTCCTGCTTATTTTAGCGCCTCGGCGATCTGTTCTGCCGCCAGCTTCCCGGAAGTCACCGCCCAGCCGTTGTTGGCTCCGGAAGGTGAATCGTCGCCCATGACACCGCCTACCACCTCTCCTGCCGCATACAGGCCGCTGACAGTCTCGCCGGAGGTATTCTGCACTTCCAGAGAATCATTGATCACCAGACCGCCCATGGTAGTGGCAAACCGGGGCTTCTGCTCCACCAGGTAGTATGGACCGTCTCCGATCTCCATGGTCATATAGTCTGCCGCCCTGCCGAATTCCTCGTCAGAGCCCGACTGTACATAACCATTGTAGGCCTCCACCGTGGTTTTCAGAGTCTCCGGGTCCATGCCCGCTGTCTCGGCTACCTCCTCCAATGTCTCTCCGTGGATGAACACAGGCGTGGCAGAACCGTTCAGCTCCAGGTATCCGTCGATATCCTCCTGGCTGATGCCCGCTCCGCCAAGTTTGGTCTTCCACACGGAGAAGGTCTCCTCATCCATAAGGAGATAGAGCATCTGACCCTCCTGGGTGAGCTCGGTCTCCAGGATGGTGCGGTTAGAGGCCTTCTCATTTACCACACGCCTGCCCTCCGAGTTGACCAGAATGGCACTCATGGTCCATGCCGCGATGTTGCCGCCGATGGTGGACTTGGCGATTCCCTCCGAAACCTCGATTCCGTTAGGATAGCGCTTGCCGTACTCCATCAGGCGGGTGGCGGCATCCACATCCTCTGCGGTGGCCATGACCACACCGTCTCCCGTGGACGAAACCGGACCATAGTACAGAGCCTGCTGCATCTCTTCGTTGAGCAGCTCTTTATTGTTGCCGTACCCTCCGGTAGCCATGAGAACAGCCCTGGCGTTGATCGTGTAGTCCACGCTGTCGCTGCTGGCCTTGACCCCGACTACGGCGCCGTCGTCATCGGTCAAAAGCTCCGTGGCCCTTGTCTCCAGAAGTACAGTGGCATCTGTAGCCGCGATCGCCTGTCTCATGGCCTCCGCCGCGCCGGCGCCGCTTCCCGTATATGCCAGCTCTCTGTCATAGGTGTACTCTGCCAGCTTGTGCAGACCGCTCTCAGTGTCAAAGGTCACGCCCTGTGCCTGGAGCCAGTCGCTGGTGGCGCCTACATTCTCCGCGTACAGAGTCAAAAGCTCCGGTACATTTAGATCCGCTCCGTTTTTCATAAAATCGTCAAACATGCTCTGAACCGAGTCATCCTCAACTCCTGCGTCCTTCTGCAGCTGAGATCCCATTACCACCTGATTGCCGCCGCTGATGGAGATAGCGCCGCCCATAAACGGCATCTTCTCCACAATAATCACATCGAGCCCCAGTTCCTCGGCACGCATGCAGGCTGTCATACCTGCCGCGCCGCCGCCTAAGATCACCAGATCCGTCTCCATGGACTCAGCGGTCTTCTCTGTACTGGCCGCTGCCTCTACATGTTTCAGCGCCTCCGCGTCGCCTCCCGCCTGGGCTACACAGTCTGCCACCGCCGCCAGAATCGCTTCGGAAGTGATAGTAGCGCCGGCCACCCCGTCCACGCCCAGAGACTGACTTTCCACGATCTGGCCCGGCAGTTTGTCCACCGCGTTGGTACCGATCCCCGGCGTCTCCTGATGGTCGGTCACCTCCACCTTCTCGATAGCGTCCCCGGTAAAGGTTACCTCCACGGTCACATCCCCTTTAAGCCCCGGCGCCGCAGCCGTGTAGGTACCGGCCGTATAAGTCTCTTTCTGTGCCTGGGTCGTCTCGGCCGCCGCTGTAGTCTCTGCCGCAGTCGTGGTCTCCGCCGCTGTGGTCTCCGTCGGCGCCGCAGCTGTGGCCTGAGCCGCCGTCGTAGCATCCGTCGGGGCAGGACCTTTACATGCAGCTGCGGACATTGCCATCGCAGCGCTCAGCATAACCGCGGCTGTTCTGGCCTGTAACTTTTTGTCTCTCATGTCTGTTTCCTCCCTGTTGAAAATTTGCAAACCTGTGCATTTTATGCATTGTTATTTTATTACGGAAGACCGCCATTGTCAAGATTGCGCAAATGCCCTGATCGGGAAACTATTAAAAAATTGCATTCGAACGCACATTCTGTTATACTGGTATAGACAACCGTATTACCTGTCAAGGAGGAATCCCACAGGTCCGTCCGGTAGATTGTCCCGTAATCATAACTTCTCGGAATCTCAGTGAATGAGATTCCAAGCGAAAATTGACAAATGAATATCGTGCAGGAAAAGAAGTTTGAGAAAAATGGACATAAACATTGGACATAGCGGGTACTATGCCTTGAA
>CATLBR010000016.1 GCA_949879795.1 uncultured Hungatella sp.
GAACACAACACTTCACAAAAAAGAGCTTCTTTCGATTCAAAAAAAATATAAAACGCCCCTTTTGAGATTCCTACCTGTTTACAAAGGTCGTCAACACTTGTTTTCTTATAACCATACTGTGTCCAACTCTGCTTGCAGGCTTCCTGCAAACTTCTTTTGATGTTTTCTTTTTCTCGTTCTGTAAAACTTCTTGCCATATGGTTTTCTCCTTTCTATGACTCAAAGTACTGATTTGGTCATATATACAATACATGAAGCAACCAGAAATGTCAAGTGGTTGAGCCAAAATTTTATAAAATATGAAAGGAAAAGGAGAGAGTAAGAGGGATTCCATAACCTGTTATGCATGTTTCCACAATGCGCCCTTGCTTTTCCGGCTTTTGATATTCAGAGGGGCGGTTATGCGCTTTGCTCTGCTTTCTCGGCGGTGGCTTCCTGTTTTTTCGAAAGAGCGAGAAACATGTCGATCACCTTTGATGAAAATTGTCCTGAAACGACTCCAGAGAGAGCTATAAAATTTCGCAGGGTAAATCCGCCACGGTCAGCGTCAGGAAGACATCTGGCATAGATTCTATATCGGGAGAAAATGGTATCAGAGGGTGGAGTGAACCGGGGGAGCCGGGACTTGTCATCAGACTGGAAAAATGGTAAGATATAGAAAAAATATAAAGGAGTACCAGGTATGAAGATGAAAAAGACAGCCGCGCTTCTGTTGACAGCCGCCTTCGGGGCAGGTACCGCTTTTACCAGTCTGGCGGGGATTCAGGTGGTTCAGGGGACGGAGATCTCCACAAAAGTAGGCGACGACGGGATGAACAATACCTTTGGCAGCAACAATGTTCAGTTTGTGTTTAAACAGTTTGACCCTGCCTCCGGTCTTCTTCCGGTATATCAGAATGTGTCTCTGTGGCAGGGAGAGGAGTACAATGAGGCGAAACTGTTGTTTTTGAATACTTCCGGCGAGGTTGCCATTGGTGCCAACGGCAACTGGAGGCTGGTTTCCGGATTTCAGAACGGACAGGCTTTTGTAAAAGAGGTGAGTACCGGAAACCTGGTCCGGATCAATACTTCCGGGCAGGAGACAGGACGGTTTGTTGTGGGAGAAGAGATCACCAAGATTACGGCTCTGCCCGCTGGTTCTAAGTACGCGTTCGTTTATATGACGGGAAAAGCAGGCGGCGAGCTGAACGAGCCGGAAAATTATAAGGCCGTGTTTGTGGAGGAAGGCGGGAACGCCAAGGCCTTGGAGCTTCAGGGAACCTATTGGGAGATGGGAGAATTTGAGTCCAATGGATACGCGCCGCTTTTCAAAGTCACCGGCACCTACAATACCCAGTGGCAGATCGAGGGAGCCAGTACCTGGCAGACCCTGACCCACTATAACACGGACCAGACGGATTATGTAGATGTGAACGGAGACATTCATTCCGGTTCCATGCCGGGGTATCAGCCAAAGGAGAAACCGGAATATATCCCTCAGCCTTATGACATCGGACTGCCTCTTGACCGGAGTACGGCTGTGTACACCTACAGCGCCGGTTTATATGACATGAAAAAAGTGGGCTCTGAGTCCATCATCGGAGATATCTATGAGATCTATGATAAATCCGGAGAGGGGACAGGGGTGAAGATCAGTTCCCTTGTTTTTGGCGGGGATAATTTTGTGATCGCCAGGGCCTATGACCCCAACTATGTGAAGAATTACAATTTTGTCAATCCAACACCAAAGCCGTCCTACTACATTTATTATATCAATCAGGCCAACTGACAGGAGGAAAGTCAAATGGGATTTAACGAGAAAACCCACGCCTACATCGCGGCCAAGTATTACCACTATCTGACAGAGACCTTTGGCGAAAGAGGATTGAACGCGTTCATACATGGGACCCGGTATTATGGCATGCAGAGGGGGAGGCG
Source organism: uncultured Hungatella sp. (assembly GCA_949879795.1). Lineage (GTDB taxonomy): Bacteria > Bacillota > Clostridia > Lachnospirales > Lachnospiraceae > UBA3402. The sequence goes on from CATLBR010000016.1 coordinate 1,918, forward strand.
GATGGCTCAGAGGGCCATCCGGCAGGGAGAGGACCTGACTCAGTCGGCATACAACTACTATGGAGAGTGGGCACCAACGGAGGACATGAGAGAGGAAGGATGTGAGAGCAGGTCAGAGATGACACCGGAGGGAAGCCTGAAGATCACTCAGTGTCCCTGGTACCTTCAATTTCGGGAAATGGGTCTTTTGGAGGCAGGGAAAGAGTACTGCCGACACCTGGATAGCGCTATCTCAAGAGGTTTTAATCCGGATCTGAATTATATTGTTGATCAGACCCTTCACACCGGGGACTGCTGTATCCACCGTCTGGCCCAGGGAAATATCGGGGAAGGAGCGGAAAGAGGCAAGTACCTGGAGGGATTAAGAAGCTTTGAGTACCACTGCGCTCACTCCTTCTGGGCTTACCGGGAGGTGGCCGCGGCCATTTTCGGAAGTGAGGGGGAGAAGGTGAGCGACATGGTGCTGAGAGATTTCGGGAAAGATTACGGCCAGGACATGGTGGACCGGATCCGGGAGTATGAGGACACGAATTTTAACGTGTGTGATTGAACGTATTCAAGATTAACAAGCAACAGGAATATTTTTAAAGAAGGAGGTTACATATGAAGGTATTGGTGCTTGGAGGGGTTGCGGCGGGAACCAAGATTGCGGCAAAGCTCATGAGGGAGGATCGAGGCAGTGAGGTGGTAGTTCTCAACAAGGGAAAAGACATCTCCTATGCGGGCTGTGGTCTTCCGTATTATGTGGGACATGTGATCGAAGAGCGGGAACAGCTCATCGTGAACACGCCTGAGAAATATGCCAGGCTTACCGGTGTGACTGTAAAGACCAGAACAGAAGCTACAAAGGTGGATCCAGCGGCTAAGAAGGTGACGGCCGTGGATCTGAACACAGGGGAAGAAAAGACCTACGATTACGACAAGCTGGTCATAGCGGTGGGGGCAAGTCCGGTGAAACCGCCCATTGACGGTTGTGACCTGGAACATGTCTTTTTTGTCCGCACACCGGAGGACGCCATCAAACTTCGCGAGGTGGTGGATTCCGGCGATGTGAAGAAAGCCGTGGTGGTGGGAGCAGGCTATATCGGCCTTGAGATTGCCGAGAATCTGAAATTGAGAGGCATCCGCCCCTTTGTGCTGGATATGGCGCCTCATGTTCTCCCGGGATTTGACAGAGAGATGGCGGAGTATATAGAGGGGAAGCTGCAGGAGAGCGGAATTCCGGTGGTGACAGGGGTAGCGGTGACAGGTATAGAAGGCGGCACGAAAGTGGAAAAGGTGCTCACCGGCAAGCGGGCCTATAAAGCGGATCTGGTAGTGCTCAGCGCGGGCATCCGCCCCAACACTGCCTTTTTGGAGGGCAGCGGAATCGAGATGGTTAAAGGTACTGTTTTGACCAATGCCAGAGGGGAGACCAATCTCCCTGATATCTACGCGGCAGGCGACTGCTCTATGGTGCGCAACGCTCTCACCGGGAAACCGGCCTGGTCCCCCATGGGTTCTACCGCCAACATTGCAGGGCGCCTCATCGCCCAGAATATGTCAGGTGCTGATTTGAGTTACCGGGGTGTCCTCGGAACGGCTGTGTGCAAATTGCCTGGTCTGAATGTTGGGCGAACGGGGTTGACACAGGAGCAGGCGGCGGCAGAAGGATTCCAGCCTGTGAGCGTCGTCACGGTGGTGGATGACAAAGCCCATTATTTCCCGGGCGCAGGGTCATTTGTCATCAAAATGATTGCGGACAGGATATCCCGCCGTCTGCTGGGGGTCCAGGTTATCGGCGGGGGTGCAGTGGACAAAGTGGTTGACATCGCCGTGACCGGCATCATGCTGAGAGGAACGCTGGATGATCTGGCGGATATGGATCTGGCCTACGCCCCGCCGTTTTCGACAGCCATCCACCCCTTTGAGCATACTCTGAATATACTGCTGAACAAGATAGAGGGCAAGTTGGAGACCATCACCCCGGCAGAGTTCGCCGAGGGCGGGGCAGAAGGCTACAGGATCGTGGATACATGTATAACACCTTCCATTCCGGGGGCCCCCTATGTGGAGCTGACTGAAGTGGAGGGACCTGTGGAGGGACTGGATCCGGAGGAAAAACTTCTTCTGGTGTGCAACAAAGGCAAGCGGGCGTACCTTCTGCAGAACCGTCTGAAATATTACGGGTATAAAAATACCAGAGTACTGGAAGGCGGTATCACTTTTAATCAGGTAGAAGTATCATAGTCTTTTACAGGGATAAATAACAGGAGGAAAAAATTATGGGATGTACAATCAGCGCGGACGAAATCAAACGGGTAAAAGCATTGGGTTTTTTGAATAATAAGCGGACAGATCTGTTTAACGGGCGTATTATCACCGTAAACGGAAAGATCACGGCAGAGCAGGCGAGGGTCATTGCAGGGGCTGCGGAAAAATACGGCAACGGCGACGTAGAGTTCACCACCCGTCTGACTGTGGAAGTAAGAGGAATTCACTATAACGACATCGAGCCATTCAGGGAATATATCGCCGCGGCAGGGCTGGAGACCGGCGGTACAGGCTCCCTGGTGCGTCCGGTGGTAGCCTGCAAGGGCACAACCTGTCAGTACGGCCTGTATGACACCTTCGCACTGTCTGAGAAAATTCATGAGCGTTTTTATAAAGGTTACCGCACTGTGAGGCTGCCACACAAATTCAAGATTGCCACAGGAGGCTGTCCCAACAACTGCGTAAAACCCGATTTAAATGACCTGGGAATCGTGGGACAGATGATTCCAAACGTGGATGAGGATATGTGCAATGGCTGTAAAAAGTGCCAGGTGGAGAGTGCCTGTCCCATGGATGCCGCCAAGATGGAGGACGGCATAATAGGGATTGACAAGGAGGTATGCAACAACTGCGGGCGGTGTGTGGAGAAATGTCCTTTTGATGTCATAGAGGAAGGCACACCGGGATTCAAGATCTATATCGGAGGAAGATGGGGGAAGAAGACGGCGCACGGCAGACCTTTGTCCAGGATATTTATGTCAGAGGAGGAGGTTCTTGACACGGTGGAGAAGGCTATTCTGTTGTTCAGAGAACAGGGAAAAACCGGGGAGCGTTTCGCGGATACCATCGCGAGAATCGGCTTCGAGGAGGTGGAAAAGCAGCTTCTGACAGGCGATATCTTAGACAGAAAGCAGGAGATCCTGGATGCCAGGCTGCATCTGGCAGGGGGAGCTACCTGTTAATCAGACAAAAAGGAAAGGATTTTATATGGGGACAGTCTATCTGGTGGGAGCGGGCCCCGGCGACCCGGAGCTGATCACGGTAAAAGGACTGAAAGCCGTACAGGAGGCCGACTGTATCGTCTATGACAGGCTTGCCTCACCGGAACTTCTGAGGGAGGCAAAACCAGGCTGTGAACAGATATATGTGGGGAAGGCCAGCCACAATCACACTATGAGGCAGGAGGAGATCAATCGTCTCCTGGCAGAAAAAAGCAGGGAATATGAAAAGACCGTCCGTCTCAAGGGGGGCGATGTGTATGTGTTCGGCAGGGGCGGCGAGGAGGGAATGTATTTGAAAGACTGCGGAGTGCCCTTTGAGATTATTCCGGGAGTCACGTCCGCCATCGCGGGCCCGGCCTGCGCAGGGATCCCGGTGACCCACAGAGGGATAGCGTCGGGGTTCCATGTGGTGACCGCCCACAGTCAGAGCGACCAGTTGGCAGAGATCGATTTTCGCGCCATGGCAGAAGGAAAGGAGACCTGTATTTTCCTCATGGGGCTGGGCAAGCTGGAGGAGATTGCCAGAGGGCTGATGGACGCCGGGATGCCGGGTTCGACAGAGGCGGCAGTGATCTCATGTGCGACCACTGCCAGGCAGCAAGTGTGTGTGTCGGATCTGGAGCATATATCCAGGAAGGCAGGGGAGGCGCGTCTCGTCTCCCCCGCGGTGATTGTGGTGGGGCAGGTGGTGTCCCTGCGGGAGAAGCTGGGAGCGGAGTGATATCTGCTTTCAGCTTCTCTTCTTTCTGTAATAAGTATCTTCAAGCGGCAGGCTCTGCCGGAATTTTCCGTCTAGTTTATAGTAAGCCAGCGCGCAGGCGGGGGCTGTGGGGATCATGCACAGCTCGCCCACTCCTTTGGCTCCAAGGGAGTAGGGAAGTTTTCTCTCCTCCTCGGGAACGCAGAGGGTTACTTCCAGCTCAGGCGCGTCATCGGCCCGCATAAACCCGATGGTTCCGAATTTGCTTGCAGGGCGTCCGTCAACACATTTAAATTCTTCGGTGACGCCGTAGCCGATGCCCATGACCATGCCTCCCTCGATCTGGCCTTCCACTGACTGGATATTTACCGGAGTTCCCACATCGAAGGCGGAGACAGCCTTTGTGATTTTACCCTCTTCATTGAGGATGATTACCTGGGTTCCGTAGGAGTAGGACACATGGCTTACCGGGTTCTCCTTGATGGCTCCCAGGGGATCGGTCTGGACAGAATACTCGCCGTAGAATTCCAGACCTTCCAAATCTGCCAGGGATTTTCCGCTGTCCAGGGCCGTCTTGAGTTTCTCGCCGGCTCTTCTGGCAGCCTCGCCGGTGACCACGGTCTGGCGCGAGGCGGTGGATGTACCGGAGTCAGGTGTTCTGACGGTGTCCGCGTTTTCGAATACGAACAGCGCAGGGTCAAGGCAGGTGACATGGCAGATCTCCGTGAGAGTCATCTGGCCGATGCCCTGTCCCATACAGGAGGCGGATGTGCGGATATGTATTTTTCCTTGTTCCACGGAGAGGAGTACCCGTCCGATGTCTTTTTTGCCCATGCCGGTTCCGGAGTTCTTGAAGCCGCAGGCAAGGCCGGCATAAGGGTTGGAGTAGTATACGTCTTTCACGGCATCCAGGCAGGCTTCCATATTGGTGTTGGGGTCTGCGGTCTGGCCGTTGGGAAGGACATCTCCGGGCTTGATGGCGTTGCGGCGGCGGAACTCCCAGGGATCCAGGCCGCACATCTTGGCCAGAAGGTTGATGTTCATCTCTGTGGCGAAACAGCTCTGAGTCACGCCGAAGCCCCGGTAGGCGCCGGATACCACGTTGTTGGTGTACACGGACATGCCGTAGATGTCGATATTTTGGTAGTTGTAAGGTCCGGCCGCATGAGTACAGGCCCGGTGGAGCACGGGGCCGCCCAAGGAAGCGTAGGCTCCGGTGTCGGCGATGATGATGCCTTTCATGGCGGTCAGCCGGCCGTTCTCGTCGCAGGCAGTGGTAAATTCCATCTCCATAGGGTGGCGTTTTACATGATAATCCAGGGACTCCTGGCGGCTGTATTTTACCTTGACAGGTTTTTTCGTGTACCAGGCCATGAGGGCAGCATACTGCTGGACAGACATATCTTCCTTGCCGCCGAAGCCTCCGCCTACCAGGGGCGCCCGACAGTGAACCTTCTCGGCAGGCAGTCTCAGCATCTGAGCGCATTCCCTCTGAACATCATAGATAGACTGGCTGGTAGTGTAGATGAGAAGGCCGTCCTCACCCTCAGGCAGAGCTACACAGCACTCCGGTTCCATGAAGCCGTGTTCCTGCCAGGAGGTCTTGTACTTTCGGGTAACCACATATTTAGACTTTTTGATGGCCTCGTCCGCATTTCCCCGGATCAGGCCTGCCCTGCTCATGACATTGCCGTCCGGATGGATCAGGGGCGCATCGCCTCTCAGGGCATCATAGGGGCTGGTGACGGGGGGAAGTTCCGTGTAATCCACCTCAATCAGTTTGAGGATCTCTTCAAGGGACTCCTGCCTGGAGGCGGCTACCACCGCAAGTGCATTTCCCACATACCGGGTGATGTCCCCCTCTCCCATGAGAACATCCCAGTCCTGCTTGATGTGTCCGATCTTATTGCAGGGAACATCCTTTTTGGTGAGAATTCTTACACAGTCCGGATGCCTTGATGCTTTGGAGATATCGATCTTGTTGATCAGCGCCCTGGGGAAGGCGGAGTAAAGGCATTTGGCGTAGAGCATGTCCTGCAGATATATATCGTCGGCGAAAATACCTGTGCCATTCACCTTCTCGGCGGCGTCGATGCGCTTGAAACGTTCATTCATGCAGAGGGTTTTGGGATTCTCAGGAATCTCTTTTTTCTCCCGGAAATATTCTGCGGCCAGGAGAATGGCATCTTCTATCTTTTTGTACCCGGTACAGCGGCAGAGATTGCCTCTGATAGCCTTTTTTACATCGGCACGGGTGGGGTGAAGATTCCGGTCCAGAAGACATTTGGCGGAAATGATCATGCCTGGAATACAAAATCCGCACTGCACGGCTCCAGCCTGGGCAAAGCAGTGCTCGTAGACAGCCATTTCTTCCTGACAAATCCCCTCCACAGTGAGAATCTCCCGGCCTTCCAGGGTACTGATTTTCGGAACGCAGGCTTTCACCTTTTTTCCGTCGATGAGAACTGTACATGTGCCGCATGCCCCTTCGCTGCATCCGTCCTTGGCGGCGGTGAGATGAAGGTCGTCCCGCAGGAAGCGGAGAAGTTTCTTGTCCTTTTCTGTCTGATAAGTCTGTCCGTTGATATGAAGCGTATACATTGATTATCCCCTTTCTTCATAAATCGTTTCCGCTGGAAAAACAGAAATTCTTCAGGAGACGATTTTGTGATGATCACAGATTTCTTCTGGCATCTATTATATATAGAGATAAGGGGAGTTTCAAATTCTTCCTGGGAGGAACTTGAATAAAAGATATGGAAGAACTATTGACAAATCAGAACATATGTTCTATGATTAGATCAGTACTTAGGTTAGAAAAATATTCGTGCAGGCAGGGCATCTGGATCATTGCCTGCATAAATCACAGAGATAAATGAAAAAAACCCCTCTATACGGGGTTTTAAGAGCACGTGACGGGAATCGAACCCGCCTCTCCAGCTTGGGAAGCTGGCGTTCTACCGATGAACTACACATGCCTGTAATCGATATTATACCACAAATGGAAAAAGAATCAAGAGGAAATTTGCAAATATATAAAGATATTTTAAAAAAGTGGGATTTCTGGCAGAAAGAAGTCTCTTTCCCTTAAACGACAGCGAATTCCTCCTGGGAATCCGGAGGAAAACAGCGGCTTGCAAATTAGAAGGGTTTGTGTGTATAATAGAGAAATCGCCCAAAAAGGCAAAACAGGTTAATTACAGAGCAGCAGGATATGGAGGTAAACATGGCAAAGGCACAGTACAACGCAGACAGTATCACGGTTCTGGAGGGTCTGGAGGCTGTCAGGAAACGGCCGGGAATGTACATAGGAGGAGTAGGACTAAAAGGGCTGAACCACTTAATCTATGAAGTCCTGGACAACTCCGTGGACGAGCATCTGGCGGGATTCTGCACTCAGATATGGGTCACTCTGGAAGAGGACGGTTCCTGCACCGTGAGAGATAACGGCCGGGGGATACCGGTGGAGATGCACAAAAAGGGTGTGTCTGCGGAACGGGTGGTTCTGTCTACTCTTCACGCGGGAGGAAAGTTTGACAATCAGGCGTACAAGACCAGCGGCGGTCTTCACGGGGTAGGTTCTTCTGTAGTCAATGCGCTGTCGGAGCACATGGATATCAAGGTGTACAAGAACGGCTGTATTCACCACGACGCCTATGAGCGGGGAATCCCTGTGGTCGATCTGGTCGACGGCCTGCTGCCTGTTTTGGGGAGAACAAGAGAGACGGGCACGGAGATCAATTTTCTGCCGGACGGGGAGATATTTGAGAGGACAAGGTTTAAGGCGGACTGGCTGAAAAGCAGGATTCACGAGACGGCTTATCTAAACCCCGGACTTACCATCCACTATGCCAACAGACGCAAAGGGGAGGAAGAGAAAGTCACTTTTTCGGAACCCGACGGAATCGTGGCCTATGTAAAGGAGGTCAACGCAGGCAAGGCGCCGGTTCACGACCCTGTCTATTTTAAGGGCTCTATGGACAGCATAGAGGTGGAGGCTGCATTTCAGTTTGTGGATACCTTTGAGGAGAATATTTCCGGTTTCTGCAACAATATATTTACCCAGGAGGGAGGCACCCACCTGGCAGGTTTCAAGACCAAGTTTACCATGCTGATCAACAGCTATGCCAGGGAGCTGGGTATTTTAAAGGAAAAGGATTCAAACTTTACGGGGGCAGATACCCGGAACGGTATGACAGCCATTGTGGCGATCAAACATCCTGACCCTATTTTCGAGGGGCAGACGAAGACCAAGATGGCAAGCGCGGATGCTGCCAAGGCAGTATCTGCAATCACGGGAGACGAGCTGCAGCTGTATTTTGACAGAAACCTTGAAGTGCTTAAAGGCATTATCGGCTGTGCGGAGAAGTCGGCGAAGATCCGCAAAGCCGAGGAGAAGGCCAGGACCAATATGCTGACCAAGTCAAAGTTCTCTTTTGACAGCAACGGTAAGCTGGCCAACTGCGAGAGCAGGGAGCCGGAGAAATGTGAGATTTTTATTGTGGAGGGAGATTCCGCGGGAGGTTCGGCCAAGACGGCGAGAAACCGGATGTATCAGGCTATCCTCCCCATCAGGGGAAAGATTCTCAATGTGGAGAAGGCCTCCATGGACAAGGTGCTGGCCAACGCGGAGATCAAGACCATGATCAACGCTTTCGGCTGCGGTTTCTCAGAAGGGTACGGCAATGATTTCGATATCAGCAAGCTGCGGTACCACAAGATCATTCTCATGACTGACGCGGACGTGGACGGCAGCCACATCGACACCCTTCTTCTCACGTTTCTTTACCGGTTTATGCCGGATCTGATTTACAACGGCCATGTGTATATCGCCATGCCGCCGCTGTTTAAGGTTATCCCCAAGAAGGGGGAAGAGCAGTATCTGTATGACGAGAAAGAGTTGGAGCGGTACAGAAAGACACACACCGGCGAGTTCACCCTCCAGCGGTACAAAGGGCTGGGGGAGATGGATGCAGGTCAGCTGTGGGAGACGACGCTGGACCCGGAGAACCGGGTGCTGAAACGGGTGGAGATAGAGGATGCCCGGCTGGCGTCGGAGATCACGGAGATGCTCATGGGGAGCGATGTGCCGCCCAGGAGACAGTTCATCTACGACCACGCGGAGGAGGCGGAGATTGACGCGTAGAGGCCGTCCTTTAGAACCGGGTTCGACAGTATATAGAGGCCATATGGGAGGAACAGGAAGACATGGCAGAAAAGATCATAACAACTGAATATTCAGAGGAGATGCAGCGGAGCTACGTGAATTACTCTATGAGCGTCATCACAGCCCGGGCCATACCGGATGCGAGGGACGGGTTAAAGCCGGTGCAGCGCAGGGTGCTCTATGATATGAGCGAGCTGAGGCTGAACCATGACAAGCCCCATAGAAAGTCGGCGCGTATCGTGGGCGATACCATGGGTAAATACCATCCCCACGGAGATTCTTCCATCTATGATACGCTGGTGGTTCTCAGCCAGGATTTTAAGAAAGGGATGGCTCTGGTGGACGGCCACGGAAATTTCGGCTCCATAGAGGGAGACGGGGCGGCGGCCATGCGATATACAGAAGCCAGGCTTCAGAAGTTCGCGGAGGAAGTATATCTGAAAGATCTGGATAAAACCGTGGAGTTTGTGCCAAACTATGACGAGACGGAGAGAGAGCCGGAGGTTCTGCCGGTGCGGGTGCCAAACCTTCTTATCAACGGTGCGGAGGGCATCGCCGTGGGGATGAGCACCAGTATTCCCCCTCACAATCTGGCAGAGGTGGTGGATGCGGTGAAAGCCTACATCCAGAATCAGGATATCAGCATCGGAGAGCTGATGCAGCTGATGCCGGGACCGGATTTTCCTACAGGGGGAATCATCGCCAACAAGAGAGACCTCCAGGAGATCTACGAGACGGGGTCCGGTAAGATCAGGCTGCGGGGCAGGATGGAGATGGAGTTGGGCAAACGCAGGAGTGATAAGGACAAGCTGGTCATCACAGAGATTCCCTACACTATGATAGGAGCAGGGATCAACAAGTTTCTGATGGATGTGGCAGACCTGGTGGAATCCAAAAAGCTCACCGATGTCACGGATATCTCCAACCAGTCCAACAAAGAAGGCATCCGCATTGTTCTGGAGCTGAAAAAAGACGCAGACGTGGAGCGGATCAAAAATATCCTCTACAAAAAGACAAAGCTGGAGGATACTTACGGTGTCAATATGCTTGCCATCGTGAAGGGCAGGCCGGAGACTCTGAATCTGAGAGGAATTTTAAAAAATTATCTGGATTTCCAGTATGAGAACAGCAGGAAGAAATATCAGATACTTCTGGACAGGGAGCTGGAGAAGAAGGAGATCAGGGAAGGCCTGATCAAGGCCTGTGACATCATCGATCTGATCATCGCCGTACTCAGGGGATCCCGGAATTTAAAAGACGCCAAAGCCTGCCTCATGAGCGGAGACACCTCCCGGGTCAGATTCAAAAGCCCGGAGTTTGAAAGGGACGCGAAGGGATTGTGCTTTACGGAGAAGCAGGCCTCGGCCATTCTGGAGATGCGTCTTTACAAACTTATCGGCCTTGAGATTCTGGCTTTGGAAAAGGAGTACAAGGAGACACTAAAGAAGATCAAGGAGTATACCAGGATTCTCAGCAACAAAGAGGCTATGGATCAGGTGATCATGGAAGATTTGGACAGGATCAAGGAAGAGTTTTCACTGGTGCGCCGCACAGATATAGAAGACGGGAAAGAAGCCGTGTTTCAGGAAATTCCGGTGGAGGTTCAGGAGGTTGTCTTTGTCATGGACCGGTTCGGCTACTGTAAGATTCTGGACCGGACCGTCTATGAGAGAAATCAGGAAGCCGTCGAGGGGGATTACTCCTACGTGGTTCGGTGTATGAATACGGATAAAATCTGCCTTTTTACTGATCTGGGATATATGCATCAGATCAAGGTGAAGGATATCCCGTCGGGGAAACTGAGGGAAAAAGGCATTCCTGTGGACAATATCAGCAAGTATGACGGGAAGAAGGAACAGATTCTCTGTCTGGCCAGCCTTGAGAGGATTCAGGGGAAAAAGCTCCTGTTCGCCACCAGGATGGCTCTGGTCAAACTGGCCCCAGGCTCGGAATTCGTCACCAACAACCGGACAGTGGCCGCTACGAAGCTGCAGGACGACGACCGGCTGGTAAGCGTTCTCATAGCAGAGGAGGAGAGAGAGACGGTTCTCAGGACAAAAGGAGGATATTTCCTTCGGTTTGGCCTGGAAGAGATATCGGAGATGAAGAGGAATTCCAGAGGGGTCAGAGGGATCAAACTGGAGAAAGACGACGAACTGGAACAGGTGTATCTCATTGGGGAGGACCCGGTGGTGAGATACAAGCAGAAGGAGGTTCATTTGAACCGCCTGAAGCTGGGAAAGAGGGACGGGAAAGGAAGCAAGGTCAGATTGTAGCCTGCGAGCCGTAACCAGTCTGTGTGTTCTGCTATTATCGTTTGACATTTTTCTCCATACATGTTAGATTAAGAAGTAAGATGGTAGTATCTGTAGGTAAGATGGCAGTATCCACAAAAGACCAGGAGGAAAAAACATGTCAGAAAGCAAGATTCCGACTCCTCACATCGGAGCCGGTCAGGGCGAGATCGCGGAAACTATACTGCTGCCGGGAGATCCGCTGAGGGCCAAGTATATTGCGGAAAATTTCCTGACGGATGTGACCCGGTTCAACGCCACGAGGAATATGTTGGGCTTTACGGGCTCTTACAGGGGGAAGAGGGTGTCCGTCATGGGTACGGGAATGGGTTGTCCGTCTATCGGAATCTATTCTTACGAGCTGATACACTTTTATGGATGTAAAAATCTGATCCGTGTGGGAACGGCGGGGGCGCTCAGGGCGGATGTGAAGGTGAGAGACCTGGTGTTCGGCATGGGAGCTTGTACCAACTCCAACTATGTGAAGCAGTTTAGGCTTCCGGGAGATTATTCCTGCATCTGCAGTTATGAGCTGCTGGAAAAAGCGGTGACTGCGGCCAGGGAGAGGGGACTGGGATACCATGTGGGGAACATTCTCAGTTCCGACATGTTCTACAATCCAGAACTGCCGCCTGTGGGGACCGCCTGGGACCGCATGGGTGTTCTTGCCGTGGAGATGGAATCGGCAGCACTCTACAGCAACGCTGCCTATGGGGGGGCTAACGCGCTGTGCATACTGACGGTATCCGACTCTCTGGTAACCGGTGAGGCGACCACGGCAGAGGAACGGCAGACATCCTTCACGGACATGATGGAAGTGGCTCTGGAACTGGTGTAGGGAAATCAAAAGCAGAATCGTGTATTGCCGTCGTGGGATGACGGGAGAAGGCCAGAAGTGAAAGGGGAGTTTCGGCTTGCCTTTTGTTTCTGGTCTTGCTGTGCCTGTCGAAATCCGGCCGCTGCGGACTTTTCCGCTGCGAGTGTCTCACCCGTCAGTATGACAAAGAAAGAATGGAATAAGGATAAAAGACATGAAAGGAATGATTGACAGTCATGCCCGTATCTCTGCAGAGAAGCTGTCTTCCCAATGGAAAGAGACCGCGGCAGGAGCAAAAAGCTCAGGAATTGAAAAAATTATGGTTGTCTGCAGGAATGCGGAGGAAGCCAGAAGGGCAATAGACATATCAGCCGAGGATTCTATGTTTGATGTGGCCTTTGGATATTGGCCTAACGATACCCTCAAGGTGGGGGAGTGGGAGTGGGAGCAGCTGGAGAAACTTTCGGAGAATCCCTCCGTAAAGGCCATAGGCGACATTGGCATGGATTATTTTTTCTACGAGACCGTGGTTCCCCAGGTACTTCAAAAAGAACTGTTTGTGAGGCAGATGGAGCTGGCCAACAAAGTGGGAAAACCAGCGCTGATTCACATGCGGATGGCAGGTGAAGACACCAGAAGGTATATAAAAGGACACTTGAAAGTGCCGGGTATCATGCACAACTACAGTGGAGGATATAAACTGATGAAGGATTTTTTGGATATCGGGATGTATCTTTCATTTTCCGGCAGGATACTTTTGGAGGCGTCGGGGGAGAGTACCAGGAAAGCGGTCAGAGAGATTCCACTGGACAGACTTTTGCTGGAAAGTGATGTACAGCTCACAGTGTCGTCAGACGGAAAGCTGTCTTTGACACTGCAGGAACAGCTCAGTCAGGTTCTGGACTATGTCTGCAGTTTGAGGGGCATGGAGAGAGAGGCGTTGATTCAGGTGGTTCATGACAATTACATGAATCTGTTTTCCGGGGCAGGCGATTAAGAGGTGAAAAACCATGGAATACTTGTATGAGAAGCTGCAGCCTCTGGAATCCGACACCCGTCTTCTCAGTCCCTGGCAGCGGTTAAAAGCTGCCAATGGTCCCCTGCTGGCCTGGTATAAAAGTCATGCCAGAATCCTTCCGTGGCGGGAGGATCCACAGCCCTACAAGGTGTGGATATCGGAGATCATGCTGCAGCAGACCAGGGTGGAGGCAGTGAAGCCCTATTTTAACCGGTTTATGGAGGCGTTTCCCGACGTGAGGTCTCTGGCGGGGGCGGATGAAGACAGGCTTTTGAAGGCGTGGGAAGGCCTTGGATATTATAACCGGGCCAGGAACCTGAAAAAGGCGGCTTGCGTGATGACAGAGCTTTACGATGGCAGGCTCCCGGAATCCTACGAGGAACTGCTGAAGCTGCCGGGAATCGGCAGCTACACCGCGGGAGCTATCGCCTCCATTGCTTATGGGATCAGAGTTCCTGCGGTTGACGGCAATGTACTCAGGGTGCTCTCCCGTGTACTGGCCAGCCGGGAGGATATTCTGAAGCAGTCGGTAAAGCGCCAGATGGAAACTCTTCTGAGAGAGACTATGCCTCAGGAAGATGTCAGTGCTTTTAATCAGGGCCTCATTGAAATCGGAGCTTTAGTCTGTGTGCCCGGCGGGCTGCCCAAATGTCAGGAGTGTCCTATGTACTCTCTCTGCCTGGCCAGAAGACAGGGACTTCTGGACTCTATTCCATTTAAATCTCCCAAAAAACCACGGCGGGTAGAGGAGCGCACGGTCCTGCTTCTGGAATCAGGGACAAAGATTGCCCTGGAGAAGAGACCTGCAGAAGGTCTTCTGGCTTCCCTGTACCAGTTTCCGAATCTGGAGGGGATTCTGAAGGAAGATGAGATTCGAGATTTTCTGGAAACCTGCGGAGCCAGTCTGTCCAAGATCCAGTCCGCGGGGGAGGCAAAGCATGTTTTCAGCCATGTGGAATGGCATATGACAGGTTATCGCATAAGACTGGAAGGAGATATTCCGGATATGTATCTGGCGGTGGAAAAAGAGGCTGTGCGAAAAAAATATCCCATTCCCAATGCATTTTCGGTGTATACAAAACAGATAAACGGAGAATCATGAAATCAGGAGGAGACTATGGGCAGACTTCTTTTTATTGTAAATCCACGGGCAGGAAAGGCGCAGGTCAGATCCCGCCTGCTGGATATTGTGGATATTTTCGTTAAATCCGGCTGGCAGGTAGAGGTACACATTACCCAGGGTCCTTTAGATGCCATGGAGACGGCTGCGAGAAGAGGCGGGGAGGCGGATCTGGTGGTGTGCAGCGGGGGAGACGGCACTTTGAGCGAAACTATCTCCGGCATGGTGCGGCTGGAGAAACCGCCCCGCCTGGGATATATTCCCGCAGGCTCAACCAATGATTTCGCGTCCAGTCTGAGGATTCCGTCCCAGATGACAAAAGCGGCTGGAATCATTATGGAGGGGACGCCATATCCTGTGGATATCGGTTATTTCTGCAGGGAGAGAACATTTGTGTACGTGGCAGCCTTCGGCATGTTTACGGAAGTGTCATACATGACTCCCCAGGAAAAGAAAAATCTTCTGGGCCACCAGGCATATATGCTGGAGGGAGTGAAAAGTCTGGCCAACATCAAGTCTTATTTCATGAAACTGGAATCCGATGAGACGGTTCTGGAGGGGGAGTTTGTATTTGGCATGGTGACCAACACGGTGAGCGTGGGGGGGTTTAAAGGGCTGGTGAAGAAAGATGTGGCTCTCAATGACGGGCTGTTTGAGGTCCTGATGATCCGGACACCCAGGACAGTGGTGGAACTTAAAGATATCCTGGCCTCCATGATTCTGAAAGGGGAGCAGCACGAATACGAATGTGTGCACAGGTTTAAGACATCGAGCCTGAAGGTGACGTTTCAGGAGCCGGTGGACTGGGTTCTGGACGGAGAGTTCGGCGGTTCCAGAACAGAGGTGGAGATTGAGAATCAGAGTAAAAAGATCGAGATTATGACAGCTATATAGGAAAAATATTTTTCCGTAAATAATTTCGACAAAAAACAAAAAACTTGTTGAAAATTCGACGGCAGTAGTATATAATAAATTAGTTATATAGTAACATCAGAAACCATGAACGAAAGGGCGTTGTATTGGTGGAAAAGAATATCTTTTTAGAAAAACTGGGCAAACTTGTAGAGGTTGCAAAGGGAAAGCACAATGCGCTGGACGTGACGGAGATCAATAATTTTTTCACCGGCGACGATCTTTCCACAGAACAGATGGAACAGATATACTCCTATCTGGAGAAAAGAGGAATTGACGTCATTCCGGTGATCGATGACAGCATTCTGGCTGATGAGGCACTGCTTATCGACGACGATGTGGATGACAGTTTTATGAAGGATTCCGATGAGGAAGATATCGATCTGGATGCCATCGATCTGCTGGAGGGAATCGGAACCGAGGATCCGGTGCGCATGTATCTGAAAGAGATTGGGACAGTGCCGCTTTTGACCGCCGACGAGGAACTGGAACTGGCCAAGAGAAAGGCGGACGGTGACGAGCAGGCCAAGGACCGTCTGATCGAAGCCAACTTAAGACTGGTGGTCAGCATCGCCAAGCGCTACACAGGAAGGGGAATGAGTTTTCTGGACCTGGTTCAGGAAGGCAATCTGGGCCTGATCAAAGGTGTGGAGAAGTTTGACTATACAAAAGGATATAAGCTAAGTACATATGCAACTTGGTGGATTCGCCAGTCGGTGACCAGGGCTCTGGCAGATCAGGCCAGAACCATCAGGGTTCCGGTGCATATGGTAGAGACGATCAATAAGATGTCCAAGATGCAGCGCAAGCTGACTCTGGAATTGGGATATGAGCCGTCGGTGGCGGAATTGGCGGAGGCTCTGGAGATGTCGGAGGACAAGGTCATGGAGATTATGCAGATCGCCCGTGAACCGGCTTCCCTGGAGACTCCCATAGGTGAGGAGGACGACTCCAACTTGGGTGATTTTGTGGCTGACAACAACGTTCTGACCCCCGAGGGGAACGTGGAGTCCGTCATGCTCAAGGAACACATCGACGCGCTTTTGGGGGATTTGAAGGAGAGGGAGCGCCAGGTGATCGTTCTCCGGTTTGGCCTGGAGGACGGACACCCCAGAACCCTGGAGGAAGTTGGAAAGGCCTTTAACGTAACCAGAGAGCGGATCCGCCAGATTGAGGCCAAGGCCCTGAGAAAGCTGAGAAATCCGGTGAGGAGCAAGAGGATCAGAGATTTTCTTTAAGAGACCATGAATCAGAAAAACTATCAGAGAGAGTTGGAGCGTCTTCTGGATAAACTGGAGAGAGAACAGAGGGTTCCGCGGCTTTTGCTGCACAGTTGCTGCGCGCCCTGCAGCAGTTATGTACTGGAATATCTGACCAGATATTTTGATATAACGCTTCTGTATTACAATCCCAATATTTATCCTCCTTCGGAATACGATACGAGGGTACAGGAACAGGCATGCCTCATTGAGAGGATGCCTTTTGTTCACTCTGTGACCATGATAGAAGGAGCCTATGTCCCGGAAGAATTTTACAGGGAGGTCAAAGGCCTGGAGAGGGAACCGGAGGGCGGCACAAGATGTGAAAAGTGCTATGAACTGCGTCTGAGGCAGGCGGCCAGGATGGCGAAGGAGAAAGAATGTGATTTTTTTACCACCACGCTGAGTATCAGCCCGCTGAAGTCTGCGCCAAAGCTCAACCATATAGGAGAACTCCTGTCCAAAGAGTACCAGGTAGCATACCTGCCTTCGGATTTTAAAAAGCGAAACGGCTACAAGCGTTCCGTGGAGCTTTCAGAGACTTACGGCCTTTACCGCCAAAATTATTGTGGCTGTATATACTCTATTCGTACTTGACATAGTTGTGAAATTGTACTAAAATTTATATGAGGGTTGTATCAAAAATAAGGATAAGAAGGAGAATGATATTATGCTTTCAAAGACATTGACAGTAGTTAATCCATCAGGTCTTCACTTAAGACCAGCGGGGGTTTTATCCCAGACAGCTATGAAGTTCAAGTGTGACGTCATCATCGAGTGCGGGGAGAAGAGGGTCATTGCCAAGAGCGTTCTGAACGTTATGGCGGCAGGCATCAAGTGTGGAACCGAGATCAATCTGATCTGTGATGGTGAGGATGAGGCAGAAGCTATGGATACTATCTCCAAGGCTATTGAGAGCGGTCTGGGAGAGATGTAATTTACATTAAAAGTTCACCGCAGGATAGGCGGCATGAATTTAGGGATGCCAAGTGTGCCTCGCAGACTTTTATTTATGGCGGTGCGACCGCTTGTGGGCGCATGAGGGTTTACTTAGACGATCAGGGAGATTGCTGCGGAACAGATGAAGAGTTTGTTCCGCGGCGGTCTCTTTTTTAATATCTGTGGAGCGCAGGGAGATACACTGCTGATGAGGCGGGCACCGTCAGGGGGAAAAACTTCCCGGCGGAATTTATAGAAAATTTCGTGTTCAAACCGGCGAAAATGTGGTAGAATTATTTCAAAGCAATAAAAAGCAGTTGCCTGGCAGTTATTTTGCCGGAAAGGAGTGTTTATGGACTATCAAAATATGAATCAGTATTATGGAGGCACCTGGGAGGCAGCCCGCGAGCACGAGCCTCTTGACAGGTATACTGCCAAGACCTTTGGCTGGATGTTCCTTGGGCTCATGGCCACGTTTGCCGTCGCCGTCACCGGTTACGCCACAGGTCTGGTGTGGTATGTGCTGGCGGTTCCCCAGATGATTTTGGTGCTGGGCATCGCAGAGCTGGCTGTGGTGCTGTATCTCTCCGCCAGGATCACAAAGGTTTCTGTGGGGACGGCCAGAGTGCTGTTTATAGTATACTCGGTGCTCAACGGGGTTGTGTTCTCCGCCTACTTCCTGATGTATGAGCTGACCAGCCTGATACTGATCTTCTGCGCCACATCCCTGTTTTTTGGGATCATGGCGGCTGTGGGTTATTTCGCCAGGGTGGATTTGAGCCGTCTGCGGAACTTTCTTCTGGGCGGTCTGGTGTTCCTGATGATCTTCTGGGTCGCATCCATCTTCATCAATCTCCAGAGCTTTGAGATCGCGGCCTGTACCGTGGGAGTATTTATTTTCCTGATCTTTACGGCTTATGACACGCAGAAGATCCGGGCTTATCATCAGATGTACTGCTATGACGGGGAGATGGCAGGAAAGGCTTCCATCTTTGCGGCGCTGCAGTTGTACCTTGACTTTATTAATCTGTTCATCTATCTTCTGCGGGCTATCGGCCGCAGAAAATAAACGCGGAGGCAGCAGGGGGTGTGAAAAAGGAGCCGGTGTGCTCGGTTTTTCACACCCTCTTTTGTTATGACTTGACATGGCTCTGATATTACGGTATTATCTTATCTTACGAAAGCGAATATATACAGGGAATACATGGCACCTGCAGAATGGAGGATACGATGAAGAAAGTAGTGAAGTTTGGCGGCAGTTCTCTCGCCAGTGCCAGACAGTTTAAAAAAGTAGGGGACATTATCCGCGCCGACAAGGCAAGAAGATATGTGGTTCCGTCTGCGCCGGGGAAGCGCAATGACAAGGATGAGAAGGTGACAGATCTTTTATATCAGTGTTATGATGCCGCAGCCGCAGGGGCTTCTTATAAGAAGATTCTGGAGAAGATTAAGAATCGCTATGAAGAGATTATCGACGGTCTGGATCTGAATTTGAATCTGGACTACGAATTTAATAGAATAGAGGAAAACTTTCTGGCCAAGGCCGGGAGAGACTATGCTGCCTCCAGGGGAGAATATCTAAACGGGATGGTGATGGCAGAATATCTGGGTTACGAGTTTATCGATGCGGCCGAGGTGATATATTTTGACGACAACGGGATATTTGACGCCGCGGCCACGGACAAAGAGCTGTCCGAGCGCCTGGAGCATGTGGAGAAAGCGGTTATCCCCGGATTTTACGGTTCAAAACATGACGGCTCCGTTAAAACCTTTTCCAGAGGCGGTTCTGACGTGACGGGCTCCATCGTGGCCAAGGCTATCCACGCAGATATGTACGAGAACTGGACGGATGTGTCAGGTTTCCTGGTGGCTGACCCGAGAATCGTGAAAAATCCTCAGGTCATCGAGACCATCACTTACAGAGAGCTCCGTGAACTGGCTTACATGGGAGCCAGCGTGCTCCACGAAGATGCCATCTTCCCGGTCCGCAAGGAGGGTATTCCTATCAATATTCGAAACACCAACCGCCCCGACGACAAGGGCACTCTGATTGTGGAGAGCACCTGCAGAAAACCCAAATTTACCATCACCGGTATAGCAGGGAAGAAGGGCTTCTGTTCCATCAATGTGGAGAAGGCCATGATGAACTCGGAGGTGGGGTTTGGGAGAAAAGTTCTCCAGGTATTTGAAAACTACGGCATCTCTTTTGAGCACATGCCGTCAGGCATCGACACCATGACTATCTTTGTACATCAGTCGGAGTTTGAAGAGTACGAACAGTCTGTGGTTGCGGGGATCCACAGAGCCGTGGAGCCGGATTTCGTGGAGATGGAATCGGATCTGGCTCTGATCGCCGTGGTGGGGAGAGGCATGAAGGCCACCCGGGGGACTGCAGGAAGGATTTTCTCCGCGCTGGCCCACGCCAGGGTCAATGTGAAGATGATCGATCAGGGATCCAGTGAACTGAACATAATCATCGGCGTGAAGAACGGCGACTTTGAGACAGCCATCAAGGCCATCTATGATATTTTCGTGACGGCGGAACTGAATCCGTAATAAAAAATATGCCGCAGGAACACGGCTTTGGACACCCCTCAATGACCACAGGCAGGACAAAAATTTTATGCTTTTTCCCGTTTTATTTCTGAATAAAATGTGGTATACTGATAAGTATCATAATTTTCGGAAAATTTCAAGGAGGAGCATTTCTATGCTGGAGAAAATTGATTTGGCGAAAAAGGCGGACAAGGACACATTTAAACAGGTCATGGAGACGGAGGGGGCGCGTCTGGGGCTGTTGCAGAGAGAGTGCAAGGCAGCCGGTATTCCGGTGATGATTGTTTTTGAAGGGATGGGGGCGGCAGGAAAGGGCGTCCAGATCAACCGTCTTATTCAGGCGTTGGATCCCAGAGGATTCTCGGTGTTTGCCACCAACTCGTCCAACGAAGAGGAACAGATGAGGCCGTTTTTGTGGCGTTACTGGATCAAGACGCCGGCGAAGGGCAGAATCGCCATCTTTGACCGCAGCTGGTACAGCATCGTCCAGAGAGATAGGTTTGACCGTCCGGATGAGAAACTGGATCTGGAAGGTGCTTATCAGGATATTCTGTCCTTTGAAAAGCAGCTGAGTGACGACGGCACGGTGATCATCAAGCTGTTTCTTCACATCTCGAAAGAAGAACAGAAGAAGCGTTTTAAGAAACTGGATGATTCCAAGGGGACTTCCTGGCGTGTGAACAAGCAGGACTGGAAGCGGAACAAAGAGTACGAGAGTTATCTGAAGATCAATGAAGAGATGCTGGAGAATACAGATACCGAGTATGCTCCATGGACTATCATCGAGTCCACGGACAGAGATTATGCTGCCATGAAGATCATGACCACGGTGGCGGACCGTCTGGCGTACGCCCTGGAGAAGAAGGGGACATCCGGAGTTTCTAAAAAGAAACAGGAGCAGGCACCGGCAGAGCGGTTCCACAACGGTGTTCTGTCAGGAATTGATCTGTCCAAGAGTCTGACCAAAGCGCAGTACAAGAAAGAATTGGACGAACTGCAGAAACGTCTTGAGAAGCTCCACAACGAGCTGTACCGTCTGCGCATTCCTGTAGTTCTGGGCTTTGAGGGCTGGGACGCGGGAGGAAAGGGAGGCGCCATCAAACGCCTCACCAGCCATCTGGACCCCAGAGGGTATCAGGTGAATCCTACTGCCTCGCCCAATGACATTGAGAAGGTACACCACTATCTGTGGCGGTTCTGGAACAATATGCCCAAGGCAGGGCACATCGCCATCTTTGACCGGACCTGGTACGGCCGTGTCATGGTGGAGAGGATCGAGGGTTTCTGTACGGAGGCAGAATGGAAGAGGGCTTACCAGGAGATCAATGAGATGGAGTCCCACATGGCCAACTACGGCGCCGTGGTGCTGAAATTCTGGCTTCACATCGACAAGGACGAGCAGGAGCGGCGGTTTAAAGAGCGTATGGAAAATCCGGCGAAGCAGTGGAAGATCACAGACGAAGACTGGAGAAACAGGGAGAAATGGGATCTCTACGAGCAGGCGGTAGACGAGATGCTGGTACGCACGTCTACCACCTACGCGCCTTGGATCGTGGTGGAGGGCAACTCCAAGTACTACGCCAGGGTGAAGGTTCTGCGGACCGTGGTGGAGGCTCTGGAAGCCAAGATAAAAGAAGTGAAGAAGCAAAAAAACTGATCTGAAGCAGGAATTTTATGGGTAAAGTATTGATTGTCGGCGGTGGCGCAGCTGGAATGGCAGCGGCCATCGCCGCCGCAGGTTGTGGGCATCAGGTCCACATATATGAGAAGAACGAGAAATTGGGAAAGAAGCTGTACATCACAGGCAAAGGGCGGTGCAATGTGACCAACGACTGTGATGTGGAGGGACTTCTGGGGCATGTGGTGACCAATTCCCGGTTTTTGTACAGCAGCTTTTACGGATTTACAAGCCAGGATATGAAAGAGCTGCTGGAGAGAAACGGCTGCCCGCTGAAGACCGAGCGGGGCGGCCGGGTATTTCCCGTGTCCGATAAATCCTCGGATGTCATCGCCGCTCTCTCCAGGCAGATGAGAAACCTGGGAGTGAATGTCCATCTGTTCAGCGAGGTGAAGGGGCTGACAGTGGAAGACCAGGTGTGCAGGGGGCTGGTACTGGCGAAGGGAGATGAGAAAGTCTCGGGCGACAGCGTGATCATTGCAACAGGAGGAATGTCCTACGGCTCCACCGGTTCCACAGGCGACGGGTATATGTTTGCCGGGCAGGCGGGCCACAAAGTCACCCAGCTGCTGCCTGCCCTTGTCCCCTTCAATGTAAAGGAGAACACGGTAAAGGAACTTCAGGGATTGTCCCTGCGGAATGTGGAGGCGGCAGTTTTTGACGGGAAGAAGGAGCTCTTCAGGGAGTTTGGGGAGCTTTTGTTTACACATTTCGGGGTTAGCGGACCGGTGATTTTAAGCGCCAGCAGCTTTGTTTCGAAGGTTTTGAAAAAGAAGACGCTCACCCTTTCCATCGATTTAAAACCTGCCCTGGACAGGGAACAGCTGGACGCCAGGATCCGCAGGGATTTCCAGGAGGAAACCAACAAGCAGTTTAAAAATGCCCTGGGGCGTCTATACCCGTCAAAGTTGATTCCGGTGATAATCGAGAAAAGCGGCATCCCGCAGGAGAAAAAGATAAACGAGATCACCAGGGGGGAGAGGCAGCAGCTGGTGGAGGCGACGAAGAATTTCACTTTGACCCTCACGGGGCTTCGGGATTTTAAGGAGGCCGTCATTACCCAGGGCGGAGTCGCCGTGAAGGAGGTTCAGCCGGGAACCATGGAGTCGAAACTGGTGAAGAATCTGTACTTTGCCGGGGAGGTGCTGGATCTGGACGCTGTGACCGGGGGATACAACCTGCAGATCGCGTGGAGTACGGGCTGGGCCGCGGGGAGCCATATACCTGTATAGAAAATAAAGACATGAAGGAGCAGATCAATCTATGACAACATACAATATCGCCATCGACGGTCCGGCGGGGGCTGGAAAGAGCACCATAGCCAGGAGGGTGGCCAGGGAACTGGGTTTTATCTATGTGGATACCGGAGCCATGTACCGGGCCATGGCGCTGTACCTCCTGAGACAGGGGATAGACAGGAATGATGAGAAGGCCATAGAAGCCGCCTGTTCTCAGATAGATATCTCTCTCAGATATCATGAGGGGGTACAGCAGGTTCTTCTCAATGGGGAGGACGTATCAAGCCTGATCAGGACGGAGGAGGTGAGCCAGATGACATCGGCCATCTCGGTTTATGCCCCGGTGCGGCAGAAACTTCTGGAGCTTCAGAGAGAACTGGCAGGAACGCAGAATGTGATTATGGACGGCAGGGATATCGGTACCTGTGTGCTTCCCCATGCCCAGACCAAGATCTATCTGACCGCAGGCAGCCATGTGAGGGCGGTGCGCAGGTTTAAGGAGCTGGAAGAGAAGGGTCAGATGTGTAATCTGGAAGAAATTGAGCATGATATTATAGAGAGGGATTACCGGGATATGCACAGAGATATCGCGCCGCTGAAACAGGCGGAGGATGCGGTTCTCATCGATTCCTCCCACATGACTATTGTCCAGGTAGTTGATGCTATCATGGAAGCCGCCAGAAAACAGGGTCTGGAAGTGACCGGGTGAGTCAGGAGGTATCGCGCATAATATGGAAGTGACAGTTGCGAAGACGGCAGGTTTCTGCTTCGGCGTCAGGCGGGCAGTGGAACAGGTCTATGAGCAGATCGGCCGGGGATTGCGGCCGGTGTACACATTAGGTCCCATCATTCACAACGAAGAGGTAGTGAGAGACCTGGAAGACAAAGGCGTTATAGTGCTGAATGACGTCAAGGAGCTTGAGAATGTGAGAGAGGGGACGGTGATTATCCGCTCTCACGGAGTGGGCAGAGAGGTTTACCGGCAGATTGAACGCCAGGGGCTCGGGCTCACCGATGCCACCTGCCCCTTTGTAAAAAAGATCCACAGGATCGTAGAGGAGCAGAACAATCTGGGAAGAAGGGTGATCATCATCGGCGACCGCCTCCACCCGGAGGTGGAAGGCATCAGAGGATGGGGAGACGAGAGGACCCTGGTGATTAAAGATGAAAAAGAGATAGATGATCTTCCCGATTTGACAGGGGAGAAACTGTGCATCGTATCTCAAACGACATTTAATTACAATAAATTTAAAGATTTAGTTGAAAAATTTTTGAAAAGGGGTTATGATATAATTGTTTTAAATACGATTTGCAATGCAACACAGGAAAGACAAGTGGAAGCTGAACGTATAGCTTCGCAGGTAGAAGCCATGATTGTTATAGGCGGAAAGAACAGTTCCAATACCCGCAAACTGTACGAGATATGTCGAAAGGAGTGTAGAAACACCTATTACATTCAAACACTGGGCGATTTAGATCCTGAAAGTGTAAGTTCTGTGCGCAGCGTAGGTATTACAGCAGGGGCGTCAACCCCCAAGAATATTATTGAGGAGGTTCATACGAATGTCAGAGCAATTAAATGAGTTTGAACAAATGTTACAAGAATCGTCATTAAAAACAATACGTACAGGAGAGATTGTCACTGGTAAGGTCATCGACGTCAAAGAAGATGAAATCGTCTTAAATATTGGCTACAAGTCTGACGGCATTATTCCCAGAAGTGAATATACCAACGAGTCCGGTGTCGATCTCACCACAGTGGTAAAAGTAGGTGATGAGATGGAAGCCAAAGTTGTGAAAGTAAATGACGGCGAAGGCCAGGTTGCCCTGTCTTACAAGAGGCTGGCAGCCGACAGAGGAAACAAGAGACTGGAGGAGGCGTTCAACAACCAGGAGGTGCTGACCGCGAAGGTGGTTCAGGTGCTGGACGGAGGTTTAAGCGTAGTCGTGGAGGAGTCGAGAGTTTTCATCCCCGCAAGCCTGGTATCCGACTCCTACGAGAGGGATCTGTCCAAGTACGCGGGACAGGATATTGAGTTTGTCATCACGGAGTTCAATCCCCGCAGGAGAAGAATCATCGGCGACCGCAAGCAGCTGATGGTGGCCAGAAAGGCTGAGATGCAGAGAGCTCTGTTTGAGAGAATCCAGATCGGTGACCGGGTGGAGGGCGTTGTGAAGAACGTGACCGACTTCGGCGCATTCATCGACCTGGGCGGAGCGGATGGTCTTCTTCATATTTCCGAGATGTCTTGGGGCCGTGTGGAGAATCCGAAGAAAGTGTTTAAGGCGGGGGAGACTCTCACCACCATGATCAAGGATATCAACGGTGAGAAGATTGCTCTGAGCCTTAAGTTCCCGGAAGCTAACCCGTGGGCTGACGCCGCATCCAAGTATGCCGCAGGCAACGTGGTGACAGGAAGAGTGGCGCGTATGACTGATTTTGGGGCCTTTGTGGAGCTGGAACCCGGTGTGGATGCTCTGCTTCACGTGTCTCAGATTTCCAGGGAGCATGTGGAAAAGCCATCGGATGTTCTTTCCATCGGTCAGGAGATCGAGGCAAGGATCGTTGATTTTAACGAAGCGGACAGAAAGATCAGCCTGAGTATCAAGTCTCTTCAAAATCAGCCTCCTGTAGAGGAAGATGTAGTTGACGTGGATGTGGACGCCGCGGCGGCAGAGGAAGAGTAAACCATATCTTTGCTGTGCTCTGATGCACAGATGCAGTCAGGGCAGGTAAACATAGAGAAGCGGTGGGAAAAGATAAATGAGAGGATGTCTGTTGCCTGTACACAGACGGATTCTTATTTATCTTTTTTCGTAGAATGGAGACAGCTGCCGGAATACGGCGGCAGGGAATCAAAATGAGTATGGAGAGACAACTGACATGACAATCAAGACTATCGTAGTAGACAACTCCCCGGAATTAAAGCAGCGTCTGGTAAGCATTCTGTCGGGGATAGATGACATCCAGGTGTGCGAAAGTTTCGACGACGCCGTGGCCGCCATGCAGTATATCGAAGAGAACCCTGTGGATCTTGTTTTTTCCGATGTGGTGATGCCGGAAATCAGCGGAATCACTCTGGCTTCTATGATCTATGACAGACCTGAGCATCCGGAGGTTATCCTTCTGTCGGGAATCCCCGGATTTTCTCTGGAGGCCTGGAAGATCCGTGCCTTTGGCTTTATTATCAAACCCTATACCCGTGCTCAGATTGCCGCCATGGTCAAGAGATATCGCCAGGAGGCAGACAGAGGGCTTTTGGAGCGGGAGGTAGTTTATTCCCGAGAAGACAGCGGGTCAGCATACCCGATTTGACAGATGAGTCAGCCTGAACAAAAATCAGGCTGCTTTTTTTGTATAGGGGAAAAATTTCATCTGTCTCTATATTTGCTTGACAAACAATATTATATATCATATAATATAGAAGAATAAACAATATTATTAAATTCAGGAAAAAGATAAGGAGCGGAGCTATGGTATTTAACACAGGCGCGGCCCTGTTGGATGCGATCGTCCTCGCCGTAGTGTCCAGAAACCTGGAAGGCACTTACGGTTACAAGATTACCCAGGATATGAAGGGGGCCATAGAAGTTTCAGAATCAACCCTTTATCCTGTTTTGCGCAGACTTTTAAAAGAGGAGTGTCTGGCAGTGTATGATCTGGCTATCGACGGGCGGAACCGGAGATATTACCGGATCACGGAGAAGGGACGGACACAGCTGAACCTGTACAGAAGCGAGTGGGCCATTTATTCCGGAAAAATCTCACGTATATTGGAGGAACTGAGTGATGAGCAGGGATGAATTTTTGAGACAGCTGGAGTATCTATTGTCTGATATTCCAGAGTATGAGAGGGAAGATGCGCTGGACTACTACAGGGATTATCTGGAAGAAGCAGGGGAAGACGCGGATCAGGTGATAAAGGAGTTTGGAAGCCCAGAGAGGATCGCGTCGATAGTCCGTTCCGATCTGGCAGGGAGCCTGGAGGAGGGGGGAGGATTTACGGAGAGAGGCTATGAAGATGAACGCTTTCGCGATCCCAACTATCAGGTCGTCACACGGCTGGACCTGCCCGAGGTCAAAGAGGCAGCCACGGAGGATGGCAGAGACGGACAGGCGGCCCGGGGAGGTGAAAAGAAAAGGAACGCCCCCTTTACCAGCAGAACATTGAAAGTGATTTTGTGGATTATCCTGATCTTTATGGCAGCGCCCATGCTGGTGGGAGCAGGAGGAGTGGCGTGGGGGATAACGGTGGGGATTCTGGGACTGCTGGTGGCAGCCGTGGCCTTTCTGGGTGTTCTGACATTGGTGCTGTTTCTCTGCGGAATCGCCATGTGTGTGGTGGGAATCATATCCATGACAGGCTGGATTCCCGGAGGACTTTTGATTTCGGGGGCTGGGGTGGCGGTGACAGGGCTGGGGATCATCAGCCTGATTGCCTCATGTTCATTTTATGGTAAATTTTTGCCGTGGCTGATTCGAAAAGTGGTAGACGGAATCAGCAGGCTGGTTCATGGAAGGAGGGAAACTGTATGAAAGGATGGGTCAAAGGCATGCTCATCGCGTCTGCGGTCTGCATAGGGACAGGGACGGCGATGTGTGCCGGCGCGTGGGCCATGGGGGGAAGATTCTCTCAGTTTCGCCACAGGAGAATCCAGGAGACAGAAGGAGAGGCCAGGACACAAGAGGAAGTGTATGAGCAGTCCGGGAGCACGGAGATCACAGAGGACAGAGCTGTGGCGGAGAGGGGGATTGAGACAGAGAAAACGGAGGCGGAGCAGAGCGTGTTCAGGACTGCCACATATGACGGGGCAGATATAAGAAAGATGGAGATCTGGCTGACAGGAGGAAAGGCGGAGGTTATCACAGAGGATACGGCTGAGAGTATCCGGGTCGTCTGTGACAGTGAGATTTATCGGTGCTATCAGGAGATAGACGGGGATACTCTAGAGATTGAGATCGAAGGAATAAAGAAAAATAAAGACAGGTTTTTGTGGGAAAATTTTGATTTGGAGTCAGAGAATGTGAAGACGGTTCAGATTATCATTCCTGCGGGCAGTTATTTTGAAGAAGCGGAGTTAGAAGTGTGCGGGGGTGTGATGACTGCAGACAGGCTGTGTGCGGATTCCCTGGATATGGAAGTGGAGGGAGGAGTCTTGAAGGTGCTGGGAGGAAGTGCTGGAGAGCTGAATGGAGAGTGTCAGGCAGGGAATCTGGTATATGAAGGTCAGGTGAGCAGGGAGGCGGATGCCGAGTGTGAGGCAGGTTTCGTCCAGTATCTCCTGGAGGGCAGAGAAGAAGATTTCACCTATGAGATTGACTCGGCTCTCGGAAGTATTCTGATCAGCGGAACCGAGCAGGGAACAGTGAGAGACGAGACGGTGATAAGAAATTCGGGAGCGGTAAAGTACTCGAAGCTGGAGTGTATGGCCGGCAAGATACAGGTGGATTTTTATCAAGAGTGAGAGGAGAGAAGATATGGATTTAGGAAGAAAATTATACAGGTCAACTACGAATCGGATGATTTGCGGCGTGTGCGGAGGAATCGGAGAATATTTAAACGTGGATCCCACGCTGGTGAGGCTTGTCTGGGCTATATTTGCATGCAGCGGTCCGGGACTGCTGGCGTATTTTATCGCGGCCATCATCATCCCCACAGACGTGATGAGCTGAACAAAAGAGGACAGCTGTAAAGAATAGACAGCAGAGAAACGGGTATACTCTTAAGGAATTGAAGAAAGGAGTGTACCCGTTTATTATGCCTAAAAAGAAAAATGATAAGCCCTTTGACCCGGCAAGCCTTAAAAAGCCGGAGGAACTGCTGAAGTTTGAGATTGCCACAGAGCTGGGACTCAGCGACAAAGTGATCAATCAGGGCTGGAGGAGTCTGACCGCCAAGGAGAGCGGGAGGATAGGAGGACTTATGACCAAGCGGAAGAGAGAGATGAAACAGGAGGCTTTAAAAGATACATTGCAAGATTTTTAAAGATGAACTATACTAAATCAGAGGATGAAAGAGACATGGCAAAAGAACTGAGAAACGGATATACCACAGGGACATGTGCTGCCGCTGCCGCCACGGCGGCGGCATGGTATGCCTTCGCAGGACAGGAAAAACGCAGGGTTTGGGTAGAACTCCCCGGCGGCGGCATGGTGAATATGGCGGTGGAGAAGGAATTCTCGCAGGAAGAGTGGGACAGAGAGCCCTGGTTTTTTGCGGAGAAGGACGCTGGAGACGACCCGGATGTGACCGACCGGGTAAAAGTGTATGGGAGTATTGAGCCTTTGAAGGATTTCAGAGGAGGGCGGGAGAATGGAAATCTCTGGTATCATTCGGAGGAGTATCCCTGTTTGTTCCTCACAGGAGGCACGGGTATCGGTATGGTCACCAGGCCGGGACTGGCGTGTCCCGTGGGAGGTTATGCCATCAACCCCGTTCCAAGGGCCATGATTTTCAGACAGGTGGGGCAGCTTTATGACAGCCTGAAGCAGGAGGGAAATTATCTGATACGGGTCAGGATCCCTGAGGGCGTGGGGCTGGCGGAGAAGACATTTAACCCAAGGCTGGGAATCCAGGGTGGTATCTCGGTTCTGGGCACCAGCGGCATAGTCAGGCCTATGAGCGAACAGGCACTGAAGGCGACCATCAGGCTGGAGATACATATGAGAGCCGCGGTCGGAGAGGATTCGCTGATTCTCGTTCCGGGTAATTACGGGGAACATTTTTTGAAAGAGACTCTGGGAATTTCCGGGGAGCAGGCGGTGCGCTGCAGCAATTTTGTGGCTGACGCCATAGAAATGGCAGTGGATGAGAACATGAAAAGGATCCTGTTCATCGGCCATATAGGAAAGCTGGTGAAAGTGGCGGGGGGAGCGAGAAATACGCATTCCAGATTTGGAGACAGAAGGATGGAGATCCTGACGGAGAGTCTGGAACAGGTGACGGGCTGCCGGGAGCGCAAAGAAGTATGCCGGAAGAAGTCAGAAGAGCTTGAGAAAAGGATTATGGAGTGTAGTACCACCGAGGAAGCGGTGGGATATCTGACGGAAGCAGGTCTGAAGGAGGCGGTGATGGAACATGTCACCAGGAGGATCTATGAACAGATGAACCGGTGGGGGCAGGGGAAAACAGATATTCAGGTGCTGACATTTTCCACTGTTTACGGTATACTTGGCATGAGCGGCTTTTGCGGGCCCATGATTGAAGAATGGAGAGAAAGACAGACATGACAGGAATGTTATACGGCGTAGGTGTAGGCCCCGGCGATCCGGAGGATATGACGCTGAAGGCAGTGAGGATTCTGAAGCAGTGTCCGGTGGCGGCGATTCCTAAAAAGACGCCAGAGACATGCGCCTCCTACCAGACGGCCATAAAGGCGGTGCCGGAGCTCGCGGATAAAAAACTGGTATGTATTGATGTGCCTATGACAAAAGACAGGGTCTTAAGTCTTGGACGCTACCAGGAAGGGGCCAGGCAGATCGCCGCCTGCCTCTCCCGGGGGGAGGATGTGGCTCTTCTCACTCTGGGGGATTCCACAGTCTATGCCAGCGATATGTACCTTATAAAATTGGTGCGGGACATGGGGTTTGAGGTGAAGCTGATCAGCGGAGTACCCTCGTTCTGCGCGGCGGCGGCCAGGCTTTCAGTTTCCCTGGGCGAGAGGGATGAACAGATACATATTCTGCCCGGTTCCTATGGGATAGAGGAGGGACTGAAGCTGCCGGGGGTCAAGATTCTCATGAAAATGGGAAGGTCATACGGCCGGGTGAAGGAGACACTGGCAGCAGGAGAATATAGGGTGCAGATGGCGGAGAACTGTGGCATGGACGGGGAGAAGCTGTACGGCTCTCTGGAAGAGATGCCGGAGACTGCAGGGTATTATTCGCTGATGATTGTCAGGGAGAAAAAAGAGAGAGGGAATACATAGATGGTATATTTTGTAGGAGCGGGACCGGGAGCTCCGGATCTGATCACCGTCAGGGGGAAGAACCTTCTGTCCCGGGCGGACGTGGTGATCTATGCAGGTTCCCTGGTAAATCCTCAGCTGCTGAAGGAGACGAAAGAGGGATGCAGGATATACAACAGTGCGCTGATGACTCTGGAAGAAGTTATACAGGTGACAGAAAGCACAGAGAAGGAGGGGAAGACCACCGTCAGGCTTCATACGGGGGATCCGTGCCTTTACGGGGCTGTTAGAGAGCAGATGGATATGTTGGATGACAGGAACATCGCCTATGAGATCTGTCCGGGAGTCAGTTCCTTCGGAGCAGCCGCGGCCGCCCTGGAGATGGAATATACCCTGCCTTCCGTGTCCCAGAGCGTGGTGATCACCCGGATGGCAGGCAGGACGCAGGTGCCGGACAGGGAATCTGTGGCCGCGTTTGCCGCCCACAGATCCACCATGGTAATTTTTCTCAGTGCGGGGATGCTGGGCAGGCTTTCGCGGGAGTTGATAGAGGGAGGCTATGAGCCGGACACCCCCGCTGCTATCGTCTATAAAGCCAGCTGGCCGGAAGAAAAGTCTGTGGTGTGTACGGTAGGGACTCTGAAAGAAAAAGCAGAAGAGCAGGGAATCATGAAGACTGCCCTGATCATCGTGGGAGATACGGTGAGACAGACTGATTATGAGCGCTCAAAACTTTATGACCCGGGATTTACCACAGAATACCGAAAAGGAAGTGAGTAAAATGCCCAGGGAGAAGAGACCAGGTCGCCCGGAGCAAAGGGGATGTCCGCCCAGGGTGGCTCTTATCAGTTTTACGGCCCGGGGGAGCAGGCTGAACAGGTATCTGGCCCAGGCTCTTGAAAGGCAGGGGTATGTGTGCAGAAGTTACGAAAAGCGGGGAAGCGAGGAGGAAGATACAGGGGAATCCGGGACAGTGAGAGTGGAGGAGCCTTTAGCACGGTGGACGGGACATCGCTTTTCGGACACGGAATACATTATTTTTATCGGCGCCGCAGGTATTGCCGTTCGGTCCATAGCCCCGTGGCTTGAGGATAAGTGGACGGACCCGGCAGTGGTCGTTATAGATGAGGCGGGAGACTATACGATTCCCATCCTCTCAGGACACACGGGGGGATCCAATGAGATGGCCAAAAGAGCGGCGGAGATTCTCGGCGCGGTGCCGGTGATTACCACGGCTACAGACATCAACCACAGGTTTGCGGTGGATCTGTTCGCTGTAAAAAACGGCCTTGTGATTACGGACCATGTTCTGGCGAAGGAGATTTCGTCGGAGATTCTTCGGGGCGGCAGAGTGGGGGTTTTCAGTGACTATCCTGTGGAAGGAACATGGCCGGAGGAATTGACATATGGCCGAAGACAGGAAAAAAATTTTTGGATAACCAGGCGTGCAGTTCCTGCAAATCAGGAAAATTGTCCTCACGGGAAGGGGAATGTGCTGAGACTGGTTCCAAGAACCATCCATATAGGGGTGGGATGCAGAAAAGGGATTCTGGGACAGGAGATTGAGCAGGCGGTTTTTAATGTTCTGAGGCAGTGCGGCTGCGTGCCGGAGGCAGTGGCCCGAATCGCCAGTATCGATCTGAAAAAGCAGGAGCAGGGACTTGTGTATCTGTCCCGGCGGCTGAAAGCTCCTTTTTGTACCTACGAGGCAGGGGTTCTGGCCGCCCTTGAGGGAGATTTTCAGGAATCAGGATTTGTGGCCTCGGTGGCCGGTGTGGGAAATGTTTGCGAGAGGGCGGCTTTTCAAAGTGTGTCGGACACGGAGAACGGGGGAGCGGTCATCTGCAGGAAACAGGTGATGAAAGGAGTGACCGTGGCCTTGGCAGAAGAAGCATGGAAAGGATATTTGACAGATGAGCGAAGGAGTATTGTATGTGGTGGGAATCGGCCCGGGCGAGTATGAGCAGATGACCATAAAGGCGGTGAACGTGCTGAGTCAGAGCCAGGTGATCGTGGGTTACACCTTGTATGTGGATCTGGTGAGAGAACATTTTCCCGGCAAGGAGTACCTGTCCACCCCCATGACCAGGGAGGTAGAGCGGTGCAGGCTGGCCTTTGAGAGGGCGAGGGAGGGCCGCGTCGTGTCCATGGTGTGCAGCGGAGATCCCGGGATCTACGGGATGGCGGGACTGATTCTGGAGCTGGCTCCGGAATATCCTCAGGTGCAGGTGGAGATCGTCGCGGGAGTGACCGCCGCCAGCGCCGGAGCTGCCCTGCTGGGCGCCCCGGTGTGTCATGATTTTGCCGTTATCAGCCTCAGCGACCGTCTGACGTCCAGGGAAGTCATCGGGAAGCGGTTGGAGTGTGCCGCCATGTCGGACATGGCTGTCTGCTTGTACAATCCTTCCAGCAGGCAGAGGAGCGGCTATCTCAGATGGGCTTGCGGGATCGTGGGAAAGTATCAGAAGCAGGAGATCGTCTGCGGCCTGGTGAGACATATCGGGAGACCGGGGCAGGCCATGGAGATCATGACCTTGAGGGAGATGGCGGAGACCGAGGCCGACATGTTCACCACGGTGTACATAGGTAATTCTCAGACGGTAGAGAGCGGGGGGAGGATGATCACTCCCAGAGGATATCGAATATGAGTAAGGTGATTTTGTTCGGCGGAACGACGGAGGGGAGGAGACTTGCGGATTTCTGCAAAAGCCGCCACATCGATACGACGGTCTGTGTTGTGTCTGGCTGGGGGGCCGGTCTTATGCAGGAGAGTCCGTGGCTGAAGATACACCAGGGTGCTATGGAAGAGGACGAGATGGAGGAACTTTTCGGCAGGGAAAAGCCGGCCCTGGTGGTGGATGCCACTCACCCTTACGCCGTCCGGGTGACCGGGAACATCAAAAAGGCCTGCCGCCGCAGAAACGTGCCCTGCATCAGAGTGGCAAGGGAGCGTTCGGGGACAGAGGAGAGCTTTGAGGGACAGACCGTATGGGTGCGGACTGCCAGAGAGGCGGCGGACTATCTGTCTGGAACACAGGGGACTGTACTGCTGACCACGGGAAGCAGGGAGCTGCCGGTTTTTGCGGGGATGGAAGGGTTTCAGGAGAGGAGCTGGGTCCGGGTTCTTCCCACGGAGGAAGCCATTGCCCTGTGCGGGAAACTGGGTGTGAAAACCGGCCGTATCATCGCCATGCAGGGTCCTTTTTCTTTCGATATGAATATGGCAGTTTTGAAGATGACCAGGGCAAAGTACCTGGTGACTAAAGAATCTGGGACGACAGGGGGCTTTTCGGAGAAGATCGAGGCGGCCCGGAAGTCGGGGGTCACGGTGGTGGTTATAGGAAGGCCTCAGGAGGAGGAGGGAATCAGCCTGAAAGAGGCTGTAGAGCGTCTGAGACCATTGGGAGAGAAGTGTGCAAGAAAAGTATTTCTGGTAGGCATCGGCATGGGAGGGGCAGGGCAGCTGACAGGCCAGGCACGTTCCTGTATCCAGGAGGCAGAGGGGATTGCAGGAGCCAGGCGGATGCTGGACAGTGTATCTGAACTTTGCGCTGGAAAAGAACTGAAAGCAGCATACAGGCCGGATGAGATTCTGAGGTGGCTGGAAGATAATCCACAGATAGGCAGGACGGCAGTGCTGTACTCGGGAGACACGGGATTTTACAGCGGCGCCGCAGCTATGGAGGAGCTTTTGGAAAAGTACCCTTCAGAGTATGAGACGGTTGTGATTCCGGGAATCTCCACAGTGTCATATCTCTGTGCCAGGCTGAGAACTAAATGGGAGGATGTGTATCTGGGAAGCCTCCACGGCCGGGATACGGAGGCTGAGAAACTGGTGAGAGATCATGACAGAGTCTTTCTTCTTATGGGGCAGAGCGGATCTGTGAGGGAACTGTGCAGAAGGCTGATAACCAGCGGGCTGGGCGATATCCAGATGTCGGTGGGAATGTCTTTGTCCTACCCGGAGGAACGGCTGGTGACAGGGACAGCCGCGGAACTGGAAAAAGAGGACTTTCACGGACTCTGCGGGGTTCTTTTGGAGAAAAGGGCATGACATGGGAGGACAATCTATGAGAGATGAGTGGTTTATGAGAGGGTCGGTGCCCATGACCAAGAGTGAGGTGCGGGCAGTTTCTATATCAAAACTGGAACTGAGCAGGGACAGCGTGCTCTACGACGTGGGAGCGGGGACAGGTTCTGTATCCGTGGAGGCGGCGCGGTATATGCCTGCAGGACAGGTCTATGCCGTTGAACGCAGTCAGGAGGCAGCAGACCTGATCAGGAAGAACAAAGAGAGATTTGATGCGGTCAATGTGACCATAGTTGAGGGGGAGGCTCCCGGCAGCCTGGCCGCTCTACCTACAGCCACCCACGCTTTTCTTGGGGGAACGGGGGGACATATGGAAGAGATTGTCACCGCTCTCTGGAAGAAGAATCCCGGCATGCGGATTGTGGCCAACATCATCACCCTGGAAAATCTGTCCAGACTTTTGGAGCTGGTGAAAAAAAGAGAGATCCCGGCGGAGGTGGTGTGCCTGCAGGTGTCCAGGGCCTGGAAAGCAGGCGGCAGTCATCTGATGAGAGGGGAGAATCCTGTATATGTGATTTCCATGGGAGGAGAGGTGAAGGATGGGATTGGAGAGGATACTGGAACAGGTCAACCCTGTATCAGAGGAAGCGCAGAAGAAGGCCAGAGAGCGGTGGAGCCATGTGGCAAAACCACTGGGAAGTCTGGGACTTCTGGAGGAGGCGGTGGTGAAGATAGCAGGGATCCAGGGGCAGGAGAAAATCTGTATTGAAAAAAAGGCTTTGGTGATCATGTGTGCCGACAACGGGATAGTGGAGGAGCAGGTGACTCAGACAGGCCAGGAGGTCACCGCCGTGGTGACGGAGAACTTTACCAGAGGTGAATCCTGCGCATGTATCATGGCGGAACAGGCGGGAGTCCATGTGGTTCCTGTGGATATAGGGGTGGCTGGCAGGCTGGACAATTGCGGCGTGCGCTATCCTCTGGTGAGGCGGAAGGTCGCCTGCGGGACCAGAAATTTCCGGAGGGAGAAGGCTATGACCAGACAGGAGACGGAGAAAGCAATCCTGGAAGGGATCCGTCTGGCTGAGGAACTGAAGAGACAGGGGTATCATCTGCTGGCTGTGGGGGAGATGGGGATCGGAAATACCACCACTGCCAGCGCGGTGGCCTCGGTGTTTCTGGGGCTGGATCCCCGTGCCGTCACAGGCAGAGGGGCAGGATTGTCCGATGAGGGCCTGGAGAGAAAGATCCGTGTGATTCAGGATGGGATCGCCCTGCACAGGCCGGATCCTGCAGATGCCGTCGATGTGCTTTCCAAGGTGGGAGGGCTGGATCTGGCAGGTCTCGCGGGGATATTCCTGGGAGGCGCCATCTGCCGCATGCCGGTGGTGCTGGACGGGGTCATCACGGCGGCAGCGGCGCTGGCGGCATGTTCTCTGTGGGACCATGCTGCAGATTATATCATCGCCTCCCATGTATCCGCGGAGCCGGCGGGGCGTCTGATCCTGGAAAGGCTGGGGCTTAAGGCGGCCGTCCACGGCGGTCTTTGTCTGGGAGAAGGAACGGGGGCCATGGCATTTATGCCCATGCTTTCCATGGCGGCAGAGATCTATCTGCACATGAGTACTTTTGAGGATATTCGGATTGAAGAATATCGTCCGCTGTAAATAATGATTTTGAAAAATGGGAGGAACCATAAGATGAAAAAGAAAAATTTGGTTTTGTGGCTGGTCTTGGGAGCCCTCTGTCTGCAGGGATGCAGTTTTGGAACCGGGGGAGAAGACAAGACAAAGACAGTGGAAGAGACCGACACCGAGGAGAAGGCAACCAGAAAAGAAAAGGATGAGGATGAGGACGAAGACGAGACAGAGGGAGAGGAAACCCAGGAGGAAACAGAGGCTGCCGCTCCTGAAGAACCGTCCCTGCTCTCTGTGATGTCAGCCGTGGAATATGACAATGTGTGGGAGGACGGCCGCTCTTTCTACCGTTCCAATTATTTAAAAGTATGGATGGACGACAGGGATGAGGCGGACCCGGACACGGGAGCCCTGGCATTTCCCCAACTGGCCCAGGCCCTGGCGGAGGTAAACGCTCAGACGGGGGAGAGCGAAGATAAGGCCAAGGCGGAGCTGGAAACCGCAGCCAGAGAGATGGCGGCTTACGGGACATATCAGGAGTTGACCTGGGAGGAGAAAACCTGGGTGATCAGGGCTGACAGCCAGGTGCTCAGCCTTTTGAAAGAGAACTGCGAATTTGCAGGCGGACCTCACCCCAACTATGAATTTACCGGTATTACGATTGATTCAAAGAGCGGCAGGCAGATGAAGCTGGAGGACATCGTGGCGGACCCCCAGAGCATGGTGAAGCTGGTGGCAGACCGTCTGGCGGAAGAATATCCGGATGTAATGTTTTATGATAACTTTAGGGAGATTATGGAGAAGGAACTGGAGGAAGGGTATCTGACATGGATTGTGGGATATGAGGGAATCACCTTCTATTTTGACCCCTATGAACTGGCCTCTTACGCCGAAGGAACGCAGATTATCACAATCCTCTATGAGGAGGAGCCGGATCAGTTTGACGAGGAAATCCGCCGGGTTCCCAGTATGTGGGCGTCTCAGCTGGCCCCGGGAATGGAATTTGATCTGGGGCATGACGGGATAGCCGACAGGGTGGAGGTCATCGGAATAAGAGACGCGTACGACAATGCCTACGAGGAGCTGCGGATTAGGGTGAACGGGCGGGAGGTCTCCATTGACACATGGATCTACAGCTATAATTCCTATGTGGTGGGCGGAGAAGACCTGGAGACGGAACTTCTGGTGACGGAGACCTCGTCGGACAATGATTATCGGGTGATAAATATCTGCCGTCTGGATCCGGAGAAAGCGGGATTCGGTGAGTCGTGGCAGTTTTCCGGCACCGGCCTGGCCAGTTATTCCGAAGAACTGGAAGACGGAACATACAAATATGGGAACATGCTTCTCACGGATCCGAAACACTTTTGTCTGGAGACCTGGTTCGGCCTGCTGAGCACTTATTATGGGAGCCAGTGGTGCGGAATTTCTGAAGAAGCAGGGGACGACGGATATCTGGTCATGGAACATCCGTGGTTTGATGTGGATCGGGGAGACTCCTATCTGACGCTTTTGGTTCCTCTGGAGATGGAGACCGGGGAGACCAGGGCCTCCCAGGTGTATCCTGCAGGGACAAAACTGTGGATCATCAGGATAGAGGGAGCAAACTGTGTGGTATTCCGCACGGAAGACGAAAACATATGCAGGGTCTATGTAGACTCATCACAATGGCCGGGCACAATAGAAGGCGTGGAGGGCATGACCATCGACGATATTTTTGACGGCATGATGTTTGCAGGATAAGGAGAAGGGAGCAGAGAAAGATGAAACCACTGATTTTACTCACTGCGGGTCTGGAAACAGTCAGAGGGATGGACCAGCGTCAGCTGTTTCAGAATTATGCCGATGCCGTCAGGCTGGCAGGAGGACAGCCTGTGCTGGCCCTGGGGGCAGACGAGGAGCTGGCTGACAGGGCGGACGGTTTGTTTTTGACGGGAGGAGTGGACATAGAACCGGAACGGTACGGATGCGAGAGGAGACCGTGGTGCGGCCAGGCGGACCTTTTGCGTGATCAGGAGGAATTGAAACTGTTTGAGTGGTTTACAGAGAGAAAAAAACCTGTCCTGGGGGTCTGCCGCGGGATGCAGCTGATCAATACGGCCCTGGGAGGGACTCTGTGGCAGGATCAGAAAAAAGAGCAGGGGGTGGACGGTCATGGGGACGGAGCCGTACATCCTGTATCCTTGTCCCCTGATTCCATGCTTTTCCGCCTGTTTGGAGGGGAGATCCTGGTGAACAGCTACCACCATCAGTCGGTGCGCGGCCTGGGGAGAGAACTGAAAGTGACAGCCATGTCAGGAGAGATCGTGGAGGGGTTCGAACATCAGTATCTTCCGGTGTGGGCAGTACAGTGGCATCCGGAACGCATGACAGGGACCGTGAGGATAACCAGAGAGGGACCTGATATGAATACCTTGTTCCAATGGTTTGTCAGAACCAGTGCCGTCAGTGCTTCCGGTATTTAGGTGAAAAGGACTGTCAGATATTCACGGATATTGGGGTATACTGAAAAACCCGGCTCGTACTGATGTGAGCCGGGTTTTTACTCCTAAAATAGGGAGGGCCGGCAGACGGGGGGACATCTGCCGGCTAGAGTATGAAAAAGTTTTGAAAAAGGTGTATCACCTGTTTACAAAGACAAGTATATAAGACAAATGTGTCTAATATTTGATTAAATTGTGAAGAAATTGTGAACATTGAAAAAAATTTTTTTCGCTTGATCTGTATATGCTCAGACATTTTTCTTCCTGGAATATTCTTTATAGATTCTGGTAATATCCTGCAGCGCGTTGCCGTGTTCAAAATCTTTGTGATAGATCATGTTTATCTCACGGGTCATGCTCAGATTCTCAATAGAGAGCCCTGCCATCTTTCCCTTGCGCATCTCGGAGGCAAATGTACTGCGGGGGAGGATGGACACGCCGAAGTTTCTGCGGACCAGATCCTTGATGGTAGCTACGTTGTCCACCTCCAGAGTCACGTTGAACTCATCTAGAGACACGTTGTTGCTCTCCAGGTGGGACATGAAGAGGTTGCGGGTGGCGGAGTCGGGCAGGCGCAGGATAAGCCGCTGCCGTTTAAGCTCGTCCAGTGTGACGATCTGCCTTTTGGCCAGAGGATTATCTTTTGATACCGCCAGGATCAGGGAGTCGGTGTCCAGCATGACAGAATTAAAATTGGGGTCATTGATGCGGCCCTCGATGATGGCAATATCCAACACATAAGTTTTCAATTTATAATAAAGATTATTTATGGTGTCAGAAATTATGGTTATGTGGCTTCCTGAAATCTGATTGGTGTAGTCGGCCAGAACCTCGGCGATGATGCTGCTCTCGGAAGAGTGGGTGATGCCCACGGACAGCCGGGTTACGTTGCGCTTGGCGTCCTCCAGGCTCTGGGCCAGATTCTGGTAGAGAGTCTGGATGCGGCGGGCGTACTTGACCACGATCTCTCCTTCTGTCGTAGTTTGAAGCCCTTTTTCTCCTCTGAGGAAGAGGGTCGCCCCCAGGTCATGTTCCAATTGTCTGATGTGCTGGCTCACCGCCGGCTGGGTGAGGGAGAGCTGTTCGGCGGCCCTTGTAAAATTGCGTGTCTCATACACTTTCAGTAAAGTTTCCATTCTCGCGTCCATGATAGTCCTTCCCACAGGTGTGCGGGGGTAGGGAGCCCCCCTGACCCGGATGTCATAATAAATCGTTATTGTTATAGTACAAAATATAATTTGCATTTATTACATAAGTCACTATAATAATACCATAAATTCAACAAAGTTGTTGAAAAAAATTTTCTTTGGGGGATAAAGAAATGGCTTTTTTGTATGCTCAGATGGAAGAGTCCACGGCGGTACTGTGTTCTCTCTCCATTATTTTGTTCGCCGGTTTTCTTGTGACTCGTCTGACCAAACGGCTGCGGCTGCCCAACGTGACCGGGTACATCATCGCGGGGGTGCTCATCGGTCCCTGCTGCTTTCAGATGGTCCCTGAGGGGATTCTGGGACATATGGGTTTTATGAGCGATATAGCCCTGGCATTTATCGCTTTTGGCGTGGGGAAATTTTTTAAAAAGGAGATCTTGAAAGAGGCGGGAATCCAGGTAGTGGTGGTGACGTTGTTTGAGGCGCTGGCGGCGGGGATCCTGGTGACTCTGAGCATGAGGGCCATGTTTCATATCAGCTGGGATTTCGCTCTGATTTTGGGGGCCATCGCCACGGCTACTGCCCCGGCCAGCACCATGATGACTATCCATCAGTACCATGCCAAGGGGGAGTATGTGAATACCCTACTGCAGGTGGTGGCCCTGGACGATGTGGTCTGCCTGCTGGCCTTCAGCGTGGTGGTGGCTGTAGTTAACGCAGGAAATGACGGACATATTTCCATAGAGGACGTGGTTATGCCTTTTGCCAGCAACGGCATCGGTATCCTTCTGGGCGCAGGGAGCGGAGTGCTGCTGTCGAAACTTCTGACTCCTGACAGAAGCAAGGATAACCGTCTGATCCTGTCCGTGGCCCTGCTGCTGGCGGTGTCCTGCGAGTGTGCGCTTCTCGGGGTCTCTCCCCTTTTGTCCTGCATGGTGTTCGGCGCCGTGTACATGAATCTCACCGACGACAGAAAGCTGTTTAAGCAGATTAACCGGTTTACGCCGCCTATTATGAGTATGTTCTTTATCATCTCCGGCATGAATCTGGATCTGGGAGCTATCCGGACGGCAGGAGTGGTGGGACTCAGCTATTTCCTCATCCGCATTGTGGGAAAATACGCGGGAGTCTATGTGGGCTGCCTGGTGACAGGAATGCCTGTGAACATCAAAAAATATATGGGGCTGGCTCTGATTCCCCAGGCGGGAGTTGCCATTGGCTTGGCGTTTCTGGGACAGAGACTTCTGGCCCCGGAGATCGGAGATCTGCTTCTCACCATTATCCTGGCTTCCTCCGTTCTCTACGAGCTGGTAGGTCCCGCCTGTGCCAAGATGTCCTTCTTCCTGTCAGGTTCCATCAAGCGGGATGTGATAGAGTCGGTGAACCAGTATCAGCCGGCGGGAATGAAAAAACGAGTCAGTTAACTGCCACAGTTACAAAAAGGAGCCGTGGTCACCAGTGTGACACAGCTCCTTTTTGCCGGGCTGGGCGCCGGCATCCTGCTTTTGAGATTTGCGGGTAAACTTACCGTTATCAGCCCAGATTTTTTTTGTCCTGCTTATTGACAAGCTGAATTACTCCGCATCCGATCTTGTCTCCGGAATTTCCGGCAGGCTGGGAGTGAAAATCGTCAGGCATCTGATGAATGACCACGGATTTTCCCAGAATCTGCGGAATTGTAAACCGCTTATCATAAAAAGAAATCCAGGCATAGCCTTGGTTGGCAAACAGGGGAAGCAGATCTCCGGCGTGATGGGGGTGGGAGGCGTCGGAAGGGTTGAAGTGCGCTCCTGTATTCTGAAAGCTGTTTTTGCAGTCTCCGTTTTCATGGATGTGCATGCCGTAAAAATCGGAATTTCCCACCGAAAGTCTGTCAGGCAGCCCGAAGAGTTCCGCCTCGATGAGCGTGCCGCCGTATGGGGTCTGATAGAATTTTACCAGCCCGCTGAGTAAAGGGGCCTGGGCTCCTCCTGTGACCCAGGCCAAAGCCATGGGCTCGTTGTCCTCCAGGATCTCGGCAAAGAGATCACCTGGAGTTTTTTGTCTGTCAGCCATATAAATTTCCTCCTTTGGTGTAGAATATGGAGGGTGTGTGGCAATGGTGTATGATGTTAAGGAAATATTTAGTAGATATTTTCGTGAAGGGGTGGTAAACTATCCACATAGCTCACAACAATTGGAGGAGGAAACAAAAAAATCATGGAGAACAACAAGAAAAAGATCATACTTACCGGAGACCGCCCTACAGGGAGACTTCATGTAGGACACTATGTGGGTTCTCTGAAAAGGCGCGTAGAACTCCAGAATTCCGGCGAATATGATGAGATATTTATCATGATAGCCGACGCCCAGGCGCTCACGGACAACGCGGACAACCCGGAAAAGGTGAGGCAGAATATTATCGAGGTGGCGTTGGACTATCTGTCCTGCGGACTGGATCCGGAAAAGTCCACATTGCTTATTCAGTCCCAGATTCCAGAGCTGACCGAGCTGACTTTCTACTATATGAATCTTGTAACCGTGTCCAGGCTTCAGAGGAATCCTACCGTAAAGAACGAGATCAAGATGCGGAACTTTGAGACCAGCATTCCGGTGGGATTTTTTGCGTACCCTATAAGCCAGGCATCGGACATCACTGCTTTTAAAGCTACTACCGTTCCGGTGGGGGAGGACCAGCTTCCCATGATTGAGCAGACCAGAGAGATCGTCAGAAGTTTCAACCATATCTACGGAGAAGTGCTGACTGAGCCTGACGCGCTTATCCCTGACAATAAGGCGTGTCTTCGTCTTCCCGGTATCGACGGCAAGGCCAAGATGAGCAAATCATTGAACAACTGCATATACCTGTCGGATACCGA
Organism: uncultured Hungatella sp.; assembly: GCA_949879795.1. Lineage (GTDB taxonomy): Bacteria > Bacillota > Clostridia > Lachnospirales > Lachnospiraceae > UBA3402. Next base: position 44,937 of record CATLBR010000016.1, read on the forward strand.
GGAAGAGGTAAAGAAAAAGGTTATGAGTATGTTTACGGATCCTAACCACCTGAGAGTTCAGGACCCCGGCCAGGTGGAGGGAAACCCGGTGTTCATCTACCTGGAAGCTTTCTGCAAGGACGAACATTTTGCGCGGTTCTGGCCGGAATACCAGAATCTGGATGAGCTGAAGGCTCACTATACCAGAGGCGGACTGGGAGATGTAAAAGTAAAACGTTTCCTCAACTCCGTGCTTCAGGATGAGTTGGCTCCTATTCGTGGGCGCCGCAAGGAGTATGAGAAGAATATTCCGGAGGTTTACCGCATACTGAAGGAAGGCAGCATGAAGGCTCAAAAGGTGGCGGCCAGGACTCTGGCAGATGTGAAAGCAGCCATGAAGATCAATTATTTTGACGATGACGAACTGATTCAGAGCCAGGTCCGGCGGTTCGGCGAGAACGGCTGAGGTTCTGTTCCACAGAATACAGAGGAAAGCTAATGAGAAGATGGAAAAAACTGACGGCAGCGGTGCTGGCCGTCTGTCTGATGTCCTGTTTTTCCGCCTATGCCACAGTACAGGTGCCCGGAGCCGAACCGGAGAAATCCGGACAGGTCAGCCTGGAGGCGCCGGGAGGAGAGCAGACTGCAGGGACCGGGGAACAGGCGGCTGCGGGGGGCCCGCCCTCGGGCCAGGGAAACACCGGCCGGGTTACCGGGCCGAATTGCGGAAACCAGGAGAGCTTCGGCCAGGGGAACGCCGGCCGGACTGCGCCAGGCGGTCCGTCTGTAGGGACTGGAGATTCGGGCCCGTCCGCGGGGAACGGCGATTCCGGTCCCTCTGCGGAGAACGACGGCTCCGGTCAGACTGTGGGGGCCGTTTCCCCGGCAGTTCTGCCGGACACGTCAGGGACTCTTCCGGATAAGCCGGAGATTCAGGCGGAGGGAGCTGTGGTCATGGACGCCGCCACAGGAACCGTTCTATACGGGAAACATGAAAACAGCCGTTTTTATCCTGCCAGCATCACCAAACTGATGACAGCCATGCTGGTTTTGGAGCGGACAGATTTAAAGGACACAGTTACATTTTCCAGATCGGCAACCACCAACCTGGAGTCAGGGGCGTCGACGCTGAAATTGACAGAGGGAGATCGGCTGACGGTGGAGCAGTGTCTCTACGGCCTTCTGCTGAAATCCGCCAACGAGATCGGCAACGCTCTGGCAGAGCATGTCTCCGGAAGCGTGGAGAACTTTGCCGGACTTATGAATCAGAGGGCAAAGGAGCTGGGCTGTGAGGGAACCCACTTTGCCAATCCCCACGGACTCAATGACAGCAGTCACTATACCACACCTTACGACATGGCTCTCATCGCCAGGGCGGCATTTCAGAATCAGACACTGTGCAGGATTGATACCACTCTCAGCTATCAGTTTCCTGCCACCTTGAAAGAGGGGACAAGGACCATCACCATGGGCCACAAGATGATGTATCCTGACGATTCCAGGTACTATGAGGGTATCATCGGCGGCAAGACAGGTTACACATCCATTGCGGGAAACACCTTGGTTACAGGGGCGGAGAGGGATGGTGTGCGGCTTGTGGCTGTGGTGATGAAGAGCAAGTCCACCCATTACACCGATACAAAGAAGCTCTTAGACTATGGGTTCGCGGTTATGGGGCAGGAGGCTTTGCCTCGGGGCTGGAACAAAGATGAGAGAGGCTGGTATTATATTCTGGAGAACGGACAGAGGGCAGAAGGGCAGTGGCTGACTCTGGATCAGACAGACTACTGGATAGATGCGGACGGATACATGGCCACAGGCTGGCGTCAGTTTGCCGACGGAGAGTGGTGTTATTTTCGTTCCAGCGGAGCCAGGGCAGTGAATTACTGGGTGAAGGACCATGAGAAATGGTTCTATCTCGGGGATCAGGGAACCATGCTTAAAAACACCTGCACACCGGACGGATACTGGCTGGGAGCGGACGGAGCCTGGATTCAATAGGAGACGAGACGATGAAAGAAAAGTTATACACCATAGAGCTTCACGACGCCCTGACATCCGGGGATGAGTGTCCGTTCTGCTGGCTTGAGAGAAAGCTGGAGCAGGAGGCGATGGAGTTCGTCCTTGGGTCTTCTTACATGGAAAGTGATATCCGTGATATGACAGACAGGCAGGGATTCTGCAGACGGCACACCAAAGCCATGTACGATTATGGCAACACACTGGGCAATGCCTGGATTTTAAAGACCAGGATGGTCTATCTGCGGGAGGAATTAAAAAAACAGACGGAGAGTTTTGCTCCTCAGCCTGCTACCATGCTGGGGCGCCTTAAGAAGAAGGACGGGAGGGAGAGCTCCGTCAGCGCCTGGATCCGCCAGGAGGAAAGCCACTGCTATGTGTGCGGCAGGGTGGATGAGACATATCGGCGGGTTCTGGACACCTTTGTCCATCAAGTAAAGCATGAAAAGGAATTTTTGGATCTGGTAAAGTCGGGCAGGGGGTTCTGTATCCACCATTTTGCGGATCTGGTGGATGTGTGCGAACAAGGGCTGGGCAAAAAGGAGCAGGATCAGGTGTTTCCGATTCTGTTTGAGCAGATGAACCGGGAACTGGACCGCATTCAGGAGGACATCGACTGGCTCATTGAGAAGTACGATTACAGAAATGCGGACAAGGACTGGAAAAATTCTCAGGACGCGGTACAGAGAACCATGCAGAAGATCGTGGGGGGCCATCCCGCGGATCCTGTATTCAGGAGCAGGAAGTAAAAAGACAGCCTCAGGCGGGTATGATTTTGGATTTATGGCAGATACTACCTCCATCAATCGATTATCAGGAGGTAGTTGAAATGCAGGATTTAAGAAGCAGTGAGACTCTAAAAAATCTTATGAGAGCTTTTGCCGGGGAGAGCCAGGCCAGAAACAGGTACACGTTCGCGGCGGGGGTGGCAAGGCGGGAGAGACTGCCGGTAGTGGAGGCGGTATTCCAGTTTACCGCGGACCAGGAGAAAGCCCACGCGGAGATCTTCTACGACTACATGAAAGAACTGTCAGGGGAAAATATTCATATTGACGGCGGTTACCCGGTGAATATTTCCCAGAAAACCGTGGATCTTTTGAGAGCGGCCAGACACAATGAATATGAAGAGCACGATGTTGTGTACAAGCAGTTTGGAGATCAGGCAAAGGCGGAAGGCTTTGACGAGATCGGCAGAGTGTTCCATCAGATTGCGGCTGTGGAGAAAATGCACGGTGACAGGTTTGAGATGTTTGCCGACTGGATGGACCAGGGAAAACTGTTTGTGTCAGATGTGTCTGCCGGTTGGATGTGCCTGAACTGCGGCCATATTCTCACAGCCGTCAAGGCGCCGGCGATCTGCCCGGTGTGCAAACATGAGCAGGGGTATTTTGTGCGCCTGGAGCTGGCGCCGTTTACACGGCTGTAAACAGGGTGAGAAAAGTGAGAAAAGCCCTCTGATTCCCTGGTACAGGGAAGGGAGGGCCTGTTGTATGCAGCAAAGCAATATTTTGCCAAAGGAGCGAATGATGTGGAGATTAGCGGTGCTGGGAGGGGCAGGAGCGGCTGCCTGCTGGATAGAGTCTTCCTGGGAACGGAAGCATTTTGTCAGGGAGATATATGAACTGTCCTCCCCGAAGCTCACGGAAGAGAAAACCTTCGTGTTTCTCTCTGATCTCCATGACAATCGCTTCGGCCCGGGACAGAGGAGGCTTCTGAGCGCGATCGACAGGATAAAACCAGACGCGGTGCTCATAGGAGGCGACATGATGGTGGTGAAGGAAAAAGCCGATGTGACAGATACGCTGTTCCTGGTGAGAAAGCTGACAGGTAAGTATCCGGTTTATTACGGCAATGGCAACCATGAGAGCCGTATGGACAGAAAGAGGAAGGTCTACGGAGATAAATATGACCTGTTTGTCAGGGAGCTGGAAAAGACAGGGGTATGCTATCTGTCGGACACAAGCGTGATGCTGCCGGGACCAATCCGCCTCAGCGGATTGAACCTGGAAAAGAGATATTACAAAAAAAGGGCAGGCAGTGATATGGAGGTCTCGTACATAGAAGAACGTCTGGGAGCCGCCAAGGAAGATGTTTTTCAGATTCTTCTGGCCCACTCGCCGCTCTACGGCAGGACCTACGCCCGGTGGGGAGCCGACCTGACTCTTTCCGGTCATTTTCATGGGGGAACCATAAGGATCCCCGGTCTGGGAGGGCTCATGACACCTCAGTTCCATTTTTTTCTGGACTGCTGCTGCGGATGCCTGAAGACAGGAGACAAGACTATGATCGTCAGCAGGGGACTTGGAACTCATTCCGTCAATATCAGGCTCAACAACCGGCCGGAACTCACCGTGGTCCGGCTGAAACCGGAGATCACGGCAGAAAGGGAAGGTGGGAGAGGATGACGGCGATTTCTTATAAACTGGATAATTTTGAAGGACCGCTGGATCTTCTTCTCCATCTGATTGAGAAGAACAAAGTCAGCATCTATGATATTCCTATTGTCTTGATAACTGAACAGTATCTTGATTATGTCAGCCATATGGAGACGGAAGACTTAAACGTGGTCAGTGAATTTCTTGTCATGGCTGCCACTCTCATTGATATTAAGTCCAGAATGCTCCTGCCTGCGGAGACAGATGAGGAAGGGCAGGAGGAGGACCCAAGAGCAGAGCTGGTGGCCCGACTGCTGGAATACAAGATGTATAAGTGTATGGCGCAGGAACTTCTGGGATTGGAAGAGGGAGCCGCGCGCCACCTGTACAAGGAACCCACGGTGCCTGACCAGGTAGCCAGATATGAGGCGCCTGTGGATCTGGACCTGCTTCTGGATGGCCTGACTCTGGCCAGGCTTCAGTCCGTGTTTGAGTCGGTAATGAAGCGGAGGACGGACAGGATTGACCCTGTCAGAAGCAAGTTCGGTACCATCCGCAAAGAGCCCGTCAGCCTGGAGACCAGAATCGGGACGGTTATGAGTTATGCCAGAAGTCACAGAACCTTCAGTTTTCGACAGCTTTTGGAGAGGCAGGCGGACAGAGTGGATATTGTGGTCACGTTTCTGGCAGTGCTGGAACTGATGAAGATGGGAAAAATTCATCTCACACAGGAAGCTCTGTTTGATGATATGAATATAGAGACTCTGGAGCCGGAGGGGGAGGAAGAAGAGCTGAACCTGGAAGGGCTGGAGGAATGAGAGACGGCATGGATGCAGGAGAAGGTTATGGCAAAAGAAGAATACATAGACAAAGAAGCGCAGGGCAAGAAAAAATATCCGAAAAAGCAGTGGGAGGCTATCGTGGAGGCAGTTCTGTTCACCATGGGGCAGTCTGTGGAGCTGCGCCAGCTGGCGGCAGCTATCGGGGAGAGTGAGGAGACTGCGGGGCAGGTGGCGGAGCAGCTGAAGAAGCGTTATGACAGGGAAAAACGGGGGCTTCAGATCATCGAGCTGGATAAAAGCTATCAGATGTGCACCAGAGTGGAGTATTACGAAAATCTGATACAGGTGGCAGCGGTTCCGAAAAAGCATGTGTTGACAGATGTGGCACTGGAAACTCTCTCCATCATCGCTTACAAACAGCCAGTGACAAAGCTGGAAATCGAGAAAATCAGAGGAGTAAAGTCGGACCACGCGGTGAACCGTCTGATCGAGTACAATCTGGTACAGGAGGTGGGCCGCTTGGACGCGCCGGGCCGTCCGGCTCTGTTTGCCACCACGGAGGAGTTTCTTAGACGGTTCGGAATCGGATCCACGGACAGTCTTCCCGCCATGGATCCGGTTCAGGCAGCGGAGCTCCGCAGCCAGGTGGAGGAAGAGCTGAATGTGACTGCGGATGGGGCAGAACAGGAACCGTCTTTATAATTTCATTCCGGAGGGTCCGGGATACAGGTTTCTCATGACGCCGTTATGGAGTTCAAGGGCTTCTCCGTACAGTGTCTCAAGGCCGTTTTCCGATATCACATAGCTTCCGTCCGGAAGGATCAGGAAGGTGTATCCATAGCTGTCGGGAAAAGTGATATCTTCAAACAGCCTCTTTCCGTCCAGCAGGCGATCCTTCGCCTCCTGATAGTGGGGGAGGATCTGCAGGCGGGTCAGGCCGAGGCCGGAGAGAAACCGCCTATATTTTGGATCTGTGGATTCTCCGGAAAGTTCCGGCTGGGCATAGACTGTCTCGGCACAGTTCATAGTTCCTGCGCTGATACCCATGACAGTGCCGTCAAAGTCCCGAATAAGTTTTTTCAGCTCAATGTCTGCAAAAAAAGCGTTCTGGGAGGGAACATGACCACCTGCCAGAATGACAATCTGGCTTTCCGCCAGAAATTCTTTTATATATTTCTGATTTCTTCTGTCACAGATGGTCAGACGGGACACAGGTATCCCGCTGATCTCAAAGAATCCTTCAAATTCCTCTCTCATCTTGTCATTGTGGGCGAAGGCGCAGGGATCCGAAGCGATCATCAGACAGCGGTCCCCAGGCTTCCATCCCCGGGTGAAATTCTCCAGAAATCCGTTTTCCCTGCTGTATCCGTAAAGGATTCTGCCGTCTGCCTGAGGGTATGGGCTGCAGGGGCTGCTTGTCAAAAACAATCGCATATATTACCTCCTTGCTGGCCGGCAGGAGCAGCCGATTCCCAGCCCTCCGTGGCCGATATGGCAGGAAACTCCCAGGGACAGCTGGTCACACATGACTTCCATTTCAGGAAACGCCTCCTGAATTTCCCTGACCCACTGGTCGGTATCTTCCCTGGAAGCACTGGTTGCAGCCAGGAGATACAGTTCTCCCCGATCCTTCCAGGCTTTGAAGGTAGTCTCCATATCGTGGGCCATGGCCTCCAACATGGTCTTTTTTGCCTTTACAATACCCCTGCACTTTTTAAACGAATCCAGAAGCCCTACATTCAATTTTAAGATAGGCTTGATATTCAAAACACTTCCCAAGAGAGCTGCGGCAGGGGTGATCCGCCCGCCTTTTTTCAAGTGTTCCAAGGTGTCGACGCCTATGTAGATGGACATCTGATCTTTTGACTGTTCCAGCATATTCTTGATTTCAGAGGCGGGGTACCCCTCGCTTATGAGCTCCAGACAATCGAGAACCGAGCGGTGCAGGGGAGCGGAAACTCTCCCGTTGTCCACCACAAAAACCCTGCCTTCATATGGATCATCCTGTGCCAGAGCGGCCGCCGTGGCGCAGGAACCGCTGAGTCCGCTGCTGATGGGTATATAGAGAATCTGCTCAAATTCTTTGAGAGCTCTGTCCCACAGCTGCATCACCTCGGCGGGAGACGGCTGGGAGGTGGATATGTCCGCTCCTGAATCCAGCTTTTCAAAAAATTCTTCCCTGGATAGGGTAATGTCCTCGTAGTAAACCTGGCCGTCTATATAAAATGGCATGGGAAGCACATAGATTCCGAGTTTTTGGGCCTCCGCCTGGGTAATCGAACTGTGGCTGTCCGTGACAACTCCAATTGATTTCATGGTTGATTCCTCCTGTAGATGACAAAGTTATTGACAATTATAGGTATTCTAGCACAAAATTTACTTTTTGGGTATAGATATTTGAAGGTCAAAATATTTTTTGCAGGCAGGAGGGTCTGAGAAAAAATAATTATTGAGGAAAAAAAGGTTGCAATATACCCCATGGGGGTATATAATGGCAGAGTGAGAGAATTTGAGAGGGAATGGGTGTGAATAGGACTGAGAGCGGAAGGAGGACAGGGGTTGGAGAGAGAAGCGGAGAGCGGGTGTGAATACTGCGGTAAGAAGAAGGAGAGGCAGGAGCAGGAGTATAGGGATTTGATTCACCGTCTGAACCGGATCGAGGGACAGATTCGGGGAATAAGAGGGATGGTGGAGAGGGATGCTTACTGCCCGGAGATACTGGTTCAGGTGGCTGCGGCTAACGCGGCGCTCAACAGTTTTAACAAAGTGCTGCTTGCCAGTCATATCCGAACCTGCGTGGCCAGGGACATCAGGGAGGGAAAAGAGGAGACCATCGATGAGCTGGTGGCTATTCTGCAGAAATTGATGAAGTAGAAAGGGGAGGAAAGAAGGACGATGGGAGATCTGGCAATTATTGTTGCTGCGGCAGCACGTTTAGTTTTCGGTCTTCGGGCAACCATAGACATATGAAGGGCCGCGGCGGATTTCAGGTAAAGAATATTGAATTTAAGGAGGCATAGATGGAACAGTATACGGTAACCGGTATGAGCTGTGCGGCCTGCAGCGCCCGTGTGGAGAAGGCGGTGTCCAAGGTGGAGGGAGTGACTTCCTGCTCTGTGAGCCTTTTGACCAACTCCATGGGGGTGGAGGGCGGCGCGCCGGCTCAGGCCGTCATAGCGGCGGTGGAGGCAGCGGGCTATGGCGCCTCGCTAAAAGGCTCAGACGGAAGACAGAAGGCCTCAGGGAGCGCTCAGGCCGGGGAGGATTTGCTGAAGGACAGGGAGACTCCCTTGCTGAAGAGGAGGCTTTGCTCATCTCTGGGATTTTTGATAGTGCTTATGTACATTTCCATGGGACATATGATGTGGAACTGGCCGGTTCCAGTATTTCTGGCGGGAAACCATGTGGCCATGGGACTTTTGCAGCTGCTTCTGACAGTAGTTATCATGGTTGTCAACCAGAAGTTTTTTATCAGCGGTTTTAAGAGTTTATGGCACAGAGCTCCCAACATGGACACTCTGGTGGCGCTGGGGTCCGGGGCCTCCTTTGTGTACAGCACCTATGCCTTGTTTGCCATGACCGACGCTCAGATGAAAGGGGACATGGCAGGAGTTATGTCCTACATGCATGAGTTCTATTTTGAGTCGGCAGCCATGATTCTGACGCTGATCACCGTGGGCAAGATGCTCGAGGCAAGGTCAAAGGGTAAGACTACAGATGCGCTTAAGAGTCTGATGAAGCTGGCTCCAAAGACAGCTGCCGTCGTGAGGGACGGGGTGGAGATCCAAGTGCCGGTGGAGCAGGTGAGACAAGAGGATATCTTTGTGGTGCGCCCCGGGGAGAATATTCCGGTGGACGGTGTGGTTCTGGAAGGAAACAGCGCGGTCAATGAGTCGGCTCTCACAGGGGAGAGCATTCCCGTAGACAAGGGAGAGGGAGACAGGGTGTTTGCCGCCACGGTGAATCAGTCCGGATTTATCCGGTGTCGGGCTACCAGGGTGGGGGAGGATACTACCCTGTCCCAGATTATCCAGATGGTCAGCGACGCCGCGGCCACAAAGGCTCCCATCGCCAAGGTGGCGGACAAAGTGTCGGGAGTTTTTGTTCCTGCTGTCATCAGCATCGCTGCCGTCACCATGATTGTCTGGCTTTTTGCCGGGGCGGGTATGGGGTTTGCCCTGGCCAGGGGTATCTCCGTCCTGGTTATCAGCTGTCCCTGCGCTCTGGGTCTGGCCACACCGGTGGCTATCATGGTTGGAAATGGCATGGGAGCAAAGAACGGTATCTTATTTAAGACGGCAGTGTCTCTGGAAGAGGCAGGAAAGGTGCAGATCATAGCCCTGGACAAGACGGGGACCATCACCAGAGGGGAGCCGGAGGTGACGGATATTATACCGGCCGGGGGTATATCGGAGGAGGAGCTGTTGAGCGCGGCCTACGCGTTGGAGAGAAGAAGCGAGCATCCGCTGGCCAAGGCTATACTCCAGAGGGCGGAGAGTATGGGGTTGGAGAGCAGGGAAGTCACGGATTTTCAGGCCCTGCCCGGCAACGGGCTTTCCGCCGTGCTGGAGGGTTCAGCCATGGCAGGAGGGAATTTTAAGTTTATCAGCAGCAGGGCCAGGGTGGAAGAAGAATTGAAACTGCAGTCGGAGCACCTGGCGGAGGAAGGGAAGACGCCTCTGTTTTTCAGCAGGGACAAAGAGCTGATGGGCATCATCGCCGTGGCGGACGTGATCAAGGAGGACAGTCCTCAGGCAGTAAAGGAACTGCAGAATATGGGGATCCGGGTGGTTATGCTAACCGGGGACAACGAGCGCACCGCCAAGGCCATAGGAAACCAGGCAGGTGTGGACCAGGTGATTGCCGGAGTTCTCCCTGAGGGAAAGGAGAGCGTTATCAAATCCCTGAAAAGCCAGGGCAAAGTGGCTATGGTGGGAGACGGCATCAACGATGCTCCTGCCCTGACCAGAGCAGATATAGGCATCGCCATCGGGGCGGGGACGGACGTGGCTATCGATGCGGCGGACGTGGTTCTGATGAAAAGCCTGTTAAGCGATGTGCCGGCGGCTGTCCGCTTAAGCAGGGCGACTCTCAGGAATATTCATGAAAATCTGTTCTGGGCATTTTTTTACAATGTAGTAGGGATTCCCCTGGCTGCCGGCCTGTGGTATCCTGTATTCGGGTGGAAGTTAAACCCCATGTTCGGAGCGGCAGCTATGAGTCTGTCCAGCTTCTGTGTGGTTACCAACGCCCTGAGACTGAATCTGTTCCGCATCCATGATGCAGGAAAAGATAGACCCCGCCGCCCGGCGAAAGCAGGCTGCCTGCCTGGTCGGGAGCAGGAGGCAAGGGATGCCCGGAGGGGCGAAAAAATCAAAGCAGAGAAGATGGAGGAGATCACCATGGAAAAGACGATGAAAATTGAAGGAATGATGTGCGGACACTGCGAGACCAGAGTGAAAAAGTGTCTGGAGGCTCTGCCCCAGGTTGCCCAAGCGGTTGTAAGCCATGAGGCGGGAACGGCAGTAGTCACCCTGAACGGCGATATAGCCGACGATGTGCTGAAGAAAGCCGTGGAGGACCAGGACTACAAGGTTCTGTCGGTTCAGTGAGGCGGATGGGTTTTTGGGCAGTATAAGTGAGAAAAGAGAATGTCTGTCAGGAGAGCGGCAGACATTCTCTTTTCTCGTCTCTGTCAGGTTTCAGCTGAGCAGCTGTATGGCGGTGGACGAAGGTATCGTGTCGAGGAGAGAATTCACATATTGGCAAAACATGGAGATGTGTGTTATACTGTCCCTATTGCGGTGCAGAAGTACGAGAGGAAGAGAGGGCCGGGAATATGGAAACCATAACCGTCAGGTATTTTACTGACAAAATCGACAGATTGTGCTTTGTAGGAGGAAAGTCGGACTGGATCGATCTCCGAGCGGCAGAGGATGTGGAGCTGAAAGCGGGAGAATACCGTGCCATCCCTCTGGGAGTGGCGATGAAACTTCCCCAAGGGTACGAGGCTCATGTGGTGCCCAGAAGTTCCACATTTAAAAATTTCGGAGTTATTCAGACCAACTCTATGGGGGTCATAGATGAGAGTTACTGCGGGGATCATGACCAGTGGTATTTTCCGGTCTATGCCCTGAGAGATACGGTGATCCATATTAATGACCGTATCTGCCAGTTTCGGATTGTGAAGCATCAGCCTTCCGTGGTCTTTCAGGTGGCGGAACAGCTGGCGGATGAAGACAGGGGCGGTCTGGGAAGTACAGGAATCAGGTAGGAACGGAGAGGGTATTATGGGCAGAATAAAGGGTTATTTGTGTGTTCTTTTGATAGCTTTATCTCTTGCAGGCTGTCAGAATCAGGAAAAGGAGCGTCAGGAACTTCGGCTTCAGGGAATCGGGCAGCTGGACGCGGGAGATTATGAGGGGGCGGTGGCATCTTTTGAGGAGGCTCTGTCGAAAACTACCAGCGGAATTGTGGGAGAGTTTGAACTGGACATCTTAAAATACCGGGCAGAGGCAGAGTATGGGGCAGGAGATTTTCAGGCTGCGGCCTACACTTACGAAATCTTGATGCAGGTGGACGAAGAGAGGCAGGAATACCGGAATCGAGCCTGCTTTCTGTGGACCATGGCAGGAGAGGCGGACAAGGCCAGGGAACTTTATGAGAAGATGTACCAGGCAGAACCTGACAGCCAGGAGACGGCGGAGACACTTCTGATCCTGGGGCAGCTTTTGACAGACTTGGATCGTTTTGACGAGGCCATGAAACTGTATGAGCAGGCCGTGAATGGGGGAATCAAAAACGGGGAAATTTATAATCGGTTGGGATTGTGTCAGCTGGAGCAGGATGACTATGACATGGCACTCCACTATTTCGAACTGGGGGTGCAGACAGGGGACATGTCCGCTATGGAGAATCTTTTGAGGAATCAGGCAGCGGTCTATGAGAAGAAGCTGGATTTTGCGAAAGCTCTTTCTGTCTTGGAACAGTACACCGCGGCCTACGGGGCTACTCCAGAGATACAAAAGGAGATAGAATTTCTCAGGAGCAGATAAGAAGAGAGCGGTTTTTGAGAAAAAGTCTTGAAAGGAGTTATAGTTGGCAGAGCTTATAGAGTTAAAAGCTATAGAAGAGCGGGTTATCCTCCTGGCCGTGAATACTGGAGAGGAACGTGACACCCGGGCGTGTCTGGACGAGCTGGAAGAACTGGTGAAGACAGCAGGAGCCGTCGCTGTGGACAAGATGATACAGAATCGGGAGACTGTTCACCCGGGGCTTTATATTGGAAAAGGAAAGATTGAGGAGGTAAAGGAGCGGATCTGGGAGCTGGATGCCACAGGCGTGGTCTGCGACGATGAGCTGTCCCCCGCCCAGCTGCACAATCTGGAAGATGCCCTGGATACAAAGGTTATGGACAGAACCATGGTGATTCTGGATATTTTTGCCGCCAGGGCCAGAACCAGGGAGGGAAAGATTCAGGTGGAGCTGGCGCAGCTAAAATACCGGGCCGCCAGGCTGGTGGGACTCAGAAATTCCCTGTCAAGGCTTGGAGGAGGAATCGGAACCAGAGGGCCGGGGGAGAAGAAGCTGGAGATGGACCGGCGCCTGATTCATGAGCGGATCGGACAGCTGAAAGAGGAGCTCAAAGGCGTGGAGCGCCACAGAGAGGTGCAGCGCAGGCAGAGGGAGAAGGCCCATACCCAGGTGGCGGCTATCGTGGGCTACACGAATGCTGGCAAATCCACGCTGTTGAACCGTCTGACCGGCGCGGGAATTCTGGCAGAAGATAAGCTGTTCGCCACCTTGGACCCTACCACCAGAAATCTGGCGCTGCCGGGAGGACAGGAGATCCTGCTGACAGACACTGTAGGATTCATCCGCAAGCTGCCTCATCACCTTATTGAGGCTTTCAAGAGCACACTGGAGGAGGCAGGCTACAGCGACATTATCCTTCATGTGGTGGATTGCTCCAACCCACAGATGGATATGCAGATGCATATCGTGTACCAGACGTTAAAACAGCTCCAGGTGACAGACAAGACGATCATTACCATATTCAACAAGACAGATAAGCTGGAGGGGAACACAGTGCTTAAGGATCTGACTGCCGACTATCAGGTGAGGCTGTCCGCAAGGACCGGGGAGGGTGTGGATAACCTTCTGGAACTTCTGGAGACAGTCCTGAGAAATAGGCAGGTATATCTGGAGAGGCTTTATCCTTACAGCCAGGCAGGAACAATTCAGACTGTGCGGAGATACGGGGAGCTGCTGGCAGAAGAGTACCGGGAAGATGGAATTTTCATAAAAGCCTACGTCCCGGCAGAACTGTACGGTCAGGTGATATAGAAATACAGACAAAGGAGAACAGAATGGAGAGAGAAAAGTTTTCTTCCAGGCTTGGGTTTATCCTCATATCGGCGGGATGCGCCATCGGCCTGGGAAATGTGTGGAGATTTCCCTATATTGTGGGAGAGTACGGGGGAGCAGCCTTTGTGCTGATCTACCTGCTGTTTCTGGTTGTACTGGGACTTCCCGTGGTGGTCATGGAGTTTGCGGTGGGGAGGGCCAGTCAGAAAAGCGCTGCCCTGTCTTTTGAAGTGCTGAAGCCTGAAGGGACCAATTGGCCGTGGGGCAAATACATTGCTATCGCAGGAAATTATCTTCTGATGATGTTCTACACCACTGTGGCGGGATGGATGGTACTGTACTTTGTAAAGATGCTCATGGGAGATTTTGAGAGCCTGGGCGCGGAGCAGGTGGCCGCCGAGTTCGGCGGCATGCTGGCGGATCCGGTGCTGATGTTGGCCATGATGGTTATCGTGGTGCTGTTGGGATTTGCCGTCTGCGGGATGGGACTTCAAAACGGTGTGGAGAAGATCACGAAGGTGATGATGGTGTGCCTGCTGTTGCTGATGACGGTGCTGGCCGGCCATTCCATGATGATAAAAGGCGGCGGTGTAGGCCTTGAGTTTTATTTGAAGCCGGATTTCTCCAAAGTGATGGAAGCCGGTTTGGGAGAGGTGATTTTCGCGGCCCTGGGCCAGTCCTTTTTTACCCTGAGTATCGGAATCGGCGCCCTGGCAATTTTCGGAAGTTATATCGGCAAGGAGAAGAGGTTGACAGGGGAGGCCGTCAGTGTCATGTGTCTGGACACTCTTGTGGCCTTCATGGCAGGACTTATCATATTCCCTGCCTGCTTCGCCTACGGCATTCAGCCGGACGCCGGACCGTCCCTGATATTCATCACCCTGCCTAACGTATTCAACCATATGGCCGGAGGGAGGATCTGGGGAGGAATGTTTTTCCTGTTTATGTCCTTCGCGGCCCTGTCCACGGTGATCGCCGTGTTTCAGAATATAGTGTCCTTTGCCACGGACCTGACAGGCTGCACGGTGAAAAAGGCTGTGGTGTGGAACGTGGCGGTGATGATCCTTCTCTCCATTCCCTGTGTCCTGGGATTTAATATGTGGAGCAGTTTTATGCCTCTCGGGGAAGGGACTAACGTTCTGGATCTGGAGGATTTTCTGGTGAGCAACAATCTGCTGCCCCTGGGGAGCCTTGTGTACCTTCTGTTTTGCACTGCCCGCTACGGGTGGGGGTTTGACAACTTCCTGAAGGAGGCTAATGCGGGCACAGGGCTTAAGTTTCCAAGATGGGCGAAGATGTATGTGAGCTATGTGCTTCCCGCTTTGATACTTCTGATCTTTTTCCAGGGATACTGGGCAAAATTCGGTTGAATACAGGATTATCCATTTTCTGATGGTACGGACGTCAGCCATAGAAGTACGATATTTTAAGTCTGTAATCTGTCTAAAAAATCCAATAAGATAAAAGAAGGATTTTCAGATGGAGAAGTACGGTACTATGGAAAATGAAAGAATTTTGGAAAAGATTGAGGAACTGATGGCAGAGCATGAATTCACAAAATACAGGCTGGCCAAGTTAAGCGGGATTAAGAAATCCACGATCACCACCATATTTACCAAGAGAAGTACGGTGAGCGTGTACAATCTGTCCAAGATGTGTAAGGCGTTTGATCTGACGCTGTCAGAATTTTTCGCGATGTTGGAGGGGGAGCCCAGAACAGACAGGATTCAGAATTTTCCGGTTGAGTGGTGGAACAGCCTGCAGCCGGATACCAGGAGAAAAGTCTCCGCCATGATGTTCACCATGGCGGAACTGGTGGAGAAGGGAACATGAGAGGTACATGATTTTGAGGGGCTGAGAAGAGAAAAACGGCAGCCGGACCACAGGAGCTTGGGGTTCGGCTGCCGTTTTTGCCGGGCTACCCATCCAGGGAATCTTTTTTCTGGCGGATCAGCTTTACTCCGATCCAGATGATAAGGAGGGAGGCAGCCAGCCGGGGGATGGACTGTACCCAGTAGCGGAGAAAGGAGAACATAAAGGCGGGGATATGCAGCCACTCGGACACGTACCAGAAGGCTGACCACAGATGATTCCACAGGACGCTTAAGCCCATAAGAATCAGGACACAGGCCAGAGGTTTTCTGTGTCTGGAGGTCAGGCGGATAAACTGATCGGGACTCATGTCAAAAAGGTATCTGTCCTCCAGAGCATAAAATTCCTCATCCGCCATATTGTTCAGATTGTGGGTGTGGAAAAAGCTGAAAAACCACATCACGGGGAGCAGGTAAACAAGAGGTGGAAACAGGGAGGAGGACAAAGCGATGTCACCCAGAAACAGCACCATGACGCTGGCTCCTGTTTTATAAAATCCCAGGTACATTTCCCCGGCTCCTGGAAACAGGGAAAACAAGAAAGTAAATAGTTTATTTTTTTTATTAGTCATGGAAAAATACCTCCGGATTCAATAAGGATTTGGAAAAAAGTCTGATTTTTCCGGTGAGCTGCTGCAGCTTCTGGGAAACTTCCACATGAATAGGGGTATCGTCAGATGACTGCAGGTGAGGAACACTGTTTTGAAAATCAGGAGCAGCCAGAAGGAAGGCGATAGAGCAGGCCATGGCCAGTCCGATTTTCATACTGTAACGGATCAGTTCTGCCCTTTTTGACAGACGGTTGCTGCCGGCGATGATAAGGATATCTGCCTGGCGACTCCGATCCAAAACTGCCGATTTTAAATTGGCAGGGGCGGTGAGGAGTCCCTGCTCTTCCAGAAAGTCGGCGAACCGCTCTGCCTCTTCGGGGTCTGCCGCCATCTCTTCCAGGGAAAAGCGGTCTCTCAACATATTATCCATCAAATAGATCCTCCCTTCTGTAAAGTCTGCGCAACATGGCTTTGGCGCGGTAAATCTGGGTCTGGACCGTCTTTAGATTCTTTCCGGTCCTGGCAGCGATCTCGCCCGCGTCAAATTCATGGTAAAAGTAGTCCAGAGCCACTTGCCTGTATGGTTCTTTCAGTTTCTGACAGCAGTCGTAGAGCTCCCGGCGCAGGGCTTCTTCCATGGCTGCCTGTTCGGGCTGGGGGCCAGAAGAAGAACAGGAGATCCAGAACTGATCTTCCGTGGGAATCTGACGCCTGCCCGAATGTTTCAGGTAATCAAGGCATTTGCGGGAGGCGATTGTGCAGAGCCAGGCCCGCTCGTTTCTGCCGTCGAAAAAAGCCAGATTTTTGTAGGCTGAAAGAAACGTCTCCTGGGTCAGGTCCTGGGCGTCAAAGTAGTCATTGGTGAGTTTGAAACAGATGGAATAGATCAGATTCTGATACCGGTCGATCCACTGTTCCAGCTGTGTGTCCGGGCTGATCCTGCTCACCTCCCTCCCTGTATGATGTGGTTTGGCCTCTCTTATATTATAACGAGTCAGGACAGAAACTGTCTTCAAAAAAGTATTTTTGGGAGCGGAGGGAGCTTGGGAAGTCCTGACAGACAGGCGTTTTGCTTGCGAAGAGCGGGGAGGTATGGTATAATTCTAACAGGAATTATACAGGAAACAGTTGTAGTGGATAAAGCCGATGTGCAGGCTGGGAGGATTCATTATGATGATTGAGCTGGGAAGAGAGAAACGTCAGACTATTGAGGCCATGTGCAGAGACAGCGGACAGGTTCTGGTGCGGGGAGCAGTGGAAGGAACCGGCGGGCGGGTGTGGGTGCCCGGGCTGGGGAACGTGCCCTACTGCCTTATTGTGGCGGGAGATTTTGCCTACCTGTACGGCCTGCCTCCCAAAGGGGCAGGGGCTCTTGACCTGAAAAGCCAGATCTATGACACGGCGGCGCACACGTTTCTGTATCCGGAGAATGAGCGGTGGGCTCAGTGGCTGGAGGAACAGTTTGCGGGACAGCTGCGGATGGTAACCCGGTATGCCCTGAAACGGGGAGAACATCATTTTGATGAGAAGCTGCTGAAAGGTTATGTGAAAGGGGTTCCCCAGGGAATAAGAATACGGAGAGTTGACGAGAGACTGTACCATCTCACATTGAGGGAAGAGTGGAGCAGAGATCTGTGCGCCAATTTTGAAGATTTCAGGTATTTTCAGGAGCACGGACTTGGATATGCGGCTCTAAAGGGCCACAGGCTGGCCGCCGGATGCTGGGCTTACGGGGCCAGCGAGGGGATGATGGAGGTGCAGGTGAAGACGAAGAAAGAGCACCGCAGGCAGGGGCTGGCCTTGGGCTGCAGTGCGGCTTTCGTGTTGGAATGCCTGGAGAAGGGTATCATTCCAAATTGGGACGCCACCAACCAGCAGTCTGTGGAACTGGCGTTGAAGCTGGGATATATATATGAGAGGGAGTACCAGGTCTATCAGCTTTTATCTGCCTGAGAGGACGGGGGAGCGCCCAACAAAAAGAAAAGAGAGGTATGGTTTATGAAGCGGGAAGAGATATTTCATGCGGTAGATCACACTCTGCTGGCCCAGGAGGCCACATGGGGACAGATTCAGCAGATCTGCGACGACGCCATCAGGTACGGGACGGCATCAGTGTGCATCCCCCCGTCTTATGTGGCGGCGGCCAAGGAGTATGTGGGCGGCAGGATGAAGGTATGTACGGTTATCGGCTTTCCAAACGGCTACAACACTACGGCCGCCAAGGTGTTTGAGACAGAGGACGCGCTGGAGAACGGAGCCGACGAGATCGATATGGTGATCAACATCGGGGATCTGAAAGACAAAAGGTATGAGAAGATACTGGAGGAGATCCGTTCCATCAAGGCAGTGTGCGGAGAGCATATTTTAAAAGTGATTATCGAGACATGCCTTCTCACGGAGGAAGAGAAGATCAAAATGTGCCGGCTGGTGACGGAGGCGGGGGCAGATTTTATAAAAACCTCAACAGGCTTCTCGAAAGCAGGGGCTACGTTTGAAGACATCGCCCTGTTCAGCCGTCATATAGGGCCTGGGGTAAAGATGAAAGCGGCAGGAGGCATCAGTTCCTTCGCGGACGCGGAGAAGTTTATGGAACTGGGAGCCGAGCGTCTGGGAACCAGCAGGATCATAAAACTGGCAAAAGCGGAGGAAGAAGATGGAAAGACAGAGATTGATAAGGGCAGCTATTGATGTTCTTCCCACGTCCTATGTACCCTACTCCCACTTTCATGTGGCGGCAGCGCTGCTGTGCAAAGACGGAACGGTGTACACAGGCATCAACATTGAAAACGCGGCCTACACTCCCACCGTGTGTGCCGAACGCAGTGCCTTTTTTAGAGCGGTGAACGAAGGAAAGAGAGAGTTTGAGGCTATTGTCATATGTGGTGGGAAGGACGGGAAGATAACAGATTACTGCGCCCCCTGTGGAGTGTGTCGTCAGGTGATGAGGGAGTTCTGCGATCCCAAGACGTTTCGGATCATCCTGGCAAAGTCCCAGACAGATTACAGGGAGTTTACTTTGGAAGAACTGCTGCCGGTAAGCTTCGGTCCGGCTGATCTTCAGCAGTAGAAAGGACAGGAAAAACGGACAGGCATAAGGAGGTATCGGTATGCGGATGTATGATCTGATCGAGAAGAAAAAGCATGGAGGAACCCTTACACGCCAGGAACTCCATCAGATGGTTCAGGGTTTTGTGGCTGGAGAGATTCCGGATTATCAGATGGCTGCCATGCTGATGGCCGTTTATTTCAGAGGGATGGGGGAGGAGGAGATCACGGACCTCACTCTTGAGATGGCGGCTTCCGGGGATATGGTGGATCTGTCAGGTATCCGGGGGATGAAGGTGGATAAGCACAGTACCGGCGGTGTGGGTGACAAGACCACTCTGATTATCGGTCCGCTGGTGGCGTCTCTGGGGGTGAAGGTGGCAAAGATGTCGGGCCGGGGCCTGGGACATACAGGTGGAACGGTGGATAAACTGGAATCCATACCGGGCTTTGAGACCGCTGTCCCCAGAGACCGTTTTTTTAAGATCGTGAACGAGACCGGCATCGCCATTATCGGACAGTCGGGTAACATGGTACCTGCGGACAAAAAGCTGTACGCCCTGCGGGATGTGACGGCCACGGTGGACAGCATTCCTCTTATCGCTTCCTCTATCATGAGCAAAAAGATCGCCGCAGGAAGCGACGGGATCGTGCTGGATGTGAAGACGGGAAGCGGAGCTTTCATGAAGGATCTGGAAGATTCCATCGCCTTGGCAAAGGAGATGGTGGCCATCGGGAGCGGAGCAGGAAGAACCTGCTGTGCCCTGATTACGGATATGGATACGCCTCTGGGTCTGGCTGTGGGCAATTCTCTGGAGGTGATAGAGGCCATAGACACTCTGAAAGGAAGGGGCCCGGAGGATCTGACGGAGGTGTGTCTGCAGCTGGCGGCCCATATGCTTTTCATGGCCGGCAAAGGCGGCATAGACACCTGTTATGAGGTGGCCAGGGAGGCTCTCATGGATGGGAGAGGGCTGAAAACTCTGGCTGCCATGGTGGAAGCCCAGGGCGGAGATCCCTCCTATATTCTGGAACCGGAGCGGTTTGAAAAGGCTGCCTTCTCGTTTCAGGTTCTGGCGGAAAAGCCAGGATACATCACCCATATTGACACCGCTGCGTGCGGGACTGCCTCGGTGATGCTGGGGGCGGGGCGCAGCAGGAAAGAAGACCGCCTGGACTACAGCGCAGGTATGCATCTGTACAAAAAGTACGGCGATTTTGTGGAAGAAGGAGATGTGATAGCTGTTTTGTACGCTTCGGCAAAAGAATTGTTTACGGAGGCTTCTAAAAAAATATTATCTGCGTATACTATAGGAGATGAGCCGCCGAAAAAAAAGAAACTGATTTATGCCAGAGTTACAAAAGATCAGGTCGTGCGGTTTTAACTTCCAGCAAAATTCCTTTAAAGTAAAAAATATGGGATTGAAAAACTGCATGGGGTATTGTATAATAAACCCATAGACAAAAGCAATGAGTAATTCCTGGGATGTTCGACAATCTTACGTATCTTTGAACCTACATTATGACATAAGGGATTCCGATATTTTCTGGTGGATGTCAGGCCTCCGTCGAGTGGAAGGCAGAAGCCCGAGTGAGGTTACCCACCTAGCATGGCTAGGCGTCAAATTGTAAGAACCGGCATTTTGGGATTACTAATGATGAAAGCAGCGAGCAATCGCTGCTTTATCTTGGTTCCGGACACGGAAAAGCCGCAGTGACTCCTTTTCAATTGACAAAAAATGTGGTAAGATAAACCTGTACATAAAAAGATAATCGTAAGGAGTACAGATGAAAGAACATAAATATCGAGAGTATATCTGCTGGGGTGTGACGGCGCTGCTGGTGATTGTAACCTGTATCGGGGCGGCTCTGATGTTTATCCGGTGGCAGGCAGTTTGCGGGATTTTGCGATTTCTTGCCCAGATTCTGGCTCCCGTCACCTACGGCGCAGTGCTGGCATATCTGTTGGCTCCGGTGTACAACCGGGTATTTGGGTGGGTGGACAGGCATGTGGGCGTCCATGTAAAACCTGTAAAGATGAGAAAAGCTGCAGCCAAGGCCGCTGCTACTCTGGCAAGCCTTTTGGTTTTGGTGATGGTGGTCACTGGTCTCATATGGCTGATTCTTCCAAGAGTTTTTGAAAGTATAAAAGGGATTATCAATTCCATACCCAGCAGCGCCGCCAGAATCGCTCTGTGGATTGAGACACTGTTTGCGGACTATCCGGATATCGAAGTGACCGTGCTGAAGGTTTATAACCAGGGTGTGGAGAGACTGGTCTCCTGGGTTCAGTCCACCACGGACCTGATACCTAATATTGAAAAAGTTATCACCGGTGTGTACACCAGCGTGGTGGGTGTGGTGAGTCTGGTGAAAAATGTTTTGATCGGCATCATCGTCATGCTCTATCTTCTGAATATCAAGGATGTGCTCACTGCCCAGGCGAAGAAGATTATCTACAGTCTGTTTTCCCTGCCTGTGGCCAACGAGATGGTGAGAAAATGGAGATATATCCACACTGTGTTCGGAGGTTTTATTATCGGAAAGCTGGTGGATTCCCTGATCATCGGGATTCTCACCTGCATATGGCTGAGTATCATCGAGATGCCTTACACGGTGCTGATCAGTGTGATAGTGGGTGTGACCAATGTCATCCCGTTTTTCGGACCATTTATCGGGGCTGTGCCCAGTGCACTTCTGGTACTTCTGGTGGATCCGAAAAAGTGCCTGTGGTTTCTGCTGTCGATTTTGGTAATCCAGCAGCTGGACGGCAATATCATCGGCCCGAGGATACTGGGCAATTCTACAGGGATTTCCAGTTTCTGGGTACTGTTCTCCATTTTATTTTTCGGAGGACTTATGGGGCCTGTGGGCATGATCATCGGCGTGCCAACCTTTGCGGTTATCTACAGATTGACAGGTGAATGGGTCAACAAGCAGCTGAAAAAGAAAGAATTGTCCACAAACACCAGCGACTATGGAGTTTTAGATCATATCGATGAGGAAAAGAAAACATATGTCAGGTAATTGGATATGAAGAGAAGAAGAATGATGAGCTGGATGTTTGGCATTCCCCTGACTGTGATTGTGCTGATTATCATCATAAGGCTCAATGAGACAGAGAAGGATGTGATCACCAGGGCAGCAGCCTTTAAGGCTGCCGCCCTCTCTGTGTATACGGTGGAGGAATGCCGGACAGAATCGGAAGAGTCTTCGGCGTTTTCCGCCTCCAGCCAGAATCAGTGGTATGTAAAATATATGGATGCTCTGTATGACAGAGGGTGGATCAACAGTGATCTGACGCCTGCTACGGAGGAATCGGCGGAAGGATATCTCACCTATGGGGAGGTCCATTACCTGGCAGGCAGGATATCCGACAAGCTGGAGAGTCAGGTGGGGCTGACAAAGAAGAACAGCCAATCTCCATTTCCTTCAAAAAGGTGGTGGGATTTGTATGAAGAAATCTGCAGAGAACTGGAGGTTTGGCAGGAGGATAAGGTGAGGGAAGAAAGCCTGCTTGTATATGGAACCTTCGAGGATGTGGAAGACAAGACGCCGTGGAGGGCCTATACCAGCCAGGGTGCCAGAGGTTTTGAGGGACTTGGCCTGGGGATTTACAGAGATCGGGAGATCCGTGTGCTGGTGAGCGGGAAGGAGATCCTTCGGGTGGTGGAGAAGGTGTCCGATTCTGTTACATACAAAAATATCTGGCTGATAGAAGCTCATGAAGACGGGATTACCGGATATGTAGACTCTGTCACCAGAGAATTTCCTGTAAAAAGCAAATTGAAAGCTCCCGATGAAATGAACGGACAGATTGCCGATGTATACTTGACAGACGGTGAGATAAAGAAGGTGGTATTGAAGAAAGATCGGATTTCCGGAAAGGTGCTGCAGGTGGGTGAGGATTTCATTGAGATCGAAGGTTACGGCGAGATTCCCCTCACGGAAGATTTTCACATTTACCGTCTGTACGGAGAGCTGAGGAGGCAGAATCTGTCCGACGTGGTGGTGGGTTACGATGCCCAGGAGTTTGTGGTGGAAGACCGGAAGCTGTGTGCTGCTCTCACCATGCATCCTTTTGATGCGGAAAAGATCCGTGTGCTGATTATGGACAACGGATTCGAATCTATCTTTCATGACAGTGTCACTCTGGAGTTTCAGAGTCCGGGAGAGATGGTGATGGGAGAGAAAAAAGAAAAATTCCAGGCGGGAGACGTTGTAACCTTTCGTTCGGGAGATTCCAGACTGGCAGCTGACCGGATTATATTGAAACCTTCCGACGAGACGGCGGGAATCAGAATTCCCACCATAAGCCGTGGGGACGAGACCCCTGAGTATCCGGGACATATTGAGATCAAACAAGATCCCAAGGGTTTGGTGATCGTGAATGAGGTCTATCTGGAGGAGTATCTGAAACGGGTGGTGCCCAGCGAGATGCCTGCCAACTATGAGCTGGAGGCTTTAAAAACTCAGGCCGTCTGCGCCCGAACTTATGCGTGGCGTCAGGTCATGGCCAACAGTTACAAGAATTACGGTGCTCATGTGGACGACAGCACTCAGTATCAAGTTTACAACAACACACCCTCGTTTGCCTCCACAGACAGGGCAGTGGACGAAACCTATGGAAAGATGGTGGTGTACGGTGGGGAGGTGGCAGATATCTACTATTTTTCCACTTCCTGCGGACACACTACAGACGGGACTCTGTGGGGCGCTGACCAGTCTGATTATCCTTATCTCAGAGGGGTAGCAGTGAGGGAAGGAGGAGGTAACACAGATTTGACGGATAATCGGGTGTTTGACGAATTTATAAAAAGCTGTCCTTCAGGTTATGAATCGGATATAGGTCTGTACCGCTGGAAGACCAGCCTTACCAGCCGCCAGCTGCAGAAGAAGGTTACAGGCCTTGGAAATATCACCAAGGTTACCATGAAGGAGCGGTCTGCGGGAGGCATCGGAAAAGTACTTTTGGTGGAGGGAACCGCCGGGGCTAAGGAGATCCGGGGAGAATGGCAGATCCGTTCGGCGCTGGGAAATTCGGACCTGGTGATTCAACAGCAGAACGGCAGCACCATAACAGGCTGGAGTTCGCTTCCAAGCGCCTTCGTGTCCATCGAGTGCAGCGGGCCTGATTCAGACGGCGTCAGTACATTTACAATCTATGGAGGAGGCTACGGACATGGCGTGGGCATGAGTCAGAACGGCGCTCAGGGCATGGCAAAAGCGGGAAAAACCTACAGGGAGATTCTGGAATTTTTCTTTCCCGGCACGGAGATCGCGGAGATCGGAGACGTGTCATAGGAAAGGAAAACGCGGACAAAAGAGAGATGGCTGACCCAAAGCAGTGACGGATTCACAGCTTTCAGGTCAGCCTTTTGTCTGCGAGACAGTTGTAAATATATAAAGGCCAGGGATCAGCCAGGATTCAGGATCTGCGGAAGGCATACAGAGGAAGCCCCTGTTTCATCGGATGCTTCAACTCTCCCTGAATCAGAGGGAGAGCATAATCAATGAATTCCGGGCTGATATCGGTCCCGTGACCGGTGATCCACTGGCTGGGAAACGGTTTTTCCCGGTTGCAGATCTGTTCAACATCTGCCAGAGAGCATTCCAAGGTGTAGGGCTTCTGGCAGGTTCGGGAGAAGGACACCATCTTTCCGGTGTTTCCTTCCAGGGCGGCTCTCACACCGAAAGTGCCGGCGAGGACAGCCTCATCCACATCCGTGGCCGAACTGATGAGAGCGGAACAGCGCTGGCTTACGTTCACTTCTACAGAGCGGACTTTTATGTTGAAATGATTGCGGACAAAGTTTTCAAGGACTTTACCGCATCCTGTCAGCATCTTATGTCCGAAATTGTCCAGTTTTGCCTCATCGTTGTATTCGCAGATAAGTCGTCCGCTGGAATCCGCGATCCCTTCTGAAACACAGACAACCACATTGGGCTGGCGGCGAAGGGCATCAGCCAGATCTTTTGAAAATGCCTGAAAATCAAAAACGGATTCGGGCAGGTAGATGAGCAGGGGATTGTCCAGAGCGTGCTGTCTGGCCAGAACGCTGGCGGCGGTGAGCCAGCCCGCGTTGCGGCCCATGAGTTCAATGATGGTCACCGCAGGCTGATTGTACACGGAGGCATCCAGAGAGATCTCCCGGACCGTGGATGCCACATACTTGGCCGCACTTCCGTAGCCAGGGGTGTGGTCGGTGAGCATCAGGTCGTTGTCGATGGTCTTAGGGATCCCTACAAAACGGACGGGAGATCCGACCTGAGCCGCGTAACGGGACAATTTACTGACGGTATCCATGGAATCATTACCCCCGATATAAAAGAAATATCCGATTTCCAAAGCCTCCAGCTTTTCAAAGACAGTGGGATAGACCGGTGAAGTCAGGTCACCGGGAAGATTATAGCGGCAGGACCCCAGATAAGCGGCGGGGGTCAGTTTGATCAGCTCCAGTTCCTTCTGGGTCAGTTCCTCAGAAAGATCCAGATAATCGTCTTTTAAAAAGCCTTCCAATCCATGGACCATTCCATAGACATGGTCGATTTCGTCCAGATGTTCCATTCCTTCCACAACGACGCCGTACAAGCTGGCGTTGATTACGGCGGTAGGCCCGCCGGATTGTCCGACAAGGATATTTTTTTTCATGTTGGAATTCTCCTCTTATGTTATACAAATCGTACGGTCTCTGTCATACAGAAAAGTATGACTGCATTGTCTATTGTATAATAGTTGGCCTGTGTTGGCAAGTTGTGGGAAAATGTTTTTGAAAAAAATTTCCGGGAGAGTGTATAAAATTCCTGTGCGGGGTAATAATGAGAGTAGTACCAAAGAGAAAATTAATACTTATCCTCCCCTTTTTATCGCCCTGCTCATTACGGTTAACGTGGTGGGCGGGGCGAATTTTTGTTTTTCCTGGGTTTTGCCAGGAGTTGGGGTATTGGATTCCCTTGACTCTGGTTGTTTAAATGGCACGAACATGTATTTTGACACAAAATTGACACAAAACCGCTTAGACGAACAAACCGGCTCTTCTTGGGTGTTTTACCGCTGTGTATCTTCTTCTTCTGCCTGTTCCCTCCCAGGCAGCTGTTCAAAATACTTGTCGTGAGCCGCCCGGTATACCCGGTTGAATTCTTCGTCCCGTCCGGAGTGGAGTACGGAAATATAGTCATGGATGTGGTGTTGGATTCCCGGGGTGGATCTGGCCACTGTGGCAACGCCTACATTGGAACATACATCGGAGATTCTCTCCGCCTCCGAGAGAAGATTGAAAAATTCCGAACCGTTGAAGACTTCACATTCTCCGTCCCGGAGCCTCTTCAGATGGTTCTGCTTTAACACGCCTACGATGTCGTCTACCACCTGCTCCAGAGGTTCGATGCTTCGGGCCTCCGTCAGGTTCTGCTTTCTAAATGCCTCATATGTATGGTTCAGAATCTTATCCAGAAGATTCCACAGCACAGTCAGCTCGGCCAGAGCATCGCTGGAAAAGGTACTGTCTTTTTCGCTGAGCTCGGCGGCGATGTTAGCCATATTCAATGCATGGTCTCCCAAACGTTCAAATTCCGTGATGGCGGAAAAATAGTAGTTCATAATCTCAACATGGTATTGGGCTGTGATGGAGGCGGATATCTGAACCAGATAATTGCTCACATGGTCAGCGATGCTGTCGATGTAACCTTCATCTTCCTGCATCTGTTTCATAACCTCCGAGTCATACCGTGTAAACATGTGGAAGGCCCGGCCGATATTGGTTCTGGCCAGCTGGTACATCACCAGAAGGATGTCATAGCAGCGCCCGAATGCCATAGCCGGCGTGCTGATGAATACAGGGTTTAAAGCGTCCAGCATCTCGTCGTATTTTCCTGGGGGGGCAGGTTTATCCTGAATCAGGATGTGGCTGAGCTTCTCAAAGATCCCCACACAGGGCAACAGGACAGCCGCACAGGTCAGGTTGAAGACAGTGTTGGCGTTGGCGATGCCCCCGGAGTGAATCGCGCGGTTCCATATAGAATCCAACAGCCCTGCCCTGTGGAGTATTGCGACAGCGGACAGAATCAGGACGGATTTGCCCAGGTTAAATAAGATATTGACAATACCTACCCGTTTGGCCTCAGGCTTGGCTCCTATGTTGCAGACGATGGCTGTGGTCACGCAGTCGCCCAGATAGACGCCCACCAGCACCGTATAGACACCGCCGAAGGTCAGCTGTCCAGAGGTGGAGAAGGCTTGCAGAATACCTACGGTGGCGGAAGAACTCTGCAGCACGAAAGCAACTCCCGCCCCGGACAGATAGGCAAGTATCGGGTTGCTGTTCAGTTTGGAGAAAAGCTGTTCCAGAATTCCGCTGTCGGACAGTACGGCCACTGCATCCGTCATATTCAGGAGTCCGGAAAACAGGATTCCAAAGCCGATGACGATCTGTCCCGCTCTTTGGGAAATGTCGGATTTCATCGCCATGATGACAATGATGCCGATGACCAAAGCCAGAGGCGCCAGAGTCGAAGGTTTGAAAAATTCCAGGAACCAGGTTCCGGACGAATTCAGATCCAGAAGCCGGATAATCTGCCCGGTGATGGTGGTGCCGACATTGGCTCCGATGATAATTCCCATGGACTGATGCAGGGAAATGATTCCTGCGCCCACAAGCCCGGACGTAAGGACGATGGCGGCAGTGGAGGACTGAATGACGGCCGTCACTGCCAGCCCCAGGAAAAATGCTTTGACCGGTGTGCCAGTGATACGTTCCATGGCCTTCTTCAGAGTGCCGGAAGAGCTGGATTTTAAACCGTCTCCCATGATCCGCATCCCGTACAGGAACATAGCCAGCCCGCCAAAAAGAGTGATTGCGTTAAAAATATTCATAGATATCCACCTACAAAAATCGTGCGAGGGAAAAGAAATTTCCCGTCTGGGTCAATATAATCCTGGCCTCTGAGAAAGGCCTACTAAAATTGTACTAAAGATTTACTTAAATTGCCAGAGGTTTTTATTTTTTGTGCTGTTTTGCACTGTTTGTGCTAATAGAGATAATTTACCCTCCGTGTGTCCCCTTGTTCACGGAGGGTACTCATGGCTGATAAAGAAAAGTCTAGATGGAATAAGAACTGCAAGTACCTCAAGGGATAGGGTATTGTAATTTTGTCACTTTTTTCTTCTATAATTATGAAAAAGTAATGAAATAGATTTTTTATAGGTAAGATAAACAGTGACAATTTTAGCTGGGGTTCACTTCGCTGTTTAAGGCTGCTATTTCTGGCAAAATTGCTTTGACAATGTTAAACCCATTGACAAATTCTCAATATCCAGTATAATGTATTTAGCATGCTAAATAAAATCTCGAGGTCTTACTATGTCGGAAAGGAAAATACCGGGCCGGCTGGTGAAGCTGGTCCATCTGTCCTTTGAAAACGGAAGGAATCAGTTTTTTAAACAGTACGACGTGACAAGCAGCCAGATGGATCTGCTGGATTATCTGGAGCAAAAGGAGCAGAAAGCCGCCTCCCAGAAGGAGATTGTGGACTATCTTCAGATGAGTTATGCCACGGTTTCAGGTCTGATCAAACGTTTGGAAATCAAGGGGTATGTGAGCAGAGTGTCTCTGGAAAGGGACATGCGCGCTAACCGGATTATGCTGACAGACCAAGCGGATCAGCTGTTTGAAAGGTGTCGTGAACACATGGGAGCCAGGGACAGGTATCTGATGCGGGACTTTACCAAGGAAGAGAAAGAGCAGTTTGTGTATCTGCTGGAAAAGATACTGAAGAACAGCGGAATGGAACTTCCGGAAGACGCAGGGAACCGTTTTGTGCCTCCTGGACAAGTGCGATTTCGTGAAAAAAGAGAGGAAATGTGATATGAAAAAATTAGTGTCTGTGTTACTTGCGTCGTCTCTGCTGCTGGCGGGGTGCGGGGGCGGCAGTTCTGCGTCTGCCTCAGCCCCGGAGACCACGACAGCCACGACTGCTGCCGTGGAGACGACCGCAGCTACAACCGCCGCTTTGGAGACCGAGAAGGAGACGGTTCCGGAGGCAGGGGGAGCTGGAGGAGTATTTACGGGAAAGGCCGCAGGATTTCACGGGGATATTGTGGTGGAGATCACCGTAGATGGTGAGGCTATCACGGATATTCAGGTGACAGAGCATTCGGAGACAGAGAATATCGGCGAGGCGGCACTTCCTACTTTGGTACAGCAGGCTTTGGACAACCAGACCATCGCCGTGGACACGGTGGCAGGAGCTACGGTGACTTCTGACGGATTCCGTGCCGCCTTGGAGGACGCGGTAAAGAACGCGGGTTTGGATGTAGATAAGTTTTCTGAGGCGGTAGCTGCCGCTGAGACCGAGAAAGAGGCAATCACTCTGGACACGGATATCGTGGTGGTGGGAGCAGGCGGAGCAGGTCTGACTGCTTCTCTGTCTGCTCTCCAGAAGGGAGCCAAGGTGGTGCTTCTCGAGAAGATGTCATTTGCGGGCGGCGCGTCTTCCATGGCAGGAGCCGGAACCACGGCTACAGGCAGTAAGTGGCTGGCGGAAGACGGTGTGGAGGACAGCCCGGAAAAGCTGAAAGAGGATCTTCTGAAAAACGGCCACAACTTTAACCATGAGCCTACGGTAGATATTTTTGTAAATACGGTGGGAGAGGCGTTTGACTGGCTGGTTGACCCGGAAGGAGCCAATGTAGAGTATCAGCGCCCAACCACAAGCCGTACCTATTCCGGCGTGGGCAGGGGGGCTGGAGTGGTAAAGACGCTTCTGGCCCATGTAGAAGAGGCAGGCGGTCAGGTGCTTATGAGTACTCCGGCCACGGAACTGCTGATTTCGGACGGAGCGGTCACCGGAGTGAAGGCTGAAAGCGAAGATGCCGTGTACACCATCAATGCCAAGTCGGTGATTTTGGCCACAGGAGGTTTCGGAGCCAACGACGACCTGGTTCCGGAGGAATTCCAGAAGTTTGTTTATGCGGGGGCCGCAGGAGCTACCGGCGATGCCATAGAGATGACAAAAGCTGTGGATGCGGACCTGATCAATATGGAATTTGTCAACGTGCAGCCCAACAGTATTGTTCTTCCCAGCGGCCTGGGCCAGTACTGCAACCCGGGAGTCGGCAAGGCCTATGGAACCAGCGGAGCTTTTATGGTCAATGAGGAGGGCAAACGTTTTGCCAATGAGCAGGGGGGCGCCTACGACCTGATTCAGGCCATGAAGGAAAATCAGGCATCCTACCTGATACTGGATGCGGCTTCTTTCAAAGCGTTTAATGAGGGAATGACAGGCAGCAAGATCTACACGGATGACGATGTGGAGACATGGCTGAAGAATAACGGGGCTTCCAATCCGGTGATGGTAAGCGGTGACACCCTGGAAGATCTGGGCAAGACGTTGAATATTCCCGAGGGAGCTTTGACTGCGGCGGCTGAAGGCTACAACCAGGCAGTGGAAGCAGGGACAGATGGGACAGATGAATTTGGAAGAGCGCTGTCTCTGAAGATCAGTGACGACGGTCCATATTATGGGATTCAGATGTGGCTTCGCTACTATGCCACCCTGGGAGGCCTTCATGTAAACCAACAGATGCAGGTTCTGAATACGGCTCAGGAGCCGGTGGAGGGTCTGTACGCGGCAGGAGAGGCAGTAGGCGGTCTGGAAGGCGATATCTATCTGGGCGGTTCTCTCTTCGGATGGGCTATGACCAGCGGCTACAAGGCTGGGACCAGCGTTGCCGAGGCCATTCAATAAGATACATCAAATTTCCGGTATTCCTTGAAATACCGGAAATTTTTTTGTATAATTGAGACCAGATGCTGTACAACCAAATCTTTATACGCCCAGCTGCAGGCCTGTCGCCACACATGAAAGTCCGGCAGGCGCATTTGGCATTCCTGGATTCATGCCGCCTGTCCTGCGGAGAATCTTTAGAGAGAAACGGAGCTCAATATGAAAATTAAGTTTAACAATATATGGAAAATTCTGCTGCTGGCAATTCCCCTCATTGTGGGAACCGCAGGATTTTGCATGGCGGGAGAGAAGTTGCTGGATGCTGCCTTTATATCGCTGTGTCTGTACGGTATGGAATACCAGGATCCCCCTGTTAACGGGCTGGTGGAGATAGCCAGATGGATTGCTCCGCTGGCTACTGCCGGGGGTATCCTCATGCTGTTTGCCAGTGTGCGGCGTTCGCTGGACAATCTCTTTAGATACATGAGAGGGGGCAGTGTGGCGGTCTACGGTCCGAAGGAGAAGACAGGAGAGATTCTCAGACAGCTGGGCATCAGGGGAATCAGCGGTGGGGAAAAGGCTGTTCTGGCCGAGAGATACATGCTTATGGGGACCGAGGAGGAAAACTTGGCTTTTTACAGTCAGAACAGTCAGAGTCTGAAAGGGCATGTCACTTATCTGTGGTGCAGTTCTCTGCGGGCTCAGGAAAACATAAATCCCGATATACGGGTTATCTGTCCGGAAGAGACGGCTGCCCGTCTGTTCTGGCAAAAATATTGTCTCTATGAACTGTCTGCCCGGCATGGACACCGGATGAAAATCGTCTTCATAGGGTTTGGAAAGCTGGGTGAGGAGCTGCTGCTTCAGGGCCTTCAAAACAATATATTTGACCCAGGACAGAAACTCGAGTATCATATATTCGGGGACGGAGCATCATTTTCGGCAGTCCACCACGAGATATCCCAGCTTCAGGACCCGGTGGTCTTCCATCACAGTCTCTGGTATAATCATCTCTCACTTCTGGATGAGGCTCAGATGGTGGTGGTGCTCACTCAGGAGAATCAGCTGATGCTGATGAGAGATCTTTTGCTGGCTTCCGACAGGGAGAAGTTTCATGTTTTTGCCGCGGCAGAGACGAGATTTGAGCTTTTGTCGGGACAGAAGCGGATGGAGGTTTTCTGCTGGGAGCATGGGGCGGGAAGGCTTGAACATATCCTGGGAGACGTCCTTTTTGACAAGGCAAAGCGGATTAATCTGCGCTATGCCAGTCTCTATGGCGGTGCGGCAGAAACAGAAAAGGCAAAAGAAGAAGAGTGGCAGAAACTGGACGGTTTCACCCGATATTCGAACATCAGCTGTGCAGATTACCATGAAGTTCGGCAGAAGATGCTGTCTGTCATGGGGTGTTCCGGGGATCTGGAGAACCTTTCTCCGGACCGTATGGAACTTCTGTCTGAGCTGGAGCATATCCGCTGGTGCAGGTATCACTATCTGAACAACTGGCGGTACGGTATTCCGGAAAACGGGAAAGCCAAGGATCCGGAAAAACGTGTTCACCGGCAGCTGGTTCCATATGAAAAATTGACTGAGGGGGAAAAGGAGAAAGACAGGGAAAATATTCGTATATTACTTTCCATCAAATGAGCGGACAAAGGGAGAAAGGGGATAATATTGAAATGTTAAATCAGACCCCGGCCAGTAAAGGCCAACCGGATATAGAAGACCAGATCAGGAGCTTTTATCCATGGAATCAGCAGGAGGAGGCAGATCGGCTGGTGATTCTTGCCAGCATCGCCGGCGTCCCCGATATTTTTTGCCGGACCAGTTTGACTATGCACATGTCGGCGTCTGCCTGGGTGGTCAATGAAAGACGGGACAAAGTGCTGATGGTCTACCACAATATCTACGATTCATGGTCCTGGCTGGGCGGGCATGCAGATGGAGACAGAGACCTTCTGGCGGTGGCCCTGAGGGAAGTGAAAGAGGAGAGCGGCATCAGTCATGTAAAACCTGTGTCAGAGGCCATATTTTCTCTGGAGATTCTCACAGTGGACGGACACGAGAAGAGAGGGGTCTATGTGCCCAGCCATCTTCATCTGAATGTGACATACCTTCTGGAGGCGGACGACAAAGAGCAGATTCGTGTGAAGAGGGATGAGAACAGCGGAGTGGCTTGGTTCGGTCTTGAGGAGGCGGTGAGGATGTCCACAGAACCCTGGTTTCAGAAGCGGGTCTACGGGAAACTCAACGAGAAGCTGAAAAACACCATTGCAAAATAAGGTAACTTGTTATATACTAGTGTCTTGTCTGCATTATATATAGCTAAATTAACTTGCCTCTATGGGACCAAATTTAGGATAGAGTGACACCAACTTAGTCCTGGCATTTTCAGTTGTGAATTGCCATTGGATACAGGCTGT
>CATLBR010000017.1 GCA_949879795.1 uncultured Hungatella sp.
TTCAAGGCATAGTACCCGCTATGTCCAATGTTTATGTCCATTTTTCTCAAACTTCTTTTCCTG
Source organism: uncultured Hungatella sp. (assembly GCA_949879795.1). GTDB lineage: Bacteria > Bacillota > Clostridia > Lachnospirales > Lachnospiraceae > UBA3402. The sequence continues at coordinate 64 of CATLBR010000017.1, forward strand.
CACGATATTCATTTGTCAATTTTCGCTTGGAATCTCATTCACTGAGATTCCGAGAAGTTATGATGATTCAACACTGCCGCGATCTCGCTGAGCAGCACTTCGATAAACACAAAGAAGATAGCCTGGTCATCTAAGAACCCCATTTTTTTGCTGTAGGAGATCCGGGGCAGGCAGACGATGTGGTCGCATATTTTTTTTAAGGGCGTGGAGGTATTCATGGTAAACAGGATCACCTGCGCGCCGTTTTTTTTCAATCTTTGGCTGATCTCTTTGTAGTCACAGGTGGTAGTGGTGATGGAGAATATCAGGCACAGATCGTTGGGGCCGAAGATCTCCATGTAGTCTTTCATGAGCACCTGGTCTGTCAAAAGGTGGTTGGCCACCCCCAGCTTGGACAGGCGGTAAGACAGCTGGGAGGCGGAAAATCCTGTGCGGTTGCTTCCCATGATGGCTACTCTTGAGGCCTGGCAGATGAGGGCGGCGATGGATCGGAGTTCCCCCATATCAGTCTCAGCGGCCATCCGATTGAGATAGGAGACATATTGTTCCACGATGTCTGTCATGGAAGTCCTAAGGCCAGAGTCAGAGTCTTTGGCAGTGACGGAGCGGGTGTCTGACAAGGCGGCCCTGGACATGGAAAATTTAAATTCCGCATATCCTTTGTAGCCTAGTTTCTGGCAAAGGCGGATGATAGCTGTGTTGGAGGATTTGGACTCTTGGGCCACCTGGGTTAAAGAATAGCGGATAATGGACATGGGATTTGCCAGGATATATTCCGCGATGATCTTTTCGGACTTGGTCAGGTCAGGCAGTTGTTTTTCTAATAGTTCCAGTGGATTCATGGATGGTTTTCTCCTTTGCTGAGTATGGGCGTGACTGTTTAGGGGAACCTGATGGGCGCCAAAACAGATTCTTCACAAGATCTGAACCTCCTTTGCCCTTGATATGATATCATTTTATCAGAAAAATGGATAATTATCCAGATGAATTTTGATTTTGGATAGAAATCGTTAAGACCAGGAGGATAAAAGGTTGATTGTCCAGAATCATAACCATAGAAATTATGCAAAATATATAAAATAATGTATAATAAGAGCCAAAATCAAAGGAATATTTATGAAAGATGACGATATTGGATAATTATCCAAAATTATATTGAACTTTTATCCAAAATAAGGTATGATGTAGCCATAGGAACCGGATCCTCGCAACCTGTAAGTCTGATCAACACATATACCTTATGGAAAAAGGAGTTCAAGAAATTATGGAGAAATTTACAGAAAAATTAGGGAACGCCCTGCTTCCCCTGGCCCAGAAATTGTCGGAGAATCGCTATCTGAAATCCATCAGCAACGGGTTTTCCGCCTGCCTCCCTATTGTCATCGTGGGAGCCTTGTTTACGCTTTTGGCAAACTTAAATATCAGCTTTTATCAGTCCATGATCACGTCTGTCCATTTGAAGGAGATCTTTGGATTTGTCCCCAAGATCACCACGGACATGCTGGCCCTCTATGCGGTCTACAGTATTTCCCGGGCCACTGCCGGCAATATTGACATGGATAAACAGGCAAACAGCATCGGTCTGTTGACATTGGCTGTATTTCTTGTTATGATTCCTTTGGGAGTAACAGGAACGAAAGATGAGGTCACCGTGTCGGTGGCCGCGGCCCTGTCCACTTCTTATCTGGGAGCGGCCGGTCTGTTTACAGCCATGATTTTCGGGCTTGTGATACCAGTGCTTTATAAGTTCTTTATTGACAAAAAACTGGTTATCCGGATGCCGGACAGTGTTCCGCCCCAGATTTCCATCTCATTCCAGGGAATCTTGCCGTCTTTCCTGATTTTGCTTATATTCGCTCTGATCCGTTTTGGATTTTCACTGACTTCCTTTGGCGACATCAACACCTGTATCTACACATTGTTAAAAGCTCCCCTGTCCGCTTTGGGGGCAAGTCCATTTACCATGATCGTACTGATTCTCATGTGCAGTGTCATGTGGTTCTTCGGACTTCACGGCGGCATGATCGTTATGCCTTTTATCAACATGCTGTACATGCCTCTGGCCATGGAGAACCTGACAGCCTACGGCGCGGGTACGGAACTTCCCAATATTATCGTGAAATCCGCGTGGGGCGGGTACGCCTCCTTAGGAGGTGCCGGCGGAACTCTGGGACTGTGTATTGTCATGTGTTTCATGGCCAGAAGCCAGCGGTACAAGGCTTTGGGCAAACTGGCGCTGCCGTCAGGACTCTGCGGTATCAATGAGCCCATTACCTTTGGTCTTCCCATGGTGCTGAACACCATTATGCTCATACCCCTTCTGCTGACACCTGTGATCACTTTTACATTGTCCTATATAATGACTCTCATGGGCGTCATTCCGGTTATGAACGGTATGGAGATTCCTCTGGGAACGCCTGTGGTTCTGTCGGGAATGCTCTGCGGCGGTTGGAAGCTGGCTGTGTGGCAGGTGGTTTTGGTGCTGGTTCAGATAGGCTGCTATTTCCCCTTCTTTAAGGTCCTTGATAATCAGGCTCTGAAAGAAGAGCAGGAGCCCGTGGAGTAGAAGACAAGGAGAGAGATTATGGAAAAGAGACCTAATATATTGTTGTTTGTGGCAGATCAGATGCGCTGTGATTCCCTGGCTCACATGGGGAATCCTGCGGCAAAGACACCGAACCTGGATTCTATTCTGGAAGACGGGGTGTCCTTTGCCAACGCTTATTGTCAGAACCCGGTGTGCGTCCCTTCCCGGTGCAGCTTTCTCACCGGCAGGTATCCCCACACTACCGGACACAGAACCATGCATTTTCTTCAGGAGCCTCAGGAGCCCAATATTCTGAGAACCATGAAAGAACAGGGGTATGAGGTGATCTGGATCGGACGCAATGACGTGATCCCGTCCAACAGGGCAAAGACTGAGTACTGTGACGAGTTTTACAGCGGCAGTGATTTTGAAAACCATCGGGATGACGCGGGACTTAAGTTCGCGCCGGGCCCCAAGGTTTCCTGTGAGGTTCCGGATTTTATGGAACAGGATGATCCCTATTCTTTCTATATGGGGAAGATGGACCAGGAGCAGGCCAAATCCACATTTGACTGGAACTGCGTGAAAAGCGCTCTGGATTATCTGGACAGGAAAAAGGAAAGGGATGACGGGAAACCATTTTTCTTATATGTTACATTAAGTTTCCCTCACCCGCCTTACGGATGTGAGGAGCCATGGTTTAGCAGCATATCAAGGGACAGCCTTCCCGCCAGGCGGACGGATGTGGAGAAACTTCAGGGGAAGCCCTCCATGCTTCAGGGCATCCGCTCCAAACAGAAGCTGACAGGCTGGACCGAGGAGCAGTTTAACGAGCTGCGGGCCGTGTATCTGGGCATGGTGGAGCGGTTTGACCACCAGTTCGGGCTGGTGAAGGATAAACTGAAAGAACACGGATTTTACGAGGATACCAGTATCTTTGTGTTCAGTGACCATGGGGATTACACAGGGGACTATGGGATCACGGAGAAGGTTCAGAACTGTTTTGAGGACCCCATCTCCAATGTCCCGCTGTTGGTGAAACCGGCCTCCATGTTTCCTGTAAAGCCGGGGAAGAGCCAGGCTCTGGCAGAGCTTTTGGACCTTCCGGCCACATGGGCGGACATGGCGGGATTTACCCTGGATTACACTCAGTTTGGCAAGTCTCTTCTGGATGCGGTGGCGGGAAATCCGGTTCATAAGGATGCGGTGTTCTGTGAGGGAGGACGAATCCACGGTGAGGTCCAGGCCATGGAAGGGGGCCACGGTCCCCAGTCTCCATACTGGCCAAGGCTGTCCACCCAGAGCATGGAAGGGCCGGAGCACACCAAGGCGGTGATGGAGCGGATGGGTCAGTACAAATATGTCATGCGGCTTTATGAGCAGGACGAGTTTTATGATCTGGAAAAAGACCCCATGGAGCTTGACAACCGGGTCGGGGACGGGGCGTATCAGGAGCAGATTCAGGCCATGCGCATGAGGCTTCTGCGGTACTACATGGAGACTTGCGATACGGTTCCAGGCAGAAAAGATCCCAGATAAAATTTAAGAGAATACGGAGGTAAAAAGTGTAATGAATCTGTATCTGTACATGATTTTCGCCATGGTAAGTTTTCTGGCCTCAGTGGCAGGAGCCATATGCGGCATCGGCGGCGGGGTGTTGATCAAGCCGATTCTGGACACTTTCGGGGTCCTGAGCGTGGCCAGCATCAGCTTCCTCTCGGGATGCACGGTGCTATCCATGTCCTGCTACTCGGTGGTGAAGGCAAAGCTGGGGGGCTCTTCTCTGGTGGATATGAAGACGGGAACCCCTCTGGCCATCGGAGCCGCCCTGGGAGGCGTGGCGGGGAAAATGATGTTTCAGTACATTTCCGGCCTGGCAGCGGACAAGGACCAGGTGGGAGCGGTCCAGGCCTCCTGCCTGCTGGTCATTACATTGGGAACCCTCATCTACACTTTGAGAAAAGATAAAATCAGAACCCACCATGTCACCAATGTGCCTGCCTGTATCGCCATCGGCCTGGTGCTGGGAATCCTGTCCTCCTTCCTGGGCATCGGCGGAGGCCCCATCAATCTGGTGGTGCTGTTTTTCTTCTTCTCCATGGACACCAAGACGGCAGCCCAGAATTCTCTGTACATTATCTTGTTTTCCCAGATCGCCAGCCTGGTGAACACTCTGATGACAAAAACGGTTCCGGAGTTCACCATAGGCCTTCTGGTCCTCATGGTGGCCTGCGGGATCCTGGGAGGCGCGGCGGGGAGAACCGTCAACAGACGGATGGACGGAGATATGGTGAACAAGCTGTTTATCGGACTCATGGGGATTATCATGCTGATCTGCGTGTACAACATTGTTCAGTTTATGTGAGGAGGGGACGAATTATGCCGCCTTTAAATATTTTGATAAAGCCAGCGTCAGGAAATTGTAACATGAGATGCCGCTATTGTTTTTATGCCGATGAGCAGGAGAACCGCAGCGTGTCCTCCCGGGGCATCATGTCGGGGGACACTATGCATAGGATTATGGATCAGGCTGTGGAGTATGCGGATGGCTATTGTACAGTGGCCTTTCAGGGGGGGGAGCCGACTCTGGCGGGCCTGGGTTTCTATGAGGATCTGGCGGAGTATATGGCGGGCCTGGCAAACCCCAAGAAAATCCGGTTTCAGTACGCCATCCAGACCAACGGTCTGGGGATCGACGAGCAGTGGGCGAAGTTTTGGGCAAAAAACAACTATCTGGTAGGGGTTTCTCTGGACGGGCCGAAAGAAATCCATGACAAGTACCGGAAAGACGGGGCGGGAAAAGGAACTTACAACCGGATCATGTCCGGGATACATGTCCTTGAAAAATACCATGTGGATTACAATATACTGACCGTGGTGACATCAGCCTCCGCCAGAAGCGGCCAGAAGATCTACAACTTTTTTAAGAAAAACAAGATGGAGTACCAGCAGTACATCGAGTGTCTTGACCCTCTGGGAGAAACGCCGGGAGGCCAGGAATTTTCCCTGACCCCCAAACATTACGAGGCGTTTTTAAAAAGCCTCTTCGATGCATGGTATCTGGATGTGAAGGCGGGCAGGGCGGTGTACAACCGGTATTTTGACAATCTGATGCTGATTCTGGACGGGCGCATGCCGGAGAGCTGCAACATGAGGGGAATCTGCGGGAGACAGTGGGTCATCGAGGCTGACGGCAGCACCTATCCCTGTGATTTCTACGCCCTGGACCAGTGGCTCATGGGAAATATCAGGGAGGACAGCTTTGAGGCTATGGATAAGAGGCGGGATGAGCTGGGGTTTGTCCGGTGGTCTGAGAAGATTCATGAGGGCTGTGGGCAGTGCAGGTGGCTTAATCTGTGCCGTGGCGGCTGTAGGAGAAACCGGGAACCGGTTACAGAGGACAGCACGGGAAAGAATTATTTCTGTGACGCCTATAAGGGATTTTTTGAGTATGCTTATCCGAGGCTGGAGGAAGTGTACCAGGGACTCAGGAGCGGGATGCTGAGGCTGAAGTGAGGGAATTTTGAAAATGAAAAAGATGGGCGGGAAGCGGCTGCTTTTGCCCATCTTTTGCTGTCTAAAAGTTATCTGCCGTCATCTCTTTTCCTGCCAGAACCTCTTCATAATCTTTCAGGTTCCTCGCCAGCAGTTCCGGTGTGTTCAGGCCGTAGGGACAGCGGCTCATACACTGGTTGCAGTGGAGGCAGTCTTTGATCTTCATCATCTTTTCCTGGCCTTTTGGGGACAGGTGGTTAGCCGACGGGGAGCGGCGCAGGAGCAGGGACATGCGGGCGCAGTTGTTGATCTCGATCCCCGCGGGACAGGGCATGCAGTAGCCGCAGCCCCTGCAGAAGGTTCCCGCCAGCTGTCTGCGGTCTCTGTCGATCAGCTCTCTGATCTCGGGAGTCATGGAGGCGGGATGTTCAATATAACTTAAAAATTCATCCAGCTCGGATTCTTTCTGAATTCCCCAGATGGGGAGCACGTTGTCATACTGGTCCGCGAACGCGTAGGCGGCTGCAGAGTTGGTGATGAGGCCGCCGGACAGGGACTTCATGGCGATAAAGCCCATGTTGTGCTCTTTGCAGGCATTTACAAGTTCAATGTCCTTGTCGTCGGCCAGGTAGCAGAAGGGGAACTGAAGAGTCTCGTAGAGGCCGCTCTCAATAGCCTCCATAGCCACGGACAGGCGATGGTTGGTGATGCCGATGTGGCGTATCTTTCCCTGGGCTTTGGCCTCCAGCATGGCCTCGTAGAGACCGGTTCCGTCTCCTGGTTTGGGACAGAAGGCAGGGTTGTGGAACTGATAGATGTCTACATAGTCGGTCTTTAACAGGCTAAGGCTGGTCTCCAGATCTTTCCAGAAGCCTTCCACGGTGGTGGACATGGTTTTGGTGGCTATGTAAATATGGCCGCGAACATCGCTCAGGCCGGCTCCTATCTTCTCCTCGCTGTCCGAGTAGGCGCGGGCGGTGTCAAAAAAGGTGATGCCGCCTTCGTAGGCCTTCCGAAGGAGCGCGGCTCCCTCCTCTTTGGAAACTCTCTGAACCGGCAGGGCGCCGAAGCCGTTTTTGTTGACAATGATTCCGGTGGAGCCTAAGGTAACGGTAGTCATGTAGGTCCCTTCTTTCTGTAAATTATTTGATGCATCTATTCTATCATGGGAGAAAGAGAAAAGTCAACAGCCCACGCAGGCAGGGACTTCTTGTTATTTGCGGCGGCAGATGGTATGATATAGAGAAATGAGGTCAGAGGGGAGGAGCAGAATGAAAAAGAACAGAAGGATGATCATGGTTTTGGCGGCGGCAGTCTTGAGCCAGGCGCTGAATCTTACAGCCTGCAGCAGGCTGGCAGGCATGTGGGACAAGACAGAACAGGAGTCTGAGACGGCTCAAAAACGGGAGGATAAAAAGGACAGGGACAAGAAAAAGAAAGATTCAAAAAAACGGGAGAAATCCGAGAAAGAAAAAAAATCAGAGAAAGAGAAAAACTCTCAAAAAGAGTTTGACAGTTATCTGGAAGTTCCCCGGCTGACCAGGGAAGAATATCCGGTTGTGGACGGTTCCACAGCCACCATCCCGTTGTCCACGGCTCTGTACCGGCTGGTGACAGGGGCTTCCGCCCAGGAGGCCCAGGGGGCGGTGGAGCACACCAAGACCACCAACGCGTATATAAACCTGCTGTACGGGTCTGCCGACCTGGTGCTGGCCTATGAGCCGGCTCAGTCTGTGTATGATTATATGGAAAATAGCGACAGGGACCTGATTTTGAAGCCCATTGGGAAAGACGCCCTGGTGTTTATGGCCAATAAAGGGAATCCGGTCACATCCTTAAGCGGCAGTCAGCTGGTGGATATCTATACAGGAAGGTACAAAAGCTGGTCTCAGGTGGGAGGAGACGCCAAGGAGATCGTGGCGTTTCAGCGCCCCCAGGGCTCCGGCAGCCAGACCCTTATGGAAAAACTGGTGATGGGCGGCGCTCCCATGGCCCAGGCTCCCCAGACTTACGTAGTAGGAGAGATGGGGGAGCTGATCGAGAGGGTGGCGGCTTACAACAACGACGAAAATGCCCTGGGATACTCGGTATATTTTTATGCTCAGAACATGTACCAGAAACCAGGCCTTACCTTTATGGCGGTGGATGGGGTGATGCCGGACAACGAGACCATCAAAAACGGCTCCTACCCTTATGTCAATGAGTTCTATGCGGCCATCAGGTCCGATGAGCCGGAGACTTCCCAGGCGTATCAGCTGTTTCAGTGGCTGACCACTGAGGAGGGCCAGGGCTTTGTGGAGTCTCTGGGATATGTGGGCGTGGAAGATACAGGGCGCGGGGCAGAGGAGGCCTGGCAGCCGGAAGAGATAAAACCGGGAACCGTGAAACTGGAAAAGGGCGTCAGGCTTTTGCTGGATAAAAGATATTTGGACGGCACGGACGGAGTGGTGGTGCTGGGTCCGGATCTGTCCGTGGAGGAGACCATCACAGACAAAACCATAGATCCCACGGCCCAGGCGGTGTCGGGGGGAGAGCATGTGATCATGACCGATCTGGCCACGATGGATCAGGGGCTGTACGCCCTGGACGAGGGCAGATGGATCCTGGAGCCCCTGTACGATTTTGTGTCTTTTGAGGAAGACGGAGTCTACTACGGATACAGAGACGACCAGTTGTACTGGATGGTGTGGGATCAGAGCCGGCAGTGCTATACAGAGATGCCGGGGAGGTTCTTCCGGACAGGGGACTGCTGGTGGCGGGAAGTTGAAGACGAAAAGACCTTTCAGGTATTCGGGGGGCCGGATTTCCCCATGACAGACGAGGCTCCCGTGAAAACCCTGGATTTCTCCGGCACGGATTTCAGCTATGGGTATGAGATGGATGAGTACTATATCGCCGAGTTTCAGGGCGGAAACCAGCAGATCTATGACCAGAGAGGAGAACTGCTTTTTGACAAGGTCCAGGCGGTGGGAGAGCGGACGGGGGAGGTGATCTACGGCATCACTCCTGAGGCCGTGTACATAGGCACCTGGAACTACAGCGATTCCTATATTTACAATTTCAGAGAAGGGCGGATAGTCACAGAGCCCGGGGATCAGGTTCAGGGCTCCATGGTCAGCGGAGGCTGGGGATATTTCACTGTCACAAGGGGAGACAGCAAATTCGTCTGCAATGAGCAGGGCGATTGGGCTTATTCCAGCAACGGGCAGGTGTACGACCGGTTTATAGGCGGAGAGTATTTTGGAAACTGGAAGGACGGCGTTTTGTACATAGAAAAAAAGGAGACAGAAGAGTACTATGAAATCCCCCGCCCCGAGGACACAGGCGGACTCGAGATAAGAGGCAGCCTGTTCTATCTCAACGGCGGTCAGGGGGGACAGAAACCGGCCATATACAGCGGCAGCAGATGTCTCGTGGAGGGAGAATATGTGTCATTCAGCCAGCATGAAGATTATTGCATCATCTACGGCCCCGAGAACGAGATTGTGGTGGATTACCAGGGAAATACCCTCTATGAGGCCGAAAAAAAAGAACACTTTATGGGAATCTATGGCGGATGTTTTTTGATCAACAGGGGCAACTATATCTGTGTCACCGACCGGGAGGGAAATTGCGGTTTTCAGACTCTTTCAGGCTATATGTCAGACGACTGACCTGGGTTTGATCCTGCAAAAAAGAGGTCCTCACTCATGGTCTCCCTCCCGATACTGTCTGGGGGTAACGCCGTACATGGCTTTAAAACTTCTGTTAAAATAGGACAGATTGTCAAACCCTGTTTCCTGGGCCACGGTGAGCACCGGGCTTGAGGAGGAGAGCAGAAGCCTGGCGGCCACGGTCAGGCGGTATTCCCGCAGGTAGGAGACAAAGGAGGAGCCGAAACAGTTTTTGAAAAATTTCATAAAATGGGACTGGCTGAAGCCGCAGGCTTCGGCCATTTCTTTTATGGTGAGATTTTCCGCATAGTGGGTCTCAATATATTTTAGGATCAGTTTTGCTTTGTCCAGGGCTCTGCTTTTTACGGGGATATGTGCTGTCCCTACAGACACGGAGTGGGAGAACAGTATGTAAAAAAACTGGAAGAGCTGGGCCTTGACAGAGAGCTGGTAAGCCGTTGGCTTCCTGCTGCACAGCTCATCGGCCTGATCCAGACAGGCGGCGGCCTTTTCATAATCCTCCCACTCCTGGGTCAGACAGACGGGAATCTCCACCTGACGCTGGAGAAGGGGGAGAAAATATTCATTGACACACAGGTCTTCCTGCCGGGGAAACAGCATGTCCAGGCGGAAAATGATATTCTCATATTCCATGGAGCAGCCTTTTTTCTGCTCGATGGAGTGGAGCTGCCCCGGAAGGATCACCAGGATACCGCCGGCGCTCATCTCATAGGTGATGAAGTCCGCAGTGATGATCCCCTGTCCCTTTTTGATGTATACGATCTCCGTCTCATCGTGCCAGTGGAGGGGCACTCTGGAAAAGTCCAGAGGGATGGAACAGGGATAGGTGGTGTAGGGAAATGTAAGGGCTCCGTGGGATTTTTTTTCCTGATAATTTTCGTATTCAGTGATGCTCATAGATACCTCATGATATTATGTGTTTTTCGGTGGGGGGTGCAGGGGTCTGGCAGAAAACCCTTCTGTTTCCGTCGGGATATTGCAGGTGCCGCAAAAGCGGCGGGAATGAGAATGTGCCCCAACGGGTATAGTTTACCATGTTTTGCCAGGAACTGACAAGTGCATGTATGCATTTTTAGATGCAGCCAGGAAGGCGGGTCAGACTGATAAATTTATGTTGACATTTAGGTATTGGTATGATATAACAAATATAAACAAGAATAAACAATTGTAAAAAAGCACAAACAAGAAAACAAAAGCTGAAAATCCGCCGCCCGATAGGGGGCATGCATTCAGGTATTCCAAATGTGCCCTGCGTATATTTATCCATGGTGGTGCAGCTGTCTGCGGGCACATGAAGGTCTGCCGAGAAAGGAAAGAGAGGTGATATTTATGTTTATGGAAGAGCGGCAGAAGGACATCGTGACGAGGGTAAATGAGACGGGAAGAATTCTGGTGTCTGAGATCCAGTCCCTCTATCAGGTATCTGCAGATTGCGCCAGGCGGGATCTGCGTCTGCTGGAGGGAAGAGGGCTGCTGCAGAGAACCCACGGAGGCGCCATCGCGGCTGCGGCAAAGGGAGCGCAGCCGGAAAAGATGTACAATCCCAGGGATCTGCCCAAGGTGAGGAGTGATTATCTGGCAGTTGCGAAAAGGGCCATATCGTACATCAAGAGACAGGATATCATTTACATCACTACATCCGGCGTGGGATATTACATGGCTCTGAATCTGCCGGAGGATTTGGAGGTGACAGTTCTGACCAATTCCGTGACTACGGCAGACGCGCTGAGAACCCGGGAAAATGTTTCCGTCATTCTCCTGGGAGGGGAGATGTCCCACAGGGGTCACTGCCATGATTTTTATACGGTGCAGATGGTGAACAATATTCGGATTGACAAGGCGTTTCTATCCCACACGGCCCTGTCTCTGGAGTTCGGAGCCTCCATACACAGCAGCTCGGGGGTAGATTTCGGCAAGGCTGTTATGAAAAAGAGCAGCATAAATATCGGTCTGTATCCATCAGAAAAGATCGGCAGGGATTCTATTCACTGTGTGTGCAGGGCTGAAGATTACGATCTGATCATAACGGATGAAAATGTCTCCGAAGATTTTCTTGCCCAGGCCAGAGAGGCCGGCATCGCATGTGATGTGGTAAAACTGCAGGAGGAGTGATATGTACTGTATTATTATAACCGGTATCCCCGCTTCGGGGAAGAGCGTTATGGCAGAATTTTTGTCTGAAAAGCTGGATCTGCCTGTCTTTTCCAAAGACAAGATCAAAGAACTGCTGTACGACGACGTAGGATTTCGGTCCAGGGAAGAAAAAGTCAGACTGGGGATTGCCGCCATGAATATCATGTATCACGCGGCAGAACAGTTGATGAGGCGGGGCAGGCCCTTTATATTGGAGAATAATTTTGAACACATATCCAGACAGGGTCTGGAGGAGCTTCTTCAGCGGTATTCCTATATCCCTGTCGTGGTGAGTCTCACAGGAGACAGGCAGGAGCTGTACCTGCGCTTTCTGAAAAGAGACGGCACCCCCGAGAGGCACCGGGGCCACATAACAAACCGGTATCCGGAACAGGACCCTCCAGAAGACATTTCCCCGATTCCCTACGAAGCCTTTGCCGCAGGAATCGCCGCCAGAGGGATGGACACTTTCACCGTAGACGGCCCCCACATAACCCTGGACACCACCGATTTCACAAAAATCGACTACGAAGAACTCCTGCGAAACCTCAGAACTCTCCAGGCCCAAATCCTCAATAATCCCTGCCCGCCTCCAAAATGATAGAATAGTATCATCTTTTGCCATGATAAGACAAGAAAAAAAGACAATAAAGTGGGTATAATATCCACGTAACCAATGAGCAGTGCGAAAAAATATAAAGAAAAGTCTGCGTCGTGCTCGCACGTAAGCAGAATTTTATTTATATTTTTTCATAGGGCGAAAGCCCGTGAGCGAGATGGAGCGAAGCGGAATCGAGCGGCACTGCGGATACGCTCCCGCCAGTCCCCCAACACCCCATGCTTTTTCACTTCCCCCCACAGAAAAGGAGTATCCCATGAACACAATAACCCAATACACAAAAAAATTATATAACAAAGACATCTCATCCTGCACCAACCAAGAGCTGTACCACGCCCTTCTGACCCTGTCCCAGGAAGCCGCCAAATCAAAAGAGAGCGCTCAGGGAAAAAAGAAAGTATACTACATCTCTGCGGAGTTCCTCATCGGAAAGCTCTTATCCAACAACCTGATCAACTTAGGTCTCTACGACCAGGTGAAGTCAGAATTGGAAGCAGCAGGAAAACACCTGACAGACATTGAAGAGATCGAGCCGGAGCCCTCTCTTGGCAACGGCGGGTTAGGCCGTCTGGCCGCCTGCTTCCTGGATTCCATCGCCACCCTTGGCTTCAACGGAGACGGAATCGGCTTAAACTACCATCTGGGTCTGTTCAAGCAGGAATTTGAGAACAACCTTCAGAAAGAGACTGTGAACCCCTGGATCGAATCTCACAGCTGGCTGACCCGCCGGGAAGTCAGCTATCCGGTGACCTTCGGCAATCTCACAGTCCGCTCCTGCCTCTACGACATCGCGGTCACCGGCTACCGCAGCCGAACCAACCAGCTGCACCTCTTCGACATTGACTCTGTAGATGAAGGGATCGTCACCGAAGGCATCTCCTTCGACAAAGAAGACATCGAGAAGAACCTGACTTTATTCTTATACCCTGACGACAGCGACGAGAAGGGGCATCTGCTCCGCATATTCCAGCAGTACTTCATGGTCAGCAACGGAGCCCAGTACATTCTTGACGAGTGTGTAAAGAAGGGATGCAATCTTCACGACCTGCCGGACTATGCAGTGATTCAGATCAACGACACCCACCCAACCATGGTGATACCGGAGCTGATCCGCCTGCTGACAGAAAAAGGGATCGATATGGACGAGGCCATCCACATCGTGTCAAAGACCTGCGCCTACACCAATCACACCATTCTGGCGGAGGCTCTTGAGAAATGGCCGATCCGCTATCTGAAAAAAGTGGTTCCCCAACTGGTGCCTATCATCGAGATCCTGGACGACAAAGTGAGAAGAAAATTTGAGGACACCAGCCTTGCCATAATTGACAAAAACGACTATGTCCACATGGCCCACATGGATATCCACTATGGATTCAGCGTCAACGGAGTGGCTTATCTTCACACGGAGATATTGAAGAAGGACGAACTTCACAAGTTCTACCAGATCTATCCGGAGAAATTTAACAACAAGACCAACGGCATAACCTTCCGCCGGTGGCTTCTCCACTGCAACCATCTCCTGGCCGACTGGATCACTTCCAGGATCGGAAACGGCTACAAGCTGGACGCGGCCGAACTGGAAAAACTGGGAGAACTGATCGACGACGAGAAGGCTCTGAGAGAAGTCCAGGCCATCAAGCACGCCAACAAAAAACTTTTAAAAGACTATCTCCTGCGCACCCAGGGCATCGAGATCGACGACCACTCTATTTTTGATATCCAGGTAAAGCGGCTTCACGAGTACAAGAGACAGCAGATGAATGCCCTGTATGTGATCCACAAATATCTGGAGATCAAGAAGGGGAAAAAACCGGGCCGCCCGATCACGATCATGTTCGGAGCCAAAGCCGCGCCGGCCTATGTCATCGCCAAAGACATCATTCACCTGATTCTCTGCCTGGAGCAGCTGGTGAACAGTGATCCGGATGTAAGTCCGTACCTGAAAGTAGTGATGGTAGAAAATTACAATGTAACTCTGGCGGAGAAGCTGATTCCTGCCTGCGATATCTCCGAGCAGATCTCCCTTGCATCCAAGGAGGCCAGCGGAACAGGAAACATGAAGTTTATGTTAAACGGCGCAGTGACTCTGGGGACTATGGACGGTGCCAATGTTGAGATCGCGGAGCTGGTGGGCAAAGACAATATCTATATCTTCGGCGAGCACAGCGAGGCCGTCATCGAACACTACAAGAAAGAAGACTACTGCTCCAGAGATTACTATGAGAAGAATGAAGACATCAAGGAGGCTGTGGACTTCATCACAGGTCCCCAGCTGATGGAGATTGGCCAGAAAGAGAACCTGGAGAGGCTTTCCAAGGAGCTTTTGAACAAGGACTGGTTCATGACCCTTCTGGATTTCGAAGACTATGTGAAGGTGAAAGAACAGGCCTATAAGGATTTTGAGGACAGGGATTCCTGGATGAGAAAGATGTTGGTGAATATCAGCAAAGCAGGCTTCTTCTCCTCCGACAGGACTATCGCCCAGTACAACGAGGACATCTGGAAACTGGATAAGCAGGTGAATTCCTGATTTACGGGGAAAGGTTTGGCAATAAAAAAGAGGGTGTTGCAAAATCATCAACATAGATGATAGAGCAATACCCTTTGCTCTGTTTATGCCCCAAAATCCTGCTGGCTCCTATCCAGACGTTCCTCCCGCACGGGATCGGTTCATTCCCCGCTCTTTTCCAGTCCCAGAAGGTACTGCACTCCGTGGAGAAGTCCGTCCTCATGAATGGAGTCCGTGACATAATCCGCGGCCGCCTTTACCTGGTCGTTGCCATTGCCCATGGCGATACCCACGCCTGCGTAGCGGATCATGGGGATATCGTTGTATCCGTCCCCGACGGCGGCTATCTGGTCTCTGGAATATCCGTACCGCTGGGCCACTTTCTGGATCCCCAGGCTTTTGCTTCCGCCTTTTGGGGTGATGTCGAAGGCTCCCCCATCGTGCCATCGGGTGATGTCGCACAGAGGCAGGCGGGAGGCGAGAAGTTTCTGATTCCTGTCGTCCGTGTATGGAATCATCTGATATACCGGATGTTCTAGTCCCCGCTCCATATAAGGTTCCACCGGGGGTATGGCTGTTCCGATCTGCGCCTGGAGCCTCTCAAGCTCCGGGGTGATACGGTTTACATACATGGCATCCCGCTCCATGAACATCAGGGCGCATTCCAGCTCCCTGCTCAGATCCAGCATGATTCTGATCTGGGAAGCGGGGATGGGATTCTCGTACAGGACAGAATACCCGGCATCCAGACAGAGACTGCCGTTTAAAAGGACATGACCGTCAAAGACAAGGCGGCCCAGAAGATTTTCTTCCTGGATCTCCAAAAGGTGCCGGCCGGTGGCCGTGAAACAGCGGATTCCCGCTTTCCGGGCCAGGTCCAGAGCTTCGTATGTGCAGGGGCGGATGCCCTGCTCGGTAAAGTCTCTCAACGTCCCGTCTATGTCGAAAAAAACAGCTTTTATCATAACATTTCTCCTTATCTCGTTTAGTGGCTGGCTATATGGGTTTGGGGCTGTCCGAGTGCAGCCTGATTTTTTACCCTCTCCCGTATCTGCAGGACGAATGATTCTGGTTCCAGAACTTTTATCACAGGTCCGAAAGACAAAATCTGAATCAGAAGTTCGGTCTCCCACCGCTTGTCGTAGTAGATGGTGCAGCGATATCTTCCCGTGTCTTCCAGCCTCTCCACCTTCTTCTGGTAACAGGAAAAGTGGAGCATGGCCCGCTCTAAGGCGTTGCGCTCCGTGGTGATCTCCAGAACTACAGGTTCCCTGCACAGCGCGCGGTTCAGAAACGCATCCACATCTACAGGTTCGGGAGAGAATTTCCCGGTTTCCTCTGCAGACAGGATCCTTGCCACATTCAGCACATCCATACGCCTTCTGCCGCTTGTTCCCGCTGACATGGCATAGAGACGGAATTTGCCGTCCCTCTGCCCGTATTCCAGCCGGCATGGAAGGCAGGTGCAGGCGAGGATGCGTTTCTTTCCTGTCATGTAGGACAGAGACAGAAGCTGCCGGGTGTACAGGGCATTCAGGATCACATACATATGTTTCCTGTACATCGCCGAGGAAAAGGGGTCGTGGTCGCCGTACTGGTCAAAGAGGCAGAAGTCCGACACGCGGAAAAGAGGTTTGGTGTCCTCCAGCCATCGGTTCAGCTCCGTGAGCTGGCAGTCAGTGAAGAACAGGCAAAAGCGGGGGTCAGACACCAACGCCTTTAGCCAGGATTTTTGAAGATTTGTGAGAGGCTGGGGAAAAACAGGGTGTTTCAGGCGGCAGCCGTAGAATCCGGGGCGCCGAGAGTCTGATTCTAAAAAGGGCCAGCGCCCGGAAACCAGCTGAGGAACGATGGAGAGACCGCTTTCTCCATAGCCGTATTCACCGGCCAGCTTTTCCAAGCGGGAACGGGTCACAGGGTGGCTGCCCGCTTCCTGAAGTATCCGGGCAACCACCTGATAGTAACATGTATAAAGCTCGGAGAACAGAAAAAAGTCATGGTTTTTCATCATCTGAGTAGTCTCCTGAGGGCAGATAATATGCTTTCATCATATCCATATCATTCCAGAAGCGCTGCTCTACGGCAGGATTGGAACAGCAAAAGGAGCGGATTCTGCCTGTAAAAGATTTTATCCAGGGAAGAAGCTCGGCGGCATCGAGACAGACCCGGCAGTACTGGTACACTCCTGGCTCCAGACGTTTTAACACGCCCCCTCTGCCCTCCCGGTCAAGCCTGGCGAGGATGTGGGTTTCTTCCTTCTCGTCAAGACAGATCTGGGCAGACACGGTTTCCGCGGCCCGGGTATCTCCCAGAGATACTCCCCACATGCGGGGAAATATGTCCTGATAATGTTTCATATGATTTTCGTAGTCCGGGTCAGGTTCCAGAACCACTGCGTTCTGTATGGTGTCAAGGCGGAAAGTAGACAGACGGTGAGAACCCTGCTGCCCGGCACATACGTATCTTCGTCCTGTCTGGGTGCTGATGAGGATTTTCAGAGGGGTGACGGTTACGTCCCTGGCGCGTCGGCCTCTGGTACTTTTTACCGTCATAAGGACTCCGGCCTGTCCTTCCATGGCTGTCAGGAGGGCGAGAAGGACCTCATCCTCCAGGGTGTGAACCAGATAATCACTGCGGAAACGAAAATATTCATTTTTTCTGTCCCAGAAGTCCAGGACAGTGCTTCCGATGAAGCCAAAGGGAGCAGCGCCCTGAAAGAAGCCGACAGCCCGGGCCAGAGGCTCAAGAAGCTGGTCCGGCGGCATGGAACGGCATCCGGCCGTGCCGTAGAGGTGCTGCCGTCCTTCTTTCCTGCGGACCACAAGTCCTTCTCTCTCACAGGCCGCCAGCTTCCTGCGGATGGTTTGAGTGTCTATGAGACAGCAGTACTGTTCCTGAAGCTGGTCGGCTATGGTCTCCACACTGCGGAATCTGCCGTCGGCCAGAAGATCCGGAAGAAAAAAACGGAGAATTATATCGTTGTCCGTGAAGGTTTTTGACTTCCATGCCTGATACAGAGGATTCACAGCCATGCGGCTGGAGTCCATTGTGAGGAAAACCGATTTTTTTCGGCCGTTTTGGTCTGCCTGCATGTATCCGGAGAACCAGCTTTCCATGCGGCGGCGCTGGTTATCGTAGGTCCTGCCGCTCTTTTCTCGAAACTCCTCCCTGGTCTTAAAGCCGTAGATGTAGAAATCCCGGACATAGGACCGTATCTTGTCAAACTGTCTGATCAGTTCTTTGTACTCTGACATGGCGATTATCCTGATATACTGTGAAAGCCCGCTACCGGGCCCATGGCGGTTGTCCTGAAAAGTCTCAAATGAGTATAACACATGCAGCGAAAGACCGCAAGGTTCGCAGTGTTTTTGAAATGATATTTCCAAAACTTCATGGTAGTATAAAGGCACCGAAAGGTTATGATTCCGGCTTACAGTTCAGGCGTAAAGGCAAAACGGTGCCGCTGCACTGCAGTACGGTATGCCGCCGGAAGCGTATGGAGGACGTTCAGTCAGGGACTGAAAGCGGTCATCCCACATTGATTATCGTGGGTTCGAATCCCACCGGTGAAAAACCGTTGCTTAGGTGGATAAAGCGATCAACAGACACCTGTCACGTGTCCATCATCAAGGAGGAGGATCAGGAATCTGCCAGCACCCTTTTCTTTCTCACGGAAAGGAGAGGGCGCGGCAGGGAGCCTGCCAGCACCACCAGAGGGGGAGAGCCGAACCATATCCCATGGCTCGGGCAAGAGGCGGCAGAAGAGGCAACTGTTCTGTCGGATTCGGAGGCCGGGCAGCCGGGTAGAGGCAGGCTCTCTTTCCGGGAAAAGCCCGGAGCCGGGTCTGCGAAGGCAGCCGCGCCGGGAAGGTCCGCAGGGTTTTCTGCGGCAGATTCCGGGTCCGATTTGTGACAAAAAGACAACTATGGAGGGAGAATATGAAATATCAGATCAACCAGAATCAGTGCGGCTTTCTGATGAAGGACGGCCGTTTTGTAAAGACGATCTACAGCGGGACTTACCATTTTCTAAAAACCTTTGGATATGAGGTGATTGTGGAGGATATGGAGGGGCTGGTGGGATTTAACAAAGTGCCAAAGGAGATACTGCTGAAAGAGGATGAGACATTTGCCGCCAAAGTGCTCCATGTGGTGATTCCCCAGGGATTTATAGGGATTTTGAAGAAAAGCGGAGTGATTCAGAAGGTTTTGACAGAGACGGAGTATCTGTACTGGAACGTGTGGAACCGGTATGATGTGGAGCTTTTGGATATGACGGATCCGGAGACGGCGGCAGACGTGGGAAAGGCCTGCCTGGCCCAGATCCCTCTGAAATATTATAAAAAGATTGAGATTCAGCCGGGAGAGCTGGGGATTCTGTACTATGACAACCAGGTGGCAAGGGAGCTGGGGACAGGCACCTACTATTACTGGACTTACTCTAAAGACGTGCTGTGCAGGGTTGTGGACTTGAAAAGCCGCCCTCTGGAGATCAGCGGACAGGAGATTCTCACGGCAGACCGGATCGGGGTGCGGATCAATCTCATGTGTACATACAAGGTGGTAGAGCCCAGGGTCATGATCGAGACCATCAAAAACCTGGAAAATCAGGTTTACTCCTGTGTTCAGCTGGTGATCCGGGAATACATCGGAAAATACCGTCTGGATGAACTGCTGGAGCAGAAGGAGGACATATCTCAGTTTATCTTCCGGAGACTGAAGGAGGTGGAGGGGGATTACTGTATCCGGTTTCAGAGCGCGGGGATCAAGGATATCATTCTTCCGGGGGAGATCCGGGATATTATGAACACGGTGTTGGTGGCGGAGAGAAGAGCTCAGGCCAACGTCATCACCAGGAGAGAAGAAGTCGCCTCCACACGGTCGCTGCTGAACACGGCGAAGCTGATGGACGAAAACAAGACTTTGTACAAGCTGAAGGAGATGGAATGCCTGGAGAGGATCTGCGCTCAGGTGGGCAGCATCCAGGTAGGCGGCGGCGCGCTGCTGGAGCAGCTTCAGGCTTTGGTGAGGTGATAATTCTCTTTGCAAAATATGAAGGGCATGGTATACTCTCGGGAGAGCGTATGCCGTGCCCTTTTCGGGTTACGCCGGAAGACGGGTCATCAGGTCATACTGCAAATATTGTATAAGAAGGATTGCAAAAACCATGGAAAACAGAGAGATATCCCAAAAACCCGGCAGCTCAAGACAGAAGAAAGTGGCTGTGGTCAACGATTTGTCCGGCTTTGGACGGTGCGCCCTGACGGTGGCCATACCCGTCATATCCAGGCTGAAGATTCAGTGCTGCCCCGTTCCCACGGCTGTTCTGTCCAACCACACCGCCTATCCCAGCTGTTTTTTTGACGACTACACAGACCGAATGGAGCCTTACATCCTGCAGTGGAAGAAGCTGGGGCTGACCTTTGACGGAATCGGCACCGGATTTCTGGGGTCAGGGAGACAGATGGGGATTGTCAGATCATTTATCAGAGATTTCGGCAGGCAGGAGACGGTTGTCCTGGTGGACCCTATCATGGGGGACAACGGAAAGACCTACGCCACCTACACCGAAGCCATGTGCAGGGAGATGAAGGATCTGGTGAGCTATGCTCACATAGTCACCCCCAACGTGACGGAATGCTGTATTCTCACGGATACCCCTTATCACGAGGGTTCCTGGAAGGAGAAAGAACTTCTCACCATGGCCCGGAAACTGACCGGTATGGGGCCGAAGAAAGTGGTGATCACCGGCGTCCCCTCAGGCGGCCTTCTGGGAAACTTTTGCCTTGAAGAGGAGGAAAGCAGAGGAGAACTTCGGGACACATGGGCCTTCAGGCGGGTAAAGAAGGTGGGAGAGACACGATGCGGGACCGGTGATATTTTCGCTGCCATTATTCTGGCGGATGCCGTCAACGGTGTTCCCCTGGACAAGTCCGTAAAAAGGGCGGCTGAATTTATAAAAGATTGTATTCTGGAATCCATAAAGATGCAGGTCCCTCTGACAGACGGCGTGTGTTTTGAGGAGATTCTGGACCGGTTGAAGCCTTTGCGCTAAAGGGCGCCGGCGATCTCTTCGCTGTTGGCATACATCCTCTGTATGAGGATGGTGGTGGTGAGAATAAAATATATCTCCAGTGCGCTGCTGATGATGCCCGCCAAAACTAGGAGAAAAGCGCACACGGTGATGATCACCGCCATGGACCGGCGGTAGGGGCGCAGCAGTGATGAGGCCGCCTGGGAGAGGGAGGAGAGGCGGAGGAGAATCAGGCACAGGCACAGCGTGAGAAGAACCGAGGCGCTGAAAGCGGACACCACATGGAGGAAGGCCTGGAGGGGGACCGAGTCGGGAAGGTAAGGGGTGGAGACGGCGAACACCAGCAGGGCAAAGGCAGTGTAGAGAAGGCAGGTCTCCGCCGCATGGCGGGGGATGCAGGAGATGAGTTTTCTCAGGACGAGGAGATAATAAAGGCCGATGAGGACTCCCAGGAAGAAAAAACCGGCGCGCCGCCCGGGGAGGCTGCCGATGACCGACAGGTTGGAGGTAAACCAGTCGGAGCCTCCGGCAAAGATAATCGTATAGAGAGGAATGACACCGTAGGCGATAAAAGCTGACAACATGGCTGTGAATTCTCCTTTATGGAATATTGGGATATGGCGGCGGCTGTTGAAGATAGTATTGCCAAAAGAGGTTAAAATCCCCCTTACAGTTTTTGCCTGAAGGGGTAATAAATGTCTTGCAGCCGCTGAGAACAGGATATATAATAGCGGTTGATACGAAAAAGGCGAGAGGGAAAAATATGAATTTTCAGGGAATGATAGATTTGCAGCTGATGATGTTTCTGGAGATCGGCATGGGATGGTTTTTGAGAAAGAAAAATCTGATCACGGAGGAGGGGAAAAAGGTGCTGACGGACCTGGTTATAGACCTGATTCTCCCCTGCAATATCATTCAGTCGTTTATGATAAAGCTGGACAAAGAGATTCTTGTGAGAGGCTTTCAGATTCTCTTGATATCCGTTGTCCTGCAAATGTTTTGTACATTGGTCAGCGCTACCTGCTACAACAAGGTGGAAAAGGGAAAACGCACGGTGCTTCAGTATGCCACCGTCTGTTCCAACGCAGGGTTTTTAGGCAATCCTGTGGCGGAGGGACTGTTCGGGTCTATCGGACTTCTGTACGCGTCCGTCTACCTGATCCCCCAGAGAATCGTCATGTGGTCCGCAGGGGTGTCCTATTTTACAGAGAGTCCCAGCAAAAAAGAGGTGGCGAAGAAAGTGCTGACCCACCCGTGCATCATCGCGGTGGAGATCGGCATTGTGCTCATGGCGCTGCAGGTGGAACTGCCTTCTTTTCTCACCAGGACCCTGGGCAGCATAAGCGGCAGCACCACACCTGTAACCATGCTGCTCATCGGTTCCATCATGGCTGGTGCGGATCTGAGAACCATGGTCACAAAGATTACCCTAATGTTCTCGGCGGTTCGTCTGGTGCTGATCCCCCTGGCAGTGTTTGCCGGATGTCTTGTGTTCCGTGTGGATGCCACGGTGGCAGGGGTTGCCGTGATTCTTGCCGCCATGCCTGCGGGGAGCACCACGGCTATTCTGGCGGCCCGGTACCACAAAGACGAAGAATTTGCCAGCAAATGCGTGGTTTTGACCACGGTGCTGTCCATGATTGCCATCCCCGTCTGGAGCACGGTGTTGATGGCCTGCCTGTAGTGTTACCGTTCACAGGTATCCTGTGAACGGTAACACTGCAGTTCTACATTTATCAAACAGAAAAAAACGGGTAGAATCTTTACAGATAAAATGATATAATATCTCAGTATACGTTCCATCAAAAAAGATTTGCCAAAAAGAATCGGAGAAACAGAATGAAAAATGATTTATTTTCTATAGGAGGATTCACTGTCCACGGCTATGGGCTGATGATTGCTGCCGGTTTTCTGTCCGCGTACTTTGTATCGGAGTACCGGGCCAGGAAAAGGGGGATGGACCCGGACCATATTCTGGGGATCGCCATATGGGGGATTGTGAGTGGGCTTATAAGCGCGAAACTTTTGTACTATATCACCACCATAGACCAGATTCTGGAGAATCCGAAGATGCTTTTGGATATATCCAACGGGTTTGTGGTCTACGGTGGGATCATAGGGGGGATCGGAGGGGGATATGTATACTGCAGAAAGTACAAGCTGAGCTTTCTCAAGTACGCGGACCTGGTTATGCCGACAGTGGCCCTGGCCCAGGGGTTTGGGAGACTGGGATGTTTTCTGGCCGGCTGCTGCTACGGAAGAGAGACGGACAGCGGTTTTGCCGTCGTGTTTCATAATTCCGCTTACGCCCCCAACAATATTCCGCTCATACCCACACAGCTCATATCAAGCGCCTTTAATTTCTTTCACTTTTTTCTGCTGGTGTGGCTGTCGGGAAGACTGAAGCGGGACGGACAGACTGCTGCCGCCTATCTGATTATCTACAGCATGGGGAGATTTGTCATCGAGTTTTTCAGAGGAGATCTTATACGGGGAACCGTGGGCACGCTGACCACTTCCCAATTTATATCGCTGTTTGCCGCCGCGGCGGGAGTGATTCTGCTGCTTATCAGCAGAAAGATGTTTGAGAGCGGGGATACCGGTAACCAGGACTTTGGCAGGGGAGAAAAAGGAGAACGTGATGAATAAAACCAGGAGATTTCTATTTGTAAGCGCACTGTTTCTTGCAGGGCTTTGTATCACCTGCTTTTTCTGGCTGGGGAGATTTATGACCGGGAAAAGCGGGGACGCCATCAATGAGATCGGCGAGATCTACATGTCGGAGATGAGCAGGCAGCTACAGCAGAAGTTTGATGCCATAGTGAATCTGCGTCTCTCCCAGGTGGAGGGCATCATAAAACGTACTCCCCCTGAGACGGCTGTTTACAGCGAGGAGATGATAGAGGAACTTGCGTTCAGCGGCAGCATCCGAGAATTCACTTTCCTGGGACTGTACACGGAAGACGGGGAATGTGAACCTGTCTACGGCGGTATGGTGAAAGCCATCGATGAAGAGGAACTGAGGGAAGTTCTGCGCGACACGAGAAAAGGGATTACCAGCGGCATCGATGAGAAGGGAGAAAAGCTGGTGATGTTTGTGGTGGACGCTGCTTATCCCATGAAGAACGGACAGGAGAGCGTTGCCCTGGTGGCAGGTCTGGGTATGGACTATCTCACCAAAGCGCTGGTTCTGGATGAGGCCAATTCTCTGGCCTACTACCACATCATAAGAAAGGACGGCACCTTTGTCATCCGGAGCGGCGAAGGTTTTCATGACGATTATTTTACACGTATCAGGGAGATGTTTTCAGAGTACAACGGAAAGACTCCCGAGGCTTTTGCCCAGGAACTGAGAGACGCCATGAACGGGGATAAAGATTATTCTGCTATGACCATTGTGGATGACGTGCATCAGCATGTGTATTGTTCTCATCTTCCGGGTTCTGAGTGGTATCTGGTGTCCATCATGCCCTATGGGGTTTTGGATGACGCTATCAACCGCCTGGGATGGCTGCGCCAGTATACCATGCTGGGGGTGTGCAGCGTGATTCTGGCAGCGGTTCTGGTTATCTTCGTACTGTACTACAGGCTTTCGCAGAATCAGATGAGGGCTCTGGATCAGGCCGAGAAGGCCGCGGCTCACGCCAACAGAGCAAAAAGTGAGTTCCTCTCCAATATGAGCCACGATATCCGAACCCCCATGAACGGCATCGTGGGTATGACGGCTATCGCCATGGCCAATATCAACGATACGGCGAGGGTGAAGGACTGCCTGGCGAAGATCACACTCTCCAGCAAGCATCTTCTGGGACTTGTAAACGATATTCTGGACATGTCCAAGATCGAGAGCGGAAAGCTGACTCTGAACAGGCATCAGCTGTCTCTGCGAGAGATTATGGACAGTATTGTCAATATTGTCCAGCCGCAGATTAAGGCAAAAGGGCAGCATTTTGATATATTTATCCAGAATGTGGGTGACGAGGAGGTATACTGTGACAGCGTGCGCCTGAATCAGATACTCATCAACCTTTTGTCCAACGCCATCAAGTTCACCCCTGAGGGTGGGACCATCAATATATATTTAAGACAGGAGCCGTCGCCGGAAGGTGACGGGTACGTGAGATGCTGTTTCCGAGTTAAGGACAGCGGCATCGGCATGACGCAGGAGTTTCAGAGGACGATTTTTGACACATTTACGCGGGAGAAGAATATTGTGGTGGACAAGACTGAGGGAAGCGGACTTGGGATGGCCATCACAAAGCGTATTGTAGAGGCCATGAACGGCACCATAGAAGTCGAGAGCGCGCCGGGGGAGGGCAGCGAATTCCGGGTCACCGTGGATTTTGAGAAGGCGTCTGTCAGGGAGGAGGATATGATCCTTCCCCCGTGGAAGATGCTGGTGGTGGACAACAACGAGGATCTGTGCCAGGGGGCGGTCCACTCGCTGAAAGAGATCGGCATAGACGCCGAGTGGTGCCTGAACGGAAGAACGGCGGTGGAGATGGTGGAGAAGTGCTGTAATGAAGGAAACAGCTATCAGATAGTCCTTCTGGACTGGAAGATGCCGGGGATGGACGGCCTTCAGACTACCAGGGAGATCAAAAAGAGAGTGGGGGACGATGTTCCTATCTTTATCATATCCGCTTACGACTGGAGCGACATCGAGGAGGAGGCCAGAAGCGCGGGAATCCATGGCTTTATCTCCAAACCGCTGTTTAAATCCAACCTGTACTTAAGCCTGAGCAGCTGTATGCTTCAGAAGCCGGAGGAGCCGTCGGAGAAGCAGCAGAAAAATAAAATTGATTTTAAGGGCAGACGAATCCTTGTGGCAGAAGACAACGACTTAAACTGGGAGATCGCGGAAGAACTGTTATCCGAGGCTCAGCTGGATTTGGAGCGGGCTGAGAACGGCAAGATATGCGTGGAGAAATTCAAGGCATCCCAGCCGGGATATTATGCCGCGATTGTCATGGATATCCGTATGCCGGTGATGACGGGGTATGACGCGGCGGTTTCCATCAGGGCTCTGGACAGGGAGGATGCAAAACTTCCCATTATCGCCATGACGGCGGACGCGTTCGCAGACGATATCCAGAGATGTCTGGACTGCGGGATGAACGAGCATATTTCAAAGCCCATTGATGTGGACAGGGTTCTGGAGATATTGAAGAAATACATAATCGCCCGGTAAGCCTGGGGACGGAGGAACAGGACTATGGAGATACAGGATATTTTGAGACAGGTGAAAGCGGGAACCATGTCTGTGGAGGAGGCAGAGGGCTTTCTGAATATGGGCAATTATGAAGAGATGGGGTACGCCAAGCTGGATACCAGCCGCAAGGAGCGCACAGGGTTCGCGGAGGTAGTGTTCTGCAGCGGGAAGGCGGACAGTCATCTGCTGTCCATCTATGAACGAATTTTTGAGAAGGAGGGGGAGGTGTTTGGAACCAGGGCTTCGATGGAACAGTATGAGCTGGTGAAGTCCAGGTTTCCCCAGACAGTCTATGACCCTATTTCCAGGATACTGAAGATAGAAAAAGAGGGAAAGTTGAGGACAGGCAGCGTGGCCGTCTGCACGGCGGGGACGGCAGATATCCCTGTGGCTGAGGAGGCGGCCCAGACAGCCGAGTTTTTCGGAACATATGTGGAGCGCATCTACGATGTGGGTGTCAGCGGCATCCACAGGCTTCTGTCCCGGCTGGAGGTGATCCAGAAGGCCAACTGCGTGGTGGCGGTGGCAGGTATGGAGGGGGCGCTGGCCAGCGTCATCGGCGGCCTGGTGAGCCGCCCTGTCATAGCGGTTCCCACTTCTGTGGGGTACGGAGCCAATCTTCACGGCCTCTCGGCGCTGCTCACCATGATCAACTCCTGTGCCAACGGTATTGCCGTGGTAAATATTGACAACGGCTACGGGGCAGGATATCTGGCCACCCAGATCAACCGCCTGGCGCAGCAGGGAGGACAGTGATGGGGGACTACAGGAGGAAGTGTGAGCGCCTCCATGAGCTGATGGAGGAGTATGCCTGTGAGGATGTGGCGGTAGCCTTTTCGGGGGGGGTGGATTCCGGTCTTCTTCTGAAACTGGCGGTGCTTCACGCCGGTGGGAGGGGGAAACAGGTCTTTGCCATAACGGCGGCCACGGATCTCCACCCGGTGACAGATGAGAGGATTGCCGAAAAGGTAGCCCTGGAGACAGGGGCGCGGCATGAGATTTTGAGAATCCGGGAGCTGGAGCAGGGTGATATATCCTGCAATCCTGTAGACAGATGTTACCGGTGTAAAAAGTATCTGTTTCAAGCGATTAAGGAGACGGCGAAAAAGACAGGGGTTTCGGTAGTTCTGGAAGGGACCAATGTGGACGACCTCTCCCAGTACCGTCCGGGTCTTCGGGCCATCCAGGAGCTGGGGATAAAGAGCCCTCTCAAGGAGGCAGGCTTTACCAAGGCTCAGGTGCGCGCCCTGGCGAAAGAGTATGGTATTTCGGTGGCGGACCGTCCGTCGTCGCCGTGTCTGGCCACCAGGTTTCCCTATGGAGCCAGGCTGACTGCGGAAAAGCTGAGGCAGGTAGAGCTGGGGGAGGAGTATCTGAGAGACCTGGGGCTCTACAATGTCCGTCTCAGAGTCCACGACGATATCGCTCGGATCGAGGCTGACAGGGAGGCTCTGGGGACGGTAGTGGGACACAGGGAAGAAGTAGTCTCATATCTAAAGAGTCTGGGATACAGATATATAACGCTGGATCTGGAAGGTTTCCGGTCAGGCAGTATGGACGAGGGGTTGGAGAAGTCGGACAGATAGACAATAGAAAAGAGAGGATTTGGAGAGATGGGTTCTGGAGATAAGCTGTATTTGGAATGTTATTCTGGGATAAGCGGGGATATGGCCGTGGCTGCTTTGCTTGACCTGGGCGCTGACGAAAAAGTGATGACGGATGTTCTGGAGAGCCTTCCGGTGTCAGGCTTCAGGGTTGAGGTGAAGCGGGTGATAAAATCAGGGATTGATGCCTGCGATTTTAATGTGATTCTGGATGCGGAGCACGAGAACCATGACCACGATATGGAGTATCTTCATGGACATGAGCACGGCCACAGCCATGACGGTCACGAGGAGGATCACGGGCATGAGCACGGCCACGATCACGACGGCGGTCACGGTCACGGGCATGAGCACGGTCACGATCACGACGGCGGTCACGGCCACGGGCATGAGTACGGTCACGATCACGACGATGGTCACGTCCACGGTCACGATTACGACGGTGGTCACATCCACGGCCACCATCACGATCAGAGCCATGACCACACTCACGAGGATATGGCCCACGGCCACACACATACCCACCATCACCATGAGCACAGAGGGATGGCCGAGATACGGCAGATCATCGGCGGGGGAAAGATGACCGAGGGAGCCCGGAAGCTGGCCCTGAGAATATTTGAGATACTGGCGGAGGCCGAGTCAAAGGCTCATAATGTGCAGGTGGACCAAGTGCATTTCCATGAAGTGGGAGCGGTGGATTCTATCGTGGATATCGTGGCTGTGGCTGTGTGCCTGGATAATCTGAAAGTGGAGGAAGTGGTGGTTCCGTTTTTGTGCGAGGGCACGGGAACCGTACGATGTCAGCACGGAATTCTCCCGGTGCCTGTCCCCGCTGTGGCCAATATCATGAAAAGCTACAGCCTGCCTGTGCGGATCGTGGACGCTGAGGGAGAGTTTGTGACTCCCACAGGGGCTGCCATCGTGGCGGCGGTGAAAACTTCCGAGACACTTCCCAAAGGTTTTTCCGTGGTGAAGGTTGGAATCGGGGCGGGAAAAAGGAATTATGAACGGCCGGGAATTCTAAGAGCCATGGTGGTGCGGGACGTGCAGCCGGAGAAGGACATTATCTGGAAACTGGAGACCAACATCGACGACTGCAGCGGGGAAGCCCTGGGATACGTGATGGAGAGGCTTTTTGAGGCAGGTGCCAGGGATGTCCACTATACGCCGGTTTTCATGAAGAAAAACAGGCCTGCCTGGCAGCTGAACGTGATCTGCGCCGGCGAGGATATAGAAAAATTGGAGCGAATTATCTTCAGAGAGACCACAACCATCGGCATCCGCCGGGTGGAGATGGAGCGGACGGTATTGAAGAGGGAGGAGCGGATGGTTTCTACGGCCCTTGGGGAGGCGCGGGTGAAGGTGTGCCAGGCGGAGGGAGTGGTCAGATTCTATCCCGAGTATGACAGTGTATCCAGGCTGGCGAGAGAGAGCGGGACCCCTTTTGCCCAGGTGTACCAGATGGTACAGAGGCAGTGTACGGACCAGATGTAGAAAATTCAGCGGGAAACGATTCATGAGCCGGCAGGAAATGCCGGCTTTTTCTTAGTATGACAGCATGCTGTCTGACCTGTTAGAAAACAGAAAATTTGTGGGAATAAGAAAAGCCAGCAAGCCAGTCAACGGTCAAGATGAACGGTGCTTCCAGCGCCGCCGTCTTTGCCGATGGGCGGGAGTGCACACTTTTTTATGTAAAGTATTCAGAAAAGTGCGGCAATAATATAAAATAGAGAATATATATAGATTTAAAGTAAAATATTCAGATTAATTATGATAAAAATGTGATAAAAAATCTTAGGAATTAGATATGTATTCTTGTATTTATTTAAAAACAGCAGTATAATACAGTTCGCGGTAAGATGTTTATACTTTTTTTATATTTTTATAAATAGAAAGGGGGAAGTCTATGTATCTATTGTTTCTGGCAGTATGGCTGATCCTCAACGGCAAGGTGACACTGGAAATCTTCGTCTTCGGAGTTGTTATATCGGCAGTGCTGTTCTGGTTTATGTGCAGATTTTTAGATTACAATTTCCGCAAGGAGATCCTTCTGTTCCATCTGGCACCTCTGTTTGTCAGATATTTCTGGGTTTTGGTGAAGGAGATCGTGAAGGCCAATGTGAGCGTCTTTAAGATCATCTACTCCCCGGAGCTGCAGCCGGAACCTGCATTCGTGTATTTCGACACCAATTTCCGGACAGGGACGGCAAAGATGCTGCTGGCCAATTCCATCACTCTGACACCGGGAACCATCACCGTGTCGGTGGAGGGAGACAGGTTTTGCGTCCACTGTCTTGACCAGGAGCTGGCGGACGGAGTTGAGGATTCTGTGTTTGTGGAATTGCTGAAGGAAATGGAGGCGGAGGAAGAAAAATGGAGTTGATACAGCAGGCATATGATGTTCTGATGACAACCGGGGTGCTGATACTGGCGGCGCTCATCATCTTGAGTATCATCCGTTCCATACTGGGGCCGGGAATCTCGGACCGCATTATAGCAGTCAATATGATCGGCACCATGGTCATCATGATCACTGCTATTTTTTCTGTGTGGATGGACGAAAATTATCTGGCGGACGTGTGCCTGATCTACGCCATGATCAGCTTTCTGGGCGTGGTGGTGCTGTGCAAGGTTTACACGGGAGTGTACCTCCAGAGGAAACACATGAAGGCTGACCTGGGAGCTATCGAGGACAATTTGAGCAAACAGGGAGTGGAGATGTCGGAGGAGAAGGAGGTGCAGCCATGACAGGAGCATGGATTCGCTTTGCGGCCGCAGCCGCCTGCATGATTCTGGGCCTGGTATTTATGATATCGGCGGTGTTCGGAGTCAACCGGTTCCGCCACGCGCTGAACCGTATGCACGCGGCGGCCCTGGGGGACACCTTGGGGATTTTGTTTGTGATTTTGAGCCTGATCATTATGAGAGGTTTTTCAATGGATTCTTTAAAGCTGTCCATGGTGATCGTGTTTTTCTGGATCGCCTCACCGGTGTCCGGCCATATGATAAGCCGTCTGGAGGCCATGACCGACGAGAGGCTCGGGGAGATCTCCATACTTGAGAAGAACAACGGTATCCGGGTGACCATGGAGGATGCCCCCAGCAAGATCAAGGAGACTCCGGATAAGAAAAAGAAAAGAGGGGGAAAGGGCAGATGAGACTGTTTGAGTGTATTCTTTTGCTTTGTCTGATCGTGTGTGCGGTGTCGGTAGCATTTACCAGAGATCTGCTGACCTCAATCATCATATTTATGTCCTACAGCCTGCTGATGTGCCTGATCTGGATGATTCTCCAGTCGCCGGATCTGGCCATCACGGAGGCGGCGGTGGGAGCCGGCGTCACCAGTATTCTGTTTTTCCTGACTTTGAAAAAGATCAGGGCCATCAGAAAGGAGGAGCAGAATGAGCAGGAGGAGGGATAACTATGAGACCAGCCGCTGGCTGAGATTTAAAAAATGGGTGGACGGGGAGACGGATCCCTTAAGCTCAGGCATGGACGCTATCCCTGTGGTTACAGAGGGACAGATGAGAGAGAGAAGGAAGAACCTGGCCCTGAGGAAGGCTTACGACGAAGAGCTGACCCGTCTGTCCGCGGAGCATGCCGACAAGACGGAGATCATGAAAGCCAGAGGAATCCGGAACTTTCAGAAGTTTTATAAGGTCATGTCGGTGATTCTCTGCCTTGCCATCATATCCGTGCTTCTGTGGACCATCGCAGCCCTGCCTGTCACGGGAGGCGCAGACAATCCCGCCAACAACGAGGTGGCTGCCAGGTATATCGAGAAAGGCCTGCAGGAGACGGGAGCGGTAAATATTGTCACAGGGATGATTCTGGATTACCGCGCGTTCGATACCTTCGGGGAGTCATGTGTGTTGTTTATCGCGTCCTGCTGCGTTCTGGTACTTCTCAGACTGGACGCGGACAGCAAGAACGACAACATAAAAAAGATGATAGCGGAGAGTGACGACCGCCATTTCGAGCCGAAAGATGATATCATTCTCCAGAAATGCGCCTGTGTTCTGGTGCCCGTCATCATGATTTTTGGGATATACATTGTACTTAACGGCCATCTGTCCCCGGGGGGAGGCTTTTCTGGCGGTGCTGTTCTGGGCTCCGGACTGATCCTGTATCTGAATGCCTACGGGTATAAGAAGATGAGTCGTCTGTTTACAGAGAAGGTGTATCGGAGAACCACTCTGTGCGCCCTGACTTTTTACTGCCTGGCGAAAAGCTATTCTTTCTTTACAGGGGCCAACCACCTGGAAAGCGGGATTCCTAC
Organism: uncultured Hungatella sp.; assembly: GCA_949879795.1. Lineage (GTDB taxonomy): Bacteria > Bacillota > Clostridia > Lachnospirales > Lachnospiraceae > UBA3402. The sequence continues at coordinate 32,153 of CATLBR010000017.1, forward strand.
CGGAACTCCAGGGGCGATCTTGAGCAGCGGCCTGATCCTGCCGCTGAACATCTGCGTGGGCCTGGTGGTGGCATGTACCATGTATGCGTTTTATACCCTGTTCCGGAAGGGGGGCATGTGATATGATACAGCATCTGTCGTTAAATATAGAAGAGACAGTGGCGGTGATCTTGTTTGGCGTGGGATTTACCATCCTTTTGCTCCACCGGAATCTGATTAAAAAAATTATGGGAATGAATATCATGGATACTGCAACCTATCTTTTTCTAGCCTCAAAAGGTTACATCACGGGACGGGCAGTGCCTATTGTGGTGGACGGAGTCCAGGAGGTGAGCGCCTACATCAACCCGGTGCCCAGCGGCCTTGTGCTTACCGGCATCGTGGTAAGCGTCAGCACCACGGCTCTCATGCTGTCCCTGACCATCCGGCTTTATGAGCGGTATCATTCTCTGGATCTGGATGAGATCCTGATATTGGCAAAAGAGGAGGAACAGACATGAGTTTTGTACAGAATTTCCCCTTTTTCTCCATTATACTTGCCATGTTTTCCGGCATCATATCATCGGTTCTGTCAGGAAAGAAGGCACGGAACTTAAGCCTTGTGATGATTGCGGTCACCACGGCTCTGTCTGCAGGGACTCTGCTCTTCTGTCTGAGGACAGGGGAAAGCTATCCCTACATGATGGGACATTTTCCCGCGCCCTGGGGGAACGAGATCCGTGCAGGGATTTTGGAGGGGGTCACTGCCGTGTTCTTCGGCGTGGTCATGTTCCTGGCAGTCTTGGGAGGCTTGGACCACACCGCCGAGGATGTGGAGGAGAATAAATTAAACCTGTTTTACATCATGATCGATCTGATGCTCAGCTCCCTTCTGGCTCTGGTGTACACCAACGATTTGTTCACGGCCTATGTGTTCGTGGAAATCAACACCATCGCGGGCTGCGGGCTGATCATGATCCGCCAGAAAGGCAGGAGTATGTCTGCCGCCATCCGGTACATGATCATGAGCCAGCTGGGCTCCGGCCTCTTTCTCATAGGCCTGAGCATTTTGTATGATATTACGGGACATCTGCTGATGAGTCCTGCCAAGGAGTCGGTGGCGGCTTTGGCGGCATCGGGTGCATACCGGATCCCCATGCTGGTGATCATGGCGGTTGTAGGTGTGGGACTGGCTATCAAAAGCGGTCTGTATCCGTTCCACTACTGGATCCCGGACACCTACGGCTACGCCACCCCCACGGCCAGCGCCGTGCTTTCCGGCTTGGTCTCAAAGGGATATATCTTTTTGCTCATCAAGATTTTTTACCGCGTGCTTGGGTACGACAACTTAGTGTCCAGCCAGATGGTCAATGTGCTGTACGTGTTCGGCATCACAGGCATGGTCATGGGCTCTCTTCATGCCATTCACGAGACGGACACCAGAAGAATGACCGCCTACTCTTCCGTGGCTCAGATCGGTTACATCTACATGGGCATCGGACTGGGAACCCAATACGGCATGGTGGCGGCAGTTTTCCACATCTTCACCCACTCCGCCACAAAGGCGCTTTTGTTTATCAGCGCGGTAGGGCTCTATGAGGCGTCCGGTGATAAAAAAGACTATGTAAGCCTGCGGGGCGCGGGTTACAGGAATCCTCTGGCGGGAATCGGCTTTACTGTGGGATCCCTGTCTATGGTAGGTTTTCCTATGCTGTCAGGTTTTATCTCAAAGCTGCTGTTTGCCACGTCAGCTCTTGAGAGTCCTCACAAAATGCTGCCGACCTTGATTGTTCTGGCTGTCAGCACCACATTGAACGCAGTCTACTTCCTGCGGCTTGTGATTACCCTGTACTCCCGGCGCCGTCCCGAGGACGCTCCTATACCGGAGGTCAAGGTGCGGAGCTCCTGGCATCTGCGGCTGGCGATTCTCTGCTTTATCGCGGTGAATCTGGTGTTGGGAATGTGGTCCCAGCCTATCGTTCAGGCCATTGCGGACGGTCTGGCCATGTTCGGGTAACCACAATCTAAATCTTGTAAAATAGCAACCAATATTAGGAGAAAACTTATGGAAGGAAATATGATATTGCTGCTGCCCATGGTCTGTCCTGTAGCGGCGGGGATCGTGGTGCTGGCAGGAAAAATGTTTCGGAAAGATCGGAAATATCTTACAGGCGTGTCCGTGATGGTTCTTGTGCTGGAGTTTGCCCTGACTTTGTGGGCAGTGATGTCGGGCGGCAGTCTGACAATGCTGAGACTGACAGAGCGGCTGACTCTGGGATTGGGTGTGGATGAGGTGAGCCGCCTGTTTGCCGTGCTGACTGCGTCAGTGTGGCTGCTGGTGGGAATCTACTCTGTGGCCTACATGTCCCACGAGGAAGAAGAACACCGGTTTTTCGGGTATTATCTGATTGTCGTGGGTGTTCTCATGGGCCTGAATTTTTCGGCAAACCTGATCACCCTGTATGTGTTTTATGAACTGATGACTTTGACTTCACTGCCTCTGGTGCTTCACGAGCGCAGCAAAGAAGCGGTGCGGGCAGGTCTCAAATATCTGTTTTATTCTGTGGCGGGAGCGTTTCTGGCGCTGTTTGGGATCTTTTTCCTGGCGGGTGTGTCGGAGAGCCTGACATTTACGGCAGGAGGAGTGCTGAATGACGGAGCCCTGGCAGGGAAAGAAGGACTTCTGCTGATCTCGGCGTTCTGCATGATTGTAGGCTTTGGGGCCAAGGCGGGCATGTTCCCTCTTCACGGCTGGCTGCCTACTGCTCATCCAGTGGCTCCTGCCTGCGCCAGCGCGGTGCTGTCGGGACTGATCACCAAAGCAGGTGTTCTGGCTATCATCCGGGTGGTATACTATGTCATCGGCGCCGACAGGCTTCGGGGGACATGGGTGCAGAACGGGTGGATCCTTCTGACGCTGCTGACTGTATTTATGGGATCCATGCTGGCCTACAGAGAACCGGTGATGAAAAAGCGCCTGGCCTACTCCACCGTGAGCCAGGTCAGCTATGTGCTGTTCGGACTGAGCATGTTGAACCAGACGGCCTTTGTGGGAGCCCTCTCCCATGTAGTGTTTCACTCCGTCATCAAACACGCTCTGTTTCTGACGGCGGGAGCCGTCATCGTGACTACAGGCTGGACCAGGGTGGAGCAGATGAGAGGCCTGGGGCAGGTGATGCCAAAGACATTGGCCTGCTATACCATAGCGGCTCTTGCCCTCATAGGAATTCCGCCTGCAAGCGGGTTTGTCAGCAAGTGGTATCTGGCCTCAGGGGCTCTCTCCTCAGGGACAGGTGTGTGGTCCTGGGCAGGACCGGCGGTTCTGCTGGTCAGCGCCCTTCTCACCGCAGGCTATCTGCTGCCTCTGACCATTCAGGGATATTTCCCGGGGCATGATTTTAAGGGGGAGGAGATCCAGAAGAGAAAACTGGCGGGAAAGGAACCGTCCCTGTGGATGCTGGCCCCGATCGGGGTGTTGGCTGCCGCGGCTCTTCTGTTCGGCTGTTTCCCCGGAAGCCTGATATCTATGCTGCAGTCCATAGCGGCGTCGGTACTTTGACGGAGGGATGAATATGAGTGAGATCATATTGGCTCTGCCGGTGTTTTTCCCCATCCTCAGCGGTATTTTCATGTTGTTTTACCGTTGGGGGAAAGAGGAGTGGAGCCGGAAAAGAGAGCTTTTCATAGAGGGCCTGGTGGTGGCCAACAGCCTTCTGATTGTTGCTGCCATCGCTGGAGGCGCAGACGGGGACCGGCGGATCGTGCTGTTTCGTCTGTACTCGGCTCTGACAATCATGTTCAAGCTGGACCCCATGGGCAGTGTGTTTGCCGGCCTGGTGGCGTTTCTGTGGCCGTTGGCGACTCTGTACGCATTTGAATACATGAAGCATGAGGAGCGGAAAAATACATTTTTTGCCTTCTATACCATGACTTACGGCATCACTATGGGAATTGCCTTGGCAGGTAACCTTGTAACCTTGTATCTGTTTTACGAGATGCTGACACTGGTTACACTGCCCCTTGTCCTGTTTCCCCTCACCACGGAGGCGGTGCGGGCAGGACGGGCGTACCTGTACTATTCCATAGGGGGAGCAGCCTTTGCCTTTATAGGACTGGTGTTTGTCCTGGGATTTTCTGCCATTGGGACCACGGAGTTTATAGCAGGGGGAATGCTGGATGTGGGCAGAGCCCTTGAGAGCAAGAATGTGCTGCTGTTTGTGTATGTGCTGGCGTTCTTTGGCTTTGGTGTGAAGGCGGCTCTGTTTCCCTGTTATCGATGGCTTCCCAAAGCGGCGGTGGCGCCCACACCTGTGACTGCCCTGCTCCACGCGGTGGCGGTTGTAAAGTCAGGCGCTTTTGCCATTCTGCGCCTCACCTATTTCAGTTTCGGCACCGAGTTCCTGAGAGGAACCTGGGCTCAGTGGGTGGTCATGGGCGCGGCTCTGGTGACTATCGCCTTTGGGTCTACCATGGCGGTGCGGGAGGTTCACTGGAAACGGCGTCTGGCCTACTCCACAGTGAGCAACTTGTCCTATATCCTCTTTGGGGCCGCGATGATGACCCCTCTGGGTCTGGCGGCGGCTCTGAGCCATCTGGTGGCCCATGCGTTCATGAAGATATGTGCCTTTTTCTGCGCCGGTGCGGTGATGCATCAGTCGGGAAAAACCTATATCTACCAGCTGAACGGCATGGGGAAAAAGATGCCCGTGACCTTTGGGTGTCTTCTGGTGTCCAGCCTGTCCCTCATGGGTATCCCCCTGTTCGCAGGCTTTGTCAGCAAATGGAATCTGGCACAGGCGGCCTTTGACAGCGGAAGCGGTCTGGGGCTGGTGGGGGTGGCTGTGATTCTGTACTCGGCGCTGATGACCGGCATCTATATGATGACTGTCATAGTGCGGGCCTATTTCCCGAGTCTCGCGGGGCAGACAGAGGCGGCAGAGGAAGCTGCTCTCCCGGGCGGTGTGGATAAGGACGATCAGGAAGCGGCGGCAGAGGTGGTGACGGCAGAAGACGGGCTGACGGACCCCGGCTGGAAGATGACTGTGCCCCTTGTGATTTTCGCGGCGGCCATCCTGGTCATCGGTCTCCACTCGGCCCCGCTGATAAGCTTTTTGACAATGATAGGAGGTGAGGCAGGATGATAGAAACAATGGAATGGCTGATTCCAGGTGTCTGCGGGATGGGGCTGCATCTGAAACTAGACGGTTTCCGCCTGGTGTATTCGGTGATCGCCGTGGTGATGTGGGGCGTCAGCGGAGCGTTTTCAAAGCAGTATATGGCCCACTACCAGAAAAAGTCCAGATATTACCTGTTCTTCTGGGCTACCTTCGCGGCTACGGTGGGTGTGTTTTTGTCCGCTGATCTGTACACTACCTTTATCTTTTTTGAGATCATGTCATTCACCTCCTACGTGTGGGTGGCATTTGACGAGAAGCCCGAGAGCTTGAGGGCGGCGGAGACTTATCTGGCCGTGGCGGTGATCGGCGGTATGGTGATGCTCATGGGGCTGTTTTTGCTCCACGATGTCCTGGGTACTCTCGACATGGAACAGATCGGCGTGGAAGCCGGGCGCGTTCTGGCTGGGGAGAGCACTCTGGAAAGCGGGGCGGCAGTCCATGTGGCGGGAGGTTTCCCCTCTGCCAAAGCACAGCTCTACACGGCTGGTCTTTTGATGCTTTTCGGCTTCGGGGCCAAGGCGGGATGTTTCCCTCTTCACATATGGCTTCCAAAAGCCCACCCGGTGGCTCCTGCCCCGGCCAGCGCACTCTTGTCGGGAATCCTGACCAAGGCAGGAGTTTTCGGGATCATCATCCTGTCCTGCACCATGTTTACAAGTGACGGACTGTGGGGATTTCTCATCGCCTGCCTGGGTCTGGTGACCATGTTTCTGGGCGCGCTTCTGGCGGTATTTTCCGTGAATTTAAAAAGAACCCTGGCATGTTCGTCAGTGTCCCAGATCGGTTTTATCTTGACCGGAATCGGGATGTCCTGCCTCCTGTCCTGGGCAGGAGAAGGGAATCTTCTGGCGGTGCGGGGTGCTTTTCTCCACATGGTGAACCACTCTCTCATCAAACTGGTGCTGTTTCTCTGTGCAGGCGCAGTGTTCATGAACCTGCATCAGCTGGATCTCAACGATATCCGGGGATTTGGGCGGAAGAAACCGGCTCTGCGCTTCTGCTTCCTCATGGGGGGGCTGGGAATCGGCGGCATTCCTCTGTGGAACGGATATGTGAGCAAGACGCTTCTCCATGAGAGCATTGTAGAGTACGCACATTTTCTGGCAGAGGAAGGGCAGGCTCTGGCCGCCGGCGCCCGGGGGATACCCGAGTCTCTCCTGTCCGTGCTTACGAGCCACGGATTCTGGAAAGGCGCCGAGTGGGTGTTTTTGTTCACCGGCGGCATGACGGTGGCTTACATGCTGAAACTGTTTGTGGCACTGTTCGTGGACCGTCATCCTGAGAGACAGGAGGAATTTGATCAGATGTCGTCCGGTTATATGACTCCCTTAAGCAGGGCGGTTTTGACGGGGGCGGCGGTGATTCTTCCTGTTCTGGGCATGGTTCCGTTTTTGACCATGGACAGGATTGCTGACCTGGGGCAGGGATTTTTCGGAGGCAGCGGCCATGCTCACAAAGTTAATTACTTTGCCTTTGCCAACCTGAAAGGGGGCCTTATCTCCATCGCCATCGGGGCGGCTCTCTATCTGGTGGTGATCCACGGATTTCTCATGGAGCGGGAGACAGGAGCGGCGGGAGAGAAGGAGAAAGGCCGTGGGTCAGGGCTTAGGTATGTGAACCGGTGGCCCTCCTGGCTGGATCTGGAAAATCTGGTCTACCGGCCTGTTCTCCAGACGGCGCTGCCGGGGATCTGCGGGGCAGTGTTCGGATTTCTGGACCAGTATCTTATCTCCACGGCGCTCACCATATTTTTCTCGGTGTCCTCGGTTGTATGCCGGTCCATGGACCATCTGACAGACGGCGTGGTGGTTCTTGCACGGAAGACCGTGTGCCGTCAGCTGCCGGAGCCCAAGAACCATCCGGAGACCAACTGGCTGGCCCATGTGCTGGGACATTTTGTGGACAGATGGGCACGGCTTAAAATCCTGCTCTTTGGAAAGAAGGAGACAGGAAGAGTCAGAGTATCCGCCGTGCACCACTTTATCCAGCGGGAGAAACGGATCAAGCATATGGGAAATCTGGTGGAACAGAGCTTTTCTTTCGGTCTGATGCTGTTCTGCATCGGATTGTGTATCACGCTGGGATATCTGCTGTTTGTATTTTACAAATAAAAAGAGGGCTGCCCCTTTACGGATGGATGATGATCCGCAGAGGGGCAGTCTTATTTTATCACCGGATGATCTTCTATTGGGCGAATACAATTTTGCCGTTCTTGACCACTTCTTTCGGCTCCGCAGGGGCTGGATAGCCCAGGGCCGCGATGCCGTAGGCCGTATGGTTGTCGGGTATCCCCCAGCCTCTCAGCATCTGACGGACCTGGGGGTCGTCGCAGGCGTCGCGGAGCTGATTGATCCACACGGAACCGATGCCGAAGGAGTGGGCGGCGAGAAACATGTTCTCAAGGGCGCAGGCGTTGTCGTCCACGCCGAAGCGAGCGTCCTGCAGGTTAGAGGTGATGACGATCACCTGAGGTTCATACATGTTGTAATTGTCTCTTCCGAGAGCCTTTCCTATGGCCGCGGCCAGCTCCTGGATCTTCTCGCGGCTGCACACCACCGTAAACTGCCAGGTTTGACGGTTCATGGCGCTGGGGGCGTACTGGGCGGCCTTGAGGATCTGGTCCAGCTCCTCTCTGGGAATCTCCCGGTTCTGGAAAGCACGTGTGCTGCGCCGGGTCAGCAGATTTTCCATAACGGCATTCATGGCGTCTCCTCCTTTTGGATTTAGATTGATAATTCCATTGTAACGGTTTTTAGGGAAAATGCAAGGGGAATAGATGAAGGCCTTGTTCACGGGTCAATGTGATTTAGTATAGGTATTTACAGGCCCCCTGACAGGAGATGGCTTTCAGGGGGAAAAGCAGAATTCGCTTAACTAAGTGACATTGGTAACTATGCGATTGTCTTGCCGTGAGAAATGTGGTAAACTGTGTTAAATGAAAGAGGGAGGAATGTGATCATGGTCAATAAGGTTTATAAAAAAATGCTTCAGGACAAATCTGTCATACGGGAGCTGAGCGAGTACGCCACGGCGAGAGGGCAGGAGATCGGCTATGACAATGTGTTCGACTACAGCCTGGGCAACCCCAGCGTGCCCTGTCCCCGAGATTACACCGACGGCATGATAGAACTTCTCAAGGAGGAGGACCCGGTGGCGGTCCACGGCTACAGTCCGTCCCTGGGAATCGAGAGCGTCAGAAGAGCGGTGGCGGACAGCTTAAACCGCCGCTTCGGCATGGACTATGAGGCGAAGCATATTTTTATGGCGTCAGGGGCCGCAGGCGCTCTGGCTCACGCTTTTCGCTGTGTCACCTCTCCGGGGGATCAGATCCTGACCTTTGCTCCCTATTTTCCTGAATACGGCCCTTATGTAAATTTGTCGGGGGCGGTTCTGAAAGTGGTTCCTGCGGACACGGAGAGTTTTCAGATCAATTTTCAGGCGCTTGAAGAGATGATGAACGAGAGAGTCATGGCGGTGCTGATCAACACCCCAAACAATCCGTCGGGAGTTGTCTACAGCACAAAGACCGTGGAGAAGCTGGCGGATTTCCTGGAGAGAAAGCAGGAAGAATATGGACATGATATCTTTCTGATCAGCGACGAGCCCTACAGGGAGATCGTCTTCCAGGGGGAGGATTCACCCTATGTGTCCGGATTTTACGACAATTCTATCTCCTGTTATTCCTATTCCAAGAGTCTGAGCCTGCCGGGAGAGCGCATCGGCTATGTGGCAGTGAACCCCAGGTGCAGGGATGCCGATGTGCTGGCGGTGATGTGCGGCCAGATCAGCCGGGGAATCGGCCACAACTGTCCGCCCTCCAGCGTGCAGCTGGCGGTGGCAAAGGTCCTGGGCCAGACCAGCGACCTGTCCGTGTATGAGACCAATATGAATCTTCTGTATGACGCCCTGACGGGAATGGGATTTAAAGTGGTGAAACCGGGAGGAACCTTCTACATCTTCCCCAAAGCCCTGGAGGAGGATGCCTGCGCTTTCTGCATGAAAGCGAAGAAGTACGATCTGATCCTGGTGCCCTCCGACAACTTTGGCGTACCCGGACATTTCCGCATGGCCTACTGTATCGACACGGAGAAAGTGAAGCGGTCCATCCCGGTGTTTGAGAAGTTTGTGAGGGAGGAATATCCGGAGCGGCAGAGCCCCCAAAGCTGAAAATACCCGGGCGGCAGATAAAAAAGAGAATAAAAAAGGGGTGTCGGGAAATAACGATTTATGCCCCTGAAATGTAAGAAGGAGACAGTCCCTTAGAAATTCAGGTTTTTTCAAAACTGCTATCTTTTTTTTAAAAAAGTAGTGGTTTCATGTATCTGGGGCTAGCCGTCGCGCTAGCGACTTGGTACAATACATTGTTCTCTCTGCTTACTGTGGTTTTTCTCTTGCTCATACAGTTTTCTCCTTTTCCTCTGGTTTTTGTTTATAACTTTGCCCGCCTTTGGATTACCGCCGGGATGGCTCTGGTACAGCGCTTCGCCTTCCGCTCTCCTTTGTGGCTTCATCAAGAGGGATTTCCAGAGAAATTTATTTTTCCGGTAACAGACAATAAAGCCTTGGAACTGCTGGGAAACAGTGTGGCTGTTCCTGTTCTAAAGAAGATCGCAGGACAGATTGCGGCAACCGGAATATTTGAAAACGGATTCCTGCGTTGACCTTATCATGGCCGATCCGCCCTATCTGATTAAAGATACCTATGCCGGAGGACATAGCAGCCTTGCCAGGACAATCCAGCCGGTCAATGATGCCTTAAGGGAAAATGCCCTTGTATCTGGTATAGATCCTCTGATTCTCCCTGAAACGGTTCGGGTTATGAAACGAATCAACTGTTATATCTGGTGCAATAAGGCCCAGGTTCCCGGATACCTGGATTTCTTTGTGGGAGAGACGGGCTGCTCCTTTGATGTGATTGTGTGGTGGGATTGAAAACAGTTCCCGTCCTGGTGACCTGGTTCTTGATCCGTTTTTAGGTTCCGGCACTACGGCGGTGGCCTGCATGGAGCTTGGGAGAAAGTATCTGGGATATGAGATAAACCAAAAGTATTTTGATTTGGCTGAAAAAGGATTTTCTTGTTGACTTCACCCTGCCAAAATGCTATGATGAACTTGTAATAGAAAAGGGTGGCGATAAAGCTGCCGCCCACGCTTACTTAACGATTACTTATGCAATCGTCTTTAGGCCCATCAGACGCCGGCAAGCAAGCTGATGGGTCTTTTTCTGTCTGTCCCTTGTGCCTCTTTATGTAAGGTTTACTCTTTTCAGCCAATGTTGCCAGACCTACTAAGATACTTACGATGCGGCTCATGATGTCTAAAATACCCACAGACCCGATCCTCCTTTCTCTGGTGTTTGCACACCTGCGGCACAGACCTAAGCTGTCCTAAGTCCGTCCCGAAGGTGCGTATTTCCCAAATAGGGAGTGCTGCCCGCTTTCTCTGATGTAAAACTATTATAAGGGATTTAGGGAGAGAATGGAATACCTGAAAATATGAAATTTGCCGAAAAAGAGAAAGGGGCTGCTGGCCGCCTGTCAGCGGGGGCAGCTGGTACAGCTTGCGCTCGATCTGTCTGCGCTCCAGGGCAATCTGCTTTAATGCCTTCTCATCATCAGTCACAGATTCGATGCGCTCCAGAATGCTTAATCGGTCAAACAGGATGCCGTTGTATTCCTTTTCATTGATCGGCATACATGACGCACCTCCTTGTTCAAAGTGTAATTCAGTGATTGTCTATATGTTATGTTTATACTATAATGGAAGAGATATTCGGTGTAAAGGATATAAATCGTTTGGAGGGAGAGAAAATGAGAGTACACAGGATTGCGGCGATTGCGGCGGCCCTTGTGCTGTCCGGGACGAGTCTTCTGGGGATGACGGCATCGGCAAGCCAGGGGACGGCACCGGAGGGCCAGGAGACCGGGGCGGCAGGCCAGGAGACGGCACCGGAGAGCCAGGAGGTCCCATCGGAAGGCCAGGAAACCGCTGCGGGCGGAACAGGGGAGCAGGTCTATAAAAAAGAACCCAAATCCCCGGACAAGGTGACCCTGTCTTTTGTGGGGGATATCAGCTTTGCAGAAGGCTACAACAACATGGTATATTACCACAACAACGGGGACGACATCACAAAATGTATCGCGCCGGAGGTGATCGCCAGGATGGACGCCGCGGACATTATGATGATCAACAACGAGTTTACCTACAGCAACAGAGGGAAACCTCTCTCGGGAAAGACATTCACCTTCCGGGCAAAGCCGGAGACGGTGGCGAACCTGACCACACTGTCGGCGGATATCGTGTCCCTGGCAAACAACCATGTCTACGACTACGGGGAGACGGCCCTGCTGGACACCATGGATACCTTGAGGCAGCAGGGGATTCCCTACGTGGGGGCGGGGCGCAACCTGGATGAGGCCAAGGAGATCGTCTATTTTCAGGCTGGAGACATGAAGATCGCCTATGTCAGCGCCACCCAGGTGGAGCGGTCTTATGTCTTCACGAAAGAGGCTACGGCCACAAGCGCGGGGGTCTTGAGGACCTTCGACCCGACGGCGTTTCTGGAGGTCATAAGGAAGGCGAAAGAAAACAGTGACTTTGTGGTGGTCTATGTCCACTGGGGCACGGAGGGACTCAACCGGTTCGAGGCTGACCAGCAGAATCTGGGACACCAGTATATCGATGCAGGCGCGGACTTGGTGATCGGCGATCACACCCACTGCCTTCAGGGGGTAGAGTACTATAAAGGCGTTCCCATTTTTTACAGCCTGGGGAATTTCTGGTTCAACAGCAGGACTCTGGATACGGGTATAGTGGAGGCGGATGTCTCCATGGATGGAATCTTGGAATTCCGGTTTGTGCCCTGCCTCCAGTCGGGGTGCCGCACCACTCTGGTCGCAGACCAGGCAAAGAGGCAGCAGGTCTTCGGACTTCTTCAGAGCATCTCTGCCAATGCGGTGGTGGATGAGAACGGAGTCATCAGAGAAGCAAAATAGTACAAAATAAGGAGGATTTAATTATGAAAAAGAGTTGGAAAAAAGCAATCGGGGCTTTCACTGCATCCGCGCTGGCGTTGTCCGTGAGCATGACATCATTTGCGTTCTATCAGGAGCCTCAGAGCAAGAAAGGAATTTTGATTTCAGGGCAGGATTCGGAGCACCTGAACGATATCAGCAATCTGGGATGTAAGCAGGTGGTGTGCAATCTGGCATCCTATCAGAATGTCAACAGTTTTGACCCTCTGGCCAGCAAGTGCAAGGCAGAAGGCATCACCCTGACCATGATCCTTCTCAACGGATTCGGGGCGTCGGATTCCCGTCTTCTTCCGGTTGACAGCCCGGTGGAAGGCGTGGGAAATTACGCGTTCAACACGGCCACGGCTGAGGGGGAGGCGGCAGTGCGCAATTACGCCAGAAACGTGGCGTCCCACTATGCCTACAGCGTCTCCAACTGGGTCATCGGAAACGAGGTCAACGATGCCGCCGCCTGGGATTACAGTGGGGTAACGGATATAGACGAACATGCCGCGCAGTACGCGAAAGCGTTCCGCATTTTTTATGAGGAGATCAAGAAGGCAAATCCGGACGCAAGAGTGTTTATTCCTTTTGACATGCGCTGGAACGCCAGGGGGGCCGACCCGGCTTTGTATACGGTGAAGGAGTATCTGCCCAAGCTCAACGAGCTTTTGAAGGATACGGATTACGGCATTGCCTGGCATGCGTACCCTGTACATTTCTTTACAAAACCGGAATTTTTGGACGACGACGGGATCTCCTTTGACCTGGACACGCCCAACATCAATCTGAAGAACATGAATGTGCTCACGGACTATATGCAGAACGCGGACATGCTCTCGCCTGGCGGACAGGTCCGCCATTTGCTTCTGACAGAGCAGGGCTTTACCTCGGCCTGTGAGAACGGGGAGGAGCGGCAGGCGGAGGCCATCCGGGCGGCCTACGAGATCGTTCAGGCCAATCCGTATATCGAAGGCTTTTATCTCTGCCGTCAGGTGGATGCCGCGTCCCAGGAGGCGGTGGGCGGTGCCTTTGGCCTCTGGACCAGAGATCCGGGAGCCGGACGGGATGAGATCCCTCTGGCCAAGAAGAAGGCCTGGAGCGTGTATCAGTCCCTGAATTGAGCAGGAAGCGGGAGGCGGTAACACAATGCCATTTTTACTTGTAAGGGACGATATCACAAAGGTGCGCGTCGATGCCGTTGTCAACCCGGCCAACCCCTGCCTCAAGGAGGGACAGGGGACGAGCCGCGCCGTCTTTCAGGCGGCGGGGAGGGAACTTCTGCAGAAGGCCTGTGAAAAAGCGGGCAGGTGTGACATGGGAAAAGCGGTGATCACCGAGGGCTTTGGACTTCCGGCAAAATATGTGATCCATGCTGTGGGCCCGATGTGGCAGGGCGGCGGGCAGGGGGAAGATGGAATCCTCTACAGCGCATACATGGAATCCATGAAACTGGCCAGAAAATGGCGTCTGGAGTCCATGGCGTTTCCCCTGCTCTCGTCGGGCAGCTACGGATATCCCAAAGAGCGGGCTCTGGCCATAGCTGTTTCGGCCATCAGCGATTTTCTCATGGAAAATGAGATGATGATCTACCTGGTGGTGTACGATGCCAGGTCCCTTGCGGTGAGCTGGAAACTGTTCGCATCCATAGAGGAGTACATAGACGAGCATTATATCCAGGAAAAAAATCATATCCGGGAAAGCGGGGAAGGGGAAGAGAGATTTGACAACCGGTCAGGGAGGATTTTTGAGGAAAAAAGCCAGATACCGCCGGCGTCCAAACCTGACAGGGCCAGGTTCCCCAGGTCTCTGTTTGGCAGAAAGCGCCGTGAGGAAACGTCGGCTCCGCTTCCCGCCGCCCTGCCGCCCTCAGAGAGACAGACGCCGCTGTTTCCGCCGGCCGGCCAGGCCAGGCCCCTGCTGCCTCGGTCTTCTCCGCCGCCGCAGGCGGCCGTCAGGCCGTCCGCGGCATTTTCCCAGGCCAGGCCTGAGGAGAAGACAAGGATGCTGGAAGATATCATGCTCCACATGGGAGAGACATTCTCCCAGATGCTGCTCCGGCTGATCGATGAGCGGGGGCTGCCGGATCCGGAGGTCTATCACAAGGCCAACATAGATCGGAAACTGTTCTCAAAGATAAGGACGAACATCCATTACTCTCCCAACAAGAAGACGGTTTTGTCCTTTGCCATAGCCCTGGAGCTTTCCCTTGACGAGACAAAGGATCTGCTGAGGACCGCCGGCTATTCACTGTCCGACAGTTCCCGGTTCGACGTGATCATCAGCTTTTTTCTGGAACACGGTATCTACGATATCTTTGAGATCAACGAGATGCTGTTCTACTATGAGCAGCCGCTTTTAGGCTGAGTTAGGGGCGGTAAACAGACAAAAAGTCGTGGACAATACACCGCCCTCCGTTGTATGATAGTACATACAGAAATATGCGCTCCTGCAGGGGCGTATAAATTACATAAGGAGGTAGAGGAATGTTTCCAGAGAATTTTTTATGGGGCGGAGCTATCGCGGCTAACCAGGCAGAGGGGGCCTATCTGGAGGACGGGAAAGGGCTGACCACGGTTGACATGATCCCCCACGGAAAGAAGAGGACATATGTAAAATTCGGCGATATGTATCCGGTGGAGTTCATGGAGGGAGAATTCTACCCGTCTCATGACGCCATCGATTTTTATCACCGGTATAAAGAGGACATCAAGCTGTTCGCGGAGATGGGCTTTAAGTGTTTCCGGACCAGCATTGCCTGGGCGAGAATCTTCCCCAACGGAGATGAGGAGACGCCCAACGAGGCGGGAATCGCGTTCTACACGGATATGTTCAGGGAGTGCAAAAAGTACGGCATCGAGCCGCTGGTGACCCTGTGCCACTTCGACGTGCCTATGGGTCTGGTGAGGAAGTACGAGTCCTGGAAGAGCAGGGAGATGATCGACTGCTTTGCCAGATACGCCAGGGTATGTTTCGAGAGGTTTGACGGTCTGGTACAGTACTGGCTGACCTTCAACGAGATCAATGTTATGCTCCACTCTCCGTTTTCGGGAGCGGGACTGTGCTTTAAGCAGGGAGAAAACCGGGATCAGGCCATCTACCAGGGCGCGCACCATGAGCTGGTGGCCAGTGCCCTCGCCACAAAGATCGGCCATGAGATAAACCCCAACAACAAGATCGGCTGTATGATGGCCGGCGGCCAGTTCTACCCCTACAGCTGCAATCCTGAGGATGTGTGGCTGGCTATGAACAAGGACAGAGACAACCTGATGTTTATCGATGTTCAGGCCAGAGGGTACTATCCATCCTACTCAAAGAGAGTCTTCAGGGAAAAGAATGTAGTTCTTGACATCAGGGAAGGCGATCTGGAGCTGCTCAAAGAGAACACGGTGGATTTCGTGTCCTTCAGCTACTATTCCTCCCGATGTGCCAGCGCTGACCCGTCGGTGTCGTCGGCAGACGGCAACCTGTTTAAGTCGGTGAAGAATCCCTACTTAAAGGCCAGCGATTGGGGATGGCAGATCGACCCGCTGGGACTTCGGATCACCATGAACGCCATGTATGACAGGTATCAGAAGCCTCTGTTCATCGTTGAAAACGGCCTGGGGGCCAAGGATGTGATCGAGGAGGACGGCTCTATCAATGACGACTACCGCATCGCCTACCTGAGAGAGCATATCAAGGCTATGGATGAGGCCATCGAGGACGGCGTGGAGCTGTGGGGCTACACCACCTGGGGCTGTATCGACTTGGTGGCGGCCTCCACGGGAGAGATGAGCAAGCGCTACGGATTTATATACGTGGACAGGGATGACGCGGGCAACGGCACCCTGGAGCGGAGAAAGAAAAAATCATTTGACTGGTACAAGAAAGTTATCGCCTCCAACGGGCAGGAGCTGGACTGATCCATGAAAGAACGAATTTCATTTACAAAAAATATAGATATGATTCAGGGGCCGATTTTTCGGTCCCTGGTGCTGTTTGCCCTTCCTATTTTAGGCTCCAATATCTTCCAGCAGTTTTACAACACCATGGACACCATGATCGTGGGAAATTATCTGGGGGACGTGTCCCTGGCTGCCATCGGTGTCTGCACACCTATCTATGACCTGATGGTGGGATTTGCCCTGGGGATAGGCAACGGCCTTGCCATCGTCACGGCCAGAAGTTTCGGCTCCGGGGACGTGAGCCAGCTAAAAAAATCGGTGGCCAGTTCCATGGTTATCGGTCTGTTTTCTTCTCTGGTGATCACGGCTATAGCCCAGCTGTGTCTGTACCCTCTGCTGAAGGTGCTGAACACGCCGCAGGAGATCATCGATGAGGCATACGGCTACATTTCCACGGTGACGCTGTTTGTGGCGGTCATGTTTGCCTACAACCTGTGCGCGGGACTTTTGAGGGCCGTGGGCAACAGTTTCATGCCGCTGGTGTTTCTGGTGGTCTCCTCCTGCATCAATATCTTTCTGGATATCCTTTTTATCACCAGATTCCACATGGGGGTGAAAGGAGCGGCTGTGGCTACGGTTATATCCCAGGGTCTGTCGGTGGTTCTGTGCGTCGTCTACATTTTTAAAAAGAGCAGGATTCTTGTGCCGGAGAGAGAGCATTTCAAGGCGGACAGGGAGATGTATGGGGAACTTCTGGGCCAGGGCTTCTCCATGGGCTTCATGAGCAGTATCGTGTCTGCAGGCTCCGTGATTCTCCAGTACGGCATCAACGGCCTGGGGTATCTGATTATAGCGGCTCACACATCCGCCAGAAAGCTGTATATGTTCAGCATGATGCCCGTGTCTGCCATGGGGATGGCGTTCAGCACCTTTGTGTCCCAGAATAAAGGTGCTGATCAGGGCGGAAGGATCCGCAGGGCCATGAAGTGTGTGTATATCTATGACCTGATTGTGACCGCGGCGATCACGGCGGTGATGTGGGTGTGCGCTCCCGCCCTGGTGAGATGGATCTCCGGTTCCGGTCAGGCGGCGGTTCTGGAAAACGGAGCAAGATATCTGCGGTTTGTGGCTCCCTTCTATGTGGTGCTGGGAATTCTTCTGGACACCCGGTTTGCCCTACAGGGGCTGGGACAGAAGCTGCTGCCCCTGGTGTCCAGCGTCATCGAGTTTTTCGGCAAGATATTGTTTGTGATCGTATTCATTCCCAGATTCGCCTACACGGCGGTGATCTTCTGCGAGCCGGTGATCTGGTGCGTCATGACGGCACAGCTGGTATATACGTTTTACACCAATGAATATATTCGGTCGTTCAAGGGGCGCTGACAGCCTGTCTGCCCTCCGGCTATCTTTAGATGTTTCCGGATTGGGTCGATATACAATAAAAGACTAAGTGTCAGACAAAGATGACAGATGGAGGATGCAGAATGAATCTGGAACAGACAGGGCAGCTTCGATACAATATCGCCACATCTTCTGATAACACACTGATTCCCCAGATCGCCATTTCTCTTACGGCTATGGCCAGGAATCTCAAAGACGCACATATAGACTACTATCTTCTCCACAGCCAGGTGACCACAGAAAATTTAAACATGCTCTCCGCTCTGTGCGGCGGATTGGGAAACATTTCGTTTCACCCCATTCTGGTGCCGGAGCCGGAGGCTTATGACCCCCTGGTAGAGGCAGGAGGATGGCTGAGAGAAACTTACTATCCACTTTGTGCCCATCAGCTGCTGCCGGACACCATGGACCGGGTACTGTATCTGGATGCAGGCGACACTCTGGTGACAGGGGACATCGCGCCGTATTATATGGAGGATTTTGAAGACGCTTTCCTGATCGTCACCGGTCAGAAATACAAGGTGGTAAACGGAGTATGGCTGATACCGGAACCTGAAGATCTGGAGAATCGGAAAGATTATCTTCCGGGCATCCTGGAGGGACTGTTTAATTCAGGTTCCTATATGATAAACCTGGCAAAGATGCGTAAGGCAGGTATCGGCCTGCCCTACTATTACCGCTGTACGGAGCAGCTGCGCAAGGCAGCCCCCGTATTTACGGAGAAAAATCTGTGCGGGGAGGGAGACGTGTATTTTGGCGACCAGGGACTTCTCTCCGCGGCCTTTATCGGCCGATTGAAATATTACGGATATCCCCGGATACGGGATATGTGGTACAATCCATACAATTTTTGTCTTGGATACTATGATTATTTTGACAGGAAACCGGATTACCAGCCTTCTGTCCTCCACTTTGCGGGGGTTCCCTTCAAACCGTGGAAAGCCGATTATCCGGTCTTTCCGGAGCGTTTTAAGAGAAGGGGCGGCATCGCCAGGCAGCTGAGCGAGCTGAAGCCTCTGCAGCTGGAATACTATTTCCTGTGGCTGGAATATCTGTTTTTGACAGATAAAGTTTTGAGTATGCTGGGGATTTAAATGGAGGAATGGAAGAGATGGAACAGCACTATAGGGAAAATATGAATACAGAAGAGAAAGTAGGACTGGTGCTGGAAGGCGGCGGCATGAGGGGAATCTACACAGCAGGTGTTTTGGATGTGTTTATGGAGCACGGATTGTCTTTTGACGGGGTGATCGGGGTGTCGGCGGGGGCCATCCACGGCTGTTCCTTCGTGTCGGGGCAGGTGGGACGGAGTATCCGCTACTATAAAAAGTATTGCAGAGACAGCCGTTTCATGAGTTTTCGGAATGTGTTAAAGACGGGAGACATAGTGGACGAGCAGTTTTGTTATCATGAGCTGCCGGACATCCTGGACCCTTTTGACCATCAGGCTTTCCAGAGATCCAGCACCAAATTTTATGTGACCTGCAGCAACCTGGAGACAGGGAAGGCAGAATACCTGCACCTCACCGACATGAGAGCACAGATCGATCTGCTGCGGGCGTCGGCATCCCTGCCCTACGTGTCCAGGGTCGTGGAGTGCGGCGGCAGGAAACTGCTGGACGGGGGATGCACAGACAGTATCCCGGTGAACGCTTTTATGAAAATGGGTTATGAGCGGAATGTGGTAGTTCTGACCCGGAGCAGAGAGTACGTGAAAGAACCGGAGCACTCCACTCTGGCCAGGCTGTATTACCGGCAGTATCCCCGGTTCGCCGCGGCCATGAAAAACCGTCACAAGGTTTACAACAATTCCAGGAAACTGATCCGCCGCCTGCAGGAGGAGGGAAAGGCGTTTGTCATCAGCCCCGCTCAGGGGCCGGATATCGGCCGTGTCTGCCATGATCCGGACAAGATTCAGGAAGTGTATGATCAGGGGCGGGGAGACGCCATAAGGCAGCTGGGGAATCTGGAAATATTTCTGGAAAATTCTAGATAATGATCCGGGGGCCTGCCCTTCACAGAGAGGGTATTATGGCCGGTTCTTCCCGGAAACAGTGAAAAGTCAAATCCGCCGGACAGGTGACCTGTCAGGCGGATTGTTTTATCGGCTCTGTTGTCTACAGATTGATCAGCTCATACTCTCTGCTGCCGAATCCCAATTGGGCCGCTGCCTCCACGGTGTGGACGCCGTTTCTGGACTGAATCCTCTCGATGAGATCAGCTTTTCCGGGATCGTCGGAGGCGTACACCAGATCCAGGCAGGCCTGGTCCAGAGCGATGGGATCCAGAGAGGCCAGGATTCCGATATCGCCGATCTTCGGGTCCTCGGCCACGGCGCAGCAGTCACAGTCTACGGACATGTTACACATCACGTTGATGAAGGCCATCTTTCCGCCGAAATAGGCGACGATGGACTTTGCCGCGTCCGCCATGGACTCCAGGAAAGAGTCGTGGTCAGAAGTCCATATATCGTCAGGAACGCCGGCTCCGTGGATGTAGGCCTTTCCGTAAGAAGAAGCGATCCCGATGGAGATGTTCTTCAGGGCGCCGCCGAATCCGCCCATGGGATGCCCTTTAAAATGGGACAGTACCAGCATGGAGTCGTATCGGGACAGATGGTCGCCCACATAGTTCTTCTGAATCTGTTTTCCTCCCTCTATGGGAAGCTCCAGATCTTTCTCCTCATCCATGATATCTACCTTGGCGATGTCGGTCCAGCCGTGGAGCTTCATGGTCTCCCAGTGAGCCTTGGTGGTGTTGCGCTTTCCGCTGTAGGCGGTGTTGCACTCCACGATGGTTCCGTGGACATAGTCAATAACAGGTTTCAGAAATGCCGGACGGATAAAGTTCTGGTTTCCCACTTCTCCGGAGTGCAGCTTCACGGCCACGTTCCCGGGCAGTTCCACGCCAAGAGCCTTGTACATCTGAATCATCATGTCACTGGTAATGTCCTTTGAAAAATAAACTTTTGACTTTCCCATATGTCTCTTCTCCTGTTCTTATATTTTCCCTGCACAGGCAGGAAATGCTGTATGTCCATTATAAAGCCTGAAGTTCACTTTAAGCAAGGAAAACTTTCACGACACCGGTGTGGTGAAAGTGAACATGTCAGTACACCAGTTCATCCAGCGCCCCGAACCGGTATCCCATCTCCTCCCACTTAGTCAGCAGTTCGTCCAGGATCTCCCCGTTGGTTTTGGAAGTGCTGTGGAGGAGGACTACCGCCCCTGGATGGATCCTGCCCAGAAGTTTTTTGAAGGCCTCGTCTTTGGAGGGCTGCTTATCCTCATACCAGTCCACATAGGCCAGGCTCCAGAAAAAGGTGCTGTAGCCCAGATCCCTGGCCATCTTAAGATTGGATTCGCTGTACTTGCCCTGGGGAGGACGGTAAAATTTTTTCATGGGCTGGCCTGTCACCTGCTTATACAGATCCTCCAGACTTTTGAGCTCCGCCGAAAAGGATTCCTGGGTGGAGATTTTGGACATGTCCGGATGGTGGTATGTGTGGTTTCCCACATTGTGACCCTCGGCGATCATCCGCTTCACCAGTTCCGGGCTGGTCTCCAGATAATTTCCCACAAGGAAAAATGTGGCAGGCGCGCCGTGTTTTTTTAAAGCATCCAGGATAGCGGCGGTGTAACCGTTTTCATATCCTGCGTCGAAGGTCAGATAGATGACTTTTTCTTCCGTCTGGTCTGCGTAGTAGGCATTGAACTGTTTTAGGTATTCTGCCGATGCGTTGGCTACCGGCGGTTTCCCTTCCTGCTGGAAACTTAAGCCCCAGTTGCCCTCCGCCGACGCCGACACAGCCACAAAAGGATACTTCTCCCCGATCCTGGCGGCACTGTCTCCAAGGCAAAAACAGAGAGCGGCCAGGAAGACCAGCTCCACGGCTTTTTTTATGTAAAAAGATGCGGTTTTCATGAAAAACTCCCAAAATCATTTTGTAAATCTATATGAGATTCTACTTGCAAAAATGACGGGATGTGATAAACTAAGAAACTTGAAATAAAAACAATGGTATGCCGGAGAGAGGAAGCTCTTGTGGGGCCCTGTCCCGGCGGGGAAGGAAGATATGACAGACAAGACTATGAAAGATATGACAGCCGGTTCTCCCATGAAACTGATTCTGGGATTTCTTATTCCCATGCTGTTCGGGCTTCTGTTTCAGCAGCTGTACAACATGATGGACACCATCATCGTGGGGAAGTATCTGGGAGTGAACGCGCTGGCCTCGGTAGGCTCCACAGGTTCCATAAACTTTATGATCGTAGGCTTCTGTATGGGTACCTGCAGCGGTTTTGCCATTCCCGTGGCTCAGAAATTCGGCGAGAAAAACGAGACCATGATGAGAAAATACGTGGCCAACGGGGGCTGGCTTGCTGCCGGCTTTGCCCTGGTTATGACCGGGGCCGTGTGCCTCCTGTGCAGGCAGATTTTGATGTGGATGAGAACGCCGGGAGACATTATTGACGGGGCTTACGCATATATATTTGTGATTTTCCTGGGGATACCGGCCACCTACCTCTATAATATGTTGTCCGGTATCATCCGGTCTATGGGGGACAGCACCACTCCCCTTTACTTCCTGCTGCTCTCGTCGCTGATGAACGTGGCTCTGGATCTGTTTACTATTGTGGTGCTTCACATGGGAGTGGCAGGCGCCGCGTGGGCCACCGTCATCTCTCAGGGGGTGTCGGGAGTCCTGTGTCTTCTCTACATGAAGAAGAAATTTACTGTGCTGAAGATGAAAAAGGATGAGTGGAAGCCGGATAAAAACGCCATGAAAATTCTCTGCGGCATGGGGATTCCCATGGGACTCCAGTACTCTATCACCGCCATAGGCAGCGTGGTGATTCAGACGGCGGTGAACACACTGGGCTCTGTTGCAGTTGCCTCGGTGACCGCGGGGGGCAAGGTCAGCATGTTCTTCTGCTGTCCGTTTGAGGCTATGGGAGCCACCATGGCCACCTACGGGGGACAGAACGTGGGGGCCAGAAAACTGGACCGCATCGGCCAGGGAATGAGGGCCTGTGTGATTCTGGGCGCCGTCTACGCGGCGGCGGCATTCGGGGTGCTGTACTGTTTTGGCGACACCGTGGCTCTTCTGTTTGTAGATCCCAGGGAGGTGGAGATTCTCGAAAATGCCAGAAGGTTTCTTCTGGTCAATTCTTCCATGTATTTTCCTCTGGCTCTGGTGAACATCGTCAGGTTCATGATCCAGGGGCTGGGCTATTCCAGGCTTGCCATTGTGGCGGGGGTGTGCGAGATGGCAGCCAGATCGCTGGTAGGCTTCTGCCTGGTGCCGGTGTTCGGCTACGCGGGGGCATGTCTGGCCAACCCTGCGGCCTGGATTGCGGCGGACCTCTTTCTGATCCCGGCATATCTCCATGTGATGAAGAGCCTGAGGCAGACCATGCCGGGGGCGGAAGACAGGGGAGAGACGGCGGGAGAGACAGGAGAGAAAAAGTCCCTGCGCGGAAAGAAGAGGAGACCTCTCCATGTACTGGGGTGATAAGCCATACCACAGCCTGGATTACGAGCTGAAACGCCTGTTCGGAAGAAAGGTTTACAAGCTGGCCCTGGACGGCGGCATGACATGTCCCAACAGAGACGGCAGCCTGGGGACCGAGGGATGTATTTTCTGCAGCAGCGGCGGTTCCGGAGACTTTGCCGTGCCCAGGGGAGAATATGAGGACGTGTGGCAGCAGATCGAGGCTGCCAGGAAGAAGGTGGAGGGAAAGATCGGGGAGGACGGTCTGTTTGTGGCCTATTTTCAGTCTTACACCAACACTTACGCCCCTGCAGCCTATCTGGAACCGCTGTTTGACCGAGCCATGGATCATCCCCGGATTGCCGCTCTCTCCGTGGGGACCAGGCCCGACTGTGTGCCTGAGGAGATCGTTGGGCTTCTGGGGAAGCTGAACAGGAGAAAGCCTGTGTGGGTGGAACTGGGACTTCAGACCATCCACGAAAAAACTGCCGAGACCATCGGGCGGGGGTACAGACTGGATGTGTTTGAGGACGCTTTCAGGCGGCTTTCGGAGGCGGGGCTGACGGTGGTTGTCCACGTGATCCTGGGTCTTCCGGGGGAGACAAAAAATATGATGCTTGAGACCGTGGACTATCTGGGGCGGCTGCCTGTTCACGGCATAAAGCTGCAGCTCCTTCATATATTGGAAGGAACCAGGCTGGCCTCCATGTACAGGGAGGAGCCCTTTTGGATCATGTCTCTGGATGAATATACAGATCTGATTGTAGAGTGCATCGGCCGTCTGCCCCCGTCCGTGGTGATACACCGGATCAGCGGGGATGGCCCGAAAAAGCTCCTCATAGAGCCTGGATGGAGTAAAAATAAACGTCTGGTACTAAACACAATCATGAGAAAACTTCGTGAAAATGGCGTATATCAGGGGAAATTCCGGGAAATATCCGTGCAAAACGGCGTTTTTTGACAGGGTCTGTTGACAAATGAGAAAAACAGGGGTATACTTCAAGCGTTGCAAATTTGACAAAACACAAAGACGAGAAGACTGGGTAGAGATATATTGAAAATCAAAACAGTATTGAAGGAGGATGAAACATGACTAATAGTAAGAAAGCGTCAGAGACCAATGAGACTGCAGTGAAGGAAGAGACCATGAAAGAGGCAGCATCCAAGAAGGCTTCAGCCAAAAAGGCTGCTCCCAAAAAGACCGAGGCGGCTGAGGTGAAAGCGGAGGAGACAAAGACGGCGGAGGAGCCGGCTCCCAAGAAAGCTCCCGCGAAGAAAACTGCGGCGAAGAAGGCGGCAGCGAAGACGGCCGAGCCGGAGGTGACGGTGACTATTCAGTTCCAGGGTAAGGATATCGCGGCGGCCCAGGTGGCAGAGAAGGCAAAGGAGGCGTTTGCCCAGCTGAACCCGGAGGTTGAGGTCAAGACGATGGACATCTACGTGAAGCCGGAGGAAGGCGTAGCCTACTATGCGGTCAACGGCGAAGGTTCAGGTGACTACAAGGTTGAACTGTAATCAGGCAGCCAGGCGAAGACATGTGCTCTGAGATAAATGAATCTCGGGGCATTTTTTACGTTATTTGAGAGAAATTCCTTTGCCGCCGGGCAGGGGGTCTGGTATAATTTTTTTATCAGAACCAAACAGAGCGTGGGGGAGAGCCCGGCACGTTATTATTAAGGAGGAAAATAATTATGTACACCAACGGAATGATATGGATGGCAGAGGACAGCGGAGAGCGATTTTTCATTCATCCCAGGATGGCCAACCGCCACGGTCTCATCGCCGGGGCCACGGGCACGGGAAAGACGGTGACCTTAAAGGTAATGGCAGAGTCCTTCAGCGACGCGGGAGTGCCGGTTTTTCTGGCGGACGTGAAGGGGGATCTGGCAGGTATGTGCCGCCCGGGACAGAACACGGAAGATATGGAAAGGCGGATACAGGAGATGGGCCTTACGGAGGCAGGTTTTCAGTATCATGCCTATCCCGTATGTTTCTGGGATATTTTTGCCGAGAAGGGACTGCCTCTGCGCACTACCATCACGGAGATGGGTCCTGCCCTGCTGTCCCGCCTGATGGATTTGACAGATACTCAGACAGATGTCCTCACTATCGTGTTCCGGATCGCTGACGATGAGGGGCTGCTGCTTCTGGACACAAAAGATTTGAGAGCCATGCTGAACTATGTCTCGGAGAACAACAAGGAGTTCGCCCCTATGTATGGAAGCCTCCCGAGACAGAGTATCAACAGCATTCTGAGAAATCTGGCCTCCCTGGAGGAGCAGGGGGCAGAGCAGTTTTTCGGAGAGCCGGCGCTGGACATTCACGACTGGTTCCGAACGGATTTTCAGGGGAGAGGCATGATCAATATCCTCCACAGCGAGAGCCTGATTAACAGCCCCAAGATGTACTCCACCTTCATGCTTTGGATGCTGTCGGAGCTGTTTGAGGTCATGCCGGAAGCAGGGGACTGCGACAAACCCAAGATGGTGTTCTTTTTTGACGAGGCCCACCTGCTGTTCGACGATGCGCCCAAGGCCCTGATGCAGAAGTTTGAGCAGGTGGTGAAGCTGGTGCGCTCCAAGGGCATCGGGATCTATTTTATCACCCAGAGCCCCAGAGATATTCCCGACGGGATCTTAAGCCAGCTGGGCAACAAGATACAACATGCACTCCACGCCTACACTCCGGCGGAGCAGAGGGCGGTTAAAGCGGCGGCAGATTCCTTCCGGGTGAATCCGGATTTTGACACAAAAGAGATTCTGGGCCGGCTGGGAATCGGAGAGGCCCTTGTGTCCTTCATGGAGGAGGACGGCGTTCCCGCCATAGTGAGAAAGGCGAGGATCCTTCCGCCCCAGAGCCAGATGGGACCTATAAGCGGCGGTGACAGGGAGTCGGAGATCAAAAACCAGGTGCTCTATTCCAAGTACGGCGTCATGATCGACAGGGACTCGGCATACGAGTTTTTCCAGAGAAAAGCCGTACAGCAGGCCCGGGAAGAGCTGGAGAAAAAAGAACTGGAAGAGCAGAGAAAGGCCCAGGAGAAAGAAGCCAGGGAAGCGGCCAAAGAGGCGGAGCGCCAGGCAAAAGAAGAGGCCAGGGAGAAAGAGGCGGCTCAGAAAGCCAGGAAGAGGGCGGTGACCAACGTGGCCAAATCCGCCGGAGGGACCCTGGGCAGGGAAGTGGGCAACGAGATCGGCAAGAATATCGGCGGCAGTTTCGGAAAGAGGCTGGGCGGAAATATCGGAGCCAGCCTGGGGAGAGGACTCCTGGGGACATTGTTTGGGAAGTAGGAATCAGAAGAGATACAAAAAGGGGCAGCCCCCGCAGACAGCCATAGAGCTGTGCTTTGGGGCCGCCCCTTTGGCGGCTTCAACTTTTCTTTCCTCCCGAAATATTTCCTATGAGGGTAAGCATGTCCTGCATGTTGATAGTCTGGTCCTTCATCTCCTCCCGGACGTTGGGGACGTAGTGTTCCAGAACCGGAAGAAGGAGCAGGGCGGTGATGCCTGTGGTAAAACCTCCGTTATACAGAATCAGGCCTCCGTGGAGAGCGCTGGTGGAGCTGCATATGGTGGCACACAGGAAACCGGCGGCGATCCCTGCCCGGATGCCGTAGCGGCCTACGATAGGGCAGAGGCCCAGGGCGAAGGCCACGCTGGTGATATATCCCTGTGTGGACAGAGACCAGGGAACTTCCAGCCCGTTGATCCGGCAGACACAGTGGACCACCACGGACAGAAGCTGGTATCCCAGGATGATAGGCCACACATTTCTGGGATGCTGGCCCATGGCGGTGAAAGTCAGGGCCGCCAGCATGATTCCCATAGTGGGTCCTGTGTATCCAGCTCCCTCGGTGAAATGGATGGACAGGTTTAAGTACAGGAGGAACAAGGTGCCGTGGCAGGCGATGTTGATGAGACACAGGGGCATACCGTACTTGTCCGCGAAGTCGCTGGAATAGCCGGTGTCCTTTACCAGATGGCTCAGACCCTTGAAACTTCTGTTGTTTAAAGCCCAGCCGGCCAGAAGGCAGACCAGGAAGACGGCAAGAAAAAACAGGTTGGCAAACTTGCCGTAGGAGTAGTTAAACCGGGCATAGATGAGATTGTCCCGGGTCACATGGCCGTGGTTGTGAAATCCCATGGTGCGGTAGAAGAAATTGAACAGGAGAAATCCCAGCAGTCCGCAGACCAGACCGCCGTTGTACAGGGTGTAGCCTTTATGCCAGGCGTGGGCGCCGGGCAGGAGGGCAGGGATGAGAAAGCCCAGCATCAGACTGAACAGGGCGGTGAGAATGAGGCCGGCCGCGGTCAGGTGGACCTCTCCCAGCACATAGGTGCCCTGAGTGTAGCGGAAAAGCAGCTCGCTGACAAAGGGACCGAAGCTGGTGGCAAACATGCACACATGGAGATTTCTCTTGTAATCCAGTTTTTTCACTTTGAGATACAGGAGGGTAGCGAGAAAGGAAGGCCACATGTTAAGGAAATTCAGCCCGTAGAAACAGTGAGCCACCACCAAAAAATATCCTGCCATGGTGTTGGCCCGGGACTCTCCTTTCAGAAATGTCATAAACAGAAAGCAGGCCAGGCCGCAGGCCCCTGCATTCAGAAGAGTGCTGGAGAGTCCGCCCAGGGCGAAATAGTCGGTGACCAGAGGGCAGGGAGAGATGAGGATCAGATACCAGCCGTAGAATACCTGTCCCCACTCGCCGGTATAGACGGCGGCAATGGGGGCAGCCAGCAGAAATGCCAGGGAAAATCCCAGGGCTATGCCGTTGATGACGCGGCTGTTGAGGGTTGTATGTACAGTCGTATTATTTTTCATAAGTACCTCCGCAAATATATTCGTCAACAGTTTACCAGTCTTTTGAAAATATCTCAACTA
The DNA here is from genome assembly GCA_949879795.1 of uncultured Hungatella sp. Classification (GTDB taxonomy): domain Bacteria; phylum Bacillota; class Clostridia; order Lachnospirales; family Lachnospiraceae; genus UBA3402. Next base: position 59,988 of record CATLBR010000017.1, read on the forward strand.
TATTTTGAAACTATATTTTCCGCCCCTCTTTCGGTTGACGGAAGTGGTGGAATTTGGTACTCTAACCAGAGAATGATTGACAGAGGTGGGAGAACATGGAAGAGCGGATGGGAGGACCGAAGCTGCCGGAGGGATTTCTTGTGAGAATGAGAGGACTTCTGGGGGAAGAGTACGAGGAATTTCTGAACGGTTATGGCAGGGAGAATGCCCAGGGGCTGAGGCTGAATCCCCTGAAGGTGTCCGGGGGCTGGGAGAGCCAGAGGCTGACGGAGGAATTCGGGCTGAGAAAGGTGCCGTGGGCCCGGGAGGGATACTATTTTGACAGAGAGATGAGGCCGGGAAAGCATCCCTTTCACGACGCGGGAGTTTTCTATATCCAGGAACCCAGCGCCATGGCGGCGGTGGAGCTTCTGGATCCTGTGCCGGGGGAGCTGGTTCTGGATCTGTGTGCGGCGCCGGGAGGAAAGACTACTCAGATTGCGGGACATCTTCTGGGGGAGGGACTTCTGGTGAGCAACGAGATCCATCCTGCCAGGGCCAGGATCCTGTCCCAGAATGTGGAACGGATGGGGGTGGCCAACGCTGTGGTGACAAACCAGGAGCCAGACAGCCTGGCCCGGCGCTTTGGTGGCTTTTTCGACAAAATTCTGGTGGATGCCCCCTGTTCGGGGGAGGGGATGTTTCGGAAGGATCAGGAGGCCAGGGAGCAGTGGAACCCTGAAAATGTGGCCATGTGCGCCAGAAGGCAGGCGGAGGTTCTGGACCAGGCGGCCAAGATGCTTAAGCCAGGCGGAAGGCTGGTGTACTCCACCTGCACTTTCGCCCCGGAGGAAAATGAGGGGACCGTCAGCGGTTTTCTCAGGAGAAATCCGGAGTTTTCCGTGGAGAGAACAAAAGGGGTGAAAGGACTGGACAGAGGGAGGCCTGAGTGGACGGAGGGAGGACATGAGGAGCTGAAATATACCTTTCGGATCTGGCCTCACAGGGCAGAGGGAGAAGGGCACTATCTGGCGGTTCTCAGGAAGACAGGGGAGAGGGACACTTTATTTTCCGCTGCAGGGAGAAAGCAGAAGATGCCTTCTTATATAAAGGACAGACAGGTGATAAAGCTGTGGAGGGCATTCGCGGAGGACACATTTACCCGGGAGGGCCTTGAAATATTTGACAGTGACGCACAAAATCATCTGGTGCTTTTTGGGGAACAGCTTTATCGGATCCCGGGGGGGATGCCGGATTATCAGGGGCTTCGGGTGCTGCGGGCGGGGCTGCATCTGGGGACCGTGAAAAAAAACCGGTTTGAGCCGTCCCACGGGCTGGCCCTGTATCTGAAAAAAGAGCAGGTGAAACGGTGGGAGTCCAGAGATGCTGCAGATCCTGACATGGGAGCCTATCTGAGGGGGGAGACGCTGAGAACCGAAGAACGACGGGGGGGCGGATGGGTTCTGATGCTTGCGGAGGACTATTCCGTGGGTTGGGCCAAACAGGTAGGAGAGATTTTAAAGAACCATTATCCCAGAGGGCTGCGCAGGCTATCATAAGCGCCTAGACCATTGACAAGAGGCGGGGTAATGTATAAAATGGTGATACCAGGGTCAAAAGGAGTTGGAGAAGATGGAAAAACAGATGATGTTTCATATATTGGGGATTGAAGAGACCAGGGACGAGCAGGTGATCAGGGACGCCTACAGGGCGCTGCTGAGAAGTGTGAACCCGGAGGATGACCCGGAGGGGTTTAAGAGGCTGAGGGAAGCCTATGAAGGGGCTCTGAATCTGGCCAGGAGGCCGGAGGAGGAGGAAGAGGAAAAAGAAAAGACAGAGATCGATCTGTGGGTGGACCGGGTGGATGAGATATACCGGGACATTACAGCCAGGTGCGATGAAGAGGCCTGGGAAGAGGTGTTTGATGACCCCTTATGTGAAGGGCTGGACACTTCGTTGCAGGTTCGGGAGGCATTTCTGGTGTACCTTATGGATCATATCTACCTCCCTTACAAGATATGGAAGCTGATCGACGGGAAATTTCAGATCGTTGAGGAACAGGAGAATCTGCTTCAGAAGTTCCCCAGGGATTTTATGGACTATATTATTTACTACATAGGCCACGACTCGTTTATCGACTATGAGCTGTTTCAGGTGAGAGACAGGGAGAAGGCGGACGCGGACGCCTATATCCGCGGTTATCTGGACACAAAACGTCAGATCGATCAGGAGCCTGGGGAAGGACGGCAGGAGAAGCTGGAGAAGCTGGACGAACTGGCGGTATTCGGCGTCTATCATCCCTATGAGGACGCGGAACGGCTGAGGATTCTGGCATCCTTTGGCGAGTCGTGGAGAGAAGACAGAGAGGAATGTGAAGATGCCGGGGAAGAAGAACCGGGAGAACTCTGTCAGGAGGTTTCCAGGGCCCAAGAACTGGCAGATGAGCTTTTGGAGAACTATGAGAAGGATTCCTATATTCTTCTGTACTGCGGAGAGGCCAGGTGGGCGGCTGGAAGAAGAAACGAGGCATATGATCTTTGGCGGAGGATTCTGGACAGCAATCCTGACCATTACACGGCCAAGTACGGGGCGGCCAGATACCTGATCTGGCAGAAGGACTATGAGCAGGCCAAGGAGCTGATGATGGATCTTCTGAACGTGGACGGAAGGGATCAGGCCGTTCTGGAGGATATGAGGAAGACCAATGAGGCCCTGATCGCCCTGTATAAAGAGTCGGTGAGCGACCAGACAAAGGATGAGAAACAGAGGAACAAGGACACGGTGGAGCTTGGCTGGTGTCTGTTCCAGAACGAATATATGGATGAGGCCATAGACCTGATGAAGGACTTTGTGCCCGTGGAAGACGAGAGGTATTCTTACGAGAATCTGTACGGAAGGCTTTTGTACAAGGCAGAGCGGTATGAAGAGGCGCTGCCTCATTTGAAACAGTGGCTTCTTCTGATTCAGGAGACTCCCGACGACGGGAGCGACGAGAATACAAAGCGCAGATCCAGGGAGCCCCGGGCCTGCCATATTTTGAGCGGCTGCTGCTATGAGATGAAGCAGCAGGACGAGGCCCTTAGGTATGTGGAGATGGCTATAAACACGGCTCAGGACCGCCAGGACCGTCAGGCCTGTATGCAGTACAAGGCATATATTTTGTGTGAAAGCGGCCGCTACAAAGAAAGCATCGATGTATGTGACCAGATTCTCGGCGAGGACGAAGGGTATTTTCCTGCGATCCTTCAGCGGCAGGAGGCCGCCTATGAGCTGAAGAACGGCCAGCAGGTGGTAGATGACTATTACAGAGCTATCCGAATCTATGCCGGTTACTATAAGCCATACATGCTGGCTGCGGAGGCGTTTTTCTACAGCAACCAGTTTTCCGACGCTATGGGAGTTCTGGACAGGGCCAGGGAGAACCAGGTGGAATTCAGCCCCAACATGAAACTCTATGAGGTGAAGATATTGAGAAACCTGGCCGAGAAGCGTGAGGACAGGGAGAAGCCTTTTGCTATCGCCCAGGAGCTTCTGGAGCTCATCAGCCACAAGGAAGACCATCCGGACGTGGAGATGGATATCGAGGATCTGTCGGAGGTGGAGTACGAGATCGCTCTGCTTCACTGGGACAACGACAACCTGTACAGTGCCTTGGATCACCTGGAGACGGCCATCGGCCAGAATCCGGAGCGGATGCAGTACCGCATGATCAGGGGTCACATATACCTGGACAAGAAAGAGTACAAGAAGGCTTTGGCAGAGTACCGGGAAGCAGAGTCCGTGTACGGCAACGCCCCTGCCCTTCACTACAACTGCGGCCTGTGCCATGAGGCGCTGGGCATGAAGAATCTGGCCATGGAAGAGTACGACAAGGCTCTTAAGTCCCAGGAGGCGTACAGGGACGCCAACGAGAAGCTGGCGGATTACTATAAGGAAAAGTACACCAGCACCTACAACCTGGCAGATTATCAAAAGGCTATGGTCTATCTGCAGAGACAGCTGAATTACAAGGAAAACTGTTATTACCTGGTGGAAAAGGGCAGGCTTTACATGAGCGCCTACCGCCTGGAGGAGGCCATCGAGACATTTGAGAAGGCACTTGAGTATGAGCCTGACGACTGGGCGTCCCACAACAATATCGGGTGCTGCTACAAATATATGGGCCAGTTTGAGAAGGCCATCGGGTGCCTGGAGAGGGCGGTGGAATGTATGGGGGACAGCAAGAGTGTTCTTCCCTACAGCAACATGGCTGACTGCTACGAGGCCCTGGGCGACTATAAAAAGGCTATCTGGTGTTATGAGGAAGATCTGAAGATGTTCCCGGACCGGAAAAGCCTCTGGCGGGAGATAGGCCTTCTATACCAGTATCTGGAGGATTATGACAATGCTCTCAGGTATTTTGAGAAAGACCAGGAACAAGATGACTACTATGATGATGTGGCTTTTGTGTACTTCCTTCAGGGAAAGACGAAAGAGGCCATAAAAATGTATGTGAAAGGAATCAACAAGGCATCCAAAGAGTTAAAATGCAGACGATTCTGCGACCTGGCATATTTTTACAGGGAGATGCTGGGGGACTACAGGAAGGCCGAGGGATACTACAAGAGAGGGCTGGCGGCGGCTCTCACGGAGGACGACCGGAGGGAGACCGAGTGGAAACTGGCTTACCTGTATTTCCGCAAAGGAAAGAAACTGGACGCCAGGCTCCACGCCATGAGTGCCATGGAACACTTTAAAAAGTCCGACAGCGGGACGGAGGAGAACTATCTGAATTACCTGTCCTACCGCCCGGCCCGGCTTATGAGATTCGGGTGGCTTTATATCTGTATGGGTGAGACTGACAAAGGACTTGCCATGCTCCGCGAGATGACCGAGTGCGGCAGGTGCAGGCAGTGCCGTCATCAGGGCTGCTATGAGGGCTATCAGCATCTTGGCATGTACTATGAGGCTATAGGAGACTATGAGAAGGCCCGGAAGAATTATGAGAAGGCCTGTGAACTGAACGAACATGGGATTGCCACGAGAATTGCTTTGAAGAGGATACAAAAATTATGATTATTGGAATTGACCTTGGGACCACCAACAGCCTGGTGGCATATTTTACAGAAGAGGGGCCGAAGATCATCCCCAACAGGCTGGGAAAAAACCTGACTCCGTCGGTGGTGAGCATCGACGAGGAGCAGCAAGTGTATGTAGGAGAGCTGGCGGCGGAGCGGATGCTTCTGTATCCGAACAGCGCGGCCGGCGTGTTTAAGAGGGATATGGGGAGCAAGAAACAGTTTAAGCTCCTTGACAAGACCTTCCTGGCGGAGGAGCTGTCCTCACTGGTGCTGAGGGCGCTGAAGGAGGACGCGGAGAGCTATCTGGGCGAGGAGGTGGAAGAGGCGGTCATCAGCGTTCCCGCCTATTTTGACGACGCCAGAAGGCGCGCTACCAAGAGGGCGGGGGAGCTGGCTGGCCTGAAAGTGGAGCGCATCATCAGCGAACCGACGGCGGCGGCCATCGCCTATGGCCTGTACCAGAACCAGAGCCAGGCCAGATTTCTGGTGTTTGATTTGGGAGGCGGAACTTTTGACGTGTCGATCCTGGAGCTGTATGACACCATCCTGGAAGTCCGGGCCGTGGCGGGGGACAACTTCCTGGGGGGAGAGGACTTTACGGCGGTGCTGGAGAACATGTTCTTTGACAAGTACTACAAGCTGGACAGACTGTCCCTGGACGAGAAGACTCTGAGGCACATCCACAAGCAGGCGGATCTGTGCAAGCTGGGCTTCTCTGACAAGAGGGTGTCAAAGATGAGCTGCAAGATCGGGGATGAACTGTACGAGCTGGAGGTGGAACTGCCCAAGTACGAGGAGGCCTGCGGCGAGCTTCTGGACCGGATTCGCCGTCCGGTGAAGAGGAGCCTGGCGGATGCCCACATCCGCTTGTCTGACATCGACAAGGTGGTGCTTGTGGGAGGGGCTACCAAAAGCCCGGTGATCCGGCGGTTTGTCAGCAAGCTGTTTAAGATGATTCCCGACACCAACATCAACCCTGATGAGGCGGTGGCTCTTGGGGCGGCCATTCAGGGGGCCATGAAGGAGAGAAAAGAGGTTATCAAGGAGGTTATTCTCACGGATGTGTGTCCGTTCACCCTGGGCACGGAGGTGGTGCGGGAGTGGGAGAATCACCAGTACGAAAACGGGGTGTTCTGCCCTATCATCGACAGAAACACGGTGATTCCCGCAAGCAGGACGGAGCGCCTCTACACAGTGAGAGACAATCAGGACAAGATCCGCATCAATGTACTTCAGGGTGAGAGCAGGTTTGCCGCCAACAACCTGTCACTGGGAGAACTGCTCATCGACATCCCTGCAAACAAAGCGGGGGAGGAGTCTGTAGATGTAACCTATACGTACGATATAAACTCTATTTTAGAGGTTGAGGTAAAGGTTATATCCACAGGTGAGGTTGAGAAGAAGGTCTTCCTGGGAAGAGACGTGGACATGACCCAGGAGGAGATCGAAGAGCGCCTTAAGACCCTGTCCTACTTAAAGATTCATCCAAGAGACAGGGAGGAGAACAAGTATCTGCTTCTGAGGGGGGAGAGAGTCTACGAGGAGAGCCTGGGGGACGACCGTCTCCTGGTGGAGCGGGCTATCCGGAAATTTGAGAGGGCTCTCAACACCTACGACCAGGGACTGATCGAGGAGGCCAAGGAAGAGTTTAAGAAATTTCTCGAGATGATGGAGGACTAGAAATATGTCAAAGGGGCAGGACGTGCTCTGATATTTTTGACTGCCAAACGGTACCCATTGGGGGAGATCTTCAGAGAGAAATCCCAATGGGTACCGTTTGGCGTAAGTAATCTTGCAGGTGGAAAGATGTCACCGGTCATCCCGATTTCCAAGATGTTTCTTCTTGCCAACGGTATGGTCTACAATAGTGTCCGCCTTTAAAAAGCTGGCTCTTTTGATGCTGTCCACACCGAATTTTCCCCGTATGGCGTCCACTGCCTTTTCCATCTGTTCTAATTTCTGATTCCTCTCCGTGTCAAACAGGTTCATCTGCACAAAATCTCCGTCCGTGACCCTGGCAGCGCGCACGCCTATGAGCCGTACCGGTGTCAGATCCCAGAAATCTCTCAGGAGAAGGCAGGATTTCTCGTAGAGAACCGTGGAGGAATCTGTGGGAGTGTCCAGGGTCATCTGATGGGACAGGGAGCGGAACTTCCAGTCCTTCAGTTCCACGCACACACAGCCGCACAGCACCTGGTCGCGGCGCAGTCTGGTACCCACGGTCTCGCACAGGGACAGAAGCACCTGGCAGGCGGTGTCGTAATCGTCTACGTCCCGGGACAGGGTGATGCTGTTGCCGTAGCCTTTGTTGACAGGCTCCCTCTCCGCCACAGGGTCGTCGTCCACGCCGTTGGCGTAGCGATAGATCTGGTCGGCGTACTTGACTCCCAGGTGGGCCCGCAGCACCTGAAGGTCAAAGTGGGCCAGGTCACAGATAGTGTGGATTCCCAGAGCGCTCAGCTTCTTCTCAGCCGCCCCGCCTACAAAGAACAGGTCTCTCACCGGGAGAGGCCACAGCTTGGCAGGAATCTCCCGGTCCCACAAGGTGTGGCAGAGATCCGGCTTTCTGAAATCCGAGGCCATCTTGGCCAGGAGCTTGTTGGAGGCGATGCCTACATTGACCGTAAATCCCAGCTCTCTTTTCACCCTCTCCCGGATCCGGTCAGCCACATCCTCCGGGTCCCCGAACAGATGGATGGTCTCCGTCATGTCGAGAAAGGCCTCGTCGATGCTGAATTTCTCAATATCCGGAGTGTACTCCTCCAGGAGGTGAATCAACTTATGAGAGAAGTCCAGGTACACGTCAAATCGAGAGGGGACACACACCAGGGACGGGCACTTTTTCAGGGCCTGGGCTACAGGCTCCCCGGTGACGATACCGTAGGCCTTGGCAGGGGTCGACTTGGCGAGAACTACCCCATGGCGGGTCTTCTGGTCGCCGCCAACGATGGAGGGGACGGTCCGAAGATCCAAAGTCTGAGGGTTCCTGCTGAGACGATATACAGATTCCCAGCTTAAAAAGGCTGAGTTTACATCAATGTGGAAGATGGTTCGCAAACCTGCGTCCTCCTTTCATGGATTATAACTTTTCGGAATCTTAAGCCCTGATTTTATAAGGCTTTCAGACCCTTATTTCAAAAAATCACCCACTTTTTTTCAAAAAACGCTTGACAAATCGCTCAAAATTTGCGGCGAAGCCGATTGAGTA